>DASPUD010000025.1:0-80103 GCA_035623095.1 Pseudolabrys sp.
CACGACCCAGCTCAACGGCATCAACACCACCACCCTTGACGCGCTCAGTGTCGCCAAGCTGTCCACCACCCAGGTGACCGGCCTGACCACGACCACGTTCGGCAACCTGACCGCGACGCAGATCTCCACGCTGACCGCGACCGAGATCGCAGCACTGTCGACCGGGAATATCAACCAGTTGACGACAACCGAGATCAGTGCGTTCACGGCTACCCAGGTAGGCGGTTTGACCAGCACCCAGATTGGCGCGATGGCGACAACGAGGTTTGACGCAATTACGAGCACAACCGGCATACCGGCCATCAGCGTTGCGGCTATCGCCGGCCTGACGACGGCCGAGATCAGCTCGCTCAGCACCACCCAGGGTAATGCGTTTACACCGACGCAGATCGAGGCAATGTCGATCGCGCAGTTGGATGCGTTGATCACTCTCGTCGGCTAGTGAGCGGCTGATCCATTCTGCCATAGGCTCCGGGCACCGTAGCGCAGGCAGACCGAAGTAAGGCGTACTGTAGTGCGTGGCGTATCGCGTGTTCAAAGTGGCCTGCATTGATGGCCGCATCGCGTTCGCAGTTTCAACGCTTATAGGACGTCAAAAATGCTGTCGCCGCCCGCTGATTTGAACGCCGCAACAGTTATTTTCAACGACGCGCTCAATCGGGCGAAAAGTCGTCAGCTTTCGATCGCCGAAGTCATCAGTTGCGCCGGACAGCTTGATTCCCTGGGTCACAAAAAGCTGACCGCCGAGCTATACAAGACGTGGATCGCGCACAATTCAAAAGACCTTCTGCTGCACGCCGCCTATTTCAACTATGGCGTTACGTTGGCAGATATCGGAGATCGGTCGGGCGCTATCCTGGCATTCCAGGAATGCATCCGACTCAAGCCCGAGTTTCAGCAGAGCTATATCAATCTCGGGCGTGTGTTCGAGGACAGCGGGCAGGCCGGCGAAGCCGTAACTCAATGGCTTAAGCTCGCCCAGGATCTTAGCGCAATCAACGGCGAATCTGTTGCACACAAGCTCACCGCGCTGGAGCAGACCGCTCGTGTGCTGGAGGCCGCGAACAATGATGCACCAGCCGAAGATGTCCTCAAGCAGAGTCTTGATATCAATTCGCATCAGACCAAGGTGTTGCAGCACTGGATTTCATTGCGCCAACGGCAGTGCAAATGGCCCGTGCTCGCCGAATGGGAACGTGTCAGCCGACGATATCTGGTGAAGGGGATATCATCGCTGTCGTTGCAATGCCTTGCCGATGATCCGATGTTCCAGCTCGCAACGGCCTACCAATACGCAAAGAAATCGGTCGGCATGACGCGGCCGATGCTGCATGCGCCGACTGGCCGTGCCGATCGTACCAGGCTGCGCATTGGCTATGTGTCGTCCGATTTTCGCGAACACGCGGTCGGCTTCGCCATGACCGATGTTATCGAACAGCACAACCGTGAAAACGTCGAAGTCTTCGCGTATTACTGCGGCATCAACCGGACCGACGCCACGCAGCAACGAACTATGCAGGCCGCCGATCATTGGGTCGACATCAGTAATCTCGGCGATGATCAGGCAGCTGCAAAGATTTCCGCTGATGGAATCGATATTCTCATCGATCTCAACGGCTACACAAAAGACGCGCGCACCAAGATCTTCGCGCGGCGGCCGGCACCGGTCGCGGTCAACTGGTTCGGATTCCCCGGAACAATGGGAACGCCATATCACCACTACATCATCGCGGACAGCACGATCATTCCACCGGGAAACGAAGCTCATTTTTCGGAAAAGGTATTGCGGCTTCCCTGCTATCAGCCGAATGACCGCAAACGCGTGGTCGCCGCGCAACGCCCCACACGTACCGATGTCGGGCTCCCGGACAACGCTTTTGTCTTCTGTTCGCTGAATGGCTCCCAGAAGACAACGCCGCGGACGTTCCAACGATGGATGATGATCCTCGGCGCGGTGCCGGACAGCGTACTTTGGCTGCTCAGCGCAACAAACGAGACCAACGAGCGGCTGCGCCAGGCCGCTGCTGCGTCGGGAATTGCTCTTGAACGCATCGTGTTTGCGCAGAAGTTACCCAATCCAGAGCACCTCGCGCGCTATCCGCTTGCTGACCTCTTCCTCGACAGCAGCCCCTACGGTGCGCACACCACCGCTGCAGATGCACTCTGGATGGGAGTGCCGATCGTCACGTTTGCCGGACGCACGTTTGCTGCCCGGGTTTGTGCCTCCGTTGTTTGCTCGGCAGGGCTTCCGGAGCTCGCGTGTCCATCGGCGGAAGCCTATCTGGCGAAGGCGATCGAGCTCGGCCATAACCGCGAAAAACTGGCCGCGATAAAGCAGAAGCTAATTGCGGAGCGCGACACTTGCGGTCTTTTCGATACGCCTGGCTTTGTTCGCAATCTGGAAGGTCTCTATCGGCAGATGTGGAGCGACTTTAAGCGCGGTACTTTGCCAGTGCCCGATTTGCGCAACCTGGAAATCTATCACGAGATCGGTCTTGGCCTTGATCTCGAAAACATTGAGACGCTTTCCGACGAGGCCTATATCGCGCTCTACAAGGAAAAGCTGGCAGAGTACCACCGGTCTTATCCGATACAGCCTGACAATCGGTTGTGGCACGAGTCCGATACGGATAGCGGTCAGCGCGCCGGACGATTGGCAGTCGCCTAAAGGCGAAAAGCCCGAAGAATCTGCATTTCCACCCGCTGTGCGGGCCTCGCATCAATGTGATAAACGTGTGATGCGGACTTGAGTGGCGCCTGCTCGTAAAATCTCTATCTGATGCTCGCCCGGGTTCAGGAATGCCAGGGGTTCGGATTATGATGAACCGACGCGCTCTACTGACTGCCGGCGCCGCTGTTTCAGTACTCGCGGTGACAAACAAGTTTGGTGAGGCACAAACGATGACCGCGACCACGACGATCGACTACCGCAGTCTTACCGATATGGATTGGCGCCAACGCCTCACGGCAAATCAATATATGATCCTGCGCCAGCATGGCACCGAGCGGCCTGGGAGCAGTCCTCTCAACAAAGAAAAGCGCAAGGGCACCTTCACTTGCGGAGGCTGCGATCTGCCGCTCTTTTCATCGGACACCAAGTTTGAAAGCGGCACAGGATGGCCAAGCTTTTATCAACCGTTGGCCAACGCAGTTGAGACGAAGACGGATCGTTCGTTCTTTATGGCACGCACCGAAGTGCATTGCGCGCGTTGCCTTGGTCATCTCGGCCATGTGTTCGACGACGGACCACCACCGACCGGACTGCGTTACTGCATGAATGGCGTGGCCCTGAAGTTCGTGCCAGCCGCCGGCTCTTCCTCATAATCCACCCCGGCAATATCTGCCGCTTGACGGCACAAAGCACCTGATACGGCGGTCCAAACGGGCCGCCGTTCTTTTGTAATGCATTGAAATAATTAAATAATTTATGTGGCACAGCGATTGCGTTGGCATTGTCCACCAAGGCCCCGGTGCGGGCGAAGTGTGTCTCGTTTGCGGAGATGAAGTCATGGGTTTGTTCGACGCTTTAACGACTGCAGTCAGCGGGTTGCAGGCGCAATCCTTCGCCATGCAAAACATATCCGGCAACATCGCGAACTCTCAGACCACCGCTTACAAGGGCATCGACACGAGTTTTGCCGATCTCATTCCCGGAGATTCGGTGCCGACGCACCAGATCGCCGGCGGCGTGATCGCGGGTTCGCGGGCCACCAACAACGTCCAGGGTACGATTCAGAGCACGACATCGACCACGGACATGGCCATCAACGGCAACGGCTTTTTCGTCGTCCAGGCTCCGACCAGCTTCAACGGAAATCTGCCGTTATTCGGCGGCATCGACAGTTATACACGCCGCGGCGACTTCCAGCAGGATGCAAACGGTTATCTGGTCAATGGCGCCGGCTATTTCCTCGAGGGCATTCCAATCGACCCGACGACCGGCAATCCGGTCGGCAGTGTCGCTGCACCCTTGCAGTTCCAGGGCAATTTCCTGCCGGCCAGCCCGACCAGTCAGGTCAACTACGGGATAAACCTGCCGGCACAACCGATTACAAACGCGTTTGTTCCAACGACGCCCAACTCTGAACTGCTTAATCCGGCTGACTTCGGTACGAACCCGACAGTTGCCGGAACCGGCACCGTCGTCGGCAGCGACGTGTCAACTTTCGTCAACGAGTCGATCGATGGCGGCTCAGTCACGATCTACGACGCACTTGGAACACCTGCCAACCTTCAACTGAGGTGGGCCAAGACCGACAGCGTCGCAGCCGGCGGCACGGATACCTGGGAGCTTTTCTATCAGACCGACTCCGCCGCCACTGGTGCGACGGTTGCGTGGCAGAATGCCGGTACTGACTTCAAGTTCGACAACACGGGCCAGCTGAATCCACCCATCACAAACCTGACGCTTTCCGGCGTCGTCATCAACGGCACGAACCTTGGCAACATCACGATAAGCAGCCCTACCGGCGGCATTACCCAGTTCGCCAACACAAGTGGAGCCGCAACCGTTAATAACCTGCAGCAAAACGGTTTCGCCGCCGGTCAACTGAAGTCAATTGCGGTCAGTGACGCGGGCGACATCATCGGCACCTTCTCGAACGGGCAGAACGTCGCACTGGCGCAGGTTCCCTTGGTCCATTTCAACAGCCCGAACAACCTCAAGGCGCTCGACGGGGGCGCCTATCAACTGACCAATGAATCTGGTCCCGCGATTGCAGGCTCGTCCGGCAAGATCATCGGGCAGTCGTTGGAAGCCTCCAACACCGACATCGCGACTGAGTTCACGAAATTGATCGTGACGCAGCAGGCGTATTCAGCCAACACGAAGGTGATCACGACCGCAAACCAGATGTCGCAAGACTTGCTCAACGTCATTCGATAGTGACGCAAACGTCGGACATGATCGTCGCGTGATCGGGATTGGCACATGAGTCTGACACAGGCGCTCAATTCCGCTCTCTCGGGCCTGCAGGTCACCCAGGCCAATATCGCGATGGTCGCGGCCAATGTGGCCAACGCGGACACGCCTGGCTATACCCGCAAGGTCGTCAATCAGGTCGCTACTGGCGCCCAAACAAGCATCGGTGTTCGGGTCAGCGATATCCAGCGTCAGCTTGATCTCTACGTTCAGAAGCAGCTGCGCACGGAGAACGCCGGCGCGTCCTATGCAGACACACGCGCGCGCATGTATTCGCAACTGCAGGATATCTATGGCCAACCCGGCGCGACCACGTCGCTCGAGTCTTCGTACAACAGCTTTACGTCCTCGCTGCAGGCGCTTTCGACTAGCCCCGATGACCCGAGCGCCCGCAGCTCAGTGATAAACAGCGCGCAATTGCTGGCCCAACAACTCAACCAGTTGAGCGATAGCGTCCAGTCACTTCGAGCCAACGCGGAGCTCGGCATTTCCGACGCGGTCAATCAGGCCAACACGGCCATGAGTCAGATCGCCTCGCTCAATCAGCAGATCGCGGCCTCGACGCCGGGCGATAGCGCAACAGCCACACTGCAGGACCAACGCGATTACTATATCGATCAGCTTTCGAAGTTGATGGATATCAACGTGGTCCCTGGCGATAGTGGTCAGGTGAGCGTGTTCACCAATTCAGGGATACAGCTCGTCGGCACCACCGCGGGGACACTCAGCTTCAACGCCGTAGGCACCATAACGCCATCGGCGCAGTGGAACGCCGATCCTACAAAAAGCGGCGTTGGGACAATTACACTCGTTCCGCCGGATGGCTCGCCCATCGACATGATCGCGGATCACGCCATCCGCTCGGGCACCATCGCTGCCTACGTGCAGATGCGCGACCAGGATCTGGTGCAGGCCCAGAACCAGCTTGATGCGCTGGCTGCCGGGATGTCGCAAGCGCTTTCCGATAAAACCACTCAGGGCACTGCGACCCCGCCCGGACCGTCAAACGGCTTTGACGTCGACGTCGGTAATCTGCTGACCGGCAATCAAGTAACGATCAACTACACCGACACTGCGACGAACACCCCGCACACAATCACCTTGGTCCGGGTGGATGATCCTTCCGTCCTGCCATTGCCTAATGCGACGACCGCGACGCCCAACGACACGGTCGTGGGTATCGACTTCTCGGCGGGCATGGCTTCGGTGGCCGCGCAAGTCAACGCCGCGCTCGGCGGGGCCGGCATGACGGCTTCCAATCCATCCGGCACTACGCTTGAAGTTCTTGACGACGGGTCCGGCACCACTGTCGTGAACTCGGTCTCCAAGACCGCGACCATGACGTCAACTACTGCCGGCAGTGCGGAATTTCCGTTGTTTACCGATGGTGCGAACCCGTACACGGGCGCTATCACCGGGGTCGGCGCGCAAATAGTGGGATTGGCCGGCCGTATTGCCGTCAACCCGGCTGTTGCGGCCGACCCATCGACGCTCGTCGTTTATCAGCCAGGAACTCCGGCCGGCGATGGCACGCGGCCCGATTTCATCTATCAGCAACTCACGTCCACTTCGCTGACCTTTCCGTCCAGCACCGGCATTGGCACGGCCAGCTCGCCGTTTATCGGCTCGCTTCCGGTGTATCTGCGACAGGTCCTCAGCCAGCAGGGCGAGGCGGCGACGGCCGCCAGTAACCTGCAGCAAGGCCAGGACGTCGTGCTCAATTCGCTGCAACAGCGCTTCAACGATTCATCCGGGGTCAACGTCGACCAGGAAATGGCGAACTTGCTGACGCTGCAGAATTCGTACGGCGCCAACGCGCGCGTGCTTTCGGCGGTGAAGGACATGTTCGACACCTTGATCAATATGGCGGCCGCATGAGTGTTTCATCCATAGGCGCCCAGGCGCAACTCGCTATCCAGGAAATAACGACGATGCGCTCGCAGTTCGATGATCTGCAGCGCCAACTCAGCACCGGGCAAAAATCGGCGACATATGCCGGCCTTGGCATTGATCGCGGCGTAACCGTCAGTCTGAACTCTCAATTGTCAGCGATCAGCGGGTTCGACAATACGATTCAGAACGTGATGAACCGCGTCAATCTGATGAATACGGCGCTCGGCAACATGATCGATATCACCAGTACGGTGAAGTCGGCCATGGTGCAGGCCAACGGAGTCAACGATGGAAATGGTGCGCTGGTCGCACAGCAAACCGCGCAATCGTCGCTCGATGAGTTGATTGGCCTTTTGAATTCCCAGGCTGGTAGCCGGTACTTGTTCTCAGGCCGAGCCACCGATCAGCCCGCGGTAGAAACATTGGACCATATCCTGAACGGCGATGGTGCAAAGGCCGGGCTCAAACAACTGATAGCTGAAAGGACCCAGGCCGACCTTGGCACCAATGGACTTGGCCGCCTGGTCATAAGTTCGCCGACGGCAAACTCTGTCTCGGTTGCCGAGGACGCTGTCTCTCCATTCGGGTTCAAACTGGCTTCGATTACCAGCAATGTGACGGGCGCCGTTGTATCGGCGCCGAGCGGCTCACCACCTTCGATGGGTATCGATTTCTCCGCGGCTGCACCCAATCCGGGGGATACTGTCACCCTGCGATTCAATCTGCCCGATGGCACCAGCGAAAATTTGACGCTGACGGCCACGAACAACTCGCCGCCCGGCGCCAATCAGTTCACGATCGACCCAAACCCTGCAACAACCGCGTCTAATTTCCAGACGGCGCTCAACACGGCTATTGGCAATCTCGCCAATACGTCTTTGACGGCAGCCTCCGCTGTCACGGCGTCCAATGATTTTTTCAATGCCGATGCCAGCAATCCGCCGCAACGCGTGGCGGGGCCGCCATTCGATTCAGCAACCAGCATGGTTGCAGGCACCACCGCTAATACCGTGATCTGGTATACCGGCGAGACCGGCACGGATCCGGCTCGCTCGACGGCCACGGCGCGCATCGACCCGTCGCTGGTCGTTTCCTATGGCGCGCGCGCCAATGAAGATGCCATCCGCAATCTGATGCAGAATGTGGCCACGCTTGCGGCCGTACAGATTTCGCCCAGCAATCCGAATGGAGTCGCGCTGAGCAGCGCGTTGGATCAGAGGCTCACGATCAATCTCAGCAGTCCGGGCGGGCAGACGATCCAGGATATCGAAACGGATCTTGCCAGCGCCCAGACCTCGATGAATGACGCCAAGACCCGCCACCAGCAGGCGACGTCGACCCTGAGCGATTTTCTCCAGCAGATCGACGGGGTGTCTAACGAAGATGTCGGCGCCCAACTGCTCACGCTGCAAACCCGGATGCAGGCGTCGATGCAGGTGACATCGATGCTGTTCCAGACGTCTCTGGTCAACTACCTGAAATAACAGCTATTTTCAGCGTGAAAACAAAAAGACCGCGGGCAATCCGCGGTCTTTGCATTTTGAATTATTGGCAGTCTATGCGCGGCCGAGCAACCCTGCCGCCAGTTCGCGGTTGATGTTGATGAGCGAGTCGAGGCCCTCCGGACGCGGATTGGCCAATATCGCCAACGTGTGATTGAAAACGAACAGCCCGAGATTGGCGACGTTTTGCTTGATACCCGGCGGCAGCGGGTTTTCTTCGCTCGTTGCGGAAGTCATAAAGATCGACCACAGCCGGCGATTATAGGTGAGCGCCGCATTGAGCTCGTAGCGCTTGTCATCCCAACCATCGTGGATGGCTTGAAGCCGTGCCGCCGCGCTCAGAAGCAGATCCGCTTCAAGCTCACGCGGATTTGCGGTCTGTCTGGCGACCGCGTCGTATGCTTGTGTCGCGTGTTGCATGATCGAGGATCTCCTTTTCGTATGCAATAAGAGCCTTGGCGCTCTTGAGCGCCTTGTACATTTCACCTGCGAGAATATTGTTGCTCACGGCCACAATATGGGGCCATGCGCTTGGCACTGCCTGCACCAATTCGCGCATAAGGATGAAATACGTGTCGTGATGAAGCCGCGGGTCGCGCGCGGTGTACATAAGCTGGACGGCCAGATAGATACGCTTGGCAGGCGTATTGGCCTGGGCTGTCGTCATGATGTCTTTTTCGCGCAAGAGCGGTGCGTCGCCTTCGATGAGCAGCCGGGTCCGCTGATCGCCGTTGGTCACCAGGCAATCGCCGAGAATAAAGCGCTCGCCGGCTTTGAGCTCGACTTTGAGGCCCATCCTGTGCCGCTCCTTGCGGCTGCTTATTGGACCTGGCGCGGCGCAAGATCAGGTTCCGTCGCGCTAGATCGATGCAACTACTGGAACAGCCGCAGCACGTTTTGATCGGCCTGCGAGGCGAGTGACAATGCGGTGGTCGACAATTGTTGCCGTGTCTGCAAGGCGAGGAGGTTTGCGCCTTCTTCGTTGCTGTCGGCGAGCGTGAGATTGTCGGCGCCCGTTTGCAGCGTATTGACCATCGCCTTGGTGAAGTCCTGGCGAATCTGGACTGTCGACAGGTTGGAGCTCAGCGACTGGGCCTGCGAGCGCAGCGTTGTGAGCGTCACTTTCAGCTGGTCGGCCGCCACCTGGATGTCGGCGTTTCCGTTCCAGCTATTTTGCGAGCCACTGATCGCCAGATCGGCGGCGGTCGTATCGTTGACCGAGCCGACCACGACCTGGGACGTGGCGTCTTCGTTCATCGTGATCGTCAGGTCGTTGCCGCCGAGCAAGTTGATGCCATTGAAGCCCGAATCCCCGGCCAGCTGGTCCATTTGCGGCAGTAGAGCGTCGAATTGGCTGGCAAGCGTGGCGCGGACGTTTGTGTCGGCGGTCTGCTGTGCCTGGCTGACCAGGGCCTGGGCCGACTGAACTAGCTTGGTTATGGAGGAGATGCCGTTGTTGGCGGCCTGAATGGTTTGGATGCCGGTGCCCATCGCATCAAGCAGGGAGTTGAGATCGTTGGCGCGCACCGACAGGCCCTGAGCGGTGAAATAGTTGATGGGATTATCCAGCGCCGAGTTCACCTTCTTGCCAGTGGCAAGGCGCGTCTGCGTTTGCGTGATGAGATCCGACGTCTGCTGCAATTGCAGAAGGTTCGCACGGACACCGGCTGAAAGGACTATGTCACTCATGGCAGACTCCTTGCCTGCGAAAGGGCCAAATCGCTTAAGCGCGATAATGAAACGTTAGGGTTACCGCCCGGTTAAAGAACGGGTTAATAAATTGTTAACCATGAAGATAATGTGTCAAAAAAAACGGCGGCCGAAAGGCCGCCGTTTTCGGTTTTATGTCGGAACCGCTTACTGGAACAGCCGCAACACGTTCTGGTCGGCCTGCGATGCGAGTGACAACGCGGTGGTCGACAGTTGTTGGCGGGTCTGCAACGCCAGAAGGTTGGCGCCTTCCTCGTTCGAGTCAGCAAGGGTGAGGGAAGAAGAACCCGTCTGCAGCGTGTTGATTGTCGCCTTAGTGAAATCCTGGCGGATCTGCACGGTCGACAGGTTGGCGCTGAGCGTCTGGGACTCAGAGCGCAGGTCGGTCAACGCTGTCGTGAGCGTGGCCGATGAGGCCTGGATGTCACTGACGGCTGCCCAGGAGTTGTGGGCGCTCACAGCGCCGTCGATGCTGAGGTTGGTTTGAACGTTGCCTACAGTGCTGTAGTCCACGCCAGCCACAGCGGTGGTCGAATTTCCCGTTTCATCAAATGTGACGGTCAGGGTGTTTCCGGCGAGCAGATTGATGCCATTGAAGCCGGAGTCGCCAGCGAGCTGGGCGATCTGGGCCGTAAGGGCGTCAAACTGTGAAGCCAGGGTCGCACGCACGTTGGTGTCGGTTGTCTGCTGCGCCTGGCTGGCAAGCGACTGTTGAGACTGCACCAACTTGGTGATCGACGTGATGCCGTTGTTGGCGGCCTGAATTGTGTTGATGGCGTTGGACATGTTGTCCAACAACGCGCTCAGGTCGCTTGCACGGTTATCGAGGCCCTGGGCAGTGAAGAAGTTGATGGCGTTGTCGAGGGCCGAATTGACGCGTTTGCCGGTCGCCAACCGGGTCTGCGTCTGCGTGATCAGGTCTGAAGTCTGCTGCAGCTGCAGCAGGTTCGCCCGCACGCCTGCGGATAGAACGATGTCAGACATCTTACGTACCTTTCTGGTCTATATGCCTACTGGCAGTTACACACGTGTGATCCAGTGGATCGGAAAATTTGTCGCATAAACCCACCAAACGGCGCGTAAAGGTTCATGGTTAATGAGTTGTCGTTGCGGGAAGGGCAAAACCCGCTGATGGCGGCCAGAAAATATCGTGTCGTAACCGACCCTTTAGCCAAAAAATTATGGTTATCGAATTGCTAAGGGTGAGATTTTGTTAACGAAACACCAGTACCTTGAAGACCGTTAGAGTGGGTTGAGTCCATGACGTCAGTCATTAGTCCATCCGCCATCAATCTTAGTGCGTTGTTCGCCGGCAGTGCGACGCCGAATTGGCTCGCCGACGCCCAGACCGCAATAGCTAATCAGGCAAATGAAGGCGGCCTGCTCGGCATGCTCGACAGCGCCAGCAGCAACGACGGCAGCATCAATTCGTTTCTTGGGTCCAGCAGCAATACCGCGAACGCGTTTGCGCTGATTTCGCAAAACAGCGTGACCAGCGCGTCCACTCTTTACGCGCAGATTGCCTCGCAAAATGCCCAGAACGCGGCCCAGCAGAAACTGCAAGACGTGATTGATGCTGCGACGGCGGCCCAGCAGATGGTGCAGCCGAAAAACATGCTCGACCCCTTCATTTATTTTCCGGACGGGTCCAGCATCGATACTAACAACAATATCCTGACTATGGCCGACGGCACCCAGATCGACACGACGACCGGAGCCAAGGTCATCGACACGTCGTCGATCATGCAATTGGCAAACGGTGCCTATCTCGACACCAAAAACAATATCATGACGATGCCGGACGGCACCCAGATCGATACGATTACGGGCTTGAAGATTTCTGTGACGGCGTAGTCGTCGACCGTCGTCGCGCGGCTGATCGGATTTTCGGAAATAGGGACTAGAGCGTCCGGCTGATGGCCAGCGGCGGACTCGCTTTTGTGCTTGGCGCCTGAGCGCGACCGGAGGCGCCATATGTGGACGGCGCTTGCTTGCGCGCCAGCTCGCCCGACACGCCACGGATGATCCCTTCCGAGACGGCATGCGCGGTTGCCAGCACGGTCAGGTTTGTCCGTAGCAAACCCTGGAGCACGTCGTGCCGCTCGCGCAGGCGCGCGAATGCCTTCGGCGCCAGGCGTGCGATCGTGTCCTTGGCGGTTTTAACCCGCCCGCTCTCGACGGCATAGAGGCGGGCGAACTCGCTCTTGACCTGCTCAACGAGGATCGCGTCGCGAAGCCGTCCCGCTCGCACTCGAGACGTTTCCTCCGAAAGGGCCTTCTCAAGTTCATCCATGATCTTTTCGAGATTGGTGACCGCGATTTCGGCATCGTTGGCCGTTGCGATCGTGCCCGGAGACTGTGTGGCCACGCTCATTGCTGAGCCTCCTGATGCTTTATCAGCGAACGATAGACCTGATCTGCGATGCCGATGCCGCCGGCCTTCGCGAATGATCTGGCGTATTGGTCGGTGAGCATCGAGCGCCAGACGCCGGTTGCTCCACTGCCACCGAACGGACCGTCACCTTCGATGCCGGTAAACATGTGCTGAAACATCGAATTGAGAAACACGGCCTCAAAATCCTGCGCGGAAGCGCGCGCTTTTGACTGCTTTGTTGCGCCGAGTTTTCCGGGTTGCGAGCTGTTTGTAAGGAGGTCGACCGGTTTCAGTCCGGGGGCGGGCAGGGCGATTGAATTTGCCATTACATCACCTCGATGTCGGCCTGGATCGCGCCGGCTGCCTTGATCGCCTGAAGGATGGTGATCAGATCGCGCGGCCCGATGCCCATCGCGTTGAGGCCATCGACGACCTGCTGGAGCGACACGCCCTCGCGGACTACGAACATCTTCTTGCCGTCCTCCTGGACGCCAATGCTCGTGCGCGGCACTACTCTTGTGGTCCCGCGTCGTGCGAACGGCGCCGGCTGACTGACCTCGGGCGTTTCCGAAACAGTCACAGTTAGATTTCCCTGCGCGACGGCGACCATGGAGACACGCACGTCGCGGCCGATCACAACGACGCCGGAGCGCTCGTCGATGACGATACGGGCCGGCAGATCCGGTTCGATCTGGAGCTGTTCGATTTCGGTCAGGAAGCTGACGATATTTGCCGTCGACTTGGCTGGCACCGTGATCACCACGGTTGACTGATCGATCGGTTCTGCGGTCGGCGACCCGATATAATCGTTGATTGCAGCCGCGATCCGCTTGGCGGTGGTGAAATCCGGATTGCGCAGCGCCAGACGCAATTGATTCAGGCGGTTCAACGTGAATTCGATTTCGCGTTCGATCAGCGCGCCATTGGCTATGCGGCCGACGGTCGGCACGCCACGCGTAATCTTGGCGGCCTCGCCCTCGGCCTGGAAGCCGCCGATCGCCAGTGATCCTTGCGCAACGGCGTAGACGTTGCCATCGGCGCCGAGCAGCGGCGTGACAAGGAGAGTTCCGCCTTGCAGGCTCTTGGCGTCGCCCATAGCCGAGACGGTTACGTCAATGCGCGTGCCCTGAGTCCCGAAGGCCGGCAGATTGGCAGTCACCATCACTGCGGCCACGTTGCCGGTGCGGATGGTCTGGCCGCGGATGTTGACACCTAGCCGCTCGAGCATTGCGGTGAGAGACTGTTTGGTGAAGGGGATGTTGTTGAGGGTGTCGCCGGTGCCGTTTAATCCGACCACCAGGCCATAGCCGATCAATTGGTTCTGCCGTACGCCCTCGATATTGGCCAGATCTTTAATGCGCGACGTCGCCCCGGCGCCAGCCGGGACGCAGCACACCAAAGCCACTGCCAATACGAACCACAAAGTCCTCGTCATCACTGCTCCCCAATGTGACGTCTGACTGCAATTGCTTATGCGAACGGCGTGCCAAGGCCGTGGGCACCCTCAAGGCGCTGGCAGTGTTTGGATTTTTGGGATGGCGTTTAAAAATTAGAGGCCGGCGATTGGGCACGAACGCACCGGTGCGGTAAATTTTGCCGGGTTCTTTACCGGGGATTAACCATACCGGCTCAGTTTCAGGTACTCGGGAACCGAGCGAACTTGGTGGGGGAGCCAATCGCCATGCGCATCTATGGACCAAACGGAACCGCGCTGGCGGTAACGCCGGTGCCAGCGCGCCGCACGGCAAGCGGCACCTTTACCGTCGATGAGCAGGAGACGCCCCGGGGATCCACCGCTGCCAGCTCGTTACGCGCAATCTCTACTGTCGACGCCTTGATTGCCCTGCAGGGCGTGGAAGATCCGACGGAGCGTAAGAAACGTGCCGTTGCCAAGGGCCGCAATGCGCTCGACCTTCTCGATACCCTTAAGCTCGGGCTGCTCGATGGCAGCGTGAATCAATCTACCCTCGCGCGCCTGAAGGTGGCGTCCGAAGGGTTAACCGACGCCTCGGGTGACGCAGGCGTCGATGCGGTCCTCGGCGAGATCGACCTGCGGGTCGCCGTCGAGTTGGCAAAGGCCGGAATCCGCTAGTTCAAGCGGCCCAAAGGTTCCGCCTCCCGGCGCGGCCGGAAGTCATTGAGCTGTCAACAAAATCGGGCAAAAACGCGGATGCCAATCGGATGTTGTCCGCCGGTTGGCGGACGTATATAAGCCTGCCGCGCAGACAGGGCGAAACATCACGCCGCCCAATAACAAAAGAAGCAGGGAGTAGGAGGGATGTTGGCCAAAACCAAAAACTATCGGCCGTCGGACAAAGAGCCGTTCATGAATGAGCGCCAGCGCGAATATTTTCGCGTGAAGTTGCTGGCCTGGCGCGAAGACATCCTCAAGGAAGCCAAGGAAACGCTACAGCACCTCCAGGAGGAAAATCAGAATCACCCGGATCTTGCCGATCGCGCATCATCCGAGACCGATCGCGCCATCGAATTGCGCGCGCGTGACCGGCAACGCAAGCTCATCGCCAAGATCGACGAGGCGCTGACGCGGATCGACGATGGCACCTACGGCTATTGCGAGGAAACCGGCGAGCCGATTTCTTTGCGCCGACTGGAAGCTCGTCCAATTGCGACGCTGTCCGTCGAAGCGCAGGAGCGGCATGAGCGGCGTGAGCGCGTCTACCGCGACGACTGAGAGCCAAAAAATTCCTTTCGTTGTAAAAAATGCCCGGCATGAAGCCGGGCATTTTCTTTTGCCGCCGAAAAACTCACGCGGTCTCCGGCCGGGGAGCAGCCGGAGACCGCGTCATTGACGCCGTCTACGCTCGCGCGATGCGAAAAACGGCGCGGGAGGACATAAACTCACGCAACTGACTAGAACGGCAAGAACACGTCAAACAACTGCTCGCCGTAACGGTTCTGCTGCATGTCCGACAGCTGGCCGCGGCCACCATAAGCAATGCGGGCTTGCGCGATCTTGGTTGAGTCGATCGTGTTGTCGCTTTCGATGTCCTCCGGACGCACAATGCCGGCAACAATCAACTCGCGCACCTCGAAGTTGACGCGGATTTCCTGCTTGCCTTCGATCACCAGATTCCCATTGGGCAGCACCTGCGTGACGACGCCCGCCACGTTGGTACGAATATTTTCCGTACGATCGACGGATCCTTTGCCGTCGCTCGTCGTGTTGGAATCCGAAGTGAAGATGCGCGTCGGCACCGGGGTATTCATGATCGGAACTTTAGGTTTGCCGAAGAAGTTTGTAATCCCGGAGTCTTCCGTCATCGCCCGGCTGCGTTTGGTCTCGTTGTCGATATTGGCGTTGTCGGTGATGTTCACTTTTACAGTGAGGATATCGCCGATCTGATGCGCGCGCTGATCCTTGAAGAATGCGCGCGAACCGTTGCGCCAAAGAGAATTTGGATTGTATGCCGCCGGCTGCGCCGCCGGCATGGGCATTTGAACAGGCTTATAGCCGGGCCGCGTGGTCGGATTGTCGACAGCCGCTAGAGGCGGCTGCTGACCAATCGTCCTTACGCGATCGAATGCGGCACAACCATTAAGCAGAGCGCTTGCCAGCGCGGCGAGAACCGCGTGACGCACAACCATGACGACTTTCATAACCTTGCTTTCACCACTAGAGGACTGAGACCGTACTTTTGTTGAACCGGGTCGAAACTTGAGCTCGTGTTCCCTTCACGCATTGCTGCATGTATATCTTCAACGTGTGTCGGCATTGCTGTTGTTGGCGACGAATCGTTGCGACAGGCTGCTGATATTGACGCGCCCGGGACCAACAACAGTTCCCTGTACCGTGCGCTTGGATTGCTCGTTCAGGACGCTGATCACATCACCTTCGGCGCCGCCTTCCACGGCCTTGCCGCGTATTGTCAGCACGAGGCCCGGCGCTTCATAGACGAGGGTGACCGCGTCATTGCGCTGGACGATGTCCGGTTTCGTTAGATCGACGGTGCGGATCGGCCGGCCCGGTTGCAGGCCGTTGCGGGCCGCAAATCCGATCGCCTGATTCCGGCTGGTGACAAAGTCCCGGCCAATGTCGGTTCGCGGTCGTCGCTCCATCACCACATCCGAATCCCTCAACGTTGTTCCGCGGTCGATCGTCCGTGCTGCCATTGCAACTTCGACCGTCGCCACGGCGCGTCCGGAAAGCTGCACCAGGCTCCGTTTGCCGGCGCTCGTGGGGATTTCGAGCGTGGCTTCGAAACGTCCGCTGTAGGAATCAAAATCAATGTGCGTCACGCGCGGCTGGCCTTTGGCGGAAGGTTCGACGTACGTCGTTCGCAGGTCGCGCGCGAAATGCACCACAATGTCTTTGCTCGGGCCCAGATCGAATCGTGCGGACAGCATCTGCGTAATCGCCGCTTCGATCTCTTTCACCGGAATCGTGCGGCTTGCCCGCGTGACGACAACTTCCCCCACGCCTCCGGTCTCCACCCCGATCAAGGCGTGGTTGCGGACAGCGTCGAGCACCGCTTCCGCCGGGACCGTGCCAGTGTAGCCGAGGTCGGGGGCACGGAAGATCGGGACAGTCGCGACGATGCCGGCGTTCTCGATTAGATCGCCGATGCGCACAATGTCGCTGTTGACGATGACTTCCGATTTCAGTGTCGGTCGCTGCGGTTCGGTCGGGCTCGCGACCTGCGCGTTGACGGCGCTGACGGTCGCTAGCGCTAACAGTGCGGCAATGAGAGGACGGATCATGGCAAATCCTCAGCGCATCAAGTTGGAGGTGGTCGACAGCATCTGGTCCGCGGCCGTGATGACCTTGGCGTTCATTTCGTACGCGCGTTGCGCGGCGATCAGATCAGAAATTTCGCTCACGGCCTCGACGTTGGCCTGTTCCAGGTAGCCCTGTTGCAGGTTGCCGAAGCCCTCCGTTGACGGATTGCCGTTTTGCGGCGCGCCGGAGGCGGGTGTCTCCAGATAGAGGTTGTCGCCCATGCTCTGCAGACCGGCTTTGTTGACGAAGATCGCAAGTTCGAGCTGACCAACCTGGCTGGGCGAGGTGGACCCGGGGACAGTGACAAGCACCTGTCCTTGCGAATTGATGGTCGTCGATATTGCGTTTTGTGGAATCGTTATGCCGGGCTGCACAAGATTGCCTTGCGCGGTCACCAAACGTCCCTGGTTGTCCAGTTCAAACGATCCATCCCGCGTGTATGCGGTGCGACCGTCAGGCAGCAAGATCTTGAAAAAACCTTCACCGCGTATGGCGACATCGAAATCCTTGCTCGTCTGCGTGAGCTCACCCTGGCTCATCAATCGCGGCGTTCCGACTGTCTTGACGCCGGAACCGAGTTCGATGCCGGCGGGAAGGATGTTGCCTTGCGAGGACGTTTGCGTGCCTACACGGGTGACGTGCTCATAGAGCAGGTCCTGAAATTCAGCCCGCTGGCGCTTGTAGCCGGTCGTCCGCATGTTGGCGATATTGTTCGAGATGACCTGAACGTTAAGTTCTTGGGCCATCATTCCCGTCGCAGCGGTATGCAGTGCTCGCATTGACTATCTCCCCAACACGCTAGGCCGGTACTTCGGCCAACTTGTCGATTGCGTTTTTCTGCAGATCGGCCTGCGTCGCCAACGTCGCGGCGATCTGGGTGTACGTACGCGTTACTTCGATCATGCGCGCCATTTCCGCTACCGGACGAACGTTGGATTTTTCGATCGTGCCTTGGATGACACGCGCGGATGGTTTCTCGTCTTGCGGAGCGGCATTTGCCGGGGCCACAAAAACGCTCGAACCATCCTTTTGCAGCAGACCGGGCTGTGCGAAATATGCGATGCGCAGCTGCCCTCGCTGTGATTCAGTCGCGGCGTTATTTCCTTCGCGTACGCTGATCGTGCCGTCTTCGCTGATGGTGATGTTGCGGTCCTTGGGCTGAAAGGTGATTGGTCCGGACCCGCCGAGAACCTGAAAGCCCTCGCTGGTGACGAGCTCTCCATTGTTGTTGATCTGGAGTGCGCCGTTGCGCGTGTAACGTTCGCCGCGCGGCGTTTGCACGGCGAGGAAACCGCGTCCGTCGATCGCTACGTCCAATGGATTGCCTGTGCGTTCCAATGGCCCTTGGCTCATGTCGACCCAGGTTGCGCGATCTTGGACGAAGCTCACACGACGGTCGGCCGCCAGAAAATTATCGGCGCTCGCGGTCGGGCTGATGTATTCCTGGAATACCGCGCCGTCACTTTTGTATCCGGTGGTGTTGAGGTTCGCGACGTTGTTGGCGACCACGTCCAATTCACGCGACAGCGCGACTTGGCGCGATAGTCCGACCAGAAGTGCATTCTGCATCGGTAACTCCCCTTGAAGTTCGGCAAGGTTCGGCCCTCCCGAGGCCGACCTTGGTCCGCGTACGACGCCGCAAGCTCTCCCAAGCCCATTGCGTCGCGCTGATTGGTGCAGCCGCCGTGCCAACTTGAAAAGGTAAGATAAATCAATGTTTTAGCGTAAAACTGTCTTGGCTTACGCGGGCAAAAAAAACCATACGGGGAGGTTACCCGGCAAAAGATTCCGGTCGGACGCGGCCGGGAAAGTATCTGTTAACCATACGGACCTACCTTCGAATTCAAGGGGCGCGCGATCGCGCGGCCGCGATGTTTGGCCGAAAAGACGTCGCAAGCCGTCCCGCCCAAAGTCGCGAACGGGGGTCAACTATGGCAGCCAAGGCAAAACCAGCGGACGCCGAAGAAGAAGAAGAAAACGAAAAGCCGGAAGGCGAAAGCGAACAGCCTGCAGGGAAAAAGCTATTTGGCTTTCTCAAGCTGCCGCAGCTCAAGCTGCCATCTCTGAAATGGATGATCATCGGCGGAGCAGGATTCCTTGTGGTCGCGGGTGGTGGCGGTGGCGCCTATTTTTTCTTCGCCGGATCCGGTCATAAGGAACCGCAGGTCGCCGCCAAACCGGCAACCTTCGTCGATCTGCCCGATGTGCTGGTCAATCTATCGAACGCCGGGAATGACCGTACCCAATATCTGAAGGTCAAGATCGTGCTTGAACTCCCGGATGCGACGCTTGTGCCGCAGATCCAGCCGCTGATGCCAAGAGTTATGGATGCATTCCAAACCTATCTGCGCGAATTGCGGCCGACCGATCTCGACGGCTCGGCTGGTCTCTATCGGCTTAAGGAAGAATTGACGCGCCGGGTGAATTCCGCAGTCGCCCCAAATCGCGTCACAGCCGTTCTGTTCAAGGAGATCGTTGTCCAGTGACGATTCCGTAGAGATCGGCGACCGCACACAATGGCCACAAAAGACAAAGACCAAGTCGACCAAGACGCACTCGCCGCCGAGTGGGGCCTGGCGCTGGAATCTGACTCGAACGCAGCGCCCACGAGCGCCGAACCAGCGGCCGTTCCGGGTTCCGAAGAGACTGCCACGCAGTGGACGTCGATGACCGACGGTGGCGGCCTGCAATCAGCCAAGGGCGGCGCCGAACGGATCCTTAATCAGGAAGAAATCGACAGCCTGCTCGGATTTAGTCTCGCCGACGTCTCACTCAACGACAATTCCGGTATCCGAGCCATCATCGACTCGGCAATGGTCTCGTATGAGCGCTTGCCGATGCTGGAAATCGTTTTCGATCGCCTTGTGCGATTGATGACGACCAGCTTGCGCAATTTTACTTCCGACAACGTCGAAGTTTCTCTGGATCGCATCACGTCGGTTCGTTTCGGCGACTATCTGAATTCCATCCCGCTGCCGGCGATCCTCGCGGTGTTCAAGGCGGAAGAATGGGACAATTTCGGTCTCACGACAGTCAATTCGAGTCTGATCTATTCGATCATCGACGTTTTGCTCGGCGGCCGCCGCGGAACGAGCACGATCCGGGTCGAAGGCCGCCCTTATACGACCATCGAGACCAACCTGGTAAAGCGCATGATCGAGGTTGTGCTGGCGGATGCCGAGCTTGCCTTCAAGCCGCTGTCGCCGGTCAAGTTCAACATCGATCGACTCGAGACAAATCCGCGGTTTGCCGCAATATCACGGCCGGCCAACGCGGCAATTTTGGTCCGCCTTCGCATCGATATGGAAGATCGCGGCGGCACGATCGAATTGTTGCTGCCCTATGCGACGATCGAACCGATCCGTGCAGTCCTGCTGCAGATGTTCATGGGCGAGAAATTCGGCCGCGATCCCATCTGGGAAGGCCATCTCGCCACGGAAATCGGACAAGCGCGGATTGGCGTCGACGCCGTGTTGTACGAAGCGCAGCTGCCATTGCGACGCATGATGGGCCTCAACGTCGGCGACACGCTCATGCTCGAGCTCAAGCCGGAGGCAATGGTCACCGTGCGCTGTGGGGACATCACACTCACCGAAGGTCGCATGGGACGGGTCGGCGATCGTGTCGCCGTCCGAGTCGCCAAGCCGTTGCGCAAGCCGCGCACTACCTTCGCTATGTTTGAAAAAGCCGACGAAACAGCAACCACGACTACGCCATTGGAGGTACCGTGAGCTCCACCTACGGTTTTTTGGTCGAGACGATGGTCTCGACTTTGCTATTGCTCACGATCCTGTATTGCGTCCGGCTCAACAAGCAACTCCGTTTGCTGAAGGCCGATGAGCAATCGCTGCGCGCAACGATCTCGGAACTGGTCACAGCTACCGAAATTGCCGACCGCGCCATCGCCGGTTTGAAGGTAACGATGCAGGAGGGTGAGCAGACCTTGCGCATTCGGCTTGAACGGGGCGAGCAGCTTGCCGGGGAGCTTGACCTGCATGTCACTGCAGGCAACCAATTGCTGGCGCGGCTGGCGCGCATCGTTGCCGTCTCGCGGCCCGCCAGTGAGCCGCCGTCCGTGCAGGACGCCAAGGCGGTGGCCGCCGCCGCGCAGGCATTTGCCGATCGCACCCGCACACGGCTGAGTGGCCAAGCCGCATGATCCGCCTGGTGCGAGATGTGCGGCTGATTCCCATCGTGCTGTTTGCCACGATCAGCCTGCTCGCGCTCAAGGTGTCAGGTTTGGTGTTCGACGGCGGATATACATTCGCTGAAAGGATGCAGGCGCGCTACAAGAGCCCAGTTGAGGTCGCGACACCGGAGCGCACGCAGGAAAATCCGCGGACCGCCCGCGACCAGGCGAATATCTCCGATGACTTGAAGCAAGCCTGGGCGCGGAAGATGTTCAACTTCGATCAGGGCGGGGACATCACGGGCTCGTCGGGAGCAGCAGCACCGCCAGCCGAGGATAAGGCAAGTGCGCCGGCGCCGCTCAAGGTGACCGACAAGCCGCCGGATCCGACGAAACTAGAGGTCGCGGGCGCGGCGATCCCTCTGGAGCCGGGCCGTATTGCCTCGCCGGGAGAGCGGGCGGTGCTTGAACGCCTGCAATCGCGCCGTCAGGAGCTTGAGACCCGCAACCGCGAACTTGAGATGCGCGAAAGCCTTTTGAAGGCGGCAGAGAAGCGTCTGGAGGAAAAGGTCACCGAACTCAAGGATACGGAAGGCCGTGTCAACACGGCGTTGGGCACGCGCGACAAGATCGGTACGGAGCGTTTCAAAAACGTCGTCACAATGTACGAGAATATGAAGGCCAAGGATGCCGCGCGTATTTTCGACCGGCTTGACCTGAGAATCCTCGTGGAAGTTTCTACCCAGATCAATCCGCGGAAGATGTCGGAAATAATGGCGCAGATGACGCCGGAAAATGCCGAGCGTCTGACTGTCGAACTGGCCAATCGGTCGAATAACCAGCAAAAATCCCAGAATCCCGATCAATTACCGAAGATCGAAGGCAAACCGACCGGCGGCTGAGTCCGCTGTACCTCCAAAGCAGACGTTTGCAAGCGTGTGGGGACACGCGATCAGGCCGATTTTGCTTTAGCGTGCGACGCGTTCTGAAGTAGTTCGAGATAACGGTTTTGCGCGTCTGCTGTAACCGCGTTTCTTCCAACCAGGTGACAAATACAGTTCATGGCGAGATCGTAAGATCCGTAACAATGATGCGAAATGATGGCAAGGTGCTTTAGTTGCTCGCTGTCCATTTCAGCCGCTTTCGTAAAATCACGAACGTAGACAACGTCGGCAAAAAGCATTTGATTGATGGCTGCAAATGGATTGGGGCTCACCATCGGCGTAATCATTCGTTTGTTGATGTCGACAAACATGTGCGGAACGAAACCAAGCTTACGCAGCTCAAGATCGATATCTCCGAAGAGCGGCTGTCCTTTATACATGGCCAAAAACAACACTTCCGTTTGAATAACTAAAGTTTTTTTCAGACGCATGTGTCCGTTTTGAAAAATCGATAACTCAGATCCCTGGACATCGATTTTCAAATAATCAATTACATCGATCTCAGCGATATCATCCAAGCGATGGGTCGCAATCTGAATCTGGTCAACAACGCGCCCCCACTCGGAAAATTTAGGAAAGTGCAACAGTATATTCTCGTCGGGCTCGAAAAGGCTGGTCATTCCTGACGCCTGACAGATCCTGAGGGTGCCACTTCCGCCATCCCCAACAGCATATGGAAGATAGTGTTCCAGATCGCCTTTAGAAGATTGCAAATGTGCCAGCGCATCCGGTTGCGGCTCAAAGCCAATGAGACGGCACATGCGATGCTGTAGCATCCGTTTATAAGGCGGATCACCTTCAAACGGGTTGGCGCCAATATCGACCACGCTCGTGAGACGATTTGGCTCAAGCAGTTCAATTAGTGCGTCGTGTGTTTTTTGAGTCATAGTTGCTGCGACTACGTGGACGGCAGCCTTCCCTTGGCCGGGATTCCAGAAACGGGCTCCGAGCGGACGTGATGCTAAGCATTTTTTGAACTGATTCGTCCCGCATGCGAACTGTTTGCCGATGTTCGCTTTGGGTCAAAAGCAGAGATGTGCACGTTTGCATGCCCGTTTGGGGTCAAAAATAGACGTCCCGCTTAAGCCTGGGTCGGGTTAGATATTGATTCGAATTTACAGGCTGAAGTGAGAGTAGGCTTTTAGCTTCTCTCGGTTTTGGTTGACCGAATAAGAAATCCAGGCGCGGTCGCGCAAATGCGGGACGCGCGTTATATCCATCGTTTCGGTGAGACAGCGGATATAGAACAATTCCTCTTTCGATTGAATCTTGAAGTCGGCAAACTCGATACGCCCTTCAAAAAACTCCCGATCGGAAATTTCTTCGTTGAAGCGATGTTTCCAAAACGAGTCTTGTGGCGTGACGTCGAGTCCAGCGCCTTCTCCGAACGGAATTTTTGTACGGTCGCTGATTGATTGGGGCAACTCGGAATGCAATTTGTAGATATCTCGAAGCGGTGCTTTTCCTCGCGGATAACCATTGATTTCCTGTACGAGCGCGCTGGGATCGAGCGCAAGCGCATATTTGACCACAGCGGGATCGAGGAAAGGCTCCCGCATCTCCACCTGATAGCGCATCGCGCAGCGGTCCACGCGCTGCAAACTCACCCGGCTCATCAAAAGTAAACACTCGTCCCGAAGAGCATGGCCGTCCGACCCGCCACCGCCAAAGCTCAATTCCAGCGGTGGGTATCCACAGAACAGCTCGTCTGCGCCTTCCCCGCACAGGGCAACACGGTAGCCATCGCGATGCATCTGTTCGGCAGCCATGAGTGAGCACACCGCCCCGCGGACCAAATTGGGTTCAAAAGATTCGGTAACCTCGATGACATGTTTAAGGGCACCGAAAACTTCTTCGCTGTCCGGTTCGAACTTCACGACCCGCAAATCGAGACCGGTCACGTCGGCATACTCAGCTGCGAACGGGTAGTCGGGTGCATTCGCGCCACCGACAAAGTAGCCCGAAGCATCGGGACGATACTGCCGCACGTAGTGAGTGATCAACGTACTATCTATTCCACCGCTGAATGACGTTGCGACCGGCAAATCGATTGGCAGGCGCGCGCGCACCGCTTCGGACAACAATGCGTCCAGTTTGACGGGGTCATGTTGAACGGGCAGATCGCTGCGAGGATACACGGGGGATTTGTAGCGGCCGCAGCCCGTGCTGCCCACCATATAGCCGGGCGGCACAAGGAGGACATCGCCCGCCGGGATCGCTTTTAACAGCGGTCGAATTTCTGAACAGAATACGAAACTGCTGCCGGATTGGATGGCATAAAGTGGCTTGACGCCGAATGGGTCGCGGGCCGCCAGAAATTCACCGGATTTAATATCGATGGCGACGAAGGCGTACATGCCGACAAAACGTTCAAGAGCTTGCGGGCCCCAGTGTTGAAGGGCATTCGCAAGCACCTCCGTGTCAGATTCCGTTCTGAAAGACGCGCCGAGACGGCAGAGCTCGCGTCGCAGCTCAGCATGGTTATAGATTTCACCGTTGAGACAGACGGCGATCCGCCCGTCGTATGAGAGTTGCGGCTGCGTTGCCCGCTCGGAATCGACGATTCGGAGTCGGCGTGTGGCCATGGTGGTATTTTTGCGCAGCGACGTGATCGGATCGGTCACGTCTCCACGATGCTGAATGTCTTGAATGAGTTTCTGGACAGTGAGTTCAGCGTCGGGCCAGTCAATTGCGACAGCGATTCCGCACATCAGGCAGCTGCTTTGAGAAGGATGGCCCCAACCGCTCAAGCCTAGCGGCGCGGGTATGAAGTTTAGGTTAACGTTTGGTTTCAATCGGCGAAGGCAACGCCGCCTTGGGTCGAAGGTCCTTACGGCGCGCATACTTAACGCAACGTTAAACGCCCATCCTTACGCTGTTGCGACCGGCCTTCTTGCCGGTTGGAAACGCTCATGACGTTTTTGCCATTCAGGCCGAAGCGACTGCTCGCGCGCACGTTCAGATGTCCTCAGTGGCAGGCTATCTGCCGCGGGTGGTTGGCTGTTTTCGCGCTCGTGCTTGCGGTGCTGATCCCGCTTGGCGTGGTCCGCGCTGAAGAGCCGATCAAGGGCGAGGTCAAAGCCGTAGCCGATGGCGGCTTTGTGCGGCTGATGTTCCAGTTTGACGAGGGGGTCGAAGCGACGACGCGGGTAACCGGCGCCATCATTGTCATCAGCTTCAACAAGCCAGTATCGGTTGCTGTCGAAAAACTCAGTGTGAATGCCGGCGAGTACATCAGCGCGGCGCGGCGGGATCCAGATGGAAACGCGATCCGCATCGCACTGAATCGCAAGGCGAAGGTCAATACAATTGTTGCTTCCGAACGGCTCTATGTCGATCTCCTGCCGGATACCTGGAAAGGCCCGATGCCTGGGCTGCCGCAGGAAGTTATCGACGAACTTGTGCGGCGCGCGCGCGAGGCCGAACGTCAGTTGCATAAGCAACAGGCAGAGGAAAAGCAAAAAAAGCCGCCGCTCGTCCGCGTCAAAGTTGCAAGCCAACCGACCTTTATCCGTTACACATTTGCAATGCCGGGAACGGTGAACGTCGTCCCGGAACGCGCCGACGGCAGGCTCACGCTGAATTTCGATCAGCAGGTCAACTGGGATCTGGCCGATGCCAAGGCCTCGCTCCCGCCGACGTTAAAATCGATCGAATCCGAAGTTGATTTCGATTCAGTCACCGTCGTCTTTACGCTCAACGGCACACCGAATGTCCGTGCCTTCCGTGAAGACCGCAACATCGTGATTGATATCGGCCTCGACGGCGCCAAGCCCAAGAAAGCGGAAGAGGAAAAGGCAAAGCCGGCAGCGGCGGCGGAAAGCGCACCGAAGATTTCGGCACCGGAGACTGCGCCCGCGAAAGAGCCGGCGTCGTCGCCCCAGCCTCCAAAAGATGCGCCGGCGCCAAAAGCGGAAACGCCGGCGCCAAAGGCGGAGATAGCGAAACCGCCGGCCGCCGCGTCACCGGCGGCTGCGCCACCGCCGGCAAAGGAGGCCGAGCAAGCGCAGCCCGCTCCTGCGCCGATGCCAGCCACATCACAACAGGCCGCCGTACCCCCATCACTCGTGCCAGCCGAGCTGCCAGCGTCTCAGTCCCCGCCACCCGTAGACGCGCCGGCGCAGGCCGCCGCCGCTCCGCAAACGGCCGCTCCGGCTACCGAGACGCCGCCGCCCGCACCTGCAGCTCCTCCTGCCGCAACTCCAAGCCCGCAAAAATACTCCGAAGCGGACGCGTCCACGCGGCCTGCAGCCGATCCGAAATCAGCGGTCGTTGTCAGGGTCTATGAATCTGGCGACAGCATTCGCCTCGAACTTCCATTTGCGGTGCCGACGCCCGCGGCGGTGTTTCACCGCGCCGATACATTATGGCTGGTCTTCGACAGTGCAGCGCCTATCGACCTTGCCGCGCTAAAAAAAGACCATGGGGAGCTTGTGCGTGAATCGATATATGAGCGCGCGGGCGACAGCGCGGGAATCGTGCGCATCAAGTTGGCTCGGCCGCGCATGACAAGCCTGCAAGCTGACGGCCCAAGTTGGATCGTTACGATTGCGGATACCGCAAAAACGGCCACCCAACCCCTCGGCATTGCGCGCAGTATTGTCGGAAAGAGCAGGGCAAGTCTTGCGGTTCCGTTCGAAGGTCCGCGGACCATTCACAACATCAACGATCCAGATGTCGGCGACAAGCTAATGGTGATCACCGCGCTCGGACCGGCTCGCGGATTTCTCAAAATCCAGGAATTCGTTGAACTCCGCGCGCTGCCGTCCACGCACGGCGTGGTTATTCAGGCCATCGCCGACGACCTCGATGCGGAATTGAGTGCCGACAAGATTACGATCAGCCGGCCGGCCGGACTTTCGCTCTCGGCGACCTCGCTTGGCCAGCAACAAGTTGCCGTCAACTATCGCGCCTACACCTTTGACACCCAGCTCTGGGGTTTCGACCGCGACGCACAATTCAATGCCCGCCAATCCGAACTGATCGGCCTGGCAGCCGCTGCGCCGATGATGAAACGGCGGCAGGCAAGACTAAATCTGGCGCGCTTCTACCTTGCCAAGGACATGGCACCGGAAGCCAAGGCCGTTCTCGATGTAGCGCTTTCCGATCAGCGCGGAACTGAAGACGTGACCGGAAGCGTGCTTACAGCCGTCGCCGATGTCATGCTGGATCGGCCGGAAGAGGCGCTTAAGGAATTGAACAAGCCGCAGGTTGGCAATCAGCAGGACGCGCCGATCTGGCGCGCCATCGCCCTTGCCCGCCAGGGCCGGTGGGCGGAGGCGCGCGACATCTTCAAGACGGTCGGCGCTGCGATCGGTGCCTTGCCGGTCGAACTCCAGCGCATGGCAATGAAAGAGGCGCTTCGTTCGGCCATAGAGGTGCGCGATTTCAACAACGCCACGCGGCTTGCCAACGAGTTCGAGACGGTTGGTGTAACGCCCGCACTTGAGCCAACGCTCAATGTATTGATTGGCCGGCTTTACGAGGGTCTGGGGCGGGCCGAGGACGCGCTTGCCAGCTATCGCGCCGCGGCTCTTTCCAACGATCGGCGCGCGGCCGCGCAGGGGCGACTGCGTGAAATCGTGCTCACGTTTGCGACAGGCGGCATGGCACGCAAGGACGTCATCAATGACCTTGAAACGCTCACGACCGTCTGGCGAGGCGATGAAACCGAAACGGAAGGTCTAAAGCTGCTGGCCCATCTCTATACTGAGGACAGCCGCTACCGGGATGCCTTCCATGTGATGCGCACGGCGCTTCTCGCGCATCCCAATTCAGATATGACCCGGAAGATTCAGGACGAGGCGGCCGTTACATTCGAGAGCCTGTTTCTTGGGGGAAAAGGGGAGGCCCTTCCCCCGATTGAGGCGCTTGGCCTGTTTTATGATTTCCGCGAACTGACGCCAATCGGAAGGCGCGGCGATGAAATGATCCGCAGGCTCTCCGACCGTCTCGTTTCGGTCGATCTGCTCGACCAGGCCGCGGACTTGCTTCAGCACCAGGTCGATCACCGCCTGCAGGGGGCAGCGCGTGCACAGGTCGCGGCTCGTCTGGCGGTCGTCTACCTTATGAACCGCAAGCCGGATCGCGCGCTCGCGGCCTTGCAGAACACCCGCGTCGCAGATTTGTCGAATGACCTGCGCGACCAGCGCCTGCTGCTTGAGGCGCGCGCCATGTCAAATCTCGGACGGCACGATCTGGCGATGGAATTGATCACTAATGTCAACAGCCGGGAAGCGATACGGCTGCGGGCCGATATCTTGTGGGCGGCGCGGCGCTGGCGGGAGGCGGGCGAACAGATCGAACTGCTCTATGGGGACCGGTGGCGTGAATTCCCGCCGCTGAACGATACCGAGCGATCCGACATTTTGCGCGCGGCAATTGCCTATGCGCTCAGTGAGGAAACGATCAGCGTGGCGCGGTTGCGCGAGAAATATCAGTCGAAATTTGCCGATGGTCCCGAGCGCCGTGCGTTCGAGGTGGTGACGGCGCCGATCGGCACCAGCGGCACGGAGTTTCAGGATATCGCCAAGAAGATTGCCAGCGTCGATACGTTGGACCCGTTCCTGAACGATCTGCGCACGCGTTATCCTGAAGCATCGGCTATTTCACCAGCCGGCGCGGCGACGGAGGGTGGGTCTGGGCCTGGCGCCGCAGTCGACAAGCCGAATACTCCGGCGGCGAATGCGGGCGAGCCAAATCCGGCAGGAAAGGGTGGGCCACCGATACGCGATGCAGGATCATCACCCGTGCCGCCGAAAGCACCGGCGGGCGTGCCGGTCAAGCCCGACAAGGAGCCGACCGGTTCAATCCCGCGTTTGCCAAAGCCGCGCGATCAGGCGCGGTGGTGAAATCGAGATAGCGCGTCACTCGATTACCTCATCGGCGCGGCCGATCAGTGCAGGCGGCAAATTGAGCCCGAGAGCCTTTGCTGTCTTGAGATTGACGACGAATTCGAATCGGGTCGGCAATTCAAGCGGCAGGTCAGCCGGCCGTACACCGCGCAGAATTCGGGCAACGAGATCGGCGACCCGATCGCCAATCGCGCTCTGGTTGGGGCCATATGACATCAGGCCGCCTTCTCGCACCAATCCGGAAAATTCGAAGATCGTCGGTAAACGATTAGCAGCGGCAAATTCGATAACGCGTTTCCGGTTGAGGATTGTCAGCGCGTCGGACACCATCAGGATTGCATCAGGTCGTTGACGCGTCATCGCGGCGAACGCTTCCTCAAAGTCATTGGGCTCGCGCACGCCCAGTGTCTGAACTTTGACACCAAGAACCTGGGCTGCATTTTCGGCCGAGCGATAGCGCAAGGTCATGCCGAGATCCTCAGCATTCCAAAGCATCGCCACGGTACTCAATCCCGGCACTGCGTCCCTGAGAATCTCCAGTCGCTTGGCGCTGAGTTCGGTGGAGACTTCGGTAACGCCTGTCAGGTAGCCGCCCGGTCGCGCCAGACCTTCCACGAGGCCGGTCGCCACAGGATCACCCGCTCCGGATATGACAGTCGGCGTTTCAGGTGCGGAGACTTTGGCGGCAAGGGCTGCAGGGTATCCGAAGGTCACGATAACATCGACTTTGGCGGCCTTCAGCTCGGCCGCCAGTGCGCCAAGCCGATCGATCCGGCCATCCGCCCACCGTTGCTCGAATACGATGTTGCGGCCTTCAATAAATCCGCGTTGAGCAAGCCCGCCCGTTAGCGACTTACTTCGCACATCCAATGGACCTATGGCGGATCCACCACCAAGCACTCCGATGCGATGAGTTTTGCCGTTCTGTTGGGCCCGTGCCGTGAGCGGGAGCGCGACGATCGCGCCCAGGACACCGAGAAACCCCCGCCGTCTCATGGCCAGCCCTTTAGGATGTGCCGCCATCTTAACGGCGAAAGTGCAGTCTGATAGGGGGTATAGGGCCAAAACTGGCATGTTGGCGGAAGGCTAAAAGCACCCGGAAGCGGTCCACCGTGGTAATATTCGCCGAGTTCAATCGGTTGAGCGCCCCGCGCGACCGAAGGAGACCGGAAGATTATGAAGGAGCCCGACGGCGCCAAAGGCAATCGGATAAGGAGGGCTCTCAGCCGCATCAGCCGGCGAACGCCGGGGCAACTTTTCGTCAAATACGTTGCCCTCTTTGTTGCCGTCGTTTCGATCGCACTCCTTTCAAGCGGCGCATTTGAGATCTGGTTTTCCTACAACGAATACAAGGATTCACTGGTACGCATCCAGCGCGAGCAGGCAGAATCCGCTGCCGGCAAGATTGCGCAATTCATCAAGGAAATCGAAAGTCAGGTTGGCTGGACGACCCAGCTGCCCTGGTCTGCCGGCACACTAGAGCAGCGTCGTTTCGACGGACTGCGGCTGTTGCGGCAGGTGCCGGCAATCACCGAGCTCGCTCAACTCGATTCGACAGGGCATGAGCAATTGCGGGTTTCGCGCCTTGCGATGGACGTCATCGGCAGCCAGGCGGACTACTCGAAAGATCCAAAATTCACCGAAGCGGTCGCCAAAAAAATCTACTACGGCTCGGTTTATTTTCGCCGCGAGTCCGAACCTTACATGACCTTGTCATTGGCCGGCACGCGACGTGACGCCGGCGTCAGCATTGCCGAGGTCAATCTCAAGTTCATTTGGGACGTTGTCTCTCAGATCAAGGTCGGCGAGCGTGGCCGAGCCTACGTGGTAGACGCGCAGGGCAGGTTGATTGCGCATCCTGACATCAGCCTTGTCCTGCGCAACAGCGATTTGTCACGCCTCGAGCAGGTCAAGTCAGCGCGCGCGGGTAACCGCGGTGGCATCGAGCAGGTCAGCGAGGCCGATGATTTTCAGGGCCGTCGTGTGCTAACGGCGTATGCCCCCATTTCGCCCCTGGGGTGGCTGATCTTTGTCGATCTTCCTATTTCCGAGGCGTATGCACCGCTCTACCAGTCGCTCGAACGTACTGCGATGTTGCTCGCAGGCGGACTCGTGCTCGCGATGTTGGCGGGACTATTTCTGGCGCGAAGAATGGTGGTTCCGATCCGCACGCTTCGGCAGGGTGCCGCGCGGATTGGCGGAGGCGATCTGTCGCAGAAAATCACCATCAAGACGGGAGACGAATTGGAGAGTCTTGCGGAGCAATTCAATGATATGGCCGGCAGACTCAAGGACTCCTACGCCGACCTGGAAAAGAAAGTCGAAATCCGCACGCGCGAGCTCGAGCAATCCAACAGCGAACTTCGTGCACTCGGCGAGGTCAGCCAAGCGGTCAATTCCACGCTGGATCTCAAAACCGTTCTCGAAACGATTGTTGCCAAGGCGGTGCAGTTGTCCGGCACCGAAGCCGGAGCAATCTATGTCCATAATTCGGTGAAGCGGGAATTCGAACTAAGGGCAACGTCGGGCATGAGTGACGAACTCATAGCTCTGATCAGCCAGCAGCACGCCGATTTTTCGGAAGCAGTTGGTCACATAGTCGAGCAGAGGATACCCGTTCAGGTTCCCGACCTCAGGAATGAGCCTCCCTCCGCACTCAACGATATTATGTTGGGGGCAGGCTACCGCGCTCGCCTTCTCATTCCCCTCATCAGCGTTGAGGGCCCGGTTGGCGCGCTGGTTGTCAGGCGAAAGGTGCCCGGCGAGTTTTCCAAGGGCACGATTGATGTTCTTCAGACCTTCGCCGCACAGTCAGTGGTCGCGATCGAAAATGCAAATCTGTTCCATCAGATCGAGGAAAAAGGCCGCGAGCTGCAAATGGCCAGCCAGCACAAATCACAATTCCTCGCCAACATGAGTCACGAGCTGCGTACGCCGCTCAATGCCATTCTCGGTTACACCGAATTGATCATCGACAAAGTCTATGGCGATATCCCTGCAAAAGCCCTTGCCACGCTCGATCGCGTGCAGGCCAACGGCAAACATCTGCTCGGTCTAATCAATGACGTGCTCGATCTGTCAAAGATCGAAGCTGGCCAACTTAACCTGACATTGGCCGACTATTCGGTGAAAGATGTTGTCTATAACGTCTTTGGCGCGGTCGAATCGCTCGCCAATAACAAGAAGATTCAGTTGAAGGTGGATATGGCCAGCGAGCTGCCGCCGGCGCACGGTGATGAACGGCGGCTCACCCAGGTCCTGTTTAACCTGGTGGGCAACGCCATCAAGTTCACCGACAGTGGTGAGGTGGCGATCAAGGCTTCCAGCACGAATGGATCGGTCACGATCGCCGTTCGCGATACGGGCCCGGGTATTTCTGAGGCGGATCAGGCGAAAATATTCGAAGAATTTCAGCAGGCCGATTCCTCGACGACCAAGGAGAAAGGCGGCACGGGCCTCGGGCTCGCGATAGCCAAACGCATCGTTGAAATGCACGGTGGCCGGCTATGGGTCGAGTCGCAGCCCGGTCATGGCGCGACATTTTCGTTCATGGTGCCGGTCAAGGTTGAAAGTCAGGTGAGGGACGCATGAGCAGGCGCATTCTCGTTGTCGAAGACCAGGAAGATAACCGGCAGATTCTGCGCGATCTGCTTGGCCATGCCGGATACGAATTGACGGAAGCGGGAGACGGCGAAGAGGCGCTGTCCGCAGTCGCCAAAGAACGTCCCGATCTTATTTTGATGGATATACAGTTGCCAATCATGGACGGCTACGAAGTAACGCGTCGCCTGAAAAAGGATCCGGCGTACAAGGACATCCCCATTATTGTCGTGACGTCATATGCCTTGAGCGGCGACGAAGGAAAAGCACGCGACGCCGGCTGCGATGACTACATAACCAAGCCGTTCAGTCCGCGTAAGCTTCTCGCCACCGTGCAGAAATTCCTGCCGTAGGGACGATCTGGTCGGCCATGCACAACCCGCCTCGCATTCTGATCGTCGACGATAATGAGACGAACCGGGATATTCTCGTCACGCGGTTGGAGCGGCACGGCTACGAGCTTATCCAGGCGACCAATGGCGAAGAGGCTCTGGAATCGATACGCGCCAACCTCCCGGATCTGGTTTTGCTGGACATCATGATGCCGAAAGTAGACGGCGTTGAGGTGTGCCGACAAGTCAAAGGCGACGCGAATTTTCCCTTCACGCCGATTATCCTCGTGACAGCAAAAGCCGACAGCAAGGATGTTGTTGCCGGCCTTGAGGCGGGCGCCGACGAATATTTGACCAAGCCAATCGATCAAATGGCTTTGGTTGCGCGGGTCAAGTCGGTTCTCCGCATCAAGGATCTGCATGACCGTGTCACGGCGCAGGCGGCAGACCTGGCAGTCTGGAACAAGACACTGGAGCAGCGTGTCGCGGATCAATTGGCGGAAATCGAGCGGATGGGCAGACTTAAACGGTTTTTGTCGCCGCAGATTGCCGAGGCGGTTCTGGCATCAGGCGGCGAAAGTATTCTCAAGAGCCATCGGCGGGATATCACAGTGGTGTTTTGCGATGTCCGCGGCTTTACAAGTTTCAGCGAAACAGCCGAGCCTGAAGACGTTATGACGTTTCTCCGCGAGTATCATGCGTGTCTCGGGACGATCGTCCACAAATATGATGGAACGGTGGAGCGTTTCACCGGCGACGGGCTGATGGTGCTGTTCAATGACCCGTTGCAATGTCCGGATCCTTCCCTGCGCGCGGTAAAGATGTGCGTCGAGATGCGCGAACAGATCAAAGGCCTGATAGCCGCCTGGCGCAAACGTGGCCACGACATCGGTTTCGGCATGGGAGTCGCGTATGGTTACGCAACGCTCGGGCAGATCGGTTTTGAGGGACGTTTGGACTATTCAGCGACTGGCACGGTCGTGAATCTGGCCGCCCGGCTTTGCGCGGAGGCAATCGACGGCCAAATCCTTGTCGACGGAAAGGTTTGTAGCGCCATCGAAGGCATCGCGGAGGTGCAGCCGACGGGCGAATTGAAGCTCAAGGGTTTGCATCGGCCGGTACAGGCATTCAACGTCTGCGCACTGACGGCGACGGAGCGCGCCGCCGAATAGCAACGCTTACTCTTTCTTATCCAGGTCGGGCCGATATTTGGTTTCGGGCTTGAGGCCCTTGCGCCGAAGTTTTTCGCTGATCTTGCCGTTTTCCCGGTAGCGCCCTTCCGCAGCCCGCTGTGCGGCGTCATCCCATTGCGGTAGCCAATCTCCGAGCGAATAGCCAAACCACGGCGGTTGCGGCCGCAATGGTCCGAAGTTGAGCTCCTGCCAAATTGTTTTTGCCCGCTCCATGTACTGCTTCTTCGGTAGCGCCAATGGCGGCATGTCGTCTTTCATGGTCGCATCCATAAGCAGCGTGGAGTCCTCCGACTTGTCGTGCTCCCGCTTGGGTCCATGCCCGAGACCGCGATGCGGCACCACCTGGACGTCCACTATCGGATTCATCCGGTAAGCCATTGCCCATAACAGCGCATCGGCGTTGTCGACGTCGATGTCTTCATTGACAGCAATGCAGATCTTGCCGCAGTCGGCCTTGAAAAACGCCGCGCCCTTCAGCGCGCGCCAGACTTCGGTCTGCGGCATTCCTTTCTCAAGAGTGACGACCGTGACGCGAAGCAATCCCGTCAACGGCTCATGCAATGCGACTTTTTTGACGCCGCGAATTCCGAGCGTATTGCGCAAATGCGCTGTGAACAATGGTTCGTAGGCGATGCGCTTGATGACGCTCGATTCGCTCGGAGCAACCTGGCTGATATAGGAGGGGATGATCGGATTCTTGCGGTGGGTGATCGCCGTGAGCCGCATCGGCATGTTGAATTCTTCGAGCGCGACATGTCCGTGCGATTCACCGAACGGTGCTTCCGGTTCGAGATATTCGGTATCGATCAGGCCCTCGATGACGATTTCTGATTCCGCCGGAACGAAAAGATCGACCGTGCGTGCACGCACGATATTGATCGGCGCGCCGGCGAGACCTCCGGCCACCGTTATTTCATCGACGTCGATGGGCAGTTTCTGCGGAGCAACGAAAGCGACATAAGGTGGGCATCCGAGCACGATGGCGCACGGCATGGGCTCGCCGCGTTTTTGATATTTGAGGTAGTGCTGGTAGCCGCCGGCTCCGCCGACGCGCGTCGCCATGCGGACCACGAGGCGGTCCGGCGCTTTCAGGGCGGCGCGATAGGTACCCATGTTCTGCACACCCGATTCAGGATCGCGGGTAATGACATTGGTTGCGGTCAGCGTCGGCGCGCTGTCAAAACCGGGTGTCGAAATCGGAATTGGCAAGCGATCGAGGCCTTTGCCTTCGCCCTTGAGCGCGTCACCTTCAATCACAACCTCATGGCAAACGGCCTGGTTCACGAGGTTGGGTTCGACTGGATTGGCGATCGCGTGATCCCACTTGGCCTGGATCTCGTCGAGCGGCGCGCACATGCCGATACTGTAGATGTCGGGGTTGGCGGCAATGGCGCCGACCACGACCGGAATATCGTATTTACGCCCTTCGCCATCGGTGATGTTCGTAAACAGGAATGCTTTTCGTTCGGCCTCATCCAGGCCGCCGACGAATTGCCAGCGCACGAGGGGGTGCATTTCCGTATCTTTGTTGATCGGACGATCGATCCGACGCAGCAATCCCCGCTTTTCCAAAGCATCAAGATGCTCGTGCAGGTCGCGATAGGATCGCGGCGGCGTTGTCATTGCTGGCTCCTTTGCATGCGATCTTAGCCGCCAGGAGCGGCGAAGTCAGGGCACAACCAGTGCCGGCAGCCAGAGCGAAAGCGCGGGCACGTACGTGACCAACATTAGCACTGCAAACATGACGGCATAGAACGGCCAGATCGTACGCATGACCTGTTCGATGGTGACCTTCCCGACCGCGCAACCGACGAAAAGGATGGCGCCAACCGGCGGATGGCAGAGGCCGACGCCTAGATTGAGCATCATGATCATTCCGAAATGCACCGGATCGACGCCGAAGTTCACCATGACCGGCAACAGGATCGGCGTGCAGATCAAAATCGACGGCGCCATATCCACCAGCGTGCCAAGAATGAGCAGCAATACGTTGATGAGGAAAAGGATAACGTATTTGTTGCTTGATATCGTGAGAAAGAACGCCGTGATCTTTGCCGGCATTTGCGTCAGCGCCATCACGTAACCGACGCTTGAGGCGCAGGCGATGAGCGTCATCACCATTGCGACGGTGCGCAACGTGCGATGAACAAGCGCCGGTAAGTCACGCCATCTGTAATCACGGTAGATGAACATCGTGACAAAGAAAGCCCATACACAGGCGACCGCGCCCGCCTCGATCGCCGTGAAGACACCGCCGAGAATTCCGCCGAGGATGATGACCAGCGTGATCAGACCCCAGGCAGCCTCGATGGTAATTTTGACCGCGTCACGCAACGGAACCGCCGTGCCTCTTGGATGGCCGTCGCGATAGGCAATTACCAGGCACAGCACCATGATCGAAAAGCCGAGCAGGAGGCCCGGAACAACGCCGGCCATGAACAGGCTGATGATTGAAATCGTGCCCCCGGTCGCCAGCGAATAGATCACGGCATTGTGGCTAGGTGGAACCAGGAGTGCCTGGACCGACGCCGTGATCGTGACATTGGTGGCGAACACACGCGGGAAGCCGCTTTTTTCCATCTGCGGGATCATCACCGATCCGATTGCGGACGTATCGGCTACCGCCGAACCGGAAATGCCGCTCAGGAAGGTGGTGGCCAGCACGTTCACTACCGAGAGTCCGCCGCGCACCCGGGTAAACCCCACCAGCACGTCGGCGAACGCGACAAGGCGCTTTGCCATCCCGCCTTCGGCCATGATTGCGCCGGCGAGGACGAAAAAAGGAATCGTGAGCATCGCAACTTTGCTCACCCCATCGGAGATTTTCAGCATTACCGCCTCGAGCGGAATGCCGATCCACAAACAGCCGGCGATCGCCGCTAGAGCAAGCGAGTAAGCGATAGGAACGCCGATGAAGAAGCAGAAGAACATCGTGAGCAGCAGGACTGCGATGTCCATGACGGCGTCCTGTCAGTGATGACTTGCCGGCGCCGGCGGCGCACCAAGCAGAATTCGCTCGATCACGAAGAGAAACAGGATCGCGCCGCCAAGCGGAATCGGCAAATAAGTCACCCCGACAGACAATCCGGGGAAGTCGGCGATCGAGTTATGCCATGTCGTGATGACAAGCTTTGCGCCATATACAGTCATGAATATCGCCATCAAGACCATGGCGAGTTCTGCCAGCGCATCGAAAAAACGCTGCCAGGCGGCCGGCATCAGCTTCACGAAGAACGAGACGTTCATGTGGAAACGAAGTCGGTAACAAGCCGCCGCGCCGAAAAAAGTCAGCCAGATTGTGAGCAGGACAGACGTCGGCTCGGGCCACGATGCGGCGCTGTTAAGGACATAGCGGGTGTAGACACCCCATGGGATCACCGCCGAGATCAACACCAGCGACGTGCCAGCGATAAACACGCAGATAAGGTAGAGCGCGTCCATCGCCTTGCGAAAGTACGCGGCCATATTTCCCCCGGATGGCGGTGATGCTTGATGCCGACAAGCTTGCAAGTCATAGCCGGGTCGAGCCCGGCCATGACGCTCTGCTTACTTCACTTCCTGGATTCGTTTGACGGTTGCCTCGTACTTCGGGCCGTATTTATCCCACACCGGCTTCACTGCATCCTGGAAGGCTTTCTTGTCGGCGTCAGAGACCTGAATGATCTGGATTCCCGCAGCCTTTGCTTTGTCCATGGCCTGTTGCTCATAGACCGCCCACAGCTTGCGCTCTTCCAGTTGGGCCTCCCTGGAGAATTTCAGCAGAGCGGTCTGCTCATCCTTCGACAGGGTGTCCCAGATTTTTTTCGAGAACACGAGCATTTCTGGCACGATGAGGTGTTCGTCGACGGTATAGTACTTGGCAACCTGATAGTGGTTGTCGAACACGAAGCTTGGCGGGTTGTTCTCGGCGCCATCGACCACGCCGGTCTGAAGCGCGCTGAAAACCTGGTCGTAGCCCATGGCGACGCCATTGCCGCCCATCGAGTTCGCCATCTCGACAAACATCGGGTTGCCCATGACGCGGACCTTCATGCCCTTGAGGTCGGCCATGGTCTTGATCGGTTTCTTCGTGTTGTAGAAATTGCGCGCGCCGGCATCCATCCAGCACAGGCCAACCAGCCCTTTGCCGCTATTGGTCACCTTGTCGAGCAGTTCCTGCCCGATCGGCCCATCGATGACGTGCTGCATGTGCGTCGTATTGCGGAACACATAGGGCAGATTGAAAACATTAAGATCGTCGACGACCGGTCCGAGCGCGCCGACCGACACACGCGCGAAGGCGATGGCGCCAATCTGGGCCTGTTCGATCGCTTCCTTCTCGCCGCCGAGCTGCATTGACGGATACATGCCGACACTGAGCCGGCCATTGGTGGCGGCCTCGAGTTTCTTGCCGAGGTTCTCGACTGCGACCACGGTCGGATAGCCGGCCGGATGCACGTCCGAGGCCTTGAGGACGAGTTTCTGTTGGGCGGCGGTCGGCCCACTCGCAAGCGCGACCGTCAAGATCGTCGTCGCGAGGAAGGTGGCGAAAGTCTTCATGTTGGCGGCCCTCCCAGTTTATGATGTTGTCGGTACTATAACCGAGAAAAACGAAATGCATATCCTGATTACTGGCGCTGCCGGCGATGTCGGAACGCGCCTGCGCAAACTGCTGAAAAGCGTCTATCCACGCATTCGCGTGAGCGATATCCGCCGTCCCAACGACCTCGCACCCGGCGAGGAATTCATTGCAGCTGACCTCGCTGATTGCGAGCAGGTGAAGGAAATCACCACTGGGATCGACGGCATCGTGCATCTGGGCGGTCATTCGGTCGAAGGACCCTGGGAAACGATCCACAAGTCCAACATCGTCGGCTGCTACAATCTCTTCGAAGCCGCGTATCGAACCGGCGTCAAACGCGTGGTGTTTGCATCCTCCAACCACGCCGTTGGATTTTATCCGCGCGACCGCAAGATCGGTGTGGATGTGACTGTACGGCCGGACAGCCGTTATGGCGTGAGCAAGGCCTTCGGCGAGGCGCTTGGCTCACTCTATGCTGACAAGCACGGGCTTCGCGTCACTTGCATTCGCATCGGCAATGTGAACGACAAGCCGCTCGACAAGCGCCGCCTGTCGATCTGGATCAAACCTGAAGATCTTGCACAGCTGGTTCGTATCGGCCTTGAGCATCCCGACATCCGCTTTGAGATTTTTTACGGGGCGTCCAACAACGCGGCAGGCTGGTGGGACAACAGCAATGCCAAGCGTTTCGGTTACCGTCCGCAGTTTCGCTCGGATGACTTCCAGGCAGAGGCACTGGAGGCGCAAGCGAAACTCGCGCCCGATCCGATTGGCGAACGATATCAAGGCGGCCCTTTTTGTTCGGACGAGTACGATGCCGACAAGGGAAGAGCTTAAGCGTCAGAGACAGGGGTTGCCGATGATAGGACTCTTGCGCGTTTTCACTTGCGCCACGCTTTTCTGGATCGCTCTCTTTCCCGCATTGGCGCAAACTGCGCCTCCGAAGCCAAGAAGCCCCGGCGAAATCGCAGCGGCCGATCGCCTTGTCCTGACGAAACGCGAGAACTGCAAGCGAGAGACACGCGCGTTGAAATTGGGCTATTTCGACCGGAGGAGATACATAAAAGAATGTCTCAAACGCCCCTGAAGGCAAACCATCGCTTGGCCCGCTGAGTTTCCTCCCTTATCCTCGGCCCATAAAAATGCGCCGCGCATAGCCGGCGAAAAAACTCGGGAGGACATCCATGGCACTTATCCGCCGCGCATGTGCTTGCGCCTTCGCTCTGTCGATCCTTGCAGTCAGCGCCAAAGCCGAAGTCAGCGAAATCACAGTCGCGCAGCAGTACGGCGTGAGCTTCTTGCCGTTGATGGTGATGGAGAAGAACCATTTGATCGAGAAGCACGCGGCCGCGGCCGGTCTTCCCGGGATCAAGGTCTCATGGGCAAAGGTTGCCGGTCCGGCGGCAATGAATGACGGACTTATTTCCGGCGCGCTCCACTTCGCCTCGCAGGGAGCGCCGTCGCTGATCACGCTGTGGGACAAGACCAACGGGCAGATCAAGGGCGTCTCCGCGATGACGACCTATCCGCTCTATCTGGTAACGCGCAATCCAGCGGTAAAAAGCATCAAGGATTTCAGCGACAAGGATAAGATCGCTGTGCCATCGGTGAAAATCTCAACGCAGGCGATCATGCTGCAGATGGCTGCAAGCGCTGCATTCGGCCAGGACAACTACACGAAACTCGATCCGCTGACGGTATCGCTGTCGCACCCCGATGCGACGCTTGCCTTCATCAACAATACAGCCGGGGTCAATGCGCACTTTTCGACATCGCCATTCTATGAACAGGAAATAAAGACACCGGGCGCGCATCTGATCGCCACCAGCTATGAAATTCTCGGCGGTCCGGCGACGGCGCTGGTGATCACGACCAGCGCGAAATTCCGCGAGGCCAACCCGAAGGCTTATCGTGCATTCATCGACGCTGAAAAGGAAGCCATTGATTTCATCAACAAGGACAAGCGTGCCGCATCGAAGTTCTATCTTGAGGCGGTCAACGACACCAAGAATACAGTCGACGATATCAATGTCATGATCAGCGACAAGGACTACGCGTATACCCTGCAGCCGCAAAAGGTCTTCGCGACGGCACAGTTCATGGCAAAGATCGGTTCCATCAAAAAAGCACCGGCTTCGATCGACGATCTGTTCTTCGGCGATATACCGGGCCTGAAGGGCGACTGACCTAAAAGCTGCTGCATGGCCAAAGGCAACGGTAACTTCCGGATAGGGACAGGCGCGGGCTTTTCCTCGGATCGCCTAGAGCCCGCCGTCGATCTGGCGCGCCGCGGCGAATTGCATGTCATGGTGCTCGAGTGTCTTGGCGAGCGCACCGTTGCATTCGCGCATCGCGACCGGATGGCCGATCCGCGTCGCGGTTATAACGCGCTCCTTGAACGCCGCATGCGTGCGCTGCTTCCGGCCTGCCGAGATGCAGGAACGGTGATCATCAGCAACATGGGCGCGGCGAATCCTCGTGCGGCGGCGGAACGGACCCGCGATATCGCGCGCGGTCTTGGAATTGGCGGGCTGAAGATTGCCTGTATCGAGGGCGACGATGTCAGCAAAGTCGTTCGCAAGGATCAGCCCTTCATGGACGAACCGGGCCATCTGGCCGACATCAAACGACCGATCGTCGGGATGAATGCCTATCTCGGCGCCGACGCGATTCTGCCGGCGCTTGAAGCAGGCGCCACCGTGGTCATTGGCGGCCGGCTCGCGGATCCGTCCATGTATCTCGCGCCGTTGATGCGTCACTTCGGTTGGCTGGATACCGATTTGGCGAAGCTCGGCGCCGGCACGCTTGTCGGACATCTGATGGAATGCGGGATGCAGATCACCGGTGGCTATTTTGCCGACCCCGGCGTCAAAGACGTTCCCGATCTTGCCAACTGCGGATATCCGATTGCGGAGGTGGCAGCGGATGGCAGTGCCGTGATCACCAAGCTATCCGACACCGGCGGCCGCGTGAATGAAGCGACCGTGAAAGAGCAACTGCTCTACGAAGTCCATGATCCGGAGTCGTATCTTACGCCTGATGTCACTGCCGATTTCAGCCGCGTGGTGCTCGAGGACCTGGGTAAAGATCGTGTGCGGGTGTCGAATGCCAGTGGGCGTAACCGGCCGGAGCGGCTCAAGGTCACGGTTGGCTTCGATGCCGGCGTTCTGGCCGAGGCTGGTGTCAGTTATGCGGGTCCTTCCGCGAGCGCCCGCGGGCGCCTTGCGGCGGAAATCGTAGAGGCAAGGCTGAAAGGCGTGCATCGGGTGAGTTCGCCGTTCCGGGTCGATGTGATCGGCGCGAACTCGCTGTTCGCGTCAGCTGGAAAAGGGTCCACCGATGGCGAGGATGTCAGGCTGCACGTTGCCTTGCGGACGGCCGACCGCAATGAAGCCGAGTTGATGCTTTGGGAAATTGAATCATTGTTGTGCTGTGGCCCTGCCGGAGGCGGCGGCTTCCGAGGGTCCATTACGCCGGCGGTCGAAACCAAGTCACTCTTGATCGAACGCGACCTGGTAAAACCCACATGCGAGATTTTCGTGTCGTGAACGCGCGCGGACGCAACGAACGGATCCTAGTCCGCGACATCGCGCACGCGCGGGCCGGCGACAAGGGCAACACGTCGAACGTCAATATCTGGGTCTATGACCCCGAGGATTTCGAACTGCTCAAGCGAAATGTAACGCCAGAAAGACTCAAGCGCGAATTCCCGCAGCTCATTCGCGGAAATGTGACCCGCTATATCATTGAACACCTGCATGGGCTCAATCTGGTGTTGGGAGAGGCGCTGGAAGGCGGCGCGAACGCCTCGCTCAATCTCGACACGCACGGGAAATCCTGGAGCTACCTGATCCTGGGGCTAAAGCTCGATACCGCCGAAGCGCGGAAAGACATGGATCGCTGACGATGACAGCGGGCGCAAATACGCCACCGGTCGTCGAAGTTCGCGGCGTGACGCTTCAATACAAGACCCGTGATCACCTGGTGACTGCGACGTATCGGGTGGATTTCAATGTTCTTCGTTCGGATCGTTTTGTGCTGCTGGGACCCTCGGGCTGCGGAAAATCGACGCTCCTCAAAGCCATCGGTGGCTACATGCATCCGACCGAGGGTACCATTCGCCTCAATGGCCGTGACGTCACCAGGCCCGGTCCCGACCGGATGATGGTGTTTCAGGAATTCGACCAGCTCCTGCCGTGGAAGACGGTCCTGCAAAATGTGATGTTTCCGCTCGTAACAAGCGGCAAATATGAGCGGGCTGCGGCCCGGGAAAAAGCCCTTGGGCTTATCGCGAAAGTCAATCTTGCAAAATTTGCCGACAGCTATCCGCACACGTTGTCCGGCGGCATGAAGCAACGCGTTGCGATCGCGCGCGGCATGGCGATGGAGCCCGACGTTCTGCTGATGGATGAACCATTTGCCGCGCTCGATGCGCTCACACGCGTGCGCATGCAGGATGAGTTGCTCGCGCTCTGGGACGAAATCAAGTTCACCGTAATTTTCGTCACTCATTCGATTCCAGAAGCGGTGAAAATTGGTAATCGCATTCTGCTTCTTACGCCACATCCGGGGCAGGTGAAGGCCGAGATCAACAGCGTGCCGAGGGGAGAGGACTCAACTGCGGCAAGCGCGGAGCTAGGCCAGAAGATTCACACGATGCTGTTTAGCGACAAGATCGAGGACGCCAGCCATGACTGATGCCACTCTTCGTTCCGAGATTTACCGCGAGCCGATGAGCCAGGAAAAATTCGGCATCGTGGAGAAGCCGCTCACGCCGTTCGAGCGACTCTACAATCAGGATTGGCTTCGCAAGCTGTTTGTGTTGGTGATCATCGCAGCTTGCTGGGAGGTTTATGCCCGCTGGCTCGACAATGAACTGCTGGTGCCAACTTTCAGCGCCACGGTTCTCGCACTTATGCACGGCATCGGCTCGGGCGTGATCCTGGCGCGGGCGGCGCTCACGATCAAAGTATTGCTGATGGGATTCGGAACCGGCGTCTTTATCGCCGCGGTTCTGACTTTTCTGGCGATTAATACCCGGCTTGGCAATGACTTCCTCGAGACGATGACGGCAATGTTCAACCCGCTGCCGGCAATCGCGCTCCTGCCGCTTGCATTGATCTGGTTCGGTCTCGGAACGGGAAGCCTGATCTTCGTGCTGGTTCATTCTGTGCTCTGGGCGGTGGCACTCAACACGCACGCCGGCTTTCGCAGCGTGTCTGTTACAACCCGCATGGTTGGACAGAACTACGGATTGCGCGGGATCGGATTCGTAACGAGAATTCTTATTCCGGCGGCGTTTCCTAGCATCCTTGCAGGTCTCAAGATCGGCTGGGCCTTCGCCTGGCGAACGTTGATTGCAGCCGAACTCGTATTTGGCACGACATCGGGTCAGGGCGGATTGGGTTGGTACATCTTCGAGGCGAAGAACCTGCTCAACATCCCCGATGTTTTTGCTGGGCTGCTCTCGATCATCCTGATCGGATTGTTCATCGAGAACGTCGTCTTCAGGTCGATCGAAGCGCGAACCGTGCGCCGTTGGGGCATGCAGAGCTAGGATGTGTGCGGTGTATTCGCCTTAAGCGCCGTAGCTCTGGATCAGCGAGCCTGCGACCAGGCTCCAGCCGTCGACTAGCACGAAGAATATCAGCTTGAACGGCAGCGATACGACGACCGGGGGCAACATCATCATGCCCATGGACATCAGCACCGATGCGACCACCAGGTCGATGATGAGGAACGGCAGGAACAGCAGGAATCCGATTTCAAATGCGCGCTTGAGCTCGGAAATCATGAATGCCGGTATCAGCACGCGCAGCGACAGATCGTCGGGTTTGGCCGGCGTCGCCTCCTTCGACATGTCGACAAACAGCTTGAGGTCTTTTTCGCGCACATTCTTCTGCATGAATGCGCGTAAAGGCTGCGAGCCGCGTTCGAAGGCTTGCTCGGCGGTAATTTCATTAGCGACCAGCGGACGGATGCCGGTGTCATAAGCGCGCTGCAACGCGGGCCCCATCACGAAAGCGGTCAGGAACAGCGCCAGCGAGACAATGACGGCGTTCGGCGGGGCTGTAGCCGTGCCGAGCGCGGTGCGCAGCAACGACAGCACCACGACGATGCGCGTAAATGAGGTCATCATGACCAGGATTGATGGTGCTAGCGACAAAACCGTAAGCAGCGCGATCATCTGGATCACGCGCTCGGTCAGTCCGTTGCCCTGTCCGAAATTGACGCTGATGTCCTGGGCGGCGGCTGGCGCCGTCGCGAGGAGGACCCCGGCTACTCCGACCGCCACCGTCACGAGACGGACACGGCGGTCGGACCGGGCTGTCACGATTTTCCAGACGGACGGCCGAGCAAGCTGGCCATCTCCTCTTCGAGATTTTCGTAGAGATTTTTGCCCGGGGTTGCCGCCGGTTCGGCGCGAGGCTCGGCTTTGACGTCGAACTTCGGTTCCGGCTTGGCGTCAAATTTTGCTTCGGGCTTGGATTCAAATTTTGGCTCGACCCGAGTCTTGAGCTCGCGTGCGTGCGGGCGAACCAATGAATCGGCAGGCTTGACTGTCGGCGACTGGCCGGCGAGCGGGTCGGTCACCGGGGGCCGGCCTTCCGGCATCGGCGCGCGGCGAAGCGCAGCTTCCAGCTGTTGAGCCATTTCTGCGAGGTTGTGATCGGCCTGCGCGGCCACCGCTGGAGGTTCGGCGGCCGGGACCTGCACCCGCGGCGCCGGTTCTGGACGCGCCATCGGCGGCGGAAGGTCAGGAGGACTCAGTCGCGTCGACAATTCCGCGGCGAGCCCCGTGAGGCTGTCGGCTGGCGGACGCGAACGCGCGTTTGGCTCAGCAGGGAGCCACGGCTCTTCGGTCACCGCCGGGCGATAAGAACGGGATCCGGAAACGGATGCCGGCTCGCTCACCGGCTGCAACGGCCAGCCATTTTCAATCGTTGAAGTGGTGCGCACCACCGGTTCGGTAGCGGCCCGCACGTCGCGTGCAGCGACCGCGCGCACAATATTCGGTTCCACGACCAGATCAGTCGGCCCGCCGATCATCAGGAGATGTTCGATATTGTCACGGCGGATGAGCACCAAACGCCGTCTGCCGTCCACCGTCGCCGCGTCGATCACCGCCAGCCGCGGCTGACGTCCGCGTGCGGCATTCCCCAAACGATTTGCGCCGAAGCGGCGCACGAGCCACGCGGTCAATCCGATAAGCGCCAGCACCACGAGAAAGGCAATGAAAAATCGGGCAGCCAGCGGCATCTCCGAGCCGAATAAGGTCTCGAACATCAATGCGCTCCGTACTTCATTCTGCCACTCATGGATTTGGAATCGGCCGAATGGTTAATTCCACTAGGCACTATTTGCCGCCCTGAATACTAACAGAGGATTAACAAATAAAGTGGCTTTTTGCAGTCTGTTGTAAATTTCGGACCACATATGCCCGTCGTGGCGCGACTTTCACGTCGCAACGGCGATGGCCGCATTGTTCCCCCTAAAGTCCCTTTACCCGCCATTAACCATACGCCCGGCAAAGTCTGCCTAGGGCGACGAAGCGTCCGCCTGACGCGGCGCTGCCCGCGAAGGGGAACTTGGGGAGCGGGCCTATGGCCATCGGCGATATTCCGATCTTATCCATGCTGCGCTCGAGGCTCGATTGGGCTCAGGCGCGCCAGAAGGTCCTTGCTGAAAACGTGGCCAACTCTGACTCGCCCAAATATCGCGCGCGCGATCTCGCGCCGCTGAAGTTCGAAGAGCCTCTGGCAGCGCCTCCTACAACGATCGCCGCCGTTTCACTTACCCGTACTAGCGAAAGTCACATCGCCGGCGTCGGCCTGAGCCAATCGGCTTACCCAACCGGGAAAACGCGCACCTTCGACGTGCGTCCGACCGGCAACGCCGTGAGCTTGGAAGAAGAGATGATGAAAGTGGCCAATAACCAAATGGATTTCCAGACTGCAACCGCGCTGTACACACGCAGTCTCAATCTTCTCAAGACTGCGCTCGGCAAACGCTGAACACGCAAGCGCCGCCTGAAGGAGGGACGAGGTGGATTTTCTCAAAACACTGACCATCGCGGCATCGGGCTTGCGGGCCCAGGCTGGACGCATGCGGATCATCTCGGAAAATATCGCCAATGCGGATTCGACGCCGCAGGGTCCAGGTTCCGATCCCTACCGGCGCAAGATCGTAAGTTTCCGCAGCGAACTTGACCGCACGCTCGACACACAACTGGTCGAACTCGGCAGGGTGCAGACCGACAGCTCCGATTTTCGATTGAAATACGAGCCGGGACATCCAGCCGCGGACGTCAACGGCAATGTCAAATATCCCAACGTCAACTCGGTAATCGAATTGACCGATATGCGCGAGGCCCAGCGCTCCTACGAAGCCAACATCAACGTGATCAGCGCCACCCGGCGCATGATCCAGCGCACGATCGACATTCTCAAAGCCTGAAAGGCGTAGATCATCATGGCCACACCACTCGCTGCCGCATCTGCTTATGCCAGCGTTGCGCGTATCGCCTCGGACTCAAATGCCCTTGCACTTGCCCGTCAGCCCGCCGACGCGGGCGCCGGCGACACCAGCTTTGCCGCTGTGCTCAAGGAGGCGATCGGCTCGGTTGCCGAGATGGGCCGCAAATCCGATGCGCAGGCACGCGCCGCCGTCAACGGCAAAGCAAATATCGTCGACGTCGTCACCGCGGTATCGGAAACAGAGGTTGCGATCGATGCCGTCGTCGCCGTGCGCGATCGCGTCATCGCAGCGTACGAAGACATCATGAAGATGCCGATCTAAGCACCTGGAAAAATCATGACCGGCTCGGAAGTTCTCGATGTTTCGCGCGACGCGATCGTTACACTCATCGTCGTCTCCAGTCCCGTGATGCTGGTCGGGCTGGCGGTCGGCGTCGCGATTTCCTTGCTGCAGGCGCTGACGCAAATCCAGGAAATGACCATCGCCTTCGTGCCAAAGATTCTGGCGATTTTCATTACGCTGCTCATCGCGCTGCCGTTCATGGCCGAGAAAATGCACGCTGAAATGATGCGGATTGCCGCGCGCATCGTCAGCGGTTAAGGCGGCCAATGCGTGTCGACATTTCATTTTTACCGGCGATTGCAGCGGCATTTCTGCTGACTTTCGCCCGCGTCGGCACCATGGTCATGCTGCTGCCGGGTGTGGGTGAGCTCAACCTGCCTTCGCGCGTGCGTTTGAGCATTGCCCTGGTGCTCACAGCGCTGTTGCTGCCAGCCCATCAAAAGGCCTATGCGATCGATCTTAAGTCGCTCGGTCCGGTTCTCGTTCTTCTGTTCCAGGAGCTCATTGTTGGAGCTGTGTTGGGGCTGACTGCGAGATTGGCAATTTCGGCACTGCAGGTCACCGGATCAGTCGTTGCGCAGCAGCTCGGTCTCGGCTTTGTCACTGCGATTGATCCGACCCAGAACCAGCAGGGCATGCTGGTTGGAAATTTCCTCAGCTTGCTCGGTATCACGCTGGTCTTTGCCACCGACCTGCATCATCTCGTGATTGCGGCAATGAACGACAGCTACAAGATCTTCCAGCCTGGCGAGCTGCCGATCGTCGGCGATGCCGCGCAGCACGTGACGCGTGTTATCGCAACCTCCTTTCGCATCGGCATTCAGCTTTCCGCTCCGTTTCTCGTGTTCGGATTGCTTTTCAATATCGGGCTTGGCGTGCTGTCGCGGCTGATGCCGCAGATGCAGGTGTTCTTCATTGGGCTGCCGCTGTCGATCCTGCTCGGGCTGCTGCTGTTGCTGCTCGTTGTCGGCGCGATGATGGGAACCTTTGTCAGCTATCTCCAGGGCGTTCTCGTCGATCTCGCGCCTGGCGGCTGAGAAGGAGCGGGCATGGCCGAGGAATTCGAAGACACCAACAACAAAACCGAAGAACCGACACAGAAGCGCCTCGACGAAGCGCTCAAGCGCGGCGACGTAGTCAAAAGCCAGGAGGTCAACACCTGGTTCGTGATCGCCGGCGCGGCGCTCGTGCTGATGGCTTTCTCGGGCACCATGAGCCGAGACCTGACGACGACCATGCGCGGGCTGATTGCCAACTCTTATAATATCAGCGTGGACGGGCCGGCCTTGCCGAGATTGTTTCAGAAAATCGGCGGCGAAATGCTGGCGGCGGTGGCGATTCCTTTCCTGGTTCTGCTGCTGGCGGCGATCGGCGGCAATATGATCCAGCATCGCCTGGTGTGGTCGTTCCAGACGCTTACGCCCCGACTTTCCAAAATATCGCTGGCGGCCGGTCTGCAGCGGTTGTTCTCCAAGCAGGCGCTGGCAAATTTCGCCAAGGGACTGATCAAGCTGGTAGTGGTTGGTAGCGTGCTCACTGCCCTGATGTGGCCCGAACGGGGACGGCTAGCGGCGCTAACGTACAGTGATCCGGCACTGATCGTGCCGCTTTGCTTCTCGCTGTCGCTGAAGCTGCTCGGCTCCGTGGTCGCGATGCTCGCCATCGTGGCGGCTGCCGACTACCTCTTCCAATACCGGCAATGGTACGACCGGCAGAAAATGTCGCTGCGGGAATTGAAGGAGGAATTCAAGCAGACCGAGGGCGATCCGGCCATCAAGGGCAGGATGAAGCAAGTCCGGCAAGTTCGCATGCGCCGTCGTATGATCGCGGCGGTTCCCAAAGCCACGGTGGTTATCACCAATCCGACCCACTATGCGATTGCGCTGGAATATGAGCGCGGCATGGAAGCCCCGATCTGCGTTGCCAAGGGTGTCGACGCCCTGGCCCTCAAGATCAGAGAGGTGGCGGACGAGCACTCGGTTCCCATCGTGGAAAATCCGCCGCTGGCGCGCGCTCTTCATGCTACCGTCGAAATCGACCAGCAAATTCCGCCGGAACACTACAAGGCGGTGGCCGAGGTCATCGGCTACGTTATGCGGCTGCGCCGGGCGGTGTCCGGCAGGCGTTGAACAAAGGACATTGTCCACCGCCGCTATTCACAGAGGCGGGCACTTGCGCCGATAGGGCGCCTTAAGGCACTCAGGGATTATGGCAAGTCATGATCGGCCAGCGCCGATAGAATTGCAGAATCGCGCAACAGGGCACGAGCGCAAGGCCTTCGACAAGGGCCAGAACGCTTCGCGCGGCGGTTCGATCAGCATGGTGTTGCTTGTCGCGGCAGTCCTGATCGGCGCCGCTGTCGGGCTGATCTATGTCGGTCATGACTATGTGGAAGCCTATGTCCTGACATTGCTGGCGGCGCTTGGAACAGTGGGGGTATTCTCTCTGTTCGCCATAGCCTCCGGCATTCTGCGGTTTGCCGGCAGGGACCAGGGCAATCCGCTGCTCAAAGGGGTGGTCGATGGTGCATTCGACAGCATTGTGGTCAGCGACCAGGCCGGAAGAGTGCTTTATGCCAACGCCACGTATCTCGACCTGATCGGTGCCGCCGATCTGCGTGACGTGCGGCCGATCGAGCGTGTGTTTATTGGCGACCCCGACGTTTCGGAATCGATCTATCGCCTGCTCAAGGCCGCACGCGAGGGACGACGGCTGCAGGAGGAAGTACGAATTACCGGCACGGGCAGCGAGGGCGCCCGCTGGCTGCGCATGCGTGTACGGCCGCTCGGCGAAGACCGGCGCGATGCGCGCCTGACTGTCTGGTCCATTGCCGATGTGACCCGCGAGCGCGAACGCCAGGAAAATGTGTTCCAGGAACTGCAGCACGCGATCGACTACCTCGATCACGCTCCGGCCGGGTTCTTTTCGGTCGATCCGGCCGGCGACATTGTCTACCTCAATGCCACGCTCGCCTCCTGGCTCGACCACGACCTCGCCCAGGTCGGTGCCGGCTCATTGAAGCTCGGCGATATCGTTGCCGGCGAAGGCGCGGCGCTGCTGACCACGATCAACGCGACGCCTGGCGAAGTGAAAACCGAGGTTTTTGATCTCGATCTCAAGACCCGCGGGGGCAAGCCGATACCGGTCCGCCTCTTCCACAAAGTTGCTTTCGGCGCCGACGGTTCGCTTGGCGCGTCGCGCACATTGGTGCTCAACCGGGCAAAAGACGATGGCAGCGATCCACAGCGCGCTGCCGAAGTACGCTTCATGCGCTTTTTCCAGAATACGCCCATGGCAATTGCCACGGTCGACAAGACTGGACGTATCGCGCGGAGCAATGCGCGCTTCGCCAGCGCTTTCGAGGATCTACTTAAAAGCGACGACCGCTCGATCCTGTCAGTCGTGGCAGAACGTGACCGCCTCGTGCTGGAGGCCGCTATCCGCAAGGCAGCGGAGGGACAGAGCGATATCGCTCCGGTCGAGGCATTGTTAAACGGTGGTTCGGAGCGTTGGGCAAATTTCTTCGTGCTGGCTGTCGAAGAGGAAGACCGCGATGGCGAGGCAGCGATCGTCTACGCGTTGGAAACGACAGCCCAGCGCACGCTCGAGAATCGCGTCCAGCAGCAGCAGAAAATGGAGTCGGTCGGCCAGCTCGCGGGCGGCATCGCGCACGATTTCAACAACGTGCTCTCTGCAATCATGATGGCCACCGATTTCCTGCTCAACGCCCACAAGCCAACTGACCCGTCCTTCAAGGACATTATGCAGATCAAGCAGAACGCCAATCGGGCAGCAGCGCTCGTGCGGCAGCTGCTGGCATTCTCTCGCAAGCAGACCTTGCGCCCGCAGGTGCTCGATCTTGCCGAAACCTTGAGCGACCTTGGGATGCTGTTGAAACGCCTTATCGGCGAGAAAGTGACACTGGAGATCGTCCACGGTCGCGATCTTTGGCCGGTCAAGGTTGACATTTCGCAGTTCGAACAAGTGATCGTGAATCTGGCGGTCAACGCGCGCGACGCCATGCCCAACGGCGGCAAGCTCACGGTACGCACCGCGAATGTGCCGTCTGACGATTGCGGCAAGTACGACTACAAGGGCATGCCCAAAGCGGATTATGTCCTGGTCGAGGTCAGCGACTCCGGAACGGGCATTTCGCCTGACATCATAGAAAAGATCTTCGAGCCATTTTTCACCACCAAGGACGTCGGCAAGGGCACGGGTCTGGGGCTTTCCACCGTCTATGGCATCGTCAAACAAACCGGCGGGTTTATCTATGCGGACTCGGAGGTCGGGCGGACGTCGTTCCGTATCTTCCTGCCGCGTCATGTTCCCGGCGCGGAAGAAGTGCTCGCGCAAATTCCGACCGGCGACGCGCCCGCGATTGCCGAAGCCATGTCAGCCGCGGACAACATGGCCCGCGTGGCCATCGCTGATCTCACTGGTCAGGGCACAATCCTTTTGGTCGAGGACGAAGAAGGCTTGCGTGCGCTGAATGCACGCGGACTGACATCACGGGGTTACACGGTGCTTGAGGCCGGCAACGGCGTCGAGGCAATCGAGGCTTTCGACAAGCACGGTCACGTCGACCTTGTTGTGTCAGATGTCGTGATGCCGGAAATGGATGGGCCGACGTTGCTTAAGGAGCTGCGCCAGCGGGATCCCGCAGTGAAAATTATCTTCGTTTCCGGTTACGCCGAGGAAGCGTTCAGCAAAAATCTGCCCAGCCAGGAACAATATGCGTTCCTGGCCAAGCCTTTCACACTGAAGCAACTGGTCGCCGAAGTGAAAAAGACGCTGGTCCAATAGACCGCGTCAGACTCTGCCGGTCAGCGCCAGAATCAAAACAACGATCAGGACCACGCCGAGAATCCCCGACGGGCCATAGCCCCATCCGGAGCTATAGCCCCAACGCGGGAAAGCGCCGACCAAGGCCAGGATCAAAATGATAACAAGAATCGTACCAAGCATGTTCGCGCCCCATTGGGTTACCGCCGCAGCCGGGAGGCCGCGCGTTTCTGCCACCGGCAGAGTTCCCCGCAATAACGGTTTTACTGGCGCTTGGTTCCGGCTCTAGTCGCACGACTGCGCAAGCCGGGTCTTATCAAAGACAATCGATTGCCTGCGGCAGTAAAAGCTGCCCGCATTGAATTCGGGCGCCTGAAAATAATGACGTTCCAGCGCAGCGCGGGAATCGCCCGTGGGACCGATATTGATGTCGGCGTCGTTGCGGGCAAGCGTCATCGCCTCATCGTCGAGCGATTTTAGATCGTTGACCGGTGCGGGTTTCGCACCTGCCGCAACACTCAGAATAAGAAGCGCTGCCGTCGCCACCAGGGCTTTCATCGGCCGGTCTCCTTGGTTGCCAAGGTAATTTCCGGCCCGGCAGGGCGTTCCAAACGCCGTATGATATTCCCGTGATTGAGGTTTTATCGCCGCGACCTTGCGGCGCAGGCGCGCCCCTTACAAAGTGTTCCACCCGTACATATTCTTCGGCCGGCTGTTTTAGGGGGAGAAGCCATATGGTCCGCCACCGGTTTCTGATCGCCATTGCTGCGATTGCTGCGACCCTCGTCCTTGCCGCAGCCGATGCCAACGCGCGGGCGGGCGGCGGCTTCTCCGGCGGCAGCCGCGGAATGCGCACGTTTTCGGCGCCGCCGCCGACGGCTACCGCGCCAAATACAGCAAGCCCAATTCAACGATCGGTAACGCAGCCTGGAACTGCGGGAACGCTTGGCCAAACGGCGGCGCGGCCGGGAGGTTTGTTTGGTGGAGGACTGCTCGGCGGCCTCGCCGCCGGATTCCTTGGCGCCGGTCTGTTTGGCATGCTGTTCGGTCACGGTTTTTTTGGCGGTATGGCCAGCTTTGCCTCGCTGTTCGGCCTGATGCTGCAAATCGTCCTGATCGTGATTGTGGCGCGACTGTTGTTTGCCTGGTGGCAGCGCCGCAGCGAGCCGGCATATGCAGCTGCTGCAGCTGCGCATCCGGTAACAGGCCACTCGTTTACGGGCCTCGGCGGCATGTTGGGCGGCAATGCGCCGTCGGGCGATCCCCTCACGATTGGCAAAGCGGATTACGACGCTTTCGAACGCCTGTTGGGGGAAATCCAGGCCGCGTATTCGGCTGAAGATATCAATGCGCTGCGCACCAAAGTGACGCCGGAAATGCTCTCTTATTTTTCCGAGCAGCTTTCCGAGAATGCCAGCCGTGGTCTCGTCAACAGGATCAGCGACGTACGGCTCGAGCAGGGCGATCTGGCGGAGGGTTGGCGCGAGGGCGGCGTAGAGTACGCGACGGTTGCCATGCGGTTTGCGCTGGTGGACCAGATGATTGAACGAGCGAGCGGCCGTGTCGTGGATGACAGCGGACCGAGCGAAGCCACCGAACTGTGGACGTTCATGCGCTCGCGCAACGGCGATTGGTTGCTCTCTGCAATCCAACAGACCTGAGGGAAACGGATCAGGCGTCGCTTTCGGCTGGCTCAGTTGCCTCGGTGCTGGCGCCCGGCTTTTTGCCCAACGCAGCTCTCAGGCGTTCATCGAGCTGTGTTTCAAACTTGATGCCGAGTTCTTGTGGCTTGCGCCATATCACGCGGCATCGCCGCCGCGCTGAACCATTTTCCGACAGGAGCATCACGAAACTGTTGGGAATGCCTTCGGCGTCAGGCACGGTGATGCAGGCACCGCCACCCGAAATGTTGGACCACGTGCACTTGCTCCGCGTGCCATCTTCGAGGGTGACCCACGCATCGCGGGTCATCCGGTGACGTTTTGTCTTTCGTTTGTCTCCGCGCATTCGCCCCACCGCCGCCACATTTGGTCGACGCGCCCTCGTTTTCACAATCCATTAAGACTCAAGGGCCCGAAATCAACGTTGATGCTAACGAGTTGCCATTACGAATTCATAAACCGTTATCTGACATCCGCGCCGCACGGCTGAACCATTGACGTTACAGCGAAATCCGTCTATGTCGCCGCCAGCAACCTGGTTTTAGGCCTCAACTTGCCACGCTCCCGGTTTTGGGCTGCGCCTCAAGTGAACTCCCAAAAACTCGGCTTGTGACCGCCTGGGCGATGAGCGTGCGGGCGTTCAACAGGAAGCGTGAAAGGAACTATTGATGCCTGTCGGAACTGTGAAGTTTTTTAATACCCAAAAAGGCTACGGCTTCATTCAGCCGGACGATGGCTCGAAGGATGTATTCGTCCACATCACCGCGGTGGAGCGTGCCGGAATGCGCTCGCTGATGGAAGGCCAGAAGATCAGCTTTGAAATCGTAAGTGAGCGCGGCAAACAGGCCGCCGGCAATTTGCAGCCGGCCTGACGTTCTGCGACGATCTGACTTGAAGTGAGGCCCGGCGGTGACGCCGGGCTTTTTTGTGCGTACCAAGCTAAAGTAACGCATCTAAAGTGACGCATTTAAAGAAACACCGCCGGATTGGGAGGAACTAAACGATGGACATTATCGCTTGCGGATCGCGGCCTTCGCGCAAGATGGGGGCGCCGAGCTTCACGGGGACTGTATGGCAAGATCCCATCATCCAGGCGCCGGATCCCGCGCGCATTCGATCGGCATGGGTTCGCTTTGAGCCGGGCGCGCGTACCGCCTGGCACACGCACCCGCTCGGCCAGACCCTCGCGGTCGTCTCGGGAATTGGCCGCGTGCAAACATGGGGCGGACCTGTGCGTGAAATTCGCGCCGGAGACACGGTGTGGATTCCACCGGGTGAGAAACACTGGCACGGCGCGACAGCCGACCACGCCATGGAGCACATCGCCATGCAGGAAGCGCAAGGCGGCGAACATGTGACCTGGCTGGAACCGGTCACCGATCAGCAATATTCCGGAAAAACGGCAGGCTGATCCCGACATCAACGACACGTGATCGCCGGAATAGCTGAGCACAACGGGTGTTGTGCCCTCCCGATGGCGGGGCAGTGGGCCTTCGTCAATGCCGGGAGGTAATGAAATGACGGATGTTCGATCGAGTTTGGTTCTGGCCGCGTGTGCGGGTTTACTTTGTGTCGTGCCGGCTCAGGCGCAGCAGGCAAACATGTCGTTCTTCGTGACCAGTGTCGGGCCGGGCAAAGGCGCCGACCTCGGTGGCTTGGCCGGAGCAGATCGACAATGCCAGCAGCTCGCACAGGCGGCCGGTGCGGGCGGCAAGACCTGGCATGCCTATCTGTCGACGCAAGGGGCGGGCGCGGTGAATGCGCGCGACCGGATCGGCAAAGGTCCCTGGATGAACGCCAAGGGTGTCGTCGTTGCTACCGGCGTCGACGATTTACACAGCGCCAACAACAAGTTGAGCAAAGAAAATAATCTTTCGGAAAAAGGTGAGGTGATCAACGGCCGTGGCGACACTCCGAACCGGCATGACATCCTGACCGGGTCGACGTCAGACGGGAAAGCCTTTCCTGATGACAAGGATATGACCTGCAAAAACTACACGAGCAGCACGCAAGGTGCGGTCATGCTCGGCCATAACGACCGTCAGGGCCTGCGGGATGATGACGCATCCAAGTCGTGGAACTCCTCGCATCCGTCGCGCGGCCAGGAGGGCGGCTGCTCGCAGGCCGATCTTCGGTCGACCGGTGGCGATGGACTGTTTTACTGTTTTGCGGCGAACTGACGCCGGCGAAAACAACTTATCCCTTGCGGTTGATCCGGGGCGCGAGCCAAGCTCGCGCCCCTGGTCTTTGTCCGCAAGGTGATCACATGCGTTATCAGCTGTTCTACTGGCCGGAAATTCAGGGGCGCGGCGAATTTGTGCGGCTCGCGCTGGAAGATGCCGGCGCCTCCTACGACGACGTTACGCGCAAACCTGGCGGCGTGGACAAGATGATGGCTCTCATGAATGGCGGTCGCGACAAGCGTCCGCCGTTCGCGCCGCCGTTTCTCAAAGTCGACAAGCTGATGATCGCGCAGGTTGCCAATATTCTCTTGTTTCTCGGTCCGCGCCTGAAGCTCGCTCCTCGCGACGAGGCGAACCGGCTGTGGCTCCATCAGTTGCAACTGACCGTTACCGATTTCGTGAAGGAAATTCACGACACGCATCATCCGGTCGGTTCCGGACTTTATTACGAAGACCAAAAACCTGAGGCCAAGCGCTTTACGACGAACTTTCTCGACGAGCGCGCACCGAAATATCTTGGCTATTTTGAAACGATCTTGAAGAAGAGCGGCGGGCCATATCTGCTCGGCGGCAAGGCAAGTTATGCTGATCTGTCAATGTTCCAGCTCATCGAAGGACTGCGCTACGCATTCCCGCGCGCGATGAAGGGCTTCGAGCGCGACATACCGGGTCTCGTTGCGCTGAGCGGCAGAGTGGCCGCGCGACCCGGCATCAAGAAATATCTCGCCTCACCGCGCAGAATTCCCTTCAACAAAATGGGAATCTTTCGCCACTATCCGGAGCTCGACGCCTAACCCTGGGCCGGGAGGGTTTTTCCCCCTGCGGTTACCGACTTGGCTGCGATGAGTGTAAAGGCGATGACGCACGGCTCCGTCCCTTTGTTGACCCAATTATGGATGGTGCCGCGCTGCACCAGCACGTCGCCGGCCTTGAGGTGTACGCTGCCGATATCGAGATCCATGTCGATCTCGCCGGAGATCACCACCGCATAGTCAATCGAATCGGTGCGATGGTTGCGTGGCGCCACCCCGGGGCCGAAGCTGACGACGCGGAACGCTGTTCCATTAGGAACGGTCGTGCCGATTTTCTTGCCGGAAGGGTCGGTGTCGCCATCATTGTTGATCGGGAAACCCTCCGTGGACCAAATGACGCTATAGAACGCACCTGGACGTTGCGCCGTTACATTCTTGACGCTCTCGTCAATCAACACTTTGGCGCGGCCTTGTTCATCGTGGCCGGTGACGACGCGGCGGGTATTCAGACTCATGGGCTTACTCCCCTTGATGCTATTCAACAGGTAATGCTTTTTTTGCGGTCTCGTGCCACAGCAGGAACAGGCCGGAGGCGACCACGATCGCAGAGCCGGCCAGCAATGTCAGCGTCGGTACGTCTCCCCAGAACAGAAAGCCGAGTGCGGCCGACCACACCAGCGTGAAATAATAGAACGGCCCGACGGCCGAGGGTGGCGCCAGCGACAAGGCGCGCGTCCACCAATACTGGCCGATTGCGTTGATGATACCATTTGCAGTCATCGCCGCAGCATCCGCCGGCGTCGGCCAGGTGAACAGGAATGGCAGCGCCAGACCAAAGAACAACGTCAGGAAGATCATCTGATACATGGTGAGCGTTTCCGCTGACTCAGTCGTCGTCATGCCACGCACGGCCGCGGTGACGCTGCCGTACAAGACGGCGTTGGCGAGCGCGAACAGCGCGCCGAGGCGAAAGCTGTCGGCGCCTGGCGCCGCCACCAACAGCACACCAAGAAATCCGACAAAGAGTGCGCCGACGCGCACCATGCCGACTTTTTCCTTGAGCCAAAGCGCCGCGAACAATGTTGCAAAAAGAGGCGAGGAGAAGTTGATGGCGATCGCGCCCGCAAGCGGCATTAGGCCGAAAGCGATGATGATGAAGCTCTGCGCGGTCGCTTGCGTCGCGCTGCGGCCGATATGATCGCGAAGGCGCTTCGTGCGCAAGACCGCGAAGCCGGTTCGCGGCAGGATCAGCACAGCGCATGTGACAAGTGAAGCGATGCTGCGAAAGAACAGCACCGCGATGAAGGAATAGCTGGCGACCTGCCATTTCGACAGGGCACTCGAGATCGCGAACATAATCGTCGCGCCGAGCATGAACATGATGCCCAACGGAACACGGTCGGCGCGCACGCTGACGCGCTGGTCGCGGTTGTCGGAGGTCAAGCTAAGAAGCCCCAGCGAAAAATCAGGGGCTTGCTAGCACGGGTAAGACCGGTCGGGCAGGGGCAAAAACGAATAGGATCGTGTCCGCCCGCGCATGGACAAGATGGCGCTAGCGGGCTGAACGGCGTGATTGGCGAGCAAGTCTGCATTGGCGCGACCGGGCTGCCCGGCGCTTTTTGCTGGCGCGCATTTCCCTCTGCTTACGTGCCCGGCGGCGGCGGCAGCGCCTGCATTGGCAGCGCGATCTGCCAATGACGTATTTCAGATAGTCGTTGCCGTAATCGTAGGTGATTTCCTCATCAGGCTTAATCCGGCGCAACGCCCGGATGAACACGCGTCCGCCGTAAGCATAGGTTTCCGAATTGGGATTGCATGAATGATTGGCATAGCGCGCGATATTGCTGCGCGGCGTGCCATCGATAGTGACGCGCTTGTTGATTTCATAGAGGTAGCGGTTGCCACGGCGTTCGAGCCGGCCCGCTTCCTCTGCGCTGACGCGCGGGCCTTTGTATTCGGCGATTTTCTCACACTTTTTGATCGACCTTGTCGCAAACAAGCCAAGGCCGGTGAACGAGCGGCGGATGCGGAATGGTCTTCGGGGCATTGCTGGACGAGAACGAGACGACGGTGTCTGCCGAATGACAGATGCTAAGCCGTGCGTCAATCGTCCGCCTGCGAGGCACCCTAGTGAAGAAATCGCCCGGCCCAGGCGAGGAACGCGTTGAACTGGTCCGGATACATCACGAAATAGACGATGAGTCCGACGGGTGCCACCATGAATATTACGTCTCGCATGGGATATCCCCCGTGCTGACATGTTGATCCCAGTTCAGGTCCTTTCGAAATGAGTCACGAGAATCGGTCAAGATCACAAAGCGTAAAAATCGAACGGAACTCACCAGTCAGAAACGACCCCCTTTGCAAATAGCCGAAGCCCGGTAATTAGATGCCAATCTATTGGTAACCTGTCCGACAAAGCCCTAGTAATTGCGGTGGTGGCAACAAAGGGCGACCGGGTTGGGCGACCTCTCGATTTCGGGGCTGATCTTGCGCGCGGGTCGGGCACGAACCGCAGTTCTATTGGCCGCGATCGCGGCGGGAGCGATGTCCCCCGGCAGATCGCATGCGGCGGGCGGCGCCTATGTCGTCGACACCGCGGACGTGAGCGAGCCTGGTGCCTGCAAGGTCGAGTCCTGGGCATCAATCGCGAGCAACCACGACTTCTTCGCCGCGACATCGCCGGCTTGTGTGGTCGATCTCTTTCATCCGGTCGAGATCAGCTCGCAATTCAGCCGCGCGCGCGCCGACACAGATTGGACCACCGTCGCGATACCGAAGCTCAAAACCAATCTGGTGCCCACTGCGATCGGCAGCTGGGGATTTGCCGTATCAGGCACCGTGGCTTACGATTTCAACACTCATGAAAACATAGCGGTAGCCGTTACTGTGCCGGCGACGTTACGGCTTTCGAATGTCGTGCGCATTAATCTCAACGCGGGCTGGCTGTGGGATCGCATTGCCCAGCAACACTACGCGACCTATGGCGCCGGTCTTGACTGGCGCACGCCGGACAACGTCTGGACGCTTACCGCCGAAGTATTCGGTGAGCTCGGAGCATCGCAGGATCCTATCAGTGTAACTCAACCGCGTTTTCAGGTCGGATTGCGTTGGCGCCCGATCGAAGACTTTAACGTGGATCTGATTTACGGCCGTAATGTCTATGGCGAAAACGCCAACTGGATCACCTTGGCGACCGTATTTCGCTTTCACGTCGGGCAGTGACAAGCGCGCTAGAACCCATACATCATTATGGAAACAGTGAAGGCAACGACGCCTACCCAGTTCACGATAGTCGGGATGCTCACCAACAGACCGGCAAGCGAAAGTTGCCGCTCCTTGAGCACGAGCGCGATGCCGGCGAGGGCGGCGGCCGGAAATATGAAGTGGTGAAGAAAAATGATCGCCCCGCCATAGTCGAGCGACAGTTCGAGCCCATGGATCGGGATCGACCAGATGTCGTCGAGAGCCCACTTCACCAGCGCGAGCGCCGCCAGCGCCAAAATAGCGCGTCGCACGTTGCCCCTCGCGGCAAAGAACAGGGCGGCCCCCGCAATTAGCGGCGACAGTGCAAGATCGATGCTGGTAAGCGTCTGTGCAAAGCGCAGGTATGCGGTCGGGTGGTGATAGTCGGTGAGAATATTTTGCACGCCCGTCAGCGCGTCCAAAAATTCAAGGGCAGCAATAAGAACAAGGCCCGCGCGTAGCCAACGATGCGTCGGCGCCGCCGTATCTGTGGTCGCGCTGGTGGTCATCAGGGCCCCCCGGCCTGACGGGTACTATACGCCAGAACGGCTCAGCCGGTCGCTGCGAAATTGACTGGAATTTCGCGTTTGATCGAATTGCTGACGGCCGAAACGTCCTGAGCGCGCCGGATGACACCAGCAACGTCGGCACCCGCATCAATCGCGGTAACCGCGACACGTACGGTGGCATCTTCGCGGTCATTGGATTTCCTTCAAAGTCGACCGCCACGTCGACCGCGATAGAGGCGAGACAGACGCCCATATCATTTGCCGTGAGATATTGCAGGTCGTTGCGCAGCCGCCGACGGCGAGGCCGAGCAACTGACCGCCGTTAAAGCCTAGCCCTATTCCGCCGGCTTTGCCGTCAGGACGGTCGATCACGATGGTGTGTCCGTCCGCCCAGCCAACGGCAGCCTGCGTATCCGGAATACTGCGGAGTCGAACCGACATTGTCGTCGTGGGGTGCGTCCCTCGAGGAAAGGGTAGTATAGGGCAAGCGAGGCTGAGTGCGCGAAGAGGAGTAATACATGGCATCACCAGTGCAGCGTTGGCCCGAACTGCCTTACGCGGCGTGGAGGGACACGCGCGACACGCTGCAACTGTGGACCCAGGTCGTCGGCAAGGTTCGGCTAGCGCTGACACCCTGGCTCAATCATTCGTGGCATGTAGCGCTCTACGTGACCTCGCGCGGGCTCACGACCTCACCAATCCCATGGCACGGCGGTAGTTTTCAGATCGATTTCGATTTCATCGACCATGTGCTCTGGGTTCGCACCAATGGCGGTCAGTTTCGCCAGATCATGCTCAAGCCAACGAGCGTCGCAGAATTTTACGAGGACGTGATGATCGCGTTGCGCGAGCTCGGCGTCCAGGCGCACATCACCACAACGCCTTGCGAGATCGCCGACGCCATTCCGTTTGAGCAGGACACCGTGCATAAGGCTTATGACCCTGACTATGCCAACCGCTTCTGGCGTGTGCTGCTGTCGGCGAGCGATATGTTCGCGCATTTCCGCACGGCGTTCCTGGGCAAGACCAGCCCGGTACATTTCTTCTGGGGCAGCTTCGATCTGGCGGTGACGCGTTTTTCCGGGCGGCCTGCGCCACGTCATCCCGGCGGTGTGCCGCACTTGCCGAACGCAGTGGCGCAGGAAGCTTACTCACACGAAGTCTCGAGCGCCGGCTTCTGGCCGGGCGGAGGGGGTCCGGTCGATTACGCGGCGTTCTATTCCTATGCCTATCCCGCTCCGGCAGGTTTCGGCGCGGCGAGCGTGAAGCCGGTGCAGGCGACCTTCAGCAAGGAGCTTGGCGAATTTCTTCTGCCTTACGACGCCGTGCGCACCGCGCGCGACCCCGATGCAGCGCTCATGGAATTCTTGCAGAGCACCTACGATGCGGCGGCCGATTTAGCCAAGTGGGATCGCAAGATGCTGGAGTGCCGCTTGGGAGAAAAGGGAAAGGTGAGGGCGGTGTAATTCATCGTCATGGCCGGGCTTGTCCCGGCCATCCACGTCTGGTGTACCGCCGCCAAGACGTGGACGCGCGGGTCAAGCCCACGCATGACGAAAGCGTGCTTTACTTACTCTCCTCTACCGTCACCAATCCGACCTGGTTGGTCAGACTATTGGCGGTGACCGGATTGCCATCCGGCGTTACATCCATATTGCGCACGATGTCGCCACCGCCCGGGATTGCCCAACTCTGGAATTTCTCGGTGGCCGGATCAAACCGCACGATAGTGTTCGGCTTGGCGCCGGACTCGTTGTACCAGAGCGCGCCTTTGGTGAAGACGATACCGTAGGGCTCCGACTTCGGCCCGCTCGGCGATTCCCATTCCTTCACGTTGCCGGTCTTCAGGTCGAGACGCCCAAGCATACCGCGCGCGAAATCGGTGTAGTAGATCGTGTCGTCATCAGTAAAGGCGAGGCGACGCGGACGCGCGGCGGCGTTCGGCAACGGATATTCCTTGATCGCCATGCTTTGCGGATCGATGCTGGCAATCTTCGGTGCGCCGAATTCGACGAAATACGGCACGCCTTTCGAATTAATCATCAGTCCGTACGGGCGCGATTTTTCTGTCGGCGGCGTGACCAGCTTGATATCGCCGTTTTTGGGATCGAGCCGGCCCACCATATTCGCATTTTGCACGGTGAACCAAACGACCCCGTCCGGTGCGATGTTGATGGTGTGCGGATCCTTGGCCGATTTGTCAGGCAACGGATATTCGGTAGTGATGCCGGTTTTTGGATCGAGTTTGCCGATCAGACCGAGATTGTTGCCGGTGAACCAGATGTTGCCGTCCTTGTCCTCGGCGAGGCCATGCGGCGCGGTGTACTGTGACTTCAAGGTGTACTCGCGGATCGCGCCCGTCTTCGGATCAATGCGGCCGAGCTTGTTGGCAAGCTGTCCGGTCCACCAGATCGAGCCATCTTTCGCCGCGCGCGGATCGTGCGGACGTGATCCTTGCGTCGGCACATCCCACAGGTCGATTCGCGCCTTGACCGGACCCGGCACGATCACCGCCGTGGGGCGCGCGCGCTCCGGGAAATTCTTCATCAGGTACTCGGTCATCGCCGGCCATTCCTCGGGCGGCACCGCGGCATCGAAGTTCTGCATCATGCGCACAACGGTGAGCCAGCCGGCCGGCGTGTAGCCGACACGGATGCGGTTGATGTCGTGACAGACGCCGCAGGTATCGGTGAAGCGCTGCTTCATCGGCCCTTCCGGCCATTCTTTTGCGGTGTATTGGGCCAACGCCGAGCTGGCCTGAGCGAGAGAGGCGACCGTAAAGAGCGCACAATTGATAAGCCTAAGGGTGATCGGCATGGCTGTTCTCCCGGAACCAGCGTTGGCTTGTGGCGGCCCGAAAAGTAACATAAACGGCTTTCGTCATCACAACATCCAGCCAGTCCCATGAACGCCCCCGTCACGCCTTCGGCCACGCCGCCCTATCACCACTCTCCATTGTTCCCGCTCGGGCCCGACAAGACACCCTACCGCAAGCTCGAAATTGGCGGCGTCAAGGTCGAGAAGGTCATGGGCAAGGACATGCTGGTGATCGAGCGCGAAGCGCTGCGCGCGCTCAGCGAGGCGGCGTTCACCGACATCAATCATCTGCTGCGCCCCGCACACTTGAAGCAGCTGCGCAAGATTCTCGACGACCCGGAGGCGAGCGATAACGACAAATTCGTCGCCTACGATTTTCTCAAGAATGCCAACATCGCCGCCGGCGGCGTGCTGCCGATGTGCCAGGATACCGGCACCGCGATAATCATGGGCAAAAAGGGCCGTATGGTTTTCACCGCGGGTGATGACGAGGGCGCTCTCGCGGAAGGCGCGCGCGATGCGTACCTCAAGCGCAATCTGCGTTATTCGCAGCTCGCGCCAATCTCGATGTTCGAAGAGAAAAATACCAAGTCGAACATGCCAGCGCAGGTGGAGATCTACGCGGAGGGCGACGACGCGTACAAATTCCTCTTTATCGCCAAAGGTGGCGGTTCTGCAAACAAGTCATTTTTGTTCCAGGCGACGCCATCGATCCTGACCCATGATCGCATGCTGGCGTTTCTGAAAGAAAAGGTGTTGACGCTCGGCACGGCAGCGTGCCCGCCATATCACCTGGCAATCGTCATCGGCGGAACGTCCGCTGAGCTGACGATGAAGACTGTAAAGCTTGCCTCGACCAAATATCTCGACGAGTTGCCGACCAAGGGCAGCGAGGATGGCCATGCCTTCCGCGATCTCGCGATGGAAGCGGAAGTTCTGAAGATGACCCAATCGACCGGTGTCGGCGCGCAATTTGGCGGCAAATACTTCTGCCACGACGTGCGCGTGATCCGTCTGCCGCGGCACGGCGCTTCGTTGCCGATCGGGTTAGGCGTTTCCTGCGCAGCCGATCGGCAGGCGCTCGGAAAGGTCACGAAAGAGGGCGTATTCCTCGAGGAGCTCGAGCATCATCCGGCGCAATATCTGCCCGAGATCGACCAGGAAAAACTTGGCGGCACGGTGGTGAAGGTGGACCTGCGCCGGCCGATGAAGGAAATCCTCGCGCAACTTTCAAAGTGCCCGGTAAAGACCCGGCTCTCGCTCACCGGTCCCATGATCGTCGCGCGCGATCTCGCGCATGCCAAGCTGCGCGAGCGGCTCGAAGCCGGGAAGGGACTGCCCGACTATTTCAAGAACCATCCGATCTATTACGCCGGACCGGCGAAAACCCCCGCCGGCTACGCCTCGGGTTCATTCGGCCCGACCACGGCAGGGCGGATGGACAGCTACATCGATCAGTTCCAAGCCGCGGGCGGCTCGATGATCTCGCTCGCGAAAGGCAACCGCTCCGCGCAGGTGCGCGAGGCGTGCAAAAAGCACGGTGGATTCTATCTCGCCTCGATCGGCGGCAGCGCGGCGAATTTGGCCGAGCACTGCATCAAGAAGGTCGAAGTGCACGAATACCCGGAGCTCGGCATGGAAGCGATCTGGCGCATCGAGGTCGAGGACTTCCCCGCCTTTATCGTCATCGACGACAAAGGCAATGATTTCTTCAAGGAATTGAATTTGGGCTAAAAAAAAGCGGCGTGAAAGAAGTGTTTTTTACCTTCCATCAACCGTAAAGCATTTATCGGCGTTTACCGTCCGCTCCTAGAATGCGTGCCGCATTGGAGCGTTGCTCATGCAATTGTTTCGTACGTTTCTCGGTTCGATCGGCTTTTTCATCGTGTTGATCGTCGCGATGGCGCTTGCCGACGGCACGTTGACGAAGTGGTGGAATATGCCACCGCGGCCGGTGATCGTTGGACCGATTGATCCCGACAGCGAGCTGTCACATCTCATGTATGATGCCGGGAAAGCCTCACGTGCTGGCGATCATGCACGCGCTGCCGAGCTGTTGACGAAGGCGCTCGCCATCGAGCCGGGTCCGAACGTGATATCGCAGGATCTGCATGAGAGGCGCGGCAACGAACACAATTTTCTCAATATGTTCGAGAACGCCTACGGCGACTACGACGCGGCGATCCGCGTCTACTATTACAAGATGAGCGAGCACGCGATCCGCTCCTACATGGGACGCGGATACGCGTCGTTGCATCTCGAGAAATTCAAGCGCGCCAAGGACGATTTCGATGTGGTGCTGAAGGAATTGCCGAGCGACGTTCCGCGCTCGAGTGCGACTTTGGCCTGGCGTGGCGGAGCCTGGCAGGGGCTTGGCGATCGCATGCACGCCGTCGCCGACTACAAGGCGGCGCTCGCGCTCGACCCGCAAAACGGATACGCGCGAAGAAATCTCAAAGCTCTCGGCGAGGACTAGTCCTCAACCGATCGCGGCCACCGCCACCATCAGCAAAGAGATGCCGACGTACTTTGCGGTTTGAGTCACATCGGGCAATTGTTCGGCGAACCCGACCAGCCAAAGCAGACCCGCAATCGCGATCAGCGAGTATTTCACCGCCGGGATTGCGGCAAATTTCCGTAGTAACTCCAATGCCTTACGCATAGCACTCCGTTCCGCCACGGCCCCGGCACAACGCGGCAATCATTAATACTGCACTGCAATATATTACCTAGTGCAGTGCAGAAAGCAAATCCGAATACCCGGATCAGTCAGACAACGCTTAAGGACCGGATAGTTTCGCTCCGCATGAAATGAATTTGCAGCAGCGTACTGCGACACCGCCGCGCGCATTGCGCGCCTACTTTTTTGAAGGGGAGCGCGGGCGCTTGCGCTTGAGAGGAATGACCGTCGCGCTTTCGCCGGCGCTTCGGCGCAGCGCTTCTTTCAGACTTACCGGGCGACCGTGTTTCCTCAGCAAGTCGGTGAACGCCTCGTCGGCGAGTTCCTGAAAAGATTTCATGGTGTCGGCTGCAAGCAGACGCAGCTGGTGCCAGGTTTCCTCGTGAAATTGCACGCGTTTGCCGATCATGGGTGCCGTCTCTCAAACGAAAACACCGCATTGTAGCGCACGCTTGGGCGTTGAGGCTGCCGTCTACAGTTTCGTTTTTGGGTCGCCGTCGGCTTTGCCGGGAAGTTCAAATTCGGCGGTGAGCCTGGTGTTGCGTTCCGCCTGTTCGGCAAGGCGCAAGTAGGCCGCTGCGAGATTCTCGAACCCCTCGCGTATTGTCAGATCGGTTTCTGTTTCAGCGTGGGCAAGGAGCTCTAGAGCGTTCCGGGCAGGGCGGCAAAAAGTCGGAAAAAACAGCAGGCTAGGTGGGGTGATACCGACGCCAGTAGCCCAAAAAGAACATATTGCGAACGGAGAACAAATAGTGTACATTGCTTGTCTTCAGTCGATTCCGGCGGTGCGGCAGGGCTGCGTTGTCGGGGGGTCGAATCCCGGCCATAAGGAGCTCAACTATGAGTCAGCCTGCACTGCGTCTCGTTGAAGGATCGTCCATGGACAAGTCGAAAGCTCTGTCAGCTGCGCTCTCCCAGATCGAGCGGCAGTTCGGCAAGGGCTCGGTTATGAAGCTCGGCAAGAACGACAAGGCCATGGATATCGAAGCTATTTCGTCGGGCTCGCTAGGGCTCGACATTGCGCTTGGTATCGGAGGCCTGCCGCGCGGCCGCGTGGTCGAAATTTACGGGCCAGAATCCTCCGGCAAAACGACCTTGGCGCTGCACACGATCGCCGAAGCTCAGAAGAAGGGCGGAATTTGCGCCTTTGTCGATGCCGAACACGCACTCGATCCGGTCTATGCCCGCAAGCTTGGGGTCAATGTCGATGACCTCCTGATTTCTCAACCTGATGCCGGTGAGCAGGCACTCGAAATCGCCGACACGCTGGTCCGCTCCGGGGCGATTGATGTGCTGGTCGTCGATTCCGTGGCGGCTCTGGTGCCGCGCTCCGAGCTCGAAGGCGAAATCGGCGACGTGCAGCCAGGTTCGCAGGCACGCCTGATGAGCCAGGCGTTGCGCAAGCTCACGGCCTCGATCTCGCGCTCTCGCACCATGGTGATTTTCATCAATCAGATACGCATGAAGATCGGCGTGATGTACGGCTCGCCGGAGACGACCTCAGGCGGCAATGCGCTGAAATTCTATGCTTCCGTGCGTCTCGATATCCGCCGCATCGGCGCGATCAAAGAACGCGACGAAGTGGTCGGCAACCAGACCCGCGTGAAGGTGGTCAAGAACAAGCTGGCTCCGCCGTTCAAGCAGGTCGAATTCGACATCATGTACGGCGAGGGCGTTTCCAAGACCGGCGAGTTGATCGACCTCGGCGTCAAGGCAGGGGTCGTCGAGAAATCCGGCGCCTGGTTCTCCTATGACAGTCAGCGGATCGGCCAGGGGCGAGAGAACGCCAAGCAATTCCTCAAAGAAAATCCTGACATCGCCAACAAGATCGAAGCCGCCGTCCGGCAGAACGCCGGGTTGATCGCCGAAGCGATTCTGGCGGGTGAGGGCGAGAACAAGGATGACGACGAGGAGGCCGCCGAGGCTTGAAAGGATGAAGGGCTGCCGGGCGGCGTTGTTGCGACGCTGCCGTCCGGAGCCGGTTTTCGCGAAGAAGGCTTAGCCTTCTCCAACGAAGAACCGGCGCAGGAGCGAAAAAATGCGTTCCCTGCCACGCCCACGCCGGCCAACCAGACGTTTACCGAAGTCACGGCAGTTGCCGAACCGATTGCAGAGCCAAAGGCCGCTAAACCGAGGAAGGCCGGCGCTGCGAAAGGCAAGGCCAAGGACGCCAAGAGCAGGAAGCCGAAGGCTGCGGCCGCCAAGGCCGGGGCGTGGATGGCGAAAGGCTCGAAGCGCAAAGGAAAGGAAGGCCAGGCGGCCTGAGAGTTAGTAAGGCGAGGCGGCGGCGCCCGAGTTATCCGCTGCACCATTCTGGTGACGCGTATCATTTCCGTGATGCGTTAGGCATTCGCCCCCGTCGGCACCCGGCTGCGTAAAGCGGCCGCCACCGAGGACGGGGGCGAAAGCGTTCCTGTGGCCATACGTCTTGTGGTCTTTGGGTCGTCCCTTCCTAGACTTACGCCACCCCCGCCGCTAAATAGCCACTGAAAACACCAAGCCGGACGGGGATTTAGGACCCCGGCTGCGGTGCCGGCGAGGCGGTTTGGGCGGCTCGACCGGCAAAAAAGGGATAACAGCGGTCGACGGATCCATGAGCGGCGTCAACGATATCCGCAAAGGCTTTCTCGATTTCTTCGTGCGCAACGAGCACCAGCTCGTGGCGTCCTCTCCGCTGGTGCCGCGCAACGACCCGACGCTGATGTTCACCAATGCCGGCATGGTGCAGTTTAAAAACTTATTCACCGGCCTCGAAAAGTGCCCCTATTCGCGCGCGGTCACTGCGCAGAAGTGCGTTCGCGCCGGCGGCAAACATAACGACCTCGACAATGTCGGTTACACCACGCGACACCACACTTTTTTCGAGATGCTCGGCAATTTCTCGTTCGGCGACTATTTCAAGGACCGTGCGATCGAGCTTGCCTGGACCCTGGTGACCAAGGACTACGCTCTGCCGAAGGACCGGTTGCTGGTCACCGTCTACGTGGACGATGACGACGCTTTCAAGCTCTGGAAAAAGATCGCCGGCCTTCCCGACAGCAAGATCCTGCGCATCGCCGGCGATGACAACTTCTGGGCCATGGGTGAGACCGGCCCCTGCGGACCGTGCTCGGAGATCTTCTTCGATCACGGCCCCAAAATCCCGGGCGGACCGCCAGGCTCCGCCGATTCTGAAGGCGACCGTTTTGTCGAGATCTGGAATCTCGTGTTCATGCAATACGAGCAGCTCGAAGGCGGCAAGCGCGTCAACCTCCCGCGGCCATCGATCGACACCGGAATGGGGCTCGAGCGCATTGCCGCCGTGCTGCAAGGCACGAATGACAATTACGCCATCGATCTGTTCGTGACGCTCATCCGCGCGATCGCCGAGCTAACCGGCGTCGACCCGAACGGGCCGCAGAAGGGCTCGCACAGGGTAATCGCCGATCATTTGCGTGCATCCGCGTTCTTGATCGCCGACGGCGTGCTGCCGTCGAACGAAGGCCGCGGTTACGTGCTCCGCCGCATTATGCGGAGGGCCATGCGCCATGCCGAGCTGCTCGGCGCCAAAGAGCCTCTGATGTGGAAACTGGTGCCCATCCTTACCCGTGAGATGGGCCAGGCTTATCCCGAACTGCTGCGCGCGGAGGCCTTGATCACCGAGACACTCAAGCTCGAAGAAACACGTTTCCGCCGCACGCTTGAACGCGGCCTCGCCATCCTCGACGAAAAGAGCAAGGGCCTCAAAAAGGGCGCGATGTTCGACGGCAACACGGCCTTCACACTTTACGATACCTACGGCTTTCCGCTCGATCTCACGCAGGACGCGCTGCGCTCGCGCGGCATTTCCGTCGATCTCGCGAGCTTCACCGACGCCATGGAACGCCAGCGCGCAAAGGCGCGCGCCTCGTGGGCCGGGTCGGGTGAGGCGGCGCAGGAGACCGTGTGGTTTGCGTTGCGCGAGAAAATCGGCGCGACCGAATTTCTCGGCTATGAAACTGAGAGCGCCGAGGGCGTGGTCGCCGCGCTTGTGAAGGACGGTAAGGAAGTTTCCGAACTGAAGAAGGGTGAGAGCGGCGTGGTAGTCATGAACCAGACGCCGTTCTATGGCGAGAGCGGTGGTCAGGTCGGCGATACCGGCGAGATGCGGCGCGAGGGAGTAAGGCTCGTCGTTTCGGACACACAGAAAAAAGCCGGCGACTTGTTGGCTCATTTCGTCAAGGTTGAGCAGGGCTCAGCGAAGGTGGGCGATCCGCTGCTGCTGGATGTCGAGCACACGCGCCGCGGCGCCATCCGGCAGAACCATTCCGCCACGCATCTCTTGCACGAAGCGCTACGCCAGGTGCTGGGAGATCACGTGGCGCAGAAGGGCTCACTGGTCGCGTCCGACCGGCTGCGGTTCGACTTCTCACACCCCAAACCCATGTCGGCAGAAGAGATCGAGCGCGTCGAGGACATTGCCAACGACATCGTGTTGGAGAACACGCCGGTCACCACGCGACTGATGGCGGTCGATGACGCGATCGCGTCCGGTGCCCGCGCGCTGTTTGGTGAAAAATACGGCGACGAAGTGCGTGTCGTTTCCATGGGTGAGGGATCGGGCAATACTATGGGTTGGTCGGTGGAACTCTGCGGTGGCACTCATGTGCGCCGGACCGGCGACATCGGGGTCATTTCCCTGGTGGGCGAGTCGGGCGTGGCAGCGGGCGTGCGGCGGATCGAGGCGCTGACCGGCAAGGCCGCCCGTAAAAGCGCTAATAAACAGCTTCAAGTCGTTAAAGCGGCGGCGGCGGAGCTTAAAGTACCGCTTGAGGAGATGCCCGCACGTGTCGGGGCTCTCTTGGACGAGCGTAAGAAGCTGGAGCGAGACCTGTCCGATGCCAAAAAGAAGCTGGCGATGGGCGGCGGGGCGGGCACCAGGACGTCAGGAGAGGCTGGCGACGTGCGCCAGGTCAATGGGATCAAGCTGCTCGCGCGATCGGTTTCCGGCATCGATCTGAAGGACCTGCGCAGTCTTGCCGACGAGGGCAAGCGCCAGGTCGGCTCCGGTGTCGTCGCCATTGTGGCGACCGCCGAGGACGGGAAGGCGGGCATCGTTGTTGGGGTTACCGACGACCTGACCAAGCGCTTCAACGCGGTCGATCTCGTGAAAAAGGGCGCCGAAGCCCTTGGGGGGAAAGGCGGCGGCGGACGCCCGGACATGGCGCAGGCCGGCGGACCTGACGGCTCCAAAGCGGAAGACGCACTCAAGGCGATCGAGGCCGCGCTCGGCCGCTGAGACGCATAGGATTGCTGACATGTCACGCTATCGCCTCAAGGACCTGCGCCGGCGCGTCTACCACGTGCTCGAACAGGGCCCGGTCGGTGATCGAGTCAGCAAGGCAGTCGACCGGTTTTTGGTGGTGCTGATCGTCGTCAATCTGATTGCGGTCGCGCTTGAATCGATGCCGCAATATGGACTGCGTTACGCGACAACCTTTGCGCTTATCGAGTTCTTCTCACTCGTTATATTCACCGTGGAATACGCGTTGCGGCTCTGGTCGGCAGTTGAGCACGGCCCGCACCAACATCTTTCGCCGCGACGCTCGCGTCTCAAATATGTCCTCAGCCCGGCAGGCATCATAGATCTTGTCGCGGTGCTGCCGTTCTGGTTCGCGCTGATTCTGCCCGGCGATCTGCGGTTTGTGCTGGTGTTCCGGATGGTGCGTTTCTTCAAGTTCGCGCGCTATTCCCCGGCGATGCGCTCGCTGCTCGACGTGCTCTACAACGAAAGGCGGGCGCTGTTCGGCTGCCTGGTCATTGCGCTTGGCAGCGCGCTGGTGGCCGCAGCACTCATGCATCTGGCGGAGGGTAAAGTTCAGCCCGACAAGCTCGGGACAATTCCCGACGCCTTCTGGTGGGCGATCGTGACCATCGGCACCATCGGATATGGCGACGTGGTGCCGGTGACCGCACTTGGCAAACTCATTGCGACCGGCACGATCTTCACGGGCCTTGTAATGATGGCATTGCCGGTCGGCATCATTGCCACCGCTTTTGCCGAACAGATCCAGCGCCGCGATTTCATTGTCACATGGGGGATGATTTCGCGCGTGCCGCTTTTTGCGGAGCTTGATGCGGCCGAAATTTCCAACGTCATGGAACTGCTGCGGGCACAAGTTGTCGATGCCGGCGAAGTAATAATCCGCGCGGGTGATGCAGCGCGTTCGATGTATTTCATTGCCGCAGGCGAGGTCGAAATCGAAATCAAGGGAAAAAAAGAGCCTATACGGCTCGGAGTCGGTCAATTCTTCGGTGAAGTGGCGCTGCTGCGGCGGACCCGGCGTACCGGGACCGTCACGGCGCTAACCAGGACGAACCTGCTGGGTCTGGACGCTCACGATTTGCACGCGCTGATGCGGCGCGATTCGCGCATCGCCATGCGCATCAAAGACGTTGCAGAAAAGCGCGTCGGGAAGCGGGCAATCGCGCCCAAGACGCCCAAACCAGAGGTTGTCGTGGTGAAGGAAGAAGCCGAATAGGCTAGGCCATCGCTTTCTTCAGGTTCGCGTCGACCTTGTCGAGGAAGCCGGTGGTCGAAAGCCACTTCTGATCCGCCCCGACCAGCAGCGCCAGGTCCTTGGTCATGAAGCCTGATTCAACCGTGTCGACGCAAACCTTCTCAAGGGTCTTGGCGAACTTCGCGAGCGCGTCGTTTTTGTCGAGCTTGGCGCGGTGCGCAAGGCCACGGGTCCAGGCGAAGATCGATGCGACCGAATTGGTCGAGGTCTCCTTGCCTTTCTGATGCTCGCGATAGTGGCGCGTGACTGTGCCATGCGCCGCCTCCGACTCGACGATCTTGCCGTCAGGGGTCATCAGCACTGAACTCATCAGCCCGAGCGACCCGAAGCCCTGTGCGACGATGTCCGACTGGACGTCGCCGTCATAGTTCTTGCAGGCCCACACGTAACCGCCCGACCACTTGAGTGCCGCCGCCACCATGTCGTCGATCAGTCGGTGCTCGTAGGTGAGCTTTTTCTTCTCGAACTCGCTCTTGAATTCCTTGTCGAAGGTCTCCTGGAAGATGTCCTTGAAGCGCCCGTCATAGACTTTCAGGATGGTATTCTTGGTCGACAGATAAACCGGGTAGCCGCGCATCAGGCCGTAGTTGAGTGACGCGCGCGCGAAATCGCGGATGGAATCGTCGAGGTTGTACATAGCGAGCGCGACGCCGGAGCTGGGGAATTCGAATACCTCGTGCTCGACTTTCTTGCCGTCGGGGGTGACGTAGCTCAGCGTAAGCTTGGCCTTTTCCGGCACACGGATATCGGTCGCGCGGTACTGGTCGCCGTAGGCATGGCGACCGATCACGATCGGCTGCGTCCAGCCCGGCACCAGCCGCGGCACGTTCTTGCAGATGATCGGCTCGCGGAAAATCACGCCGCCGATGATGTTGCGGATGGTGCCGTTGGGCGAACGCCACATCTTCTTCAGATTGAATTCCTTTACCCGCGCTTCATCCGGCGTAATGGTGGCGCATTTCACCGCAACGCCGACTTCCTTGGTTTTGTTTGCGGCATCGATGGTGATCTGGTCATCGGTCTCGTCGCGCTTCTGGACGCTGAGATCGTAGTAGAGAAGGTTGATGTCGAGGTAAGGATGGATCAGCTTGTCTTTGATCAGCTGCCAGATAATGCGTGTCATCTCGTCGCCGTCCATTTCGACGACGGGGTTTGCGACCTTGATCTTCGCCATTGCAGGTAGAACCTTTTGAAAGTAGCGCGGACAGGGAGGAAATGCTTCCGGCCCGCGCCCTATAGCACCCAAAATCGGGCGGCGAAAGCCGCCATCCCGGCCTTCTTTTCTCGCAGGAGCAGGATGAGTATACCGCGCGGACGGAGGAACGCATGCCGGGGGCCGGCACGGACAAAACCAAACGCTGGATCGAGACGCCGGCGCCGATCGTCGTTCTGGTCGAGCCGCAGCTCGGCGAAAACATCGGCGCGGCGGCACGCGCCATGGCTAATTTTGGCCTGTCGCGCCTGCGGCTGGTAAAGCCGCAGCAAGGCTGGCCGAACGAAAGAGCGCGCGTGATGGCGGCCGGCGCCGATCGTATTCTCGCAGCGGCTTCCGTTTATGAAACCCTCAACGAGGCGATCGGCGATTGCAGTCTTGTCCTCGCCACCACCGCACGCAACCACGACCAGGCCAAACAGGTGGTATCGGCTGAGGCGGCGGCGGCAGAAGTTGCGCCGCGTGTGGCGGCGGGTGAAAACGTTGCCATTATTTTTGGGCGCGAGCGCATTGGCCTCGAAAACCATGAAGTGGCGCTTGCCGACCGTATCGTGACCCTGCCGGTCAATCCCGCTTTTGCCTCGCTCAATCTAGCGCAGGCGGTGGTGATCGTCGCATATGAATGGTTCAAGCGCGCGGGGGGCGGCGCTCTGCCGTTCTCGATGCCGGAGAAATCCCCGCCGGCGCCCAAGCAACAGCTTGATGCGTTTTTCGCCGAGCTCGAACGGGAGCTGGAGCGCGTCGAGTTTTTCCGCCCCGAGGAAAAGCGCGGCACTATGAGCGTTAACCTGCGCAACATTTTCCAGCGCATGGCGCCGACGCAGCAGGACATCCGCACGCTGCATGGCGTGATCAATGCTATTGTGCAGGGACGAAAAGGGCCGGCACGCGGCGGTGTTCTCGATTCCGCCGGGGCGCAGAAGCTGCGCGACTTGTTGGCAGAGCATGGCGGCGGCCGGGTGCCGGGGGAGCGTGGGCCGGTGCGAGGGCTGGCGCGGTTGTTGCGGCGGAATCCGACCGAGGCCGAGCGTATCCTGTGGCAGGGGCTGGTGAACGACCGGCGTTTTGCCGGTCGTGGTTTCAAGCGGCAAGTGCCGATCGGCCCACACATCGCCGATTTTGTTTCGTTTCCGCTTAAATGCGTCATCGATCTCGCGCCGGCACACGAGAGCGAAGAGGCCGCACGGACACGCGCGGAGCGGCGCACGTACCTGACCGAACGCGGCTATCGGGTGTGTGAGGTGAGGGCGGAAGAGGTGGAGCGGGATGTGGGCAAAGCGCTGGACGGCCTGGCCAGTCTGCCGGGCTGACAGCGGAGCGAAGGAGACTAACCCCTCAACACCTTCAGCTGCGCGGCCGTGGCCGCGCGCAGGGTCGTGTGGTCGTTGCCGGCGGCAATGAACCGGAAGCCTCGCTTGGCCATCGCCAGGGCGCCCTCCGCATCGCGGCAATAGATTCCGGGAATCTTGCCGGCTTTCTTCGCCGCCGCGCAGATCTTGTCGATTGCCTGCGTAACTTGCGGTGCCTGAACGTCCTGGGCGGTGCCGCCGCTGAGCGTTGTGGCAAGATCGTATGGGCCGATGAACAGCGCATCGATCCCGGGCGTTGCCGCAATCGCATCGACATTGGCCAGCGCAGCCGCCGTTTCGATCATCGCGAGAGTCAGCGTCCCCTCATTTGCCTCGCGCAAATAGTCGACTGCATTCGATTTGCCCTGCATGGCCATGGCGCGCAGCGGTCCCCAGCTTCGCTCGCCAAGCGATGGATATTTTGCGGCGGCTGCGAAATGCCGTGCGTCGTCGACACTGTTGATCATCGGCGCAATGATTGCCTCGGCGCCGAAATCAAGCGCGCGCGAGACAAGCGCGAAGTCTCCGTGCGGCACGCGCACCAGCGGCGCTGCGCCGGCGTGATTGACCGCGCCGACGCCAATTATGAGCGAGGCCGTTTCCCACAATCCATGTTGTGCATCGAGCACGATCGCGGCAAAGCCTTCGCGCGCGATCGTTTCGGCAACGAAAGGAGAGCCGGTCATGCTCCAGGCGGAGAAAACCGTCTCACCCGCGCGCAGGCGTCTGGCAAGTGAGAAGGGCGGCTGACTCATGGGGTGGCCATCGGGAGCCGCGAGAGCGGACTGCTAGAATCTATCCACTCTTCTTGATTTGCGCGACGGCTTCCGCCAGCAGTTCGGTCATGCGCTTGCGGATTTGCTCTTCGGTGACGCCTTTCGCCTGCAAATCCTTGATCACCTTATGCGCCACGTCCTTGTCGCCGCTCTCGAACTCGGCAAGGACGACTTCCTTGGCATAGGTTTCCGCGTCGGCGCCGCTTTTTCCGAGGACCCCGGCGGCCCAGAGGCCGAGCATCTTGTTGCGGCGAGCCATCGCCTTGAAGCGAAGTTCCTCGTCATGCGCGAACTGCTTCTCAAAGCCTTCCTCGCGCTTGTCGAATGTTGTGGTCATGCCGTCCTCGATTTTTGACGATTATTAAATTGTGTTCGCGATCTTTAAATTGCGCACACTGTCGCGCTTGCCGCCGCCTTGCATATCGCCGTGCCAGCGTCAAGGCAACATGGGGCTGCTTTTTTGCGGCGAAATTACGGAGTGGAAAACGTGCCGCAGGCGCGATTGTGCTGCCCCGACCGATCGGCTAGGTTGACTTCGTGCCCGGATCGCTGGCGCGGCCAGATACCGGTCCGGTCCCGCAGCCGCGGATCTTGCAAAGTCGCACAACAAGGAGCCACGGCATCCGATGGACTTTCACAAACCACGGTACACGCCAATGAGCCGCCGTCGCCGTATTTACGAGGGCAAGGCGAAGGTCCTGTATGAAGGCCCCGAGCCGGGAACGCTGATTCAGCATTTCAAGGATGACGCGACTGCCTTCAACGCCAAGAAGCACGAAGTGATTGAAGGTAAGGGCGTCCTCAACAACCGAATCTCGGAATATGTGTTCCAGCACCTGAACGACATTGGGGTGCCGACCCACTTCATCCGGCGGCTCAACATGCGCGAGCAGTTGATCCGCGAGGTGGAGATTATTCCGCTCGAAATCGTCGTGCGCAATGTCGCTGCAGGCTCATTGGCCCAGCGTCTTGGCATAGAAGAAGGCACGCAGTTGCCGCGTTCGATCATCGAGTTCTATTACAAGAACGATAAGCTCAACGACCCGATGGTCTCGGAAGAGCACATCACGGCGTTCGGCTGGGCGTCGCCGCAAGAGATCGACGACATCATGGCGCTTGCTATCCGCGTCAATGATTTCCTTTCTGGGCTTTTCCTCGGCGTCGGCATCCGTCTCGTCGACTTCAAGATGGAAACCGGCCGTCTGTGGGAGAACGACGTGATGCGCATCGTCGTGGCGGATGAGATTTCGCCCGACAGCTGCCGCTTGTGGGACATCAAGACCAACAACAAGCTCGACAAGGACCGCTTTCGCCGCGATCTCGGCGGTTTGCTCGAGGCATATACGGAAGTGGCCAAGCGCCTCGGCATCATGAGCGAAGGCGAGCGGCCCCAGGGATCAGGCCCCGTGTTGGTGAAGGGCTGAAATCGGGATCAAGTAACGCTTTGCGTGCGCGATGGCCGGGCTCGTCCCGGTTATCGGCGTTTTCGAGATGCCTTGAAAAACGGCCCCAGCGCGATGACCTGTGTAGTGTTCATCCGCACGGTTGAGACACGCTGTGGCGGGTGCTAGGTCAGGTCCTTAAGGCCGGAATCGCTCGAAAAACCGTTATGAAAGCCCGCGTCACTGTCACATTGAAATCCGGCATTCTCGACCCCCAGGGCAAGGCTATTGAGGGCGCCCTGCGCTCCCTCGGGCTTGCCGGCGTCTCCAGCGTGCGCCAGGGCAAGGTGTTCGATATTGAGATCGAAGGCGGCGACCGCGCCAAGGCCGAGGCCCTGCTCAAGCAGGCCGCCGACAAGCTTTTGGCCAATACCGTAATCGAGAACTATCGCGTGGACGTGCTGGGATGAAAGCGGCTGTCCTTGTTTTCCCAGGCATCAATCGCGAGCGCGACATGGCGCGTACGCTACGCCTGACCACCGGGCGTGAACCTGCCATGGTCTGGCATGCCGAAACCGCGCTTCCTGCCGGCACCGATCTGGTGGTGATCCCGGGTGGGTTTTCCTACGGAGATTATCTCCGCTGCGGCGCCATTGCAGCGCGCAGCCCGATCATGGACGCGGTGCGTGACTATGCCGGCAAGGGCGGGCTGGTGTTCGGCGTCTGCAACGGGTTTCAGATTCTGTGTGAATCGGACTTGCTACCGGGCGTGCTGATGCGCAACGAGAATCTGCGGTTCATCTGCCGCGATGTCTATCTGCGCGTGGAGAGGTCCGATACACCGTTTACGCGCGGCTACAATGCCGGCCAGGTGATCCGCGTCCCAGTCGCCCACGGAGAAGGCAACTACATTGCCGACGGCGAGACCATTGCGCACCTGGAGGGCGAGGGGCGGGTGTTGTTCCGCTATTCTTCGCCCGACGGCATGATCGACCCGAACTGGAACCACAATGGTGCGATCAACGCCATCGCCGGCATCGTCAACGAGCGGGGCAATGTGTTCGGCATGATGCCGCACCCCGAAAACCATGTGGAAGCCGCAATCGGTCGCACAGACGGACGCGGGTTATTTGCCGGGCTCGTCGATACGCTCGGCAAGGCTGCATAGGCTGTGCTCCGCAACGAACCTAGGATCACCCCCGAGCTGATCGCCGAACACGGCCTGAAGGCGGACGAATACGACCGCATTTTGAAGCTGATTGGCCGCGAGCCCTCGCTCACCGAACTCGGCATCTTTTCGGCCATGTGGAACGAGCACTGCTCGTACAAGTCGTCCAAGATCCATCTGCGCACGCTGCCGACCAAGGGTCCCTGCGTGATTCAAGGCCCGGGCGAAAACGCCGGCGTCATCGATATCGGCGATGGGCTTGCCTGCGTGTTCAAGATGGAGAGCCACAACCACCCGAGCTATCTCGAGCCCTATCAGGGCGCGGCCACCGGCGTCGGGGGCATTCTGCGCGATGTGTTCACCATGGGCGCGCGGCCTGTCGCTTGCCTGAACGCCCTGTCGTTCGGCGCTCCGTCGCATCCGAAGACACGGCATCTGGTGGCGGGCGTTGTCGCCGGTATCGGGGGCTACGGCAATTCGTTTGGAGTCCCGACCGTAGGTGGCTCGGTGCGTTTTCATCCGCGTTATGACGGCAACTGCCTGGTCAACGCCATGGCGGTCGGTATCGCGCGCAAGGATCAGATTTTTTATGCGAAGGCATCCGGCGTTGGTATGCCGATCGTCTATTTGGGTTCGAAGACCGGACGCGACGGGATCCACGGCGCCTCGATGGCCTCCGCCGAATTCGATGAGGATTCGGAGGGCAAGCGCCCGACAGTGCAGGTCGGTGATCCCTTCTCCGAAAAGCTGTTGCTCGAGGCTTGTCTCGAAATCATGCACAAGGGCTGCGTGATCGCCATCCAGGACATGGGCGCTGCCGGACTAACCTGCTCGGCCGTCGAAATGGGCGCCAAAGGCGACCTTGGTGTCGCGCTTGATCTCGACAAGGTGCCATGCCGCGAGGAGGGCATGAGCGCCTACGAAATGATGTTGTCCGAGAGCCAGGAGCGCATGCTCATGGTGCTCAAGCCGGAAAAGGAAAAGGAAGCCGAGGCGATCTTCCGCAAGTGGGGACTCGATTTCGCCGTGGTGGGCGAGACTACGCCGTCGAAACGCTTTGTCGTCCGCCATGCCGGCGAGTTGATGGCTGATCTGCCGATCAAGGAGCTCGGCGATCAGGCGCCGGAATACAAACGGCCGTTTGTCAGCTTGCCGAAACAAAAGGAGATCGACGCTGAAAATATCAACGCCCCAGTCGGCATCGTTTCGGCGCTGGAAAGGTTATTGGCGACGCCGGATCTGTGTTCCAAGCGCTGGGTATGGGAGCAATACGATCACGTCATTCTCGGCAATACGGTGCAGCGGCCCGGCGGCGACGCCGCGGTGGTTCGCATTGAAGAAGGCCCAAAAGGTCTGGCGCTTACCACGGACGTGACGCCGCGTTATTGCGAAGCCGACCCACTGGCGGGCGGCAAACAAGCTGTTGCCGAATGCTGGCGCAATCTTACGGCCGTGGGCTCCCGGCCGCTCGC
>DASPUD010000026.1:0-14412 GCA_035623095.1 Pseudolabrys sp.
TGCGGCACCGAAACTTCTACCTTGCGCTCGCTCCGGGTGGTCAATGCCTGCGCCAACAGCGCACGTTCTTCGAACTCATGCGACACCAGGATGCAACGTGGCGGTGTCTTGTCGTCATAAAACTGCGCAAGGAATGCGCCCAGCACCTCATCGGGCCCGATCGCGCGATCGGCCTTCGGAAAGTAAGCGCGATTGCCCCAGTTTTGTCCGGTGCGGAAGAAAAACACCTCCACGCAGGAATAGCCCCCGGCCTGATGCACAGCGAAAACGTCGGCCTCCTCGAGGCTGCGCGGATTGATACCCTGGTGAGACTGAATCGCGGATAGAGCCGACAGCCGGTCGCGATAAATTGCGGCGCGTTCAAAATCGAGCGAAGCGGATGCCTGATCCATTTCGCGGGCCATTTCTTTCTGTACCGACTGACTACGGCCCGACAGGAATGCATTGGCTTCGCGGACGAACTCGGAATAGCCGGCGAAATCTATTTCCCGCGTACATGGCGCCGAACAGCGCTTGATCTGGTAGAGCAAACAGGGCCGCGTGCGTGCCTCAAAGTATGAATCCGAACATGAGCGCAGCAGAAAGGCACGCTCGAGCGCATTGATCGTCCGATTGACCGCTCCGGCTGAAGCAAATGGGCCGTAGTAGTGCCCGGGCCTGGTCCGGGCGCCACGATGCTTGAGAATTTGCGGCGCCCAGTGATCGGATGTGATCAGGATATAGGGGAACGATTTGTCGTCACGCAGCAGCACGTTGAAGCGCGGCCGCAACCGCTTGATCAGGTTGGCTTCAAGCAGCAGCGCTTCGGTCTCTGTCTTGGTAGAGACGAATTCCAGCGATACCGTCGCTGAAATCATCCGTGTAATGCGGCTGTCATGCCCAGTGGGCCGCGCGTAAGCGGTCACGCGTTTCTTGATATTTTTCGCCTTGCCGACATAGAGCACGTCGCCTTGCGCATCGACCATGCGATAGACGCCGGGCGCAGCCGGAGCCAGCTTGGCGAAACGGGCAATCGCCGCGCGCCCGGCGGCGAGCGTACCGCTCGGCGCGCTTTCAGGCTCTACGTCCGGCAGCGAGGCTTCTTCGTCTTCCTCACGCAACTCGCCTGCCGGGTCGATGTCTTTGTTGGTGCCGTTCACTTCGCTTCCTTCGCGCCCACCGGCGCGTTTCGCGCCGCCCGCGTTTTTACTTCGCCGTTATAGTAAATAGGGGCTAAGCGCGCATGGTAAACAGTCGCGGCAGAACGCCCGTAGCCATAAGAGTTCTTTAGCAATAACGCCCGCTCATTCTTACCGATTCATAACCGTTTAACTTAAAAGGCCCGATAAATCCTTCACGAACCATGTCGACCTGTTGTCGATGTGCAGTACGTCCGCGGTGTGATTGCGCACTCAGCACACAAGCCGGACGGGGGTTGAGTGGAGGGTAGCAAGATGAAGACGAGAATTCTGGCCATGACGGTCGCGGCCATGACCGCCGCCGCGGGCACAGCTGGTGCGGCCGACCTTCCGCGCGGGAACGCGCCTTACTACGCCCCGCCTCCAGTGAGTGTCTACAACTGGTCAGGATTCTACGCCGGTCTCAATCTCGGTTACCAATGGGGCCACGTCACCAATACCGGCATCGACCCGTCTGGCATCGCCGGCGGCGGCCAGCTTGGCTACAATTGGCAGATTGGACAGTTCGTCTTTGGCGTCGAAACCGACATCCAGGCCAGCGCCGCCGCCGACACGTTTGCCCCGTACAAGTTTTCCAATCCCTGGTTCGGCACGCTGCGTGGCCGCGCCGGCTTCGCCATCAACAACATGCTGCTCTATGGCACCTTGGGTCTCGCCTATGGCAACCTTGAGGGACAATTGCTCAACCTCAGTGAGACGAAAACTCTCGTCGGGTGGTCCGGCGGAGCTGGCATGGAAGTCGGGATCACACCGAACTGGTCGGCGAAGGTCGAGTATCTCTACATGGATCTAGCCAGCCGCACGTTTTCAATCACCGGCGTGGATAACGGGCTGCACTCGAGTTATCTGCGTCTCGGCGTGAACTATCATTTCTGACGGCTGACCGATACGTCGCGAAAAACCCCGGTCGCAAGTCCGGGGTTTTTTGTTTGCAGACACCGCTGAAGGTTCGGTGCGTATGATGGTGAACGCGAATTTCTTCGCTTAAGCGATTCTTCACCACGACTCTTCGAACACCATCAAATCTTTCGCTTGTGTCTTGGTGTGGCCTTTGCGCACCAGGCGCGAAAGCAATTCTGAATACTTTTCTGGCACCAATGATCACGTTTGTGGGGATTGTGTGTGGGAGGTATTCGCTATGAAGCGCTTCATTTCAGCGAGCGTTGCAGCGCTCGCTACTGTGACGATCATGGGAGCGGCAAACGCAGCCGATATTTTGCGGCGCGACGTCATGCCAATGAATCCGCCGCCCTACTATGCTCCCTACAACTGGACCGGTTTCTACATCGGCATCAACGGCGGCGGCGGCTGGGGCACCGCTGACTGGACCTTTAACGGATTTGACACATCGGGCGGACTCGCCGGTGGCACGCTTGGTTACAACTGGCAAATGGGCCAGGGAGTGTTTGGCCTTGAAGGCGACTTCGACTGGAGCAACATCGGCGGGAGCACAGGCTGCGCGTCGACCAGTTGCGAGGTCCGCAACCATTGGCTCAGCACCGTGCGTGGTCGCTGGGGCTACGCCTTCGATCGTTTCATACCCTACGTGACAGGCGGCGTCGCATTCGGCGAAGTCGCAACATCCGTGGTGGGCTTTACGAGTACCGCCACTACAAAAACTGGCTGGACGGTCGGTGCGGGCGTCGAAGGTTCAATTTCTGGTCCATGGACCGCGAAGGTCGAGTATCTTTACGTCGACCTCGGCGGTTCTTCCAACTCGGATTTCCGTGCGCACGTCGGACGCGTCGGCCTGAACTACCGATTCTGATTTCCGTTCACAACGAAAAGCGAAAAAACCCTGGGCTAACGCTCCAGGGTTTTTTCATGCAGTCGAAAATATCACGCCTAAGCGAACTGCCGTGCGCAGGTCGTCAAACTCAAAACTTCACAAACGCGCCCCAGGAAGCGCGGCGCTTCACTTCAACTAGCCAGTGACCACCAGATTTACAGCTTTCGGACCTTTGCCCTTCTTGTCCGGTTCGACATCGAAGCTGATGCGCTGTCCTTCGTTCAGACCTTTAAGCCCGGCCTGCTCGACTGCTGTAATGTGGACAAACACGTCACGCCCGCCATCGTCCGGCTTGATGAAGCCATAGCCCCGTTCGCCATTGAAGAATTTCACGACACCCGTCTGCGCCATCGGGAAAACTCCTCTCCCCCACTGCTCCGCCGCCGGCCCCACGCACGACAGCTCGGCTGGACATTCACAATCGGGGAAAGCGTCAGCCAGACCCGGCCTCAGTCAACTCCGCCGGCCCCCTCAGGAGGCGGAACGTCACTGCCAGTATGGAACTACACACCAACTGCGAGCCTGTGGAAAGAGGCCAGACGGTCAGCCGCACGCGGATTGCCCTTCGCCAGCGAGCCAGTCGAGCCGAAATTGGCCCTTGCCCTGCCGCCCGAGAATGCTCGCCAGGGCCGGCAATAGCGCCGAAAGTTCGTTTTTAAGTGTCCAAGGTGGGTTGACCAGGATCATTCCGGCGCCATTGAGCCGGGATTGGTCGGAAAGAGGCGATACCAGCAACTCGGCCCGAAGAACCTTGGCTAAACCCAGCCGGCGCAATCGTTTAGCGAGGGCTTCCGGCTCACTTCTGCCTTTGATTGGGTACCAGAGAGCGTAGATGCCGGTTGCCCATTTGCGGTGTGCCGCGGCCAAACCCCTGGCGAGACGAGCAAAATCGTCATCCGCTTCGAACGGCGGGTCGACAAGGACCAGACCGCGCCGTTCCTTGGGCGGCACATAGGCGTTCAGCACCGTCCAACCATCGATCGTCAGCGTCTTGATGCGGATATCGCCGTGCAGGTTGCGCGCCAGCGCCGCCGCTGTTCTGGGTACCAGCTCACAGGCGAGCAACCGGTCCTGCGGGCGCAGCCAGGCCCGCACAAACGCCGGCGAGCCGGGGTAGATGCGCAGCCGGCCGCGATCATTGAGCGCGCCAATCACCTCAAGATAGGGGGAAAGCAGTTCGGCAATTGCTCCGGAAAATTGCGCCGCCATCAGCCTGGCGACGCCATCATGCCATTCGCCACCCCGGAGCGCCGCTTCGCTTGCCAGGTCGTACAGCCCGGCGCCGGCGTGAGTGTCGATCACGCGGAAAGCCGCCGGCTTGCCGCGCAAGTAATGCAGAATGCGGCACAACGTTACGTGCTTGAACACATCGGCGAAATTGCCGGCGTGAAATTCGTGATTGTAGTTCACGGCGGGCTCGTTTCATCCGCCGCGCACGGCGGGCATCGCAATTCTGTTGGCGCGGCAGGCCCGGCGCGAGGTTTCTCCACAATCGTGGAAGGAAAAGTCCTTGCCGAGGCACACGCGGACTTCAGTCAGCCGTCTGCCGTCGCAAGACACAGCAACAGCCCCGCGCGGCAGACCTGGATTGGTTTTAACGAATGCCACCGCAACTTCATCGGGCGTTACGGTGATTGGATTGCTCAGTGCAAGGTATTCCGAAGGGATCTTCACCACCGCTCGCGCCTTGCGCACGGTTTCGAAGTAGACGTGCGGCGAGAGCCCGGAGCAAGTGCCGTGTCGGTCCCATTCATGGAAGATCAGACTCGGGCTTGGCATGAGGTCAAGCATTTCACCGACAATTCGGCGGTCGAGCCTCGGCGCCGGCACCTGGCAATATGATGGGAACCCGCGTTCGTATTGCGGCCACAGACCGTGCACCACGAAGGAGAAGGGCCGGCCGCCACACTGCCGGTCACGCGCGCGATTTGGCCCGCGGCTTTCCGTGGCCTCGCAATATGACGGCGACCAGGACAGCGCCAACACGTAGAAATCGAAACGGCCCGGTTCCGCCTGCCGATGCTCCTGGGCAAAAGCATCGATGGCAAAAACGAAAGTGAGGCCGAAAGAAAAGACGGCGATCCGAAGCAACTGGCGAACGCAAAGACCAGCCATCACGACCTCACCGCGCGCGACGAGAACAAACCGGAAATTGACCTATGTCGACGGTTCCTACTGCGGGCACCGCATGAACACGAACACTTCAAGAACGGATTGGAATAAATGGTGACCAGGTGCCGGCCGCCGATCAGGGCCGCGCCATTTTGCACGCCGGGTTGTACGCCCAGTTGCGATCAAGCCCGACCACACACCATTCGACCCCCCAGCTTGCGCCGATCATTCCGCCATCCTCGATGATCGAGTAATGCACCGTATGTGCCTTCCCATCGCTCACCATGGCCACGGCGCTGCAGTAACGGCGCGGAACGGTTTCCGGCGCCCATGGCCGGAACGCCGTTTCCCGGACCTTGTCGAAGCCGAGAATTTGCAGATCTGAGTTCCAGAACCGGCCTTCTTTACTCGCAAAGCGCGACGCGATGGTGTCGAGCGCAGCCTCACAAGGGGGCAGCACCCCGTCGTAACGCGGGCCGATCATGTAGATCTGTTTTTCAAACCAATTCGCGGCGCCGGCGGGCGCAGCGGCGCCGGCTACGAGCAACGCGGCGACCACGAAAGAGCGAAACCGAAAAAGCTGGCGCATCATAAGGGGACCCCCAAAGGCAGGTAGCGAATCTAGCACAACTTTTTGCCTGTCGCCGCCCTATTGATTGGCGGTATTTGCCGATTACTGGCGGTTATTGTGAGTGCCAATCTCCCAGAACCGCCTGCACCAAAGCAAGCGCCGCCACAGCGGCTGTGTCGGCCCGTAAAATACGGGGACCCAAGGCGATCCTTACCACCTTGGGACGATTGAGCAGCGCTGCCCGCTCTTCATCGGCAAATCCACCTTCCGGCCCGATCAGCAGCGCCACAGGTGTCCCCGGACTTGCGCGCGTACCCGCCAGCGCCGCCACAGGATCTTTGACGTCGGCATTTTCGTCGCAGAACACCAGTAGGCGGTCGGCACCGGCCATGGCCGCATCGAATGTCTGCGGCTCGGCAACTTTGGGAACTGCCAAAACACCGCACTGCTGGGCGGCCTCGATCACATTGGCCCGCATCCGATCGAGGTTGATGCGCGTCACCTGCGTGTGCCGGGTCATCACCGGCTGCAGGCGCGAGGCCCCCATTTCAACCGCCTTCTGCACCATATAGTCGAGCCGCGCGTGCTTGAGCGGCGCAAACAGGAAATGGAGATTGCCTTCCGGCGTCTGCGGGCGCGTGCGCGCAGTGACAGTTGCCGAAACATTGCGCTTGCTCGCGGAAGCAAGCTTGCCCCGCCATTCGCCGTCCCGCCCGTTAAACAGCAGCACCGCATCACCCGCGCTTAGCCGAAGGACGTTGGTCAGGTAGTTGGCTTGATCCCGGTCGAATGAGACTTCGCGGCCAGTGTCGAGCGGGGCATCGATGTAGATGCGGGTCGCGCGAAAGTCATAGTTCGGCATGGAATTGGCCCGTGCGAAGTCTGCTAGCCGGCACCGGTTTACGCTGCAAGGCGCCTGTTCGCGAGGCTTTTCGGGCGGGATGCCCGTTTGCCGCCTTCCCGACGCATTCGCGTTGTTATAAGCCACTGGGGCGGTAATGAGGACTTGGGTTCATGGGCTTGCGCCGGACAGCTCTCGTTATGTGCCTGATTCCGCTGTACGCCGCGGCGGCGAATGCGCAATTTCCGAGCGCGCCGCCACAGCAGGGCGCGCCGCCACAGCAGGACTCGCCTTGCGTCAAGGAATTTTTCAGGCTGCGCGACGACGCCGAAAAGAAAGCAGCGGCAATTAAAGCGGCGGGCGAACGCAAGGCACAGCACAAAGAAGTGTGCCAGCTGTTCACTGCGTTCGTCGCCTCGCAGACGAAGCTGCTGAAATACACCAACGACAATAACGTATGGTGCGGCATTCCTGCGCAAGTCGCAGAAGGTCTCAAGCAGGGCCTGGCCAAAACGTCGCAGATTCGTGACAACGTGTGCCGAGCCGCCGCCGCGCCTCAGCAACAGGGCCCGAGCCTGAGCGATGCTCTTTCCAATCCCGTGCCCGATTCCAACAACATCAAGACCGGCCGCGGCACCTTTGACACCCTGACCGGCAACCCGCTCGGAAAATGAGCGAGAGCACCGGACGCGTCGCCGATGCGACCGGAAACTGGGTCGACGGCCTCGCCCCGCCTTTCACCCGTCCCTATCTGCGGCTCGCGCGTCTCGATCGGCCGATCGGCTCCTGGCTGCTGTTGATGCCGTGCTGGTGGTCCGTGGGTCTCGCCGGCATGCATGAGAACCACCTGCCCAGCCTGTGGCACATCGCGTTGTTTTTTGTCGGCGCCTTCGCCATGCGTGGCGCCGGCTGCACCTGGAACGATCTCGTCGACCGCAATCTCGATGGCATGGTTGAGCGCACGCGGTCGCGGCCGATTCCTTCCGGGCAGGTGACCGTCGCGCAGGCCACGATCTTCATGGTCGCGCAGATGCTGATCGGCTTTCTGGTGCTGATCCAGTTCAATCGCTTCACCGTTGCGACCGGACTTGCCTCCATGCTGGTCGTTGTCATCTACCCGTTCATGAAACGCATCACCTATTGGCCGCAGATTTTTCTCGGTCTGGCATTCTCGTGGGGCGCGCTGATGGGCTGGCCTGCCGCTTTCGGCCGCCTCGATTGGCCGGCACTGGTGCTCTATGCCGGTTCGATTTGCTGGGTCATCGGTTACGACACGATCTACGCTCATCAGGATCGCGAGGACGATCTTCTGATCGGCATCAAGTCAACCGCGCTGTTGTTCGCCGACCGCACGCAACCGATGTTGGCAATCTTCTATGCCGTCGCCGTCGTGATCATTGCCGCCGCCGGCTTCATGGCGGGCGGCGGATTCGTCTTCGCCCTTGGCATGATCGCGTTTGCCGCGCATCTGGCCTGGCAAGTGATGCGCCTCGATATCAATGATCCGGCGCACTGCCTGGTGCTGTTCAAATCCAACCGGGATGCCGGGCTAATGCTGTTTGGCGCAATGCTGATCGACGCGGTGGTCTAGCGCGCGCTGCGTCAGTGCGCGGTCAGACGATCGTCGCCGGATTTCGTTTTTGCTGAATGCGCCCGCGGTGGCGGAGCGATCGTGCCCGTGCTGTCATCATCAAGGTCGGCACGCGTGTCAGCAGGTCGGCTATGTACGGCCGACGCGGAACCGTCCAGGACGTCATCAAGAATGTAGCCGTCTTCCCCGGGTATCGCCGTCGGCTGACGGCGCGACTTTGCAAGCGAACCGGTATACGCGGGGCCGCGCTGTCTGCCTGCGTAAAGGGCGCGCGCCTTTGCTGCCGCCACCTCGCCGGGGATCGCGTCGGGCCGGCAAGGGCGGTCGCCGCTCGGGCGCCGCATCAGGTCGACATGGATATGATTGTAGTGCGCAGCGTTGTATCCGGGCGCCAACACCGTGGTGAAATTTTCGCAAGCCGCGAGATGAACGTCGCGCAGGAAGCCTTGCTGTTCCGGGGTGCCGTGCCAGCCTTCCTGCACCGAAATTCGTCTGCCGTCGGCAAGCGTAAAAGCGGCAATGTCGATCGCGTTGCCGAAGGCATGCTCGGAAATGTGCGATGATCCGGAGCCGACCATGGCGCGGCAGGAATAGGCCGCGATCTGCTTGATCTCAACGACCGGTGACCCAAACCAGCGCATCGCGGAAGGCTGCACGCCATCGCTGACCCAGCGATCGAGCGCGGAGACGATCGGACAAGCGAGCGTCGCTGGTGGCGTCAAGGTCGCCGGACCGGCTGTAGCGGTCGGCATAGGCGCCCGCTGCCGGCCAAGCGTGGGGGCGACGCGTGGCGGCGGCCGATAGACCGGCGCTTGGTAGCCGCGCTGCGGCGGATAGGCCGCGCGCGTGCGGCCGGGCGGCAGAATGGCGTCATCAGGAATGTCGTCGGGTAACGGCGCCGCGCTCGGCGTCACGCCGGGTTCGACGCCAGGCGGATTGAGCGGCATCGGCCTGCCGGCCGGGGCGTAGCGGTCGGACCGCTCGACCGGTGGTGGCCCGGGCACCCAACGCATGCGCGGTGCCGGCCCTGACGGGCTCGGCATTGGCTCGACCTGCACAGGAGCAACGGTAGACGGCGGTGCGTAGCGCGGCTCGCTGACTGGCCAATTTGGCATCTGCGCGGACGCATTGGGAATTGCCCCCGGCGGGCGCAGATCATCGGCATAACCGATCGCCTGATTGCTCTCACCCAGAGCCGCAACTTTGAGGGGGAAATCCGCGCCGCACATGCCGGGCCCTTCGATCGGCTCCATGCGAACAACTCCGGCGCCAAGCTTGACCACGCCCGACTTCATGCAGCTGACTTCGGCCTCGTGGCGCCAAGGCTCCCGCTCGCCCATCATGAACGAGCGTCCGCAACCGGCGAGTGCCACCAGCACGCCCGCACCGACGAGATAAAGACCCACGCCACCCTTCATGCCTGCAAAAATGCGAGCAGTTTCTTTAATGAGGCTTCAACGCTGCCGCGTGGGAATTCGTTAAGGATAAGGATTTCTTGCCGGTGCCGATGCTCGTCATTCCGGGGCGCTCTTCGGATTTAATCCGGAGAGCGAACCCGGAATCCAGAAACATCCGGATACCCTGCATCTGGATTCCGGGTCCGTACCTTCGGTGCGCCCCGGAATGACCAATAGACAGGAAGGTGACGGCTCTTATTGCGCCGGCTTGATGTCGAGCGTCACGCCGATCTTCTTGACGGTCGCGGTCTGATCGTCGAGTGCTGCCGCAAACTCCGCCGGCGTACCTGGGTTGACCACCTGCCCGGTCGCACTGAGCTTGGTGTCGACCTGCGGGTCGGCGAGAACCTCTTTAATGTCCGCCGCGATGCGGTCGCGAACCGATTGCGGCATTTCGCGTGGGCCAAGCAAGCCAACCAACCCATCGAATTCCAGCGACTTGTAGCCAGCTTCGGCGGCGGTCGGGATGTCGTCCAGCGACTTCGCATGCTGGCGGTTGGTCAAGGCAATGACCTTGACCTTACCTGCCTGCACGCGCGGCCGCATAATTGCGTAAGCGCCGACGAACGCGTGGATGCGCCCTTCGGCAAGATCGTTGATCGCCTGCACGGTGTCCTTGTAAGGCACCTTGGCCATGTTGAGCTTTTCGGTCTTCAGGAATGCCTGGAACAACAGATCATTGGCGCCGGTGACGGAGGCGTAATTCAATTTCCCTGGCTCAGCTTTGATCTTTGCGACCAGCTCTTTCACTGTCGACACGTTGAGGTCGGCCGGTACACCGAGCGCGATCAGCGTATTGGTCACGCGCGCGATCGGCACGAGATCCTTGATGTCGTACGGCAGCTTGTCGTGCAGCAACGGATGCGCAGTAAACGTCGATGCGGGCGCGAACAACAACACATGATCGTCGTGCGCACCGGTCACCGCAGTGATGGCAAGAAAACTGTCGCCGCCCGGACGGTTTTCGATGACGACGGGCTGGCCCCACTTCGTTGAAAGCTTGTCACCTACCAGCCGCGCAGTGATGTCGACGCCCGAGCCGGGCCCCAGCGGTATGATGAAACGGACAGAACGCTGCGGCCATGTCTGCGCTTGCGCAAATTGTCCCGCCGCGATTACCGCGGCAGCGCAGAACGCGATGGTCATGAGGGCTTGGCGCATGCGTGGCATTGAATCCTCCCGGTACAATTGACGTTTTTTAACACTGCCGACCAGCGTCGCCCTCGCATTTGCCGCCAATTTGGTTCGATTGTCGTTGATTTGTCATCGGAATACCATCCGGTCGAATTTTGCACTGCGGAATTAGTAATCCCCAGTGATTTTTTGCGGAGCATGATCAAACGGTTGAAGTGGCCATGTACGTGATGCATGCCCGACCGCCCAAATTTCGCCGGACGCACACGCGACGAATTCCGTGCCTTTGCGTTGTGTGCTAGCGTTCAACAAGTCAACAAGGGAGGCACCTGCCGTGGACCTTGCCTTGAAGCTCGATGTACTGGCGGTATGCGCTGTTTTTGCTTTCGTTGGCGCGATTTTGCTAGGGGCATTCTGAGTTCAGGAAGTCAACGACGACGCCAAACCAATAAATGCCGGTGTAAAACCGGGGAAGAAATCAGGCACCGGAGAGCCCCCCTCTCCGGTGTTTTTTTATTTGCCACCATGAGTCATTCCGGGACGCACCGAAGGTGCGGACCCGGAATCCAGATAGTAAGACATTTAGTGTTTCTGGAGTCCGGGTTCGCTCGCTAACGCTCGCGCCCCGGAATGACGGCTCGGGCCCTACGCCGCGACAATGCTCGGCGAGGCGTGCACATCGTAGTTGAGAATCGGCGCCAACCAACGCTCGCATTCGGCGACGCTCCAGCCTTTCCGCTTCGCGTAGTCTTCGACCTGATCGCGTTCGATCTTGCCGACGCCGAAGTAGGCGCTCTGCGGATGGCTGAAATAAAGTCCGCACACGGCCGCGCCCGGCCACATGGCAAAGTTTTCGGTAAGCTTGACGCCGATGCGCTCGCTGTCGAGTAACTTGAACAGCGTGCCTTTCTCGGTGTGGTCGGGCTGCGCCGGATAGCCAGGCGCCGGACGGATGCCGCGATATTTTTCCGCAATCAATTGCTCGTTGCTGATGGCTTCGTCCGGAGCATAGCCCCAGAATTCCTTGCGCACGCGTTGATGCAGCCGCTCGGCAAATGCTTCTGCCAGCCGGTCTGCCAGCGCTTTCACCATGATGGCCGAATAATCGTCATTGGCGCGTTTGAAACGCTCGGCCACTTCGTCCTCGCCGATACCGGCGGTGACTGTGAAGCCGCCGATATAGTCAGCGAGGCCGCTGTCGCGCGGGGCGATGAAGTCGCTCAGCGACGCGTTGGCGCGGCCCTCGCGCTTCGAGAGTTGCTGGCGCATTCCGTGCAGCACGGCGATCGGCGCGCTACGCGTGTCATCAGCGTAGGCATGGATATCATCGCCTACGGTATTGGCCGGCCAGAAACCGTAGACGGCGTTCGCCTTGAACCATCGCTCGGTCACGATCTTGTCGAGCATGGCGCATGCGTCTTCATAAAGTGGACGCGCGGCCGCGCCGAATTTTTCGTCGTCGAGGATGGCGGGAAACTTGCCCGACAATTCCCAGGTCGAGAAAAACGGCGTCCAGTCGATAAAATCGACCAGTTCCTTGATCGAATAGTCGTTCAGCATCTTCGTGCCGATAAAGCCCGGTTTGGGCGGTTGATACGCCCCGCTCCAGTCGAGCTTGAGCGCGTTGGCGCGCGCCGCCGCAAGCGGCAGGCGGGCCTTGTCCTCCTGCGCCCGCGCGTGCGCGGCAGCAATACGCGCATATTCACCGCGCAATTCGGCCACATAGCCGGCGCGCGCGTCGAGCGACATCAGGGTCTGCGCCACGCCGACGGCGCGGCTGGCGTCGTTTACGTACACCGCCTGCCCGCGCCGGTAATTCGGATGAATCTTCACCGCCGTATGCACGCGGCTGGTCGTTGCCCCGCCTATCATCAGCGGCACTTCGAAGCCCTGCCGTTCCATCTCGGCGGCCACGTGGCACATTTCGTCGAGCGACGGCGTGATCAGCCCGGAAAGCCCGATAATATCGGCCTTATGCTCCCTGGCGGTCTCCAGAATCTTGGCCGCCGGTACCATGACCCCGAGATCGACGACTTCATAGTTGTTGCACTGGAGCACGACGCCGACGATGTTCTTGCCGATGTCGTGTACGTCGCCCTTCACTGTCGCCATCACGATCTTGCCGTTCGAGCCGCCGTGCTGGCGGCCGTCCTTTTCCTGCTCCATGAACGGCATCAGGTAAGCAACGGCCTGTTTCATCACGCGCGCCGACTTCACGACCTGCGGCAGGAACATTTTTCCCGAACCGAACAGGTCGCCGACGATGTTCATGCCGTTCATCAGCGGCCCTTCGATCACGTCGAGCGGGCGCTTGGCGGTTAAGCGCGCTTCCTCGACATCCTTCTCGATGAAGTCAGTGATGCCGTGCACCAAAGCATGCGAAAGCCGCTTGTCCACCGGCTGCTCGCGCCAGGCGAGATCGATCTCCTTTGCCTCCTGCCCCGTCCCATGGAATTTCTTCGCCAGGTCCAGCAGACGCTCGGCCGCATCGGCGCGGCGGTTGAGAACGACATCCTCGCAGGCTTCGCGCAGTTCCGGATCGAGATCGTCGTAGACCGCGATCTGGCCGGCGTTGACGATGCCCAAGTCCATGCCGGCCTTGATCGCATGGTAGAGAAACACCGAGTGCATCGCCTGCCGCACCTGCTCATTGCCGCGGAAGGAAAATGACAGGTTCGAAACGCCGCCCGATACGTGTGCGTGCTTCAGGTTCTGACGGATCCATTGCGCCGCCTCGATGAAGGCGAGGCCATAACCGTTGTGTTCCTCCATGCCGGTCGCAACGGCGAAAATATTCGGATCGAAAATAATGTCTTCCGGGGGAAAGCCGACCTGGTTGGCCAGGATGCCGTAGGCGCGTTTGCAGATCGCAGCCTTGCGCGCGAGCGTGTCGGCCTGGCCTTTTTCGTCGAACGCCATGACGACGACCGCGGCGCCATAGCGGCGCACGGTGCGCGCATGTTCGATGAAGGCCGCCTCGCCTTCCTTCAGCGAGATCGAATTCACCACCGGCTTGCCCTGCAGGCATTTGAGCCCGGCCTCGATTACCGAGAATTTCGACGAGTCGACCATGACCGGGACCCGCGCGATGTCCGGCTCGGCGGCGATAAGGTTGAGGAAAGTGACCATCGCCTGTTCGGAATCAAGCAGGCCTTCGTCCATGTTGACGTCGATCACCTGCGCGCCATTCTCGACTTGCTCACGCGCGATTGACAGGGCCGCCGGATAGTCGCCGGCGGTGATCAGCTTGCGGAATTTCGCCGAGCCGGTGACGTTGGTGCGTTCGCCCACGTTGACGAACGGGATCTCCGGCGTTAGCGCGAATGACTCAAGACCCGACAGCCGCAACTGCCGCGGCACTTCGGGAATTGCACGCGGTGCCTTGCCGTCGACTGCCTTGGCGATGGCCGCGATGTGTTCCGGCGTCGTGCCACAGCAGCCGCCGACAATATTGACCAGGCCGGCGTCGGCAAATTCGCCCAGCAGTTCGGCCATATATTCCGGGCTTTCATCGTAGTAGCCGAACTCGTTGGGCAGGCCGGCGTTCGGATAGGCGCAGATGAAAGTGTCGGCCAGCCGTCCCAGCTCGGCAATGTGGGCGCGCATCTCGCGTGCTCCAAGGGCGCAGTTGAGGCCGACGGTTACCGGGTTGGCGTGCTTGATTGAATTCCAGAACCCACCGGGCGTCTGGCCGGAAAGCAGGCGCCCCGAACGGTCGGTGATGGTGCCGGAAATCATC
>DASPUD010000027.1:0-4490 GCA_035623095.1 Pseudolabrys sp.
GCGGCTTGCCTCGGAGCTCGGCATCGCGCTCGGTCTTGTCAACGCCTACCTGCGACGATGCGTGAAGAAGGGCTTGTTGAAAGTCACCGAAGTTCCAAAGCGGCGGTACATGTATTACCTCACGCCCCAGGGCTTCGCCGAGAAATCACGCCTTACTGTCGAATACCTGTCAGTCTCATTCGACTTTTTCCGGCGTGCGAAAGCCGAGTGTGGAATTCTTTTTAGTTCGGCGCACGAGCGCGGCTTCTCGCGCGTTGCCCTCGCCGGCATTTCGGACGTCGCGGAGATCGCGATGATCTGCGCACTCGATACGGGCGTGACGGTCATCGCCATCGTCGACGATAGAGCAACCTCGACAAAATTCATCGGCGTCCCGGTCGCTTCCTCCTTCGAAGCAATTGCGGGGCACTGCGATGCCGTGGTGATCACGGATCTGCAACGTGCCCCCGAGTTGAGCGATCAGGCCAGCAAACTGCTCGGACGGGATCGTGTGTTCACACCAAATTTGATCCTGCCGCCCCGGCGCATACCGAGTGAGAAGCGAGCATGACCGTCGTGACCGGATCATTCCCTTCGGAATCCGCCTGGCATGTTGTCCAAGTCCATTTGCACGCCGAAAAAAAAGCGCAAGTTCACCTCTCCCGGCAGGGATTCGAAACGTATTTGCCGCTTTATCTAAAGCGGCGCCGACACGCGCGCAGGACCGACACGGTTGCCGCTCCGCTTTATCCATCCTACCTGTTCGTGCGTTTCAATTCTTCGGTCCATCGATGGCGATCGATTCACTCCACTATAGGTGTCGTGCGCCTGGTATGTAACGGCGACCTCCCTGCCGCACTGGATCAGGCGATAATCGAAAACCTGAAAAGCCGCGAAAATCCGCAAGGCTTTATCCAACTGGATCATCGACCGAAATTTGCGCTTCACGACAAGGTACGTATCAGCGACGGCGTCTTCGCCGATTGTCTGGGCCTGGTCGAAGGCGTGAGTGATCGCGATCGCGTCGTTATTTTGCTCAATATGCTCGGCCGCAAAGTGCGAGTCCTTTTGGATGAGGAACTTGTCGTAGCGGCTTGAGCGTTGGAGCGGACATCTGAACAATCGGGCGGCCCCGAGTCACCCGAACTGCGGTAGCGTGGGAAATGCAGTTTATCGAACCCCGGGAAAGACGCACGTTAATCCGATGCAGCGTGTTCTCGCATTAAACATTCCGCAACAGAGTGCTCAACGATCGCGATCACAGATCGCGCTGATCGATATTCTGGCCGGCATTCACGCAATCAATATTTGGGCGCGCCTCGGTTGGCGCGATACCAAGCGGCGATACAGGCGTACGGTTTTTGGGCCGTTTTGGACGACGGCAAGTCTCGCTCTTTTTGTTCTGACGCTCGGCATTCTCTGGGCAAATTTGTGGGGCCACGATCCGAAGACCTACCTGCCCTATTTGACCGCGGGGATGGTGTGCTGGAGTTTATTTTCGGCGGTCTCCACAGAAGGCGGTGCTTGCCTTATCGTCCAGGAGACCCTCATCAAGCAATTGCGGATTTCTTATACGCTGCTTGTCTGCGCCACCGTATGGCGCAACGTCATCGTGTTTTTCCATAACTTAATCATCTACCTTCTTGTGTGTATCTATGGCGGCGTGTCGATTACGTGGGCTACGCTGCTGTTTATTCCAGGTTTCATTCTTTTCTGTGCCAACGCGATCTGGATCGTCGGACTGTTGGGAGCCGTCTGCACCCGTTACCGCGATATCCAGCAATTGGTCGGAAGTCTTCTGCAGATATCTATGTTCTTAACGCCAATCCTTTGGACGCCAGACCAATTGAAGGGTCGCGTTGCCTTACTTGCTGATCTCAATCCCCTCTATCATTTAATCGCGATAGTACGCGATCCAATGCTTGGTGTAGCACCAGCTCCCATGCAATGGATCGTGGTACTTGCAATTACGGTTGCCGGCTGGACACTTTTAATCCGAGTCATGACCAAGTTCAGGCACCGAATCGTCTACTGGATTTAGGAAAATCTATTTCATGGCCGGAATCAGTCTGAAAAACGTAACCGCAGATTTTCCGATTTACGGAAGTCAGGTGAGCTTACGGAATGTTTTGTTCGGACGAGTCGTTGGCGGAGTTCTGCGCCGACCGAGCGACACCGGGAATCGCGTAGTTGTGCGCGCCCTGGATAATGTCTCGCTTACAATCAACCACGGTGACCAGCTTGGGCTCATCGGACATAACGGCGCCGGCAAATCGACGATGTTGCGTGTGCTTGCCGGAATCTACGAGCCGAGCCTCGGCTCTGTCACCGTTGAGGGCCATGTTTCCCCGTTGTTCAACGTTTCGGCCGGCCTGGACCTGGATGACTCTGGATATGAGAATATCGTGACCTGCGCGCTTCTGCTTGGCATGTCGCGCGACGAGATCGAGCGCAAAATACCGGAGATTGCCGAATTCAGTGAGCTCAGCGACTACCTCGGACTGCCGGCGCGTACCTATTCAACTGGCATGCTGGTGCGTCTTGGCTTCGCAATTGCGACAGCCATTGATCCGGAAATTCTCTTGCTGGATGAATGGCTGGGCGCTGGAGACGCGCGTTTTGCGGCACGGGCTGCCAAGCGGGTGGAAGCGATGATTGAGCGATCCAGCATCATGGTGCTTGCCTCCCATTCGGATGAACTTATCCGTCAGATGTGTAATCGCGTAATCTTGCTCGATCACGGACGCGTTCTGGCCGATGGTCCGACCACGGACGTGCTCGATATGTACACGCGGATGAACAAGGATGAGCTGCTGGGAAAAGTTGAGCCCGACGCGGCAAATCAAGACTTGAACCAAATATCGCGACAATCCTCCACTGCCGCGGTCTGATAGCGAGGGAACACATGAACATCGTCAAACAAATCAAGATATTTGCCGACGGCGCCGATCTGGATGGCATCCTGGCTCTTTACAAGAACCCCTTGATCAAGGGTTTCACTACCAATCCATCGTTGATGCGCAAGGCCGGCATCGATAACTACGAGAAATTTGCGCGTCGACTTATTGAGGCCATCCCCGATCGACCGATCTCGTTCGAGGTTTTCGCTGATGAGTTTGACGCGATGACCGCGCAAGGACGCACGATTGCGTCGTGGGGTAAAAACGTCAATGTCAAAATTCCGGTGACGACGACCAAAGGCGCATTCACCGGACAAGTGATTCGCGCGCTCAGCGACGCCGGCGTGACCGTCAACGTCACCGCAATTATGACCGAGCAACAGGTCGCGCGCATTGCCGAGTGCCTGAATGCAAACGTTCCGGCGATAGTGTCTGTGTTCGCCGGTCGTATTGCCGATACCGGCCGCGATCCCGTTCCGGTGATGCAGAAATGCCTCAAGCACCTTGCGCCGAAACGCAAGGCCGAATTGCTGTGGGCCAGCCCCCGCGAGCTACTCAATATCTTCCAGGCGGATGATATCGGCTGTCACATCATTACGGTCAGCCACGACGTCCTCGGCAAGCTCTCGCTTATCGGCAAGGATCTCGACGAATATTCGCTCGAGACCGTCAAGATGTTTCATCGCGATGCTCTGGCGGCGAAGTTTGATATAGCGACCTCACCGCTCAAGGCGGCTTCGTAAGGCCAATCGCTTCTCGTTTTGTTTCAATATCGGAGGGTCAGTTGTCGATCAAATTTTCTAACGTGTTCGTAACTGGCGGGGCTGGCTACGTCGGTTCGTTGCTTGTGCCGTGCCTGCTGGACCGTGGCTACAAGGTGACGAGCTACGATATCAGCTATTACGGCGACGATTTCCTGCCGAAGAAAAATCCCAACTTGCGTATTGTTCACGGCGATATCCGCGATCCAGCGGCACTTGCCGCAGCCATAAAAGGACACGATGCGTTCGTGAACCTGGCGTGTATCTCCAACGACGCCAGTTTTGAGCTCGACGAAAAGCTGTCTACCTCGGTCAATCTCGACGCATTCGAACCGATGGTGCTCGCCGCCAAGAAAGCCGGCATCAAGCGGTTTATCTACGCGTCATCGAGTTCCGTTTATGGCGTCTCGGATAAGCCAAACGTCACAGAGGATCATCCGCTTGTGCCGCTCACGCTTTACAACAAATACAAAGGCATGTGCGAGCCGCTGCTGCTCAAGCATACCGACAAAAGCTTTGTCGGCGTAATCTTCCGGCCGGCGACAGTTTGCGGCTATGCGCCACGCCAGCGGCTTGATCTGAGCGTAAACATCCTGACCAATCACGCCGTCAACAATAACAAGATCACGGTGTTCGGCGGCGATCAGTTGCGCCCCAATCTGCATATTGCCGACTATTGTGACGCGGTCGAGCTGTTCCTCGAGGCGCCGGACGAGAAGATCGCCAACCAGATCTTCAATGTTGGCTACCAGAACATGTCGATCCGCGACATCGCACTGCTGGTTAAACGCGTGGTCGAAACGGAATTTCCCAACAAGGGCAATATCCCGATCGAAACAACCCCGAGCAA
>DASPUD010000028.1:0-2420 GCA_035623095.1 Pseudolabrys sp.
AGAGACGACCGGCCAGGCGCCGAAGTCTGACGAAAAAACCGGTCAGACCATGGAAAAATCGGGTCCATCCGGCAAATCAGATACGGATGTCCGCTCGAAGAGCCAGAGCGGCGCACCTTCGACAAGCAGCCAGTCGACTGAGCAAAACCGCACTACGACGACTGGTCAGGGCGCGGCTGGCTCGGCAAGACTGACGACCGAACAGCGCACCAAGATCACCACGGTCTTCAAGCAGCATAAGGTGGACCCGACTCACCTGAACGTCTCGGTGAGCGTGGGCACACGCATTCCCGCGAGCGTCCATCTTTATCCGCTGCCGGCTGAAGTGATTACCATCTATCCCGAATGGCGCAGCTACGAATACATCCTGGTCGGCAATGAAATCGTGGTTATCAACCCGCGTACGCATGAGATCGTAGTTGTGCTTGAGGCATAACTGTCTTTAACGACGACGCAACGGGAGACGGCCGGGAACTTTCCCGGCCGTTTTTCTGTGACAACTACCTTTGATTTTTTTTGCCAAATTGATGCAGGTTCCTGGAACGCCATCCCGTCGTTCCCGTTGTTCCGTGTTGCCGTCAACGGCATCAATCCCACGAGGAGCAAACAATGAAAACTCTGACGACTTTGACCGCTATCGCGGCGCTCGCTGCGGGCATTTCTATCGCGCAAGCGCAAGGGTCAATGGGAACCAGCTCGCCGAGCGCCAGCGGCGCAGCACCACAGACCATCGGAAACGCCGCATTCTGCATCAACACATCGGCAAGCGGCTCGTTAAATTGCAAATATGCCAGCATGGCCGCCTGTGAAAAGGACGCCAAGCCGCAGAACCTGAATTGTTCGCCAAATCCGAAGAAAAGCACCACCGGCTCGAAGCAGTACTAGATGTGGCGTGACGTGAGTACTCGGCCCTGCGCCGGATAACGGCGCGGGGCTGAGTTACTTTGTGGAACTCGAGAGATACCTCGCGCGCATGGCAGAAGCCCACGCGGAACGCTGCTTTGCGGTCAGACGTTGACCTTTGACAGCAAACAAAAAACCGAGGACCGTAATGAACAAAGATCGTATCCCAGGAAGCGTCGAACAGGCAAAAAAGCAAGATGAAGGAAGTTGCAGGCAAAGCAACGGGCGACACCAAGCTCGAAAGCGAGGGTAAGGCACAAAAGACCGCAGGAAAGATTCAGAACACCGTCGGCGGCTTTAAGGACGTGGTGAAAGAATCGGTCGAAGAAGACTAACGAAATCGCACTTTGACACGAAAAGCCCGGCGTTTACGCCGGGCTTTTCGTTTGGCCGCTCTTCACCTCACCATTACCAGCGACTAGGCTTATCGCCCACTATGGGTTGGAGGCGGCGATGGACGTTCAGCTCAATGACTACAAAGCTCTCAAGTTAAAGCTCGATGGCATCGTGCCGCCCGGTCAAGGCTTTTACCGCAACCTTCTATTGGACACGCTTTACAGTTCCCTGCCGCGCGATCCAGAGGTCAAGGTGCAAATTTACAACGCCGAGATCGTGCCCGGCGGATACACCAACTGGCACTGCCATAATGGCGCGGCGTTTTTTGTGGCCCTGCAAGGCCTATTCGAAGCGCATTTTCAGGAGGGAGTGCTGGTAAGAGCAAAAGCCGGTGAATGTTATTCCGAACCGATAGCGAAATTTCATCGCGGACATAATCCGCATCCCGAATTGCCCTATCTCTGCATCGGGGTGTGCTTTACGGCGCCCGACCGTGAGCACGTAACCAATTCAGTCGAACGACCTTGGTAAGGGAAGTTGCTATTCGACAGCGACGCCGCGGATCAATGGCCACTCAGGCTCATCTTCTTTCAATATCCAAGTTTCCTTGAGGGCCGCCGCCCGCCATTCGCCCCAGGCCGGGAGCGCCATGACTGCATTCATGTAGCTGCGCGACCGATCGCCGACGCGTATTCCGTAAGAATACAGGCGCGCCACCACCGGCGCATACATGGCGTCAACCGCGCCGAAAGCACCGAACAAAAACGGTCCGCTCTTCCCGAACCGTGTTAGGCAGCCGTTCCAAAGCTCCTCGATACGCCGCACATTCTTCATAACATCGTCCGACTGTGGCCGCGGTTTGACCGGGAGCCAAAAGTTCATCGGGCAATCCTTTCGCAGTGCTTGAAAACCGGAATGCATTTCGGCGGCTACGGTACGCGCGTGCGCGCGGGCGCTCGCATCGGTCGGCCACAATTGCACTTCCGGAAATTTCTCCGCCAAATATTCGAGGATGGCCACGGATTCCCAGATGCGCTGATCGCCGTCGACCAACACTGGAACCTTGCCGGCCGGGGAGTACCCAAGAATTTGTTCCCGGCTACCCGGCTCATAGAGCGGAATAACTTTTTCCTCAAAAGCGATCCGGGCAACCTTCATCGCTATCCACGGCCGAAATGACC
>DASPUD010000029.1:0-8119 GCA_035623095.1 Pseudolabrys sp.
CATTCGAATCGCCCGCGGCAAAATCCCGCTCGCGAACGCCGCGCGCCGCTCTGCCCGCGGACGCGCAACGCGTGTTGCTGATAATTGGCGGCGGTATTGCCGCCTACAAATCGCTCGACCTCATCCGCCGGCTCAAAGAGCGCAACATCGCGGTCCGCTGCATCCTGACCAAAGCCGCCGAGCAATTCGTCACGCCGCTGTCGGCGGGCGCCATCGTGGGCGAACGCGTGTTTACCGATCTGTTCGATCCGGCCGGCGAGTTCGACGTCGGTCACATCCGGCTCGCGCGCGAAACCGATTTGATCGTCGTTGCGCCGGCGACCGCCGATCTGATGGCGAAGATGGCCGGCGGCCATGCCGACGATCTCGCCACCGCTGTTCTCCTGGCGACGACGGCGAAGATCCTTTTTGCGCCCGCGATGAATCCGCGCATGTGGGCCAACAAGGCAACGCAGCGCAACCTGGCGCAGCTGGTTGCCGACGGCGTCGCGCTCGTCGGGCCTAACGAAGGCAAAATGGCGGAAGCCGACGAAAGCGGCGTTGGCCGCATGGCCGAACCAGCCGAAATTGCATCAGCCGCGCAAAAATTCCTCTCAGCCGAAGATACTCGCTCATTACAGGGCCGGCGTGTGCTGATCACCTCCGGGCCGACGCACGAACCGATTGACCCCGTGCGTTACATCGCCAATCGCTCGTCCGGCAAACAAGGTCACGCAATTGCCGCGGCCGCGGCCGCCGCGGGCGCCGCTGTAACGCTGGTGAGCGGCCCCGTGTCCGTTGCCGACCCGCCCGGCGTCAAAGTGATACATGTCGAAAGCGCACGCGAGATGCTCAAAGCCGCCGAGCAAGCATTGCCGGTGGATGTTGCTATTTTCGCGGCGGCCGTCGCCGACTGGCGTGTGGCCAATACCGGTGAACAAAAGCTCAAGAAACAACCGGGCAAAACGACGCCCGAGTTGTCACTGACGGAAAATCCCGACATTCTTGCCACTATTGCCAAGCGGAAAATCCAGCGTCCGAAGCTGGTGGTCGGATTTGCCGCCGAAACCGAAAACGTCGTCAAGAACGCCAAGACAAAGCTGACCAATAAAGGCGCCGACTGGATTCTGGCCAACGATGTGTCGCCCCGCACCGGCATCATGGGTGGCGATCGCAACACCATCACGCTGGTCCGCAGCTCCGGCACAGAAGCCTGGAAACCGCAAAGCAAGGATGAAGTGGCCGCGACTTTGATCGCGCGCATTGCCGGCGCGCTGAATGACTAGCGCCAGCGCCGAATTACGCACAGGTGTTTTGACCCAAGCGGTTCTCGACGGCAGAGAGTGGCGGTAGGCTATCTCTATAATCGAAGAACCTGGTTCGATGGCGGCAAATCTCCGGATGAAAAAATTCGCGGACGAGACCTCTGTTGAGGTCCGCGTTCAGCGTTTAGCGCACGGCAAGGACCTGCCGCTGCCGGCATATCAGAGCGAGCATGCGGCCGGAGTCGATCTGCTCGCAGCGGTGCCCGATGCCGCCCCGCTCATGCTCGCCTCGGGCGAGCGGGCGCTCGTCCCGACCGGCATCGCGATCGCACTTACTCCGGGTTACGAGGCTCAAGTGCGGCCGCGTTCCGGTCTCGCTGCGCGGCACGGACTGACCGTGCTCAACGCGCCCGGCACGATAGACGCAGACTATCGTGGGGAGATCCAGGTTCTGCTCGTGAACCTCGGCCGCGAGTCAGTGACGATCACGCGCGGCATGCGCGTCGCGCAATTGGTGATCGCACCGGTTGTACGCGCACACATATTAGACGTTGCATCTCTCGACAAAACGCCGAGAGGAAGCGGAGGATTCGGTTCTACCGGGAGTTGAATGAATAGGGCGCGTTTTCACCCTAGACGGGTAGATGCTCGTGGCCTATTACCCGCCACCTTCCGTTTCTTTCTGGGTGTCCCCGAAATGCCAGTAATGTCTCGCAAGGGCGTCCTCGCCATTGCCGCGGTCGTCGATGTTGCCATCAATGCCAGTACCCGCCCGGTCTCGGCGAAAGCGCTGGCCGCACGCCACCGCCTGCCACCCCGACATCTCGAACCAGTACTACAAGCACTCGTGCGCGACGGAATCCTGAAAGGTATCCGTGGACCGCACGGCGGCTACGCGCTCGGGCGCGAGCGTGACCGCATTACCGCCGATGACATCTTGCGCGCGGCGATTACCGCCGAGGAGGTCGAGGAGCCGCCCTTGCCGGGCTCCCCCCTGCTCAATGATGTCGTTCGCCCGGCGCTGGAAGAAACCGAACGTACATTTTCCGTCGCCCTTGGCCGCATCAATATTGATGACATGGTCCGGCGCGCCGAGACGCTGAAATAGCACGCGATTTCAGGCCTATACGGCACTCGTTCACGATCTGGACTCTTTCGGCGCGATTCCCCTTGGGGGTAAAGTCAAACGATTCGCGGAATTGGCGTGGCGGACGCCAGCCGCATCCTTGGGGCATGCCTGAATGCCGGAGACAATCCGGACGGCGAACGAGAGGCTGCGTTCTCGTCCGTGGCGAGGCGGATTCTTCGCCGCCTTGGTGACTGCAGGTTTTTGCAGCGTTTCCGGGACGTCCGCCCGCGCGGACGAACACGTTGGCGCGGCCGCCCTGGCCGCCATCCACAACACGGTTGTGTTTCTCCGCGCGCGAGAAATCACCGTACTCACGCTGATCGTCACGCTGCTCAGTGTCGCCGTGCTCGCAGGCATCGCATTGCGATATGCGCGCAAGCATTCCCACCGCGTGGAAATCGATTCACGCGACGAGTCAGTCGCGCTGCATGCCGAAATCGACCGTCTCAAAGCATTGTTGTTGTCGGAGCCTCAGGTGCTGGTGACCTGGACCGCCGCGGAGCTGCCGCAGATCCTGGGCGACACCGATATCGTCGTGCCGGGCAGCAATCCGGAACGCGTGCTCGCGTTCGGCACCTGGCTGGAGCCGACCGCAGCGCACCGCCTGGAGCAGGCGGTTGACACATTGCGCGGCGAGGGACGCGGTTTCGCCCTGGTCTTTACCAGCCGCGGCGGACGGCCGATCGAGGCAGAGGGACGCGCCATCGGCGGGCGAGCCGTGCTGCGTCTGCGTGATGTCAGCGGAATTGAACAGGAGCTGCTCGATCTCGCCGCCCGTCACGACCAACTGCTCAGCGACGTCGAAACCATGAAGACCCTGTTCGACTCGCTGCCCGCGCCGGTGTGGGCGCGCGACAAAACCGAGCGGCTGGTTTTCGTGAATTCAGCTTACGCGCGGGCGGTGGAAGTGGAGACCCCGGGAGACGCGATCGCGCGCAATCTGGAATTGCTCGACCAGCCGGCACGCAGCGAACTTGCGCGCGCGCGCGCTGCCGGTGAGACATTTGCCGACCGGTTGCCGGCAATTTCAGTCGGAATGCGCCGGATCTTCGAGGTCGTCGATGCGCCGAGCCGCACCGGCAGCGCGGGCATTGCCATCGATCGCACCGAAGCCGAAACTTTACGCACAGAACTCGCGCGCATGGTCGAGGCACATCGCCGCGTGCTCGACCAGCTGGCGACCGGTGTCGCCGTCTTCGACGCCGGCCGCAAACTTGCTTTTTACAACACGGCGTTTCGCTCGCTGTTCGAACTCGACGCCGGCTTCCTTGATCAGGCACCAACGGACGGAGCCGTGCTGGATACGCTGCGCGGAAAGCGCAAGCTGCCCGAGGAGCAGGACTTCCGCCAATGGAAACAGCAGCTGCACGAGGGGTATCGCGCGGTCGAACCGAAAGAGCACATGTGGCATCTGCCGGACGGACGCGCGTTACGCGTCGTCACAACGCCCAATCCGGAAGGCGGCGTGACATACCTATACGAGGACGTCACCGAGCGACTTGACCTGCACCGCCGGTATGACGCGCTCATAAAAGTGCAGAGCGAAACGCTCGATCACCTGGCTGAAGCCGTCGCCGTCTTCGGCAGCGATGGCCGCGTACGGCTGCACAATCCGGCCTTCCATCGCATGTGGAAGCTGTCGCAGGAGGCTCTGGATCAACGCCCGCACATAGAAGCTGTCACCGCCTGGTGCCAGGCGTTGCATGACAACAGCGCAATGTGGCGCAATCTGCGCGCCGCCGTAACCGCTATCGACAACCGCGAGCCGATCTCAGCCCGTATTGAGCGGCGCGACGGTGCGGTCATCGACCTGGCCACCATGCCGTTGCCCGACGGCGCCACGCTTGTCTCGTTCCAGGACATGACCGACACCATCAACGTCGAGCGGGCCTTGCGCGAGCGCAATGAAGCGCTGGAAGCCGCGGACACCATCAAAGTCGATTTTGTGCACCACGTTTCGTACGAGTTGCGCTCGCCGCTGACCAACATTATCGGCTTTGCAAATTTGCTGGGTGATCCGGCCTTTGGTCCGCTCACGCAAAAACAGGCGGAATATCTCGGCTACATCACCGTTTCGACCAACGCGTTGCTTGCTCTCATCAATAATATTCTCGACCTGGCCACGATCGATGCCGGAGCGATGACGCTGAATCTAAGCGACGTCGATATCCGTGCCAGCATGGAGGCAGCGGCGGAAGGCGTGCAGGACCGTCTGGTCAAGAATCACATTACGCTCGACATCCGCGCGCCGGCCAATATCGGAAGCTTTGCCGCCGACGAGCGGCGGCTGCGCCAGATCCTTTTCAATCTGCTGTCGAATGCAGTCGGCTTTTCGCCGGCCGGGGAGACAGTCACGCTGCTGGCGGAAAGGCAGCCGACCGCCGTTGTGTTCAGCGTCACCGACCGCGGGCCTGGCATCCCGCCCGAGACGAAAGACAAGGTGTTCGACTGGTTCGAGACCGATTCCAGAGGATCGCAGCACCGTGGGCCCGGTCTCGGCCTTTCGCTTGTCCGCTCATTCGTCGAATTGCACGGCGGTACGGTGACGATCGATTCCACTCCGGGGCAAGCCACCACGGTCACATGCGTATTTCCGGTCCAGGAAGCGGCCAAGCAGACGGCGGCGTAAAACAACTTATCCGCTCACCCCCGCGCAAGCGGGGGGTCCAGAATAAAATCATGAACTCTGAATTCTCTCTGGATTCCCGCTTCCGCGGGAATGAGCGGGGACATGGTTCGCAACGCTCTACTCAACGGCAGCATCCGTTTATAACGTGCCTTGCCTATCAAACGGACGATTCGATGCTCCCAACCGGCTCCGGCGGCTACAGTTTTTCGGCGGCCCTCGCCGACGAGGCAGCCACATACCGGCTGATGATGGACATTGCGGCGTTGATCGAGTCCGGCGATACGATCACGCTCTCGGGCGATCTTGGTGCCGGCAAAACGACCTTTGCTCGCGCCCTCATCCGGCACCTCGCCGGTGACGAAAGCGTTGAGGTCCCAAGCCCAACCTTTACCCTCGTACAGACCTATGCCCTGCCGCGGTTCGCATTGATCCACGCCGACCTTTATCGGCTCTCATCAAAGGCGGAGCTTACCGAACTCGGCTTCGACGATGCGCCGGAGGGCGCAGTGATGGTGGTGGAATGGCCCGATCGCGCCGCCGGACTTTTGTCGGCCGACCGGCTCGACATTGAGTTGACTCTTTCGCCACAGGATGGGGAAAACGCACGCAATGTCCGTGTCACCGGGCATGGCGCCTTCGGACCGCGGGCTGTGCGCATCCTCGCGATTCGAAATTTTCTCAACGGTTCCGGATTCGGCCAGGCTGAGCGTCGGCGAATTCAAGGCGATGCCTCAACCCGCAGTTACGAGCGGCTGACGCGCGACGGCGCAACCTACATCCTGATGAACTCGCCGAAACGGGCGGATGGACCGCCAATTCGCAACGGCAAGTCCTACAGCGCAATCGCGCATCTGGCCGAAAGCGTAACGCCATTCGTCGCCATGACGCAGGGCCTCCGTGGGCTCGGCTTCTCCGCGCCTGCGATCTTCGCCGGCGACCGCGAGGCGGGTCTACTGGTGATCGAGGACCTCGGCGATGAGCTGGTCGTAGACGGCGATCCGGCGGCGCCGATCGAGTTACGCTATGAAGTTGCGACCGATCTGCTCGCTGAATTGCATCGCAACCATCTCAACGACGTGTTGACGGTCGAGCCGGGTGTCGAATACCGGATACCGCCGTACGATATGGATGCCCTTCTGATCGAAGCTGAATTGCTTCTGGACTGGTACCTGCCCAAACTTGAAGCCAGGCTAAACGATGCCAAGCGTGAATCGTTTCGCACACTCTGGCGGGACGCCTTGCTGCCGATTGCGAGCGGTGCGCAAACCTGGGTGCTGCGCGATTTTCATTCGCCCAATCTTCTCTGGCTGCCGGAACGCGAAGGTACAGGCCGTATTGGTCTGCTCGATTATCAGGACGCCCTGATGGGGCCACCGGCTTACGACGTCGCTTCGCTATTGCAGGACGCGCGCGTTGATGTGCCTGAGATGATGGAAATTGCACTGTTGTCGCGTTATACGCGCACGCGTCGTTCCGCCAGTGCCACATTCGATGCGCCTGCGTTCGCCCGCGCCTATGCCACACTCGCCGCGCAACGCGCTTCCAAAATACTCGGCATTTTCGCGCGGCTGGAAAGGCGCGACCACAAGCCGCAATATTTGCGGCATCTGCCGCGCGTCTGGACTTATTTGCAGCGCTCGCTGCGGCACCCCGATCTGGCACCGCTTGCCGCGTGGTACCGCACCAACGTGCCACCCCTGAAGGTCTGATCCATGGCCGCCCCGTCAAAAATCGGCATTCCCCGGCGCGCCATGGTGCTTGCGGCCGGTCTCGGCTCCCGCATGCGCCCGCTCACCGACAAGGTGCCGAAGCCGCTGGTAAAAGTGGCGGGACGCCCGCTGATCGACCACGTGCTGGATCGTCTTGCCGAAGTCGGCGTCGAACGCGCGGTGGTCAACGTGCACCATTTCGCCGACCAAATGCAGGAGCATCTCGCACACCGGCGGCGTCCGCAGATCGTGATCTCCGATGAACGCGGCTTGCTGCTCGGCACCGGCGGTGGCGTCAAGAAAGCCTTGCCCCAGCTAGGCGATGCGCCTTTCTTCCATATTAATTCCGACACGGTCTGGATCGAAGGCAAGCGGCCAAACCTGGCGCGGCTGGCCGACAACTTCGATGCCGCCGCCATGGACGCACTGTTGCTGCTGGCGCCCGCAACGGGCAGCGTCGGGTACAACGGACGCGGCGATTTTACGATGGGTTCCGATGGCCGCTTGCGTCCGCGTGCTGAGAACGAAATCGCGCCATTTGTCTACGCCGGCGTGGCTATCCTTTCGCCAGGAATGTTCAAGAATGCGCCGCCGGGCGAGTTCCCGCTCTCGGCCTTGTTCGGTCACGCGGCGCAGGCAAGACGCTTGTACGGCCTGCGCCTCGACGGCAAATGGATGCACGTCGGCTCGCCCGACGCGATCGGACCGGCGGAAACGGCAATTCGCAACAACGCCGGTTGATCGCCCAAACGCGTAAGCGTGTATGATTCGCTCTATGCCCACCACGATGCCTCGCGTTTTCAATATCCCTGCTTCGGTGCAATTTCTTCCGGCGCTGATCGCAGCGTTGCGCGACGGGAGGTTGGTTCCCGGCTTTCCCGCCTCGCGCGATCCGCTGGAGCTTGCCTGGGCAACGCTTTATCTGCCGACCCGCCGTGCCTGCCGTCTCGCCCGTGAAGTGTTTCTCGCTGAACTGGACGGCAATGCCGCGGTCTTGCCACGCATTGTAGCCCTCGGCGATCTCGACGAAGATGAGATCATCTTTGCCGAAGCCGCGACCATGGATCTGGCGGAAGACGCACTGGCGAACCCACCGGCAGTCGGTCCGCTGGAGCGGCGGCTGATGCTCGCGCAGCTCATTGCAAAATGGGCGGACTCCCTACGCTCCGAGAAGGGCGCGCCGCTGATCGCCAACACACCGGCTGCGCGGCTCGCGCTCGCCGAGGATCTCGGACGGCTGATTGACGACGCCATAACCCGCAAGATGGAGTGGACGCGGCTCGACGGCCTGGTACCGGATCAGTTCGACAAATATTGGCAGTTCACGCTGGAGTTTCTCAAGATCGCACGCAGCTTTTGGCCGGAGCGCCTTAAGGAGATCAGTGCAATCGACGCGGCGACGCGGCGC
>DASPUD010000030.1:0-34214 GCA_035623095.1 Pseudolabrys sp.
AAAATGAAAAACCTGGTGTCAAGGACCGGGCTTTTTTCTTCGTTTGAGCCAGACCTATGCTGCCTTGTCGATGACAGCACCGGTGCCGGGTGCTGGAGCTGCCTGAACGAGCGACCGAATAGCCGCGTCGTCCGCATCCCCATCGCGATCCGGCCTAGAGCCTTCGGCCCTTTCTGGAGTGATCGGCATTGCATGCGCCGATCCGACGGCTGCGATACTCACGTAGTCACCTTCCTTCTGGAGATTACTCTCCAACTTCCGAATACGTCTTAAACGTGAACAAGCTGCTAATTGGGGCGCCGTCCGCTTTGGGTCAGAAGCGGACATATGCAGTGCAATGCACCATGCCTTTTTTTAACCCGAAAGCAGACACCGGACGTGATCAATCGCCTGCCCGGTTTGCTGTAATTTTTGGTTGCGCAACATTGATACTGACTGTTTGATTTATGAGCCCGACGGAAGCGGGCCCTGCCACGGGGGACAACATGACAATCGCTCGAATAATTGCAATTACAGCGGTGGTCGGTGCCGTGATGAGTTTGAGTGCACAAGCCGAGGCCGCCAAGCGGAAAACCACGGGCCCTACCGTGCTCGAAGGTTGTGCGTACTGGGTGCCGGTGTGCGGCGCTGTTATGGGCTCCGGCCCCGATACCTATGTGCTGTCGGGGGCTCCAGTCCCGTTGCACACCGCGGTTATCGTGCGCGGTCGAAAGACCGGCAATATCAATTTGTGCTTTGGCTGGGGCACGCAGTTTGAAGTAAAGACCGTGGGGCGCTCGCAAAAAAGTTGCATGTGGCGCTGATCGTGCCCGCCTGAACCGGCGCAGCGATCAGGAAATCAAGCTGCGCGAATGGTCGCGCCTTAACCGCACGGCTGGTTTGCGTCTTGAGGACATACCGCTGCATCGCGCGGTTCAAAAGCGCAACCGTGGATGTCCGCGTCAAAAGCGACCATGTGCAGTGCACCAGCTCATGTCCGCTAAGGGTCATAAGCAGACATGTGCAGTGCAAGAGCCTATGTCCGCTTTACCCCTGAAAGCGGACATGTGCGGTGCGATCAGCAATGTCTGCTAAGGGCCAAAAGCGGACATTGATGTCGCTAATTCAAGGAGCGCGCCGCCCTAAAATGCGTAATTGCCGTGATGAACAACAGAAGCGTCGTAATAGCGGAAATCAAACAGTAAATACAAAAGGCGTGGATGTAGGTGATTTGCAAATACGAAAAATAGAGGGAAAAGCCGACGCCTACGGCAGAATAGATCAACGCTGCTAACGCAAGGCCGCGCGAAAATGGATCGTACGTAAGCACTGCCGCCAGCAAGAACATGTACAGGTAATAGACAACCCCATAGTACCCGACCGGTAGGTCGAAAATTCGCGCGTACGGGCTGTGCGCGACCTCGTTGCATCCATCGATGGGCGGCGGACACCATAGCTGCTGCCCGTTATACAGAACGTAAGCGTCATAGAACGCGACTGCTAATCCAACGAGCGAGAGAACGAGCAAGAAACGCGGTGCAAGCAATGCCTTTTTCATTTTGTTGCCGTTTGTCGCGTTACTTGAAAATGCCAAAGCGCAGCGAAAAAAAGCAGGAAAGAGGTTACGGCTGAGATGAGGCAGTAGCTGCAAAGTTCACGAATAAAACCGATTTGAAGGTAGAGGAAATAAATCGAGGAAGCAGCGCCTAACGCGGCATAGAGAACTGCCCGGAAACGCAAGTTGTTCGAGAACGGCTCATAGGCAAGTCGCGCTGCCAATCCGAACATGAACAGATAGTAGATAAAGCCGAAGTACGACATCGGCACGCCGAAGACGCGCGAATAAGGACTGCTAATTACTGTGTTGCAGCCGTCCAGAATCGGGCACCAAAGTGGTGCGCCGGTGTAATTTCCCCGAGCTACGTACGCAGCATCTGCTATGCCGATAAGCGTAAGTGCGATCATCGCATACGACGGCAACACAATCTTGCCGAGGCGCGACGGGTCAACCGACTTTTCCGCAGCATATGTCATGCTGCAAGTTTCAAATCACTGTTGGAAATTAGCTTTGACGTAGATCAACGGTGAAGGTTTTGTGACCGTTTCGACATGTTATCGAGACCCATTGAAATTGGGGCTATTCGACGCAAAACTCTTGCCATGAACGCACCCCGCAACATTCTTTTCCTTTGCACCGGCAATTCGGCGCGCTCGATCATTGCCGAAGCGATTCTGAACAGGATGGGCGGCGGGACCTTTCACGCCTATAGCGCGGGCAGTCAGCCGAAAGGTCAGGTCAATCCGAACACGATCAAGCTACTGCGTACGCTTGGCTACGATACATCGACCTTGCGCTCTAAATCGTGGGATGAGTTCGCTCAGAACAAAGACCTGGCAATCGATTGTGTAATTACTGTCTGCAACAATGCGGCGGGTGAAGCATGTCCGGTCATTCCGGGCAAACCGTCAAAACAACATTGGGACGTTCCCGATCCGGCAGCGGTCAGCGGCACACGCGACGAAATAGAGAAAGCATTCAAAGACGTGCATGAGATGTTGGTGAACCGCATTGCGGCACTCGTGAAAGCAGGACCGTGAAACCTGATCTCAATCGTCGGCTTGCCGCCGAATTTATCGGCACCGCTTTTCTACTCGCAGCTGTCATCGGCTCAGGGATTATGGCGCAGAAGCTATCGGGCGGTAACGGGGCGCTGGCGCTTCTCTGCAATACTCTGCCGACAGGTGCCATCCTCACTGTACTGATCCTTATTTTCGGTTCCGTGTCTGGAGCCCATTTTAATCCAGCGGTCAGCCTTGCTTTTGCGGTGCGGGGAATGTTCGCTTGGAACGAAGTCCCGCTTTACCTGGCCGTCCAGATAGCAGGGGCGCTGGTCGGTGTATGGGCGGCACACCTGATGTTCGAGCTGCCGGTGTGGCAGGTCTCGGCAATGGTGCGTAGCGGTCCGGGCCAGTGGCTTGCAGAAGCAATCGCCGCGTTCGGCTTACTACTGACGATTTTTGGATGCGTCGCCCGCGCACCGGGCGCAGTTGCCTATGCGGTCGGCCTCTACATCACGTCCGCCTACTGGTTCACGGCATCGACCTCTTTTGCCAACCCAGCCGTGACAATTGCGCGCGGCTTTTCCGATACCTTTGCCGGTATTGCACCCGCGGGGATTCTCGCTTTTATCGTCGCCCAACTTTTGGGAGCTGCCGCTGCGGCTCTCCTAGCGCGGTGGCTGTGGCGGGCCGATGTCCGCTAAGGGTCAAAAGCGGACTTTTGCGGGATTTGCACTTCCACGACTTACGCGGCACGGCCGCCACGAAATTCTATATTGCTAGGCTATCAATCCGCGTCATCGCGGAAATCCTCGCATGGAGTGAGAATCAAGTTGAGCGGATCATCCGACGCTACGTCGGTCGCGCGGCTGCGACCAAAGAGGCTATTCGGCAGCTCAACGAGGCCAAAAAGAGAACATAAGTTGCAAAACTTGCTGCAAAACTTTTTTTAAAATTTTGTTAAGTCATGGAGCGGGCGAAGGGAATCGAACCCTCGTATGCAGCTTGGGAAGCTGCCGTTCTACCATTGAACTACGCCCGCGCAGCCCCACAATAGCGAATGGCGAGAGCGCGCGGCAAGCGCGCTCACTGTTCGTCAGGTTTTGAAGTGCTTGGAGAGCTTCAGGCTTTGCGCCTGATAGTTCGAGCCGATGCCCTGCCCGTATAATTTTTCCGGCCGCGCGAGCATTTTCTCGTACACCAGGCGGCCGACGATCTGTCCGTGCTCGAGAATGAATGGCACCTCGCGCGAACGGACTTCCAGCACCGCGCGTGCGCCTTTTCCTCCCGCGCCGGCATAGCCGAAGCCCGGATCGAAAAATCCGGCGTAGTGCACGCGGAATTCGCCGACGAGCGGATCGAACGGGACCATTTCAGCGGCGTAGTCGGGAGGAACCTGCACCGCCTCCTTGGAGGCGAGGATGTAGAATTCATTCGGATCGAGGATAAGGCTCCTGTCGGGCCGCGCCTGCATCGGCTCCCAGAAGTCGAGCACGGCATAGCCGGCCCGCCGCTCCACATCAATTAAACCGGTGTGCCGCTTTGCGCGATAGCCGACCAACCCGCCGGGACCCAGCCCGGACAAATCGACACCGACCGCGACGCCTTCACTCACATCCGCGTCGTCGGTGTCGACCAGCCGTTCACGTGCGTGCAATTCACGCAGTGAACCGGCGTCGAGCAACGCCTGACCGTGGCGAAAGCGAATTTGCGACAGACGCGACCCCTCGCGCACAAGTACCGGAAAAGTCCGCGGACTTATCTCGGCATAAAGCGGGCCATGATAGCCAGCTTCGATGCGGTCGAACCCGCGCGTTTCGTCGGCAATCACGCGTGTGAAAACGTCGAGCCGGCCGGTCGAGCTTTTCGGATTGGCGGCCGCGGAGATTTCGTCGGGAAGGGCCAGGCTTTCGAGCAACGGCACAATGTAGACGCAGCCGGTCTCCAGCACGGCGCCATCGGTCAGCGAGATTTCGTGCAGTTTAAGCTCGTCGATGCGCTCACCGACGGTCGTCCGCCCCGGCAAAAAACTCGCGCGCACGCGATAAGCAATCTCGCCGAGGCGCAGATCGAGGCTGGCGGGCTGGATCTGGTCGGCCGCGAACTGGCTCTCGGTCAAAATGGCGCCATCGGCTGCCAAAGCCGCAATCATGCGGTCGGGCAGAATACCCTTGTCATCTATGGCAAAAGAACGCTTCACGGCATTCCTGCTGATATTTGCGACGATCTAACCCGACGAGTGCCTTGACGGGAAGCGGCGACCCCCGGTACAAGCACCTTATCCCGTGGTCATTTGAGCCGGCCGGCTTGCAGCCACGTTAAACAAGTCGCTAAAAGGCCGGGGACGCGTGAGCCCGGCCGAGATTTTTTCTCCGGCCGGTTTTTTGTTGGCCGCGCGCGTGAAAGCCATGCGCGGGGTCCGAAGGAGACCATGATGCCCGCGTCGACCAAGAGCTACCGTCCCGAAACCCGGCTGGTGCATGCAGGCACCTTGCGCTCGGAATTCGGCGAGACTTCGGAAGCGTTATTCCTCACCCAAGGTTACGTGTACCCGACCGCGGAGGACTGCGAAGCTCGCTTTTCCGGAAAGATTCCGGGTTACGTCTACTCGCGCTACTCGAACCCGACGATGAGTATGTTCGAGCAGCGCATGGCCGCGTTCGAAGGCGTGGAAGCTGCCCGCTCGACGGCGACCGGGATGGCGGCCGTGACGACCGCGTTGATGGGCCTGGTCCGTGCGGGCGACCATGTGGTCGCGGCCAAGGCGCTGTTCGGTGGCTGCCGCTGGGTGGTCGAGGAATGGTTGCCCCGCTTCGGCGTCACGTCGACGCTGGTTAATGGCACCGATCTCAATGCCTGGAAAAAGGCGGTCCAGAAAAACACCAAAGTGTTTTTTCTGGAATCGCCTACCAACCCGACATTGGAGGTTATCGACATCGCCGCGGTTGCGGATATTGCGCACGATGCCGGCGCCAGGCTCATCGTGGACAACGTTTTCGCAACGCCGCTTTACCAAAGCCCGTTCACTCTCGGCGCCGATGTTGTGGTCTATTCGGCGACCAAACATATCGACGGACAGGGCCGCGTTCTCGGCGGAGTCATCCTCGGTTCGGAAAAGCTGATCCTCGACAACTATCAGCAGGTTTTGCGGCAGACCGGACCATCGTTGTCGCCTTTCAATGCCTGGGTTTTGCTTAAAGCGCTGGAAACCATGCCGGTCCGTGTGCAACGGCAAACCGACAATGCGGGCGCGGTCGCCAATGCGCTGGCCGGTCACAAAAAGATCGCGCGCTTGATTTATCCGGGCCGCGCCGATCATCCGCAAGCCGATCTCGTCCGCAAGCAGATGCGGGCGGGCTCGACGCTTTGTTCATTCGAGGTCAAAGGCGGAAAGGAAGGCGCTTTCCGTTTTCTCAATGCCTTGAAGCTGATCGGCATCACCAACAATCTCGGTGATGCCAAGAGCCTCGTAACTCACCCGACGACGACGACACATCAGCGGCTCACACCGGAGCAACGCGCCGAGTTGGGCATCGCCGACGGACTGATCAGGTTTTCGGCCGGGCTCGAACATCCCGACGATCTGGTCGATGATCTGGTGACGGCGCTGGATAAGGTCTAGCGCGGATTAAGGTATGATGTGGGAAGCCGCGGTCGCCGACAGGATCGGCCGCTGCGCCGCCTCAGCGATGGCGTCGCCGAGACCTTTTGCCATGCAGGCGTAGCTCCAGTCGTTCATGTGCAGACCGTCGGGCGACACAAACGTCTCAAACCCGATGTGGTCCACGTCGCGCCAATGCCGCATCATCTCGAAGCGGCGGAACAGATCGACGTTTTCCTTTTTCGCCGCCGCCGAGATCAACGTCACCATGTCCTCAGCTTCCGGCTTCGCAATGACCTTCGGAGCAAATTGCGGATCGATCAGCACGACGTCGGCGCCGACACTGCGAATTTTGGTAAGCCCGGCGAGAATCAAGGCGTCATGGCCCGCAAGCTTGTGGCCGCGGATGACGGAATTGGTTCCAAGCTGCCACAGCACGAGGTCAGGCTTCACTGCTACGATGGCGGAATCAAATCGCTGAAGCATGTCGGGGACTTCTTCGCCGGCGACCCCGCTATTGAGGACGGTGACCGACAGCCGCGGGAAGTGCTGCTGCAGTTCGACCGCGAGCCGGCTCGGATAACTCGCCGCCGAAGAGCTCGCGCCTGCCCCGGATGTCGATGACGAGCCGATGGCAACAACCGTGATTGCTTCACCTGCCGCGATTTTATGCGCGACATGCGACAGCGGATTGGTCAGCCGGATGAGATCGAATGGAGCGTTGCAGGTCGGAGCGGAAGTCTCGGCGCGCGCCGGCAAAGCCAGCACCAACCCCGCGAGCAACGCGGTGGCAGCCGCTGCATTCATCACCCGTTGTGAGACTTCAAGACTCCGCAAAGGCGCATCCTCTGATTTCAGCGACTGCCGTTGGTCGGCGTTTCTTCCGGTTTGGCTGCCGCGATCACCAGATCGGCCAGCAATCTACCAATGCAATCATGGACCCGCTCGGCGATGTCAAGTTTATTTGTCGCCGAGGATAAATCGAATGTTCCGAGTTCGCCCCATAACTTCATTATGCTGAACCGATCGAACAAAGGCACCTCTTGTTGCAGTGCAACCCAGCGCATGTCTTCGACATATGTACCAAGCGCAATCATCGATTCGGTGCGTGGACTGTACTGGGCGTTGATTAAAACCACATCAGCGCCTGTTGAGTGTGCAGTACTTATACCTTTATCGAGTGCCTGGCTGAATTGATCTGGATCAACGCCAAGCATCGCGTCCACCGTTCCGGTCTGCCACACCAGCAATGCGGGCTTGGCCGCGGCGAGAGCCGCCGGAAGCGCTTTAATCATCTCGGGGGCAGTCCGTTTCGATTTGATGTCGGTTGTAACTTTAACTTCGACGCCGGGGAGTTGTTGCGCGAGCGCCTTCTGCAGGCGTATCGGATAGGCGTTAGCCATACCGTTTGGTCCGGGTAGCTGCGACGAACCCGCGCCCATCACCAAAATGGTGAGATGCTTTGCTGCCAAGGCACGCGTCACCTTCGGCAAGCGAAAGTTCGGCTCAACAAGATTTTCCGCAACGCGACATTCAGCAGGATGTTCGGCGCGTGCCGGCGCGGCGCCCAGCATCAACAACGCCAGCAGAAGCAAGCGTCTCCTCATACGTCGCCCCCCGCATAGCCCGGCCTCGCGGCGGGCGGGCGCGGTCCCCCGCCTCGTCGTTCGGCTTGTCTATACCACGAAATCAGCGCCGCAATCGCCACCATAATGGCAATGCCGGCAACACTGATGAGAACCTGCGTAAGAATACGGTTCGACACCTCGGTGAACACGAAGTGGCCAGCAAACGACAAAAAGACGCCAAGACAGAAGGTCTCCAGCGAATGCTGTCCACACACGATCGCGGGCCAGAAAATTCTGGACGTCAGCCCCGGCCAGTCTCGCGGCACGAAATAAACGGTGATCACCGCTAGCGCGAGAAAATGCATGATGCGGAGCACGTCGAGATTGGTCTTGTCGATCGGATAAATGGCGTCTCCGACAAATTTTGGCACGTAGATCGCGAGCCGCGGAAAGTACCAGGTCATCGCAATCGCAAACGCGAATATCAGATAGGCGATCGCTAACCCGACCAGTACGCGGGAACGTAGCCAGCGCGACAGGTTTTGCGCGCCACCCAATGCGCACCACGCGCCAAAGACGAAGAGCAATTGCCATGCGAACGGATTGAATATCCAGGTGCCGTTCGGGTAGGCCGGAATGTTCCATTCAAAAAACCACATCAAGGCATAAACCGTTGCCGATGTGATCAACGCGAGCGAGGGTGCCCGCAGAAGAAGCCAGAGCATAGGCGGGAACCACAGCAGCAGCAGAATATAGAGCGGCAGGATATCCATGTTCACCGGTTTGAACTTCAGCAGCAGCGCCTGAAGGATGGTCACGTCTGGGTTCTTGAGGAAGTCGAGAACACCCATTTCCTCGGTGAACAGCGGATTTTCAAAACTGTTTGCTACGTAGGCAATCTCGGCCAGATAGATCGCAAGCAGGAACACATGCGCAATGTAGATTTGCCACGCGCGCTTGAGCACGCGCGCCGATGACACAATGAAACCGTGTTGCTGCATGGCACGGCCGTACACGAAAGCCGCCGTATAGCCGGAGATGAAGACGAAAATTTCGGTTGCGTCGCTGAAACCGTAATTGCGAATGGTAATCCAGTTGACCACATTCGATGGAATATGATCGAGGAAGATCAGCCAGAGCGCGATGCCGCGGAACAAATCGAGCCGGAGATCACGTTCGGTCGAAACCGGTGTCATTGCGGCTTTTCTTTCCTGCGATCTTTCGGTCATAATCCCGGGAGACAGGCGAATGGCAAGTCCAGACTCGGTAAATTGTGCGGGATATAGATGTATCGCGCCATAACTCGCAAGATTGAGGTCACGGTCACGCCACGCTTTGTTTCAGAGCGTTCGTCGCCGAGCAATGGCTATTTTTTCTGGGCCTACACCATCAACATTACAAACCTCGGGGCAGAGACTGTTCAACTCAAGACGCGGCACTGGCGAATTACCGATGCGCTCGGGCGTATGCAGGAGATAAGGGGTCCGGGCGTGGTCGGGGAAGAGCCGACGCTCAAGCCAAGTGAATCATTCGAATACACGAGTGGGGTACCGCTTCCAACGCCGTCAGGTTTCATGGTCGGTAGTTATGGAATGGTCACGACGGCAGGCGATCACTTCGATATCGAGATTCCCGCCTTCTCTCTCGATTCCTCCTACGCCGAACGCACCATCAACTAACGTTGGCGCCGACCTCGTTTGGCACAAACTGATAGGTCGCATTGCAGAACTCGCAGGTAACAGAAATTTTGCCGTCCTCGACCATATGGTTGCGGTCTTCTTGCGAGAAGCTCTTGAGCATCGCCTCGACGTTGCCGCGTGAGCACGAGCATTCCGCGCGCAAAGGCGCCGGGCGGAAAACACGCACGCCGGGCTCATGGAACAGCCGGTAGACCAGCCGCTCGCTGGAAAGCGACGGATCAATCAGCTCGACGTCTTCGACGGTCGAAATCAGGGCCTGCCCTTCGACCCAGGCATCATCCTCCTCGATGGAATGGGGCTCGACTCCCTCGGGGGCATCACCAGGATGCAGGTCGGCGACCCGAGCGCGCTCGGGAGCTTTCGGCAGAAATTGCAGCATGATGCCGCCCGCCCGCCAGCGGTGGCTGGGTCCGCCTTCACCGGCACGTAATTCCTCCGCGACCGCGAGCCGCACCCGCGTTGGAATTTGCTCGGAACGCAGAAAATATTCGTGTGCGACATCCTCGAGGGTGCCGCCGTCGAGCGCGACCAGTCCCTGATACCGATTCATATCGGGCCCCTGGTCAATGGTCATTGCGAGATGACCCTTGCCTAGCAGCGCGCTCCCACTCGTCCGACCTGATGCGATTGCTTCTGCCACACGGCCTTTGTCGAAGCGGGCGCACGCCCGCACTTTGTCGGGCGCGATGAAGTCCACCACCAGCATGCGCACAGCGCCGTCGCTTTGCGTCTGCAATATGAAACGGCCGTCGATTTTCAGAGCCGAACCGAGCATGACCGTCAGGACGATCGCCTCGCCCAGCAGTTTCGCTACCGGCGGAGGATAGGCATGGCGTGTAAGGATTTGGTCGACCGCCGGACCGAGCCGCACCACCCGCCCACGCAAATCGAGCTTGGCCACTTCGAACGGCATAACCGTGTCGTCGGTGGTCGTGGCTGATGGTGCACGGGAAGGAATAGCGATCTGGGGGTCGGTCATTTGCCGTATGTAACGTTTAATGGCTGGAAAGCGAGACCCGCGGCTCCCGCTGGCCGCATAGTTGGTATTCGTGTCAGCGCGACATCTAAGAATCGGCGTGCAGGCACCAGGCGAGCAGGCCTTTTTGCGCATACAGGCGATTCTCCGCCTCATCGAACACAACCGACTGGGGTCCATCGATCACCTCGTCGGTGACCTCCTCGCCGCGATGCGCCGGCAGGCAATGCATGAACAGCGCATCCGGTTTGGCCTTCGCCATCAGCCGGCCGTTGACCTGATACCGCTTGAGGATGTTGTGCCGATGTTTGCCGTCACGATCCCCCATTGAGACCCAGGTATCGGTGACCACGCAGTCGGCGTCCTTCACCGCGGCTTCCGGATCATCGCCGATCAGGATCGCCGCGCCCGACGATTTCACCCAATCCATGAGCCATTTCTTGGGTTTCAATTCCGCCGGGCTCGCCACCCGCAGCTGGAAATCGAAGCGCTCGGCCGCGTGCATCCAGCTCGCCAGCACATTGTTGGCGTCGCCGGTCCAGGCCACGGTCCGGCCGCGGATCGGCCCGCGCTTTTCCTCGTAGGTCATCACATCCGCCAGCACCTGACACGGATGCGAGCGTCGTGTGAGCCCGTTGATCACCGGAATGGTGGCGTGGCTCGCAAGCTCGGCCACCGCGTCGTGGTCGAGAATGCGGATCATGATCGCATCGACGTAGCGGGAAAGCACACGCGCCGTATCGGCAAGGGTTTCGCCGCGTCCAAGTTGCATTTCCTGCGCTGTTAGCAGGATCGCCTCGCCGCCGAGCTGACGCATGGCCACGTCAAAGGACACGCGCGTGCGCGTGGACGGTTTGTCAAATACCATCGCCAGTGTCTTGCCGGTCAGCGGCGTGGCAAGAATCCCCCGTTCGCGCGCCGATTTCATTGCGCGACCTTTTTCAATCAGTCCGGCAAGAACCGGCTTCGGAATGTCGATGAGATCGAGGAAATGCCGGACGCCGTTCGCGGTCATGACGCTGCCTTCGCCGCCCGAGCATGCATTTGTGCCAGCCGCGCACACGCACGGTCGATGCAACCGATTGCCTCGGTAATCTCTTTATCGCCGATGATAAGGGGTGGCAGCAGGCGCACAACGTTGTCGCCCGCGGCAACCGTTATCATCTTCTCGGCGCGCAATTCGTCGACCATCTCGGAGGCTTGCGGCACCATGCGTAGCCCAATGAGCAGGCCCTCGCCGCGCACTTCGGCAATAACCGATCCGTACCGATCCTTAAGCTCAGCCAGCCGCTGTTTAAGCAGCAAGGCGTTCTTGCGCACGCGATCCAGGAAACCGTCGCTCATCACCACGTCAAGCACCGCATTGGCGACAGCCATTGCCAGTTCGTTGCCGCCGAAAGTCGACCCGTGCGAACCGACCGTCATGCCCTTCGAGGCTTCCGTCGTCGCCAGACAGGCGCCGATCGGAAAGCCGCCGCCAAGCGCTTTCGCCAGGGCCATGACGTCCGGCTTAACTCCACTCCGCTCATAGGCGAACATCTCGCCGGTGCGGGCGATGCCGGTTTGCACCTCATCGAATATCAGCAGCAGGCCGTGCTGATCGCACAGCTGGCGCAAGGCGCGCAGAAAGGTGGGTGACGCAACACGAACACCGCCTTCGCCTTGAATCGGCTCGATCAGAATCGCCGCGGTCGCCGGGCCGATCGCGCGCTTGACCGCATCGATGTCGCCGAAGGGTACCTGATCGAAGCCGTCGACCGGCGGGCCAAAGCCCTCCAGATATTTCTTGTTGCCGGTGGCAGCGATCGTCGCGAGCGTGCGCCCGTGGAAAGCACCTTCAAAAGTGACAATCCGGTAGCGTTCCGGCTTGCCCGAGGCCGACTGATACTTGCGCGCCATCTTGATAGAGCATTCGAGCGCCTCGGCGCCCGAGTTCTGGAAAAACACCGTGTCGGCAAAGCTTGTCACGCATAGCCGGTCGGCCAGCTTCTCGCCTTCCGGTATCCGGTAAAGATTGGAAACGTGCCAGACCTTCTTGGCCTGCTCGGTCAGCGCCTCGACCAGATGAGGATGCGCGTGGCCAAGCGCATTGACGGCAACGCCTGAGGTAAAATCGAGGTATCGCTCACCCTCGGCCGTGAACAGCCAAGCGCCTTCGCCTCGCTCGAAAGCGAGATCTACGCGCGCATAAGTTGGCAATAAATGCGAGCTCACGGCCACTTTCTTCCATCGCACTTTTTCATCTACGCATGATTATTTCGAGCACTGGCTTCTGATTTCGGCGTCATGCGCGCCGAAAAGAAATGTGCCGCCTCGCCGGGCGGCACTTTTTTTATTCTATTGCCGGCCCCCACACTGTCAACAACACGCTCGCGCGCACCGTTCTGAGGCTGGACGACTCAACTACACCGCAACCCCCGATTCTAAAGGAAAACCTGTTGGTAGCTAGGCGCGGAGGCCGGGAAAACCTTGCACCGGAGTCACTGCCTATTGTAGCCTTTTGCTTGGGTAGTACGACATCTCGTATTGCCGAGCAATTTTCTTGTCCATCCCTGACGCGTATGCGTCTGGCGCCTGATGGGGCGTCCGACGACGGGGGTGGATTCCATCAAGGCCTTGTAGGCTGAGGAGAAAAACAATGGGCTGGACGGACGAGAGGGTCGAGCTCCTGAAGAAACTATGGGCGGACGGCCTGTCCGCCAGCCAGATTGCCGCAGAACTTGGCGGCATCACCCGCAATGCCGTGATCGGCAAAGTTCACCGCCTCGGGCTCTCCGGGCGCGCCAAAAGTCCTTCCTCGACCTCTCCACGGCCGCGCAAAGCCCGGGCATCGGGCCATATGATGCGGGTGCCGAGGCCGTCCATGCGCGGCAATACCGCCCTCGCCTACGACTATGAGGCGGAGCCGGAACCGGAGCTGATCGAAATTCCGGTCGAGCAGCGCAAAACTTTGCTTCAGCTCACGGAAAAAACGTGCCGCTGGCCGGTCGGCGATCCGGGCAGCTCGGACTTCTTTTTCTGCGGCGGCGAGACCGTCAATGACCTGCCTTATTGCTCATACCACTGCCGCGTTGCCTACCAGCCAATGACTGATCGGCGGCGCGACAAACGGCCGTTCAGAAACTGAGCTTGGCAAAAATCAGGTCGGTCAGTTCATGCGGCCGAAACGGTCATCGAGCGCGTAGCCGGCACCGCGCACCGTGCGGATTGGGTCGGCCATGTGGCCACGGTTGATCGCCTTGCGCAATCGTCCGACGTGCACGTCGACAGTACGCTCGTCGATGTAAATATCGGAGCCCCAGACGCCATCGAGCAGCTGCTCGCGCGAGAACACGCGGCCCGGCCGCTCCATCAGAAATTCAAGCAACCGGTATTCGGTTGGCCCGAGATCGATCGGCCGACCGTTGCGCGATACCCTTTTCTTTTCGCGATCAAGCTCGATGTCACCGATGCTCAGAATCGTGGCGACCCGCTCAGGATTTGCGCGGCGCAACAGCGCGCGCACGCGCGCCAGCAGTTCAGGCACTGAAAACGGTTTAACGATGTAGTCGTCCGCCCCCGTCGCCAGGCCGCGTACCTTTTCGCTTTCCTCGCCGCGGGCAGTGAGCATGATGATCGGCAACTGGCGGGTTTCGGGTCGCGCGCGCAGGCGTCGGCACAATTCGATGCCGGAAAGGCCCGGCAACATCCAGTCAAGCACAATCAGATCCGGCGCGCTTTCCTTCAGCCGCGTGTCGGCCTCATCGCCACGGGCGGAAGTTTCAACCTCATAGCCTTCCGCCTCGAGATTGTAGCGGAGCAGCATGGTCAGCGGCTCTTCGTCTTCAACGATCAGAATGCGTGCGTTCATGCGTAATTCCATCATCTCTCGCCGGCTGTGCGCAACGCGGCGATGGTGGTGGTGTCGCCTTTCGGCCGTTGATCGGCAATCGGGCGCCCCTCGATAATATAGTGGACCGATTCCGCGATATTGGTGGCGTGGTCGCCCATGCGCTCGATGTTCTTGGCGCAGAACATCAGATGAATGCAGAAGGTGATGTTACGGGGATCTTCCATCATATAGGTCAGTAATTCGCGGAATACCGAGGTGCAAACTGCGTCAATCTCCTCGTCGCCGCGCCACACCGTCATGGCTTTTGCGATATCTCTGCGGGCGTAGGCGTCGAGAACCATCTTCATCTGTTCGAGCACCAGATCGGCCATGTGCTCGACGCCGCGGATCAGTTTGGGTGGCGGAAATTCGCCATTGAGGGCGACCACGCGTTTCGCGATATTTTTTGCAAGATCGCCGATGCGTTCGAGATCATTAGCCAGCCGCAGCGCCCCAACGACGTCGCGCAGATCGACTGCCATCGGTTGCCGGCGGGCGATCGTCAGCACCGCTTTTTCCTCAATTTCGCGCTGGAGCGCGTCGATATTTGCGTCCGCGGCGGATACGCGTTGCGCCAGCGTCGTATCCCGCTTTGCCAGCGCATCGACCGAATCCGCAACCTGTTTTTCGGCCAAGCCGCCCATCTCGGCGACCATGCGCGCGAGATCCTGCAGATCGGCATCGAATGCCTTCATCGTGTGATCGGTCAGTACCGTGTGTTCAGTCATTGTCATCGTCTTTCGATCATCTTCGTTGACGCAATCTCGTGTTAGCCGAACCGGCCCGTAATATAATCCTGAGTTCGGCGATCACTGGGTGTTGTGAAGATGCGCGTGGTTTCTCCGAACTCAACGAGCTCCCCGAGGTACATGAACGCCGTGAAGTCGGATACGCGGGCCGCCTGCTGCATATTGTGCGTGACGATTGCGATCGTGTAATCGTCCTTGAGCTCGTCAATAAGTTCCTCGATTTTAGCGGTCGAGATCGGATCGAGAGCCGAACACGGCTCGTCGAACAGGATGACCTCCGGACGCACGGCGACAGTGCGGGCAATGCACAACCGTTGTTGCTGACCACCTGAGAGGGATAGCCCATTTGCCCCCAACTTGTTTTTCACTTCTTCCCAGAGCGCGGCACGCTCGAGTGCCAACCTGACGCGGTCTTCCAGCTCCGATTTCGAAAGCTTCTCATACAACCGAATGCCGAAGGCGATGTTCTCGAAAATTGTCATCGGGAACGGGGTCGGCTTCTGGAACACCATCCCGACCTTGGCGCGCAACAGATTGAGGTCCTGCGACGGCGAAAGAATATCTTCGTTGTCGAGCCTCACATGACCGGTGGCGCGCTGATTGGGATAAAGGTCGTACATCCGATTAAGGATACGGAGCAGCGTGGATTTGCCGCAGCCGGATGGGCCGATGAAGGCCGTCACTTTGCCCTGGTGAAGAGAGACGCTGATGTCCTTCAGCGCGCGATGATCGCCGTAGAAAAAATCCAGATTGCGGATGGAGATCTTTTCCGTCAGATCCTCGTCCTTGGACAGCGCATGGGTGACGGTCGGAACCGTAAAGGCTGCTACGCTCATGACGTTTTTCTCTGGGCGGCGAGGACGCGGGCGACGATGCTTAGTGCAAGCACCGCCAGTGTAATGATCAACGCTCCGGTCCAGGCGAGGCTTTGCCAATCCTTATAGGGACTGAGCGCAAACTGGAAGATGACGGCCGGTAGGCTCGCCACGGGAGCATTGAGGTTGAGACTCCAGAACTGGTTGTTGAGCGCGGTAAACAGGAGCGGCGCGGTCTCTCCTGAAATGCGGGCGACCGCCAGCAGCACACCGGTAATCATGCCGGCGCGCGCGGCGCGGTAAGCAACCTTCTGGATCATCAGGGACCGCGGGAGTCCGATTGAGGCCGCCGCTTCGCGCAGTGTATCCGGCACGAGGATGAGCATGTCTTCGGTGGTTCGCACCACGACCGGAACAACGATCACCGCCAACGACACGGCCCCTGCCCAGCCGGAGAAATGACCCATCTGGGCGACCATGATTTCATAGACAAAAAGACCAACCACAATTGAAGGCGCACTCAACAGAATGTCGTTGATGAACCGCACGATCGTGGTCAAACGGTCGTAGCGACCGTATTCCGCCATGTATGTGCCGGCGAGCATGCCAAGCGGCGTCCCGATAAGCACCGCAATCGTAGTCATCACCAGGCTGCCCATGATTGCGTTGAGCAGACCACCGGCCGAGCCAGGCGGAGGGGTCATCTCCGTGAATACGGCGAGTGACAACCCACTGAATCCTTCCCAAATCAGCACAGCCAGGATGAACACCAGCCAGGTCAGCCCAAAACCTGTCGCGCCATAGGCAAGCGCCATGGTGATGACGTTGCGGCGCCGGCGCTTCGCATAAAGAGGAGCGAACGAAGTATTCATCGTCAGCCTCCTACCCGCGCGTTCAATCGCAACAGCATCAGCCGGGCGATAGCGAGCACGATGAAGGTGATAACGAATAGGATCAGGCCAAGCGCGATCAGGGCCGAGGTATAGAGATCACCGACGGCCTCGGTGAATTCATTGGCGATCGTAGCGGAGATAGTTGTGCCGGGTGCGAGCAGCGACCCGGAGATGCGGTGCGCATTGCCGATAACAAACGTTACCGCCATGGTTTCGCCGAGCGCGCGGCCGAGACCAAGCATAACGCCGCCGATCACGCCAACCCGCGTATACGGCAGCACGACATAGCGTGCGACCTCCCAGGTCGTACAGCCGAGGCCGTAGGCAGCCTCCTTGAGCACGGGTGGCACTGCGTCGAACACGTCGCGCGAAATGGACGTAATGAAAGGCAAGACCATGATCGCCAGGATCAGGCCGGCGGTGAACACACCGATGCCGTAAGGAGGGCCTGCAAAAAGAGTAGAAAGGATCGGAATTTCACCGAACACCGCGATCAGGAACGGCTGCACCGTCTGTTGCAGGAACGGTGCGAAAACGAACAAGCCCCAGATGCCGTAGATAATGCTCGGAATACCGGCAAGCAGCTCGATAGCAATCCCGATCGGACGGCGCAGCCACATCGGGCACAGTTCTGTCAGAAACATCGCAATGAACAGGCCGACCGGCACGGCGATCAGCATGGCGATCAGCGACGTCACCACGGTGCCATAGATGGGCGCGATGGCGCCGAACTTCTCGGTGACGGGATTCCATACTTCTTCGTACAGAAAGCTCACGCCAAAAGTGCGCAGAGCCGGCAACGAGCCCCAGACCAGTGAAATGATAATGCCGCCAAGAATGACGAGAACCGTAACGGCGGCGGCTCGAGTCAGATGACGAAATATAAGATCTCCCAGCCGCAGCCGCTGCAGAACCTTGGCCCGGTCAGCCTGCCCGGCGGTCAAAATCCCGGTATCTTGCAACGCCACGTCAACCACGGGCCGTCTCCCGTTCGGTAGCATCCGGCTCTCCCGCTTGTGAGCGTTGCGGAGAGCCACTCAAGCTGCCTCCCGACGCCAGCACAAGGCATCTATTGGCCGGCGGTGGACAAGAAAAGGGCGCCGAGCGGCGCCCTTTTCCCACTCTTCAGGATCAATTGGTCATCGCGAAAACAGGCTTGCCGCTCGCGTCTTTGATGTCGGTCGTCCAGGACTTTTCGATATCCTTCACGACATTGTTCGGCATTGGAACATAGTCGAGTTCCTCGGCCATCTTGCCGCCGTTCTTGTAGGCCCAGGCGAAGAACTTGAGCGCTTCACCGGTGGCAGCAATGTCGCTCGGCTGCTTGTAGATGAGGATCCAGGTCGCCGCGGTCATCGGCCAGGATTTTTCGCCGGGCTGATTGGCGAGTATCACACCGTAGCCGGGCTGCGACTTCCAGTCGGCATTTGCCGCTGCAGCCTGGAATGCTTCCGAAGTCGGCTCAACTGTCTTGCCAGCCTTGTTGACCATCTTCGTATAAGTCAGCTTGTTTTGCTTGGCGTAAGCATATTCGACATAACCGATTGAACCTTTGGTATTGCCGACATTGTTCGCGACGCCTTCGTTACCTTTGGCGCCGATTCCGCTTGGCCATTGCACAGAAGTGTTCACGCCGACTTTCGACTTCCAGTCCGCGCTGACGTCAGCGAGGTAGTAGGCAAAATTGTAAGTCGTGCCGGATCCGTCCGAGCGATGAACGATCGCGATAGCCTGGCTCGGCAGCTTTGCATTTGGATTCAGTTTCTTGATCGCTGGGTCATCCCACTTGCTGATGTCGCCGAGGAAAATCTTGGCGAGCGTCGGACCATCAATCGTTAGATCGCCCGGTTTTACGCCGTCGAGATTGACGACCGGCACGATGCCGCCCATCACCATCGGGAACTGAGCAAGACCGGCCTCATCGAGTTCCTTGCCGGGCAACGGTGCGTCACTCGCGCCGAATGTCACGGTCTTCGCTTTGATCTGCTTGATGCCGCCGCCGGAACCGATCGATTGATAGTTCAATCCGTTGCCGGTCACCTTTTTGTAGGCGTCGGCCCATTTGGCATAGATCGGATAGGGAAAGGTGGCGCCGGCGCCGGAGATGTCAGCGGCTTTGGCCGGAACGAGTGCCGCGCTTACGATAAGACCGGCGGCCGCCAATGAGGTCCAGTGTTTCAAGAGTTCTCTCCATGTTGGCGGCCAAAGACACGCGCGGGCCAAAAAGCACCCATCGCCCCGATCTTTGTGCCCAATTGTTTGGGCAGCCGCTGTTGGTCAAAAAAACGCGCTCCACGACGTGGCTTCGGACTGTTTTTGTTTGTGTTGAAATCCGAAGTCCCGGTCACGGATAAGCGCCGCATGTCACCGTTCTATAAAGCTTCGATGACAGTTACATGACAGTTTAAGCGGCTGAATTTGTTGGAGTTTCACCTGGAGGCGTAGAATCGTCCGTGCGCAATGGCAGATGCATTGTGAAGGTAGCGCCAGCGCCCAAAGTGCTCTCGATTGTGAGGCGCCCGGCGTGTCTGTTCAAAACATGTTTTACGAGCGCGAGACCCAGGCCAGTGCCGCCTTGCGCTCGACTATCCGCCACGTCGACCCGGTAAAACCGTTCGGTCAGCCGCGGCAGATGTTCGGGCGCTATGCCCGGACCGTAGTCGCGTACCGCAATGCGCGCCTCCGGGTTGCCACCGCGAGTCTGGCCGCGCAACAATGAGATGTCGAGCCGCTTGCCCGCCGCGCCGTACTTGAGTGCATTCTCAACCAGATTTTCGAGCGCACGGATCAGTTCGTCGCGGTCCCCTAGTACCATCACCGGATCAGAAGGCGCGCTCACATTAAATTCGACGCCGCGGTCGCGCGCGAGCATCTGCAATCCGTCGACGACCTGACGCACGATCGGACCCAGGTCGACCGACGTGTTTGGCTGCAAATGAGCGTTGAGCTCGATTCGCGACAGGGACAGCAAATCATCGATGAGACGAGCCATGCGGGTGGCCTGTGCCTGCATAATGGCAAGAAATTTTTCCCGCGCGGCCGGATCGTCCTTGGCCGGGCCCTGCAGCGTCTCGACAAACCCGAGCAGCGCGGCAAGCGGCGTGCGCAACTCATGACTGGCGTTGGCTATGAAGTCGGCGCGCATTTCCTCGACACGCCGCAGCGGCGTAAGGTCGTTGAAAGTCATCAGCAGGATGTCGCCGGTTGCTAGGCGCACGGGCATGACAAAAGCTTCGAACCAGCGATCGTGCGGCACTCTCTCGAAAAACTCGACCCGCTGCGATTCGCGGCGTCTGCCGGCGCGTCGGATGGCATCGACCAACTCCGGCATGCGAAGTGCAATAAGCGCCGGCTCCCCCCGGCGCAGCGCCGGCGCTATGGTGCCAGCCATTTCGTTAAACGCGATAACCCGTCCTTCGCGATCAAGCACAATCGCGGCGCTGGGCAGTCCGTTGATCAGTTGTTCGATCACGAGAGACTGCGGATGAGCGGGAGTACGACTGGTAGCATGCGCGGCGCCGGAGCTGGCGACAACGGCGGCATGACCGAACAAGGCTTGCCATGCGCCGCGCAATCGCGCCGCTAACCCATTGACGGCGGAAAAATCGCGACGATCGTCCTCTATCGCCATGATCAGTCGACTTTGGTTTTTTTCGCCTCGATTTCGCTTCGGATTGGCGCAGTCACCGATGTTATCGTTTTTCGCGGGCCAGAGCGCCGTGCCCCACTCATATTGAGCCAAATTTCTCTGGAACCAAGAATCACCAGCGCAAGCGCGAATGGAGCTATGTAATAGAGCAAGCGAAACAGAAGCAGACCGGCCAGCAAGGCCTCTTTGTCGAATTGCCACAGCGCCACAAGCATCGCCGCGTCGAAAACACCGAGCCCGCCGGGCGCATGGCTGGCAAAGCCGAGCAGCGTCGCCGACACGAACACCACCGCGATGGTTACAAAGTCAACGTTCGGTTCTCCCGGCAGCAACATATACATTGCGAGCGCACAGCAAACGAGATCGACGATACCGATGAAAATCTGCAGCAGCGTGGATGGCCCGCTCGGCAAAGCGACTTTCCATTCGCCTTGGCCGATCTCGCGTGGCGCGCTCCATACCCAGCTCACGTAGGAAACGAGCACTACCAGCATCGAAATACCGATGGCGCGGTTGAGCCAGGGAGGTAACTGATCAATCGGCCCTGCCGCTTGCGGATGGTAGGTGACGCCGAGACCAAGCACGGTGGCATTGCCGAGCCAGAAGGTCAGGCCCGCGACGAAGCAAATCTTCGCCACTTCCACGGCATCGAGCCCGTACATGGAGTAGATGCGGTAACGCACGGCGCCGCCGGTAAAAACCGTGGCGCCGATATTGTGACCGATTGAATAGCTGGTGAAGCCGGTGAGCGCCGCGATCCGATACGGGACTTCCTTGCGTCCAATCGTACGCAGGGCGAACAGATCGTAGAATGTCAGCGTGAAATAGCCGCAGGCGACGAACAGGGCGGCAGCGGCGATATGGCGCGGATTGGTCGCTTTGAGCGCCGCAATCACCTCGTCCGGCTCAATGTCGCGCAGCATGTGGAAGAGGACCACCACCGCAATGGTGATGATAGTGACACTCAGCAGCAAGCCGATGCGATTCCAGCCGATTGTATCCTGGAAAAATCGCGCCACCGCACGCAGAGACCTGACCATCATTCCTCCGGTTCGACGACGTCCCTATTGTCTTGGACGCCTCGCGCCGCAAGCCACGGTTCGACCCCTAGCAGAACTAACCCCACTGGGCGAGTGGACTGCCGCCAAAGTTCGCAGTCTGCTAGCATGTCGGAAATAAGGCCATCGGTCGAACGATTGTGGGCCGCAGGGAGATCAGTCATGAGCGAATTCGATCCAGTTCTGCCTCGTCGTACTGTTCTTAAAACAGCCGGGTTTAGCGTTGGTGCAGGGCTTCTGTCCGGTTTGGTCACCCCAGCGGAAGCGGCAGCCGAGGCTGACATCTGGAGCGCAGAATATTGGGCCAGAAAAGGCGATGTGAAACTCAATCTGTGGCGTAAGCGGGTTGGTGCGCCGAAGCCGGGCGAGCTGGCCTTGCCAGTCGTATTTCTGGTCCACGGCTCATCGAACTCATCGCGGTCCTCCTACGATCTCGCGGTACCCGGCAAGGGGGAATACTCGCTTATGAACGTTTTGGCCAAGGACGGTTATGACGTCTGGACGATGGATCACGACGGCTATGGCCGCTCCGGCAGTTCCGGTAACAGCTCCGATATTGCGAGCAGCGTCGAAGATCTGAAAGCAGCAGTGCCCGTTGTGACGCAGGAGACCGGCCAGCGCAAATTGCATTTCTATGGCACGTCATCCGGCGGCATTCGTGCCGCTGCTTACGCACAGGCGCAGCCCGACCAGGTCGGCCGACTTATGCTCTGCGCCTTCACCTACAAGGGGAATGGCGCTGCGGAGATCGAACGGCGGCAAAAGAGCATTGAAAAATTACGTGCGAGCCCGCGCCGAAAGCGCGATGCCGCGATGATCCGCTCGATCTTTACCCGCGACGGATATCCTTCAAGTTATGACCCGGCGGTAGCGGAAGCGATCATCGTCGAAGAGGCGAAATTCGGAGACGAAGTACCCAGCGGCACTTATGTCGACATGGCGGCGAATCTGCCAATCGTCGACCCGAAGAAGATCTCATCGCCTGTGCTGATGCTACGCGGGGAATTTGATGGCAACTCGACAAACGACGATCTGCTCGACTTCTACCGCCAGCTTCCAAACGGCGACCGGCAGTTCGTGATCCTGCCGCAGACCGCGCATAGCTCGGGTTGGAGCAAGAATCGTCATTTGCTCTGGTATGCGCTGAAGAACTTTCTTGCTGCGCCTACCGCAACCGCCTGATCAACCGGCGGCAAAGAATTCTTGCAGCGCGGCCGTCGTTTCCGTCGGAGCCTCTTCCGAAAGGTAATGTCCGCACGGTAGTGCTTGCGCCCCGACGATATTGCGCGCGTAAGCCTTCCAGATCTCGGCCGGGCCGGGATTGTGATTGCGCCCAACTCCGCCGGTTGCGCCCCATAGCAGCAATACGGGGCAATCGATCTTTCGGCCAGCGACCATATCTTCTTCGTCCATCACGAGGTCGATGCCGGCCCCGGCACGATAGTCCTCGCAGATAGCGTGGATCGTGGCGGGATTTCGAAAGCAGCGTTTGTACTCGACGAGAGCATCCTTGTCGAAAAACGATAGTCCTTGCTTGGTCTTTGCCAGCTTCTTTTCAATGAACCAGTCCGGATCGGCGCCCATCATGCGCTCGGGCATGTCGAAAGGCTGGATATTGAAGAACCAATGCCAGGAAAACGTCGCCCATTGCTTATTGATGTGACTGTACAGGTAGTGCTGCGGGATGATGTCGAGGATCGCCGCGCGCTTGATCTTTCGCGGATGATCAAGGCACATGCGGTGTAACACGCGCGCGCCGCGATCGTGGCCGGCAGCCATGAACGTATCAAAGCCAAGCGCTGCCATGACTTCGACCTGGTCTTGCGCCATTGCACGAAACGAATAGCCGGAATGGTCGTCGCCGCCCGGGAGTTTTTCGGAATCGCCGTAGCCGCGCAAATCCGTGCAAACAACCGTGAAGTCGCGTGCCAGTGCGGGCGCCACCTTAAGCCACGACAAATGCGTGAAAGGGTTGCCGTGCATCAACAGCACAGGCGCTCCCTTGCCCCCCACAACAGTGACAATGCGCGCGCCGCTGGTCTTGATCTCGGATCGCCTGAAGCCGTCGAGCATGAAAGGTTCTTACCAAGCGAGATGGCCGAGACAAGCCCGGCCACGACGAAAAATCAAATCCCGGAAATATTGTAGATATCGAAAAAAGCCCCGGCCTCGCTGAGGCCGGGGTCAATCGATTTTCATTGATCTGCTCGCTTAATCGCAGATTGTGACGCGACGAACAACCGGTCCGGCAGGCGTATTGTAGACGCGCTTCACGACGTAGCAGTCGGGGCCGGACACGACGACCGGCGCGTAGATGCCGACGCCCCAGCCGAAGCCGCCGTGCCAGTGGCCATGACCATGGCCGCCATGCATATGGGCGGAAGCAGAGGTCGGGATCAAAGCAGCGGAACCAATCGCAATGGTGGTGCCGAGGGCGAGAGCGAATTTGCGGAACATGACGGTTCTCCTGTCTCAGGGGTCTTGGGTGGCAAGGGATGTGGTTGCCACATCCTGAGCATTGGTCGCGCCCCCTCGGGAAAGGTTCAAACGCAGCTTTTGACGGCGTGCTACCCGTCACCCTTTATTCACGCCAATTGCCGGTAAATGCGGGTATTTCCCCGCTTTCTCTTGCCCATTTGCGCCGGAACAGGGGAAACTGGCCTTGTCACCCCCGGGGCGGGCAGGTGAGCAAATTTCCTGGATCTGGCTTGAACCTGGGCGCCCCTCCGAGCGACCCATGCGTGAGCCGATTGTCCAGCGATGCAAACGACTTCAGATGAAGTTCTGATATCGCGGATCGCAGGTGGCGACCGGCTTGCCATGCAGGTGCTGTACGCGCGGCACCATGTTCGCGTGTATCGGTTCGTACTCCGGCTGGTGCGCAACGAAGCGACGGCGGAAGACTTGATCAGCGAGATGTTCCTCGACATCTGGCGGCAAGCCGGGAAGTTCGAGGGACGGTCTGCCGCCTCGACATGGATGCTGAGCATTGCGCGGTTCAAAGCGCTGTCGGCGTTGCGCCGCCGGCCGGAGGAGGAACTTGATGACGAGACGGCCGGGCAAATCGAAGATCACGCCGATACACCCGAAACCGCGCTCGCAAAGAAAGACAAGAGCTTGGCCTTGCGGCAATGCCTGACCAAGCTTTCGGCTGAGCATCGGGAGATCATCGATCTCGTGTACTACCACGAGAAGTCGGTGGAAGAAGTGGCCGAGATTGTCGGCATTCCCGAGGCGACCGTGAAGACACGCATGTTTTACGCACGCAAGAAACTCTCTGAGTTGCTGAAAGAGCAAGGAATAGATCGAGGTTGGCCATGAATAAAAAACAAGAAGCGTCTGAGCGCCAGGACATTGAACAGCTCTTGCCGTGGCACGCGGCTGGAACGCTGAGCCGCCGCGACGCGCAGCGCGTCGAGAATGCGCTCGCGCAGGATCCCGAGCTTGCCCGCCGTTACGCACTGGTACGCGACGAATTCGCCGAAACCATTCACCTCAATGAGACTCTTGGCGCGCCATCCGCGCGTGCAGCGGAAAAGCTGTTCGCCGCGATTGACGCCGAGCCGGCGCGGCGGCCAGCCGTTTCGCTCGCTCTCGGCGACCGCATCGCCGAATTCTTCGCGCGCCTGTCTCCCCGCACACTCGCCTGGTCGGCAAGCGCCGCGGTATTCGCGATTTTGTTGCAAGCCGGGCTGATTGCCGGCGTCCTGCTGCAGGAAACGAAAACCACCGGCTATCAGACCGCGTCGGCGCCAACCACCGATCCCGGCGTTGGCGCTTTCGCGCTGATCCGGTTCGCCCCGCAGGCGTCGTCCGACGACGTCACGAAATTCCTTGAAGCCAACAAGCTGTCAATTGCAGCCGGTCCGATGTCGGGCGGACTTTACAAGGTCCGCGTCGCAGTGACCGGAATTCCGAAGGGCGAGCTTGCCCGCATCGTGAAGAAGCTGCAGGACGACAAGGTAGTCGGCTTCATCGCCACAACCGAGTGATTCTGAATGCGTGCGCATCGAACACTCCTTCTTTGCCTGATCGCGGCACTCGCATTTGCGTCCGCTGATAGCGCCCTTGCTCAAAAAATGATGGACCGTGGGTCCGAAACCAGTGGCATGCGTCCGTCCGGGCCTTCCGGCGGCGGCTATCATGGTGGCGGCCGCGGTCCCGGCTGGGGGTCGGTCGTGCCCGGCATTATTATGGCGGTGCCGCAATCCAGCGGCCCTTTCATTGATGACAGCGCGCCAACTTCGCGCCGGCAGGCCAATCGCCGTGGATCGAGCGGCGCACCGCCAGCAAATAAACGCCGGCTCGTTCCCGATGAAGTCGTGATCGAGCTATCAAATTCGGTCAGTGCGCAGCAGGTGGACGCGTTGCAACGCCGGTTCAACTTGATCCGGATCGAAAGCGAGCCATTCCAGCTCACTAACAGCACGTTGTACCGCTGGCGTATCCCTGACCGCCGCTCGGTCCCGACCGTCGTGCGCGCGCTGGAAGGCGACCGGCTCGTGGCATCGGCGCAACCGAACTACCTCTTCACGCTACAGCAGAGTGAGGCAAGAAGCGAAGGCGATCCCGCACAATATGAGCTCGCCAAGCTGCACCTGCCGCAGGCCCATACCCTTGCCAAAGGCGACAACATTCTGGTCGCCGTAATCGACTCCGGAGTCGACATCACGCATCCCGAATTGGCCGGGTCGATCGCAGGCGTTCTCGACACCGGCAAAGTACCGGCGCCTGCGCACAAGCACGGCACCGCCGTCGCCGGGCTGGTCGCCGCGCACGGCAAACTCATGGGCGCGGCGCCTGGCGCAAAGTTGCTCGCCGTGCACGCATTCGATCCAAAGGACGCCGGCGCGGAAGGTACGACTTTCAATATCCTCAAAGGCATCGATTGGGCCGCGGCACACGGCGCGCGCATCATCAACATGAGCTTTGCCGGCCCGGCCGATCCGGCCATCCACCGCCTACTCGAGGCCGCGCGCAAAAAAGGTATCGTGCTGGTTGCCGCGTGCGGCAACGCGGGCGCAAACTCACCACCGCTATACCCGGCCGCCGATCCGAATGTGATTGCGGTCAGCGCGACCGATGCCGAAGACAAGCTGTTCGAGCAATCCAACCGTGGCCGCCACATCGCCATTGCCGCGCCCGGTGCCCAGATCCTGGTGGCCGCGCCTGAAAGCGGTTACGACGTGTCCTCCGGCACGTCCTATTCGGCGGCTGAAGTGAGCGGCATCGTCGCATTAATGCTCCAGCGCAAGCCCGATCTGACGCCCGAACAGGTGCGCAATATATTGCAGGTGACCGCCAAGGATCTTGGTCCAAAGGGACCGGACGTTATGTTCGGTGCCGGTCTCGCCGATGCCTATGGCGCATTGACCAGGGAAGTTGCATCGCCAACCGCCGCCGGCCCCCGGGCGGTCGAACGCGTAAGCGCCGGCGCGCGCTAGGCCCTCTCAAGTCCCCTTGCCTTGAAGCCGCAAAGCCTCCATGTGGTGTGTCTCCAGTGCGTTCCGGAGACAGAATGACTGCCGCTACCCCACCGCCAACGATGCCGCTGCTCGTGACACGTAACGATCGGATCGCCGACGGTATCAATCTCATCGAATTTCGTGATCCTGATGGAAAGCAATTGCCGGGATTTTCCGCCGGCGCGCATATTGGCGTGCGGGTACCCAATGGCCTGTTGCGCAAATATTCGCTGTGCAGCGACCCGGCCGAGCGGGACCGCTACCAGATTGCGGTCAAACGCGAGAGCGACGGGCGCGGCGGATCGTGCAGCCTGATCGATGACGTCAAGGCCGGCGACAAGCTGACTGTGACCGCGCCGGTAAACGACTTCGGACTTCCGCCGCGCGCGCAAGATTTTCTGTTCATCGCCGGCGGAATCGGCGTCACGCCGATGATGGCAATGATCCGCCAGGTGATCGCCGAGGGCAAACGCTTCCGGTTGTTCTATTGCTCACGTTCGCCCGAAACGACCGCGTTTCGTGAGGAGCTGAGCTTGCCCGAGTTCAAGGACAAGGTCGTCATCCACTACGACCAGGGCGATGCTTCACGCTCGCTCGACCTGCGTCCCATCCTCGCCGAACGGAAAAACCGCGAGCATCTTTATTGCTGCGGACCGCGTCCCTTGATGGAAGCGGTGCGGGCCATGACCGACCATTGGTCACCCACCGCCGTACATTTTGAGGCGTTCAGCGAAGCCGAGACGCACAAGGCCGACGATAGGCCCTTCAAGGTGAAGCTCGCGCGTTCCGGCGAGATGCTCGATGTCTCCACCAGCCAGACCATCCTCGAAGTCCTGCGTAACCACGGACTCGATGTGCCGAGCTCATGCGAGACCGGAACGTGCGGTACCTGCCGCACCAAACTGCTGGCGGGCGAAGCTGATCACCGCGACCTGGTCCTGGCCGAGCACGAGAAAAAAGACACCATCATGATTTGCGTGTCACGCGCGCGGGGCAAAGAAATCACCATCGACCGCTAGTTCACTTCCGCTCATCCCCGCGAACGCGGGGATCCAGAGATACTTTGCAGCGGTCCGATTATGCGGCTGGATTCCCGCTTCCGCGGGAATGAGCGAGAGGGATTGCTATTGCTGGATCAGTCGCAGATAGGCGCGCACAGCAAGCGCGTCGTCGTGGCTGAACTTGAACTCCGGCATATCGGGATGACCGCCGGAGATGCCGCGCTCCAGCACGCGGGGAAATTCATCAAGATCGACGGTGCGCCCGAGCGTGCGGAACGGCGGCGCGTCAGGGTGCTTGCTCTTTCCTTTGACTCCGACTGCATGGCAGCCGCCACAGAACTCAGCGACCAGCGCCTGACCATGGGCGGCTGGATCCTGCGCCTGCGCGGTGGTGGCCGGAAATGACAATATGAACAACAGAGCAATTGACCGCAGCATCTTCGAATCGAAACTCATCGCCTGCCGGCGGTCAAGCTCCCAGATGCCTGCTCCTCGGGCGGCTTCATGTGCTGGAAAGAAAACAACAGGACAAGGTCGTAGACGATTTTCAGTACACCGCACACGACCAGCGGCAGGCCTGAAAAAGGCATGGCCAACAGCGGGCCTGCCAAAGCAGGACTTATGGATGATGCAAGACTGCGCGGCACAGCGGTCACGCTGGCCGCGGCGGTACGTTCGGCGGGCGTGACGACTGCCATGACGTAAGATGTTCGCGTGGGGACATCCATTTGCGACAGCGCGGCTCTCACCAGCAGCAGAGCCAATGTGAGAATCAGATTCGGTGAAAATGCCGCAGCGATCAGAAATATGCTCGACGGAATATGTGTAAACACCATCGTATTGATGAGACCGATCCGTTTTGCGAGCCATGCCGCGACCGGGTAGGAAAACGCGCTTAGCGTGCTGGTCCAGAAAAAGAATACGCTTGCCTCGGAGAGCGACATGTCAAAACGCTTGAACAGCCACAGCGCCAGCAATGATTGGACGACAAAGCCGCCCGCGAAGGCGTCGAGGCTAAATAGCGCGGCCAGCTTGTAGACAACCCCACGTGACGGCCCGAGCGGCGCGCTGGGACGCGCCTCGTCCATGCGTACGTGCGGCAAGCGGTAATAAAGAGCGGCACATACGAGCCCGAGCAGAGCATAGATGTAAAACATGATTTTGAAGGCGCTTACTTGGTCGATGAGAGAAATCATGAAATCAGGCAGCGCCGCAGCCAATGATCCGGTCGCCATAGAAAGCGCTCCGATCAAACTGTATCGCGCGAATGTACGTGTCCGCTCTCGATCTGGTACGCCCTGCGCCAACATGGCGTGTTCCAGCGGCACGAGAACTCCCAGGTCGCCCGTCGAGGGGTTGATGGTCCCAACAAACGCGATAATTGCGACAACCGCGAATAAGTCGATACTCGGAAATGCAAGACCGGTACCGGCCATCAAGACGGCGCCTGCCAGCAGAAGATTGCGCAAATCGTGCCTCGGTGCGACGAAACCAACACCCAGGGTCAGCAAGGCCGTCCCGAGCAGCGATGCGCTGAGGATGATTCCAATTTCCGCTGTATCAAAGCCGATCGCCGACAAATAGGCGGGTAAAATAATGATGGCAAAGCCGTCGCCAAGTCCGCGCAGACCACGGGCGATATAGAGCAACAGAATATTCGTTCGCATCGCTTGCGACGGATCAATCGACATTCATCTCGCCTACTTGAAGTCGCCGTTCGGTTTTTCCGCCTGGATCATGGCCTTGCAATAGGCATAGAGCGCATCATAAACGATCCACTCTGCCGCGTTGACCTCGTGATCGTTTTTGTAGCCCAGGTGCCGAAAACCCTCAGCAATGGCCTCAAGTCCGGGGCCTTCTGGCTGCCGGTAAAGTGTGTTGTCGGTGTCCGCGGCATTCACGATCTTTCCGAGAAGCACAAGCGCAGGATCCTCCGTTAGCTTGTACTTCTTCAGGATCGCCTCGAACGAGCATTCCTTGCCGTGATGGCCCAACTCGACATTTTTGACGTCATATGGGGTTGCATCCAAGCGCTTTGCTTCGTCCATGACTTTGTCGGTGGGGACAAAAAGGAACTCAGCATCCTTGTCGACAAATTTCTTGATGAGCCACGGACAGGCGACGCGGTCGACCTTTACGTGTTCTCGCGTGATCCATTTCATTTCGTCCTCCCTACACCTGGCTGTTGATGCTTGACTGACTATGATCAAAGGTCCGCAAGCGCACGGTAATGCGTTTGCTCGCGGGTGAGGCCGATATCGCGGAGCTGGCGGTCATCGAGCTCGGCAAGCGCCCGGAAGGTCTTGCGCCGTTGCCGCCACCTTTTGAAGGCCACGTGCAGTGCCAGCAAGCCATCGATTGCCAACAAGACGATGTGATCGTCCCTTAGTACAGATGACGCATCGCATTTTTGTCGGCCAACCTTTGTTTTGGCCGTGAAGGTCCTGGTTCGCGGAAGCTTAACGTCTTCGTACTTTGTGAAGATGCTCGGCGGATTTTTGAACAAGATCGATATTTGCTTTCTCCGAACTGCCCTCCACGCGAAGCTGATAAACGACTACGCGCTGAGAAGGCGCATGCGCAGAGCTTGGGCGAAATGCCTTGCAGTGGCCGGGTGACTGCATTGGACCCGACACGGATCGCTCCATTGCCGGCCGCCAGGATGAAGACTTGTGGTGATGGTACATTTCGCCAAAAGCCCTCGGCCCGACGAACGGGCTAGGTGCAGTGCTTGGGCGAAATGCCTTGACGTAGCCGGGCGACTGCGGTCAAGCCCGACGCGGCACATATGATACAAAATGGGCTTTAAGTCATTAAATGATGCGGCCGGTCGTGCGAGAACCGCGTCTCGCTACTACGCCGGATCGTCCGGTTGTTGGGCAACCAGCGGAACCGACGTTCTTGGGCGGCTGCAATTGCCGTCGTCCTGCGGGAAGTACTTCAGCATTGTCAGCTGCAGCAACTCGCATATTTCTTCCGCAGTTTCGGGCTCAGGTGCTTTCTCGGTGGGTGACCCGGTTTTCGAAGAGTCCATAAGAATCTCCGTTCAGGTTTCTGCTTTAGCACCCCCCGATGCTGTCCTCAGTTATTGATGAGTCGGAGCGTCAGCGTGCAGTAACACTGCACCGCGACGAATATTTTTGATTCGGCCGGCGTGTCGCGGGCCCGCGGGATGAATAGAACAATTCCGCGGTAGCATCGCACTTCTGACGCAGCCGCGACTCACTTTAACAATTCTCTGCGAGCTCGAATCCCGGCCGCTGGAACAAACAGCGTCGCGCATTGGAAGACACCATGACGTCCCCTGCCCAACCAGAACAGCCAGCGCGGTTTTTTTGTCGATCGTATATGGCTGTCGTACTGATGCCCGAACCGCCAATCGTCGAGTGGGTGGCAGGGATCGAACAAAAGCTTAAAGGCGCAGGCCGTTTCCTCGTCGGAGCGCCGGTTGTGCTCGATCTGTCGAGCGTGAAACTCAGTCCGTCCGCGATTGGTCATCTGGTGGCGGAATTGGATCACCGCGGCATTCGTGTGATGGGGCTCGAAAATACGGATCCGAAGGCAATCAGCGGTGGCCTGCCGCCATTAGTGCGTCCCAGCAAAGGCGTGAGCGTCGACCTCGCCGCGCCGAAGGCGCCAGTGCCCGAACCCAATCGCAAACCTGCCGCGCTCTTGCTGGATGAACCGGTACGTTCGGGGCAATCGGTTTTCTTTCCCGATGGCGACGTTACCGTGCTCGGATCGGTCGGCTCCGGTGCGGAAGTGGTCGCGGGCGGCTCCATACACGTTTACGGAACGCTGCGTGGGCGCGCCATGGCGGGTTCCAGCGGCAACACGCAAGCGCGCATTTTCTGCAACAGGATTGAAGCCGAACTTCTGGCGATCGATGGCTACTACCTGACCGCGGAATCCATGCATGCAGGTCTGCGTGACCGGCCAGTCCAGGCGTGGCTGGAAGGCAACGAGCTAAAGATTAGTGCGCTACGCTAGAAATCCGAACTCCAGGAGATGCACACGATGGCCAAGGTCGTAGTCATAACTTCCGGTAAAGGCGGCGTCGGGAAAACCACTTCGACCGCAGCCTTGGGAGCGGCGCTGGCGCAACTCGGTCAGCATGTCGTCGTAATCGATTTTGACGTGGGATTGCGAAATCTCGATCTGGTCATGGGGGCGGAACGGCGTGTCGTCTTTGATTTTATCAACGTGACCCAGGGGGTGGCCAAGCTTTCGCAGGCGTTGATCCGCGACAAGCGTCTCGACAAGCTCGCCTTGCTTCCCGCTTCGCAGACCCGCGACAAGGATGCGCTTACCGAAGAAGGCGTTTTGAATGTGATCACGGCGTTGCGAAAGATGTTCGATTGGATCATCTGCGATAGCCCTGCGGGCATCGAACGCGGCGCGACGCTGGCGATGCGCTTTGCAGACGAAGCCATCATCGTCACTAATCCAGAAGTGTCGTCGGTACGTGATTCCGATCGTATTATCGGCATTCTCGATGCGAAAATGATGCGGGCCGAACGGGGCGAGCGTGTGAAGAAGCACCTGCTGCTGACCCGCTTTGACCAGGCGCGCGCGGCGCGCGGCGAAATGCTGAATGTCGACGATGTGCTGGAAATTCTCTCGACGTCACTGCTGGGAATCGTGCCGGAAAGCGAGGAAGTGCTGCGCGCATCGAATCTCGGTTCGCCGGTAACGTTCAACAATCCCGACAGCGGGCCCGCGCGCGCCTATTTCGACGCCGCCCGGCGCCTCATGGGCGAAGATATCGAAATGACTATCCCCACTGACAAGCAAAGTCTGCTCGGCAAGCTCTTTGGTCGGAGAGCTGCATGAACTTGTTTGGTCTTTTCAGGCGTGGCGGCTCGGCGCCCGTGGCACGCGACCGCCTGCAGGTTTTGCTTTCCTATGAACGCTCGAGCACCAACCGCGGCGCTTCCGACCTTCTTTTCATCCTGCGCGATGAAATCCTGGCGACTGTGGGCCGCCACGTTGATATTGATCCCGAGCGGGTGACCGTCCAGATGGACCGCGGGGAAAAAGTATCGGTTCTGGAGGTCGATATCGAAATTCCGAATAGTGTGCGTCCGGTATCAAGCGCAGGCCGAAAAAAGCGGATGGCGGGTCCGGCCCATCGTCCAGCTTGAGTTATTGAGTGGCGCGCCGGAAGGGATTCGAACCCCTGACCCCCAGATTCGAAGTCTGGTGCTCTATCCAGCTGAGCTACCGGCGCCTTCGGGAATCAGGACAATATCTGCTCCGCCGCGGCTTTGCCTGTCAAACGGCCGAGAACCGTTGCGGTTAGCAAACCATTGCCGGACAGATAGCCCGCCGCGACCGAACCCGACACCCCCGCCGCCGCACCTCCGGCCGCGAACAGATTGGCAAATGTCGTACCGTCCTTGCGCTTGACGCGCCCACTTGAGTCGATCGCCAGCCCGCCCTGCGTATGAAACAGCGCACCGGTTACCTTCACCGCGTGGTAGGGCGGTTTGCATGACTGTTCTTTCATGAACTGACGGCCAAAGCGATCGCATCCGCCTGCCGATTTTAGCATTTCAACTTCTTTCCATTCGGCGCTGAATGTTTCGATGGGCACTCGCATGGCCGCCGCGAGTGCAGAGACCGTACCGGCTATCAGAATTGCGCCGGCGCGTTCGGCTTCACGGAAGTCCTCAAACTGCTTCGCCACCGCGGCAATTCGCGCATCGAACACGTCCCAGACGAAACCGTCCGGCTGTCGCAACACTTCAGCGGCCTGTTCTGAATAGCCGTGAGTCTCGTCGTTGAAGCGGCGGCCTTCGCAATTGATCTGAATGCCGCCCTGCATGATGACCGCCCAGCTGATCAGGATATTGTGTGGTGTCGCCACGGAGCCGTGGCCCTGATAGGCGCCGAGATGCGAGAGCATCGCGCCCAGCGATTCACCCCAGATGACAGCGTCGCCGCGATTGCCCGGATGGCCGAAGTAGAGCGCGCTCGCCATCTCAGGGACGAAGCGGCGGATAAGGTCGGGATTTCCGCCGTAGCCATTGCAGGCAAGGATCAATGCATCGCAGCCAATCCGTTCGCGACCTGCGTCGCGGCGGACAACTTCGACACCGACGATTTCGCCTTTCGGACCCACGATGAGCTGATCCGCAACGCTTTGCGCAAGTATGACGATATCTTTTGCCTCAGCTGCAGCGCGCAGCCGATCGATCAGCTCACGGCCGGTACGGCTCGGCAAACCATGCATTCGCATGGCCGAGTGTCCGGGGTAGTTGAAGTCGTCGACCACGCCGAACGGAAGGCTGTAACGCTCTGCCAGCCATTCGACGAGCGGGCCGGCTT
>DASPUD010000031.1:0-42018 GCA_035623095.1 Pseudolabrys sp.
TGTCATGGTCCATATGTATGGACCGCATATTTTTCATACGTCAAACGAAAGTGTATGGCGGTACGTTCAGCGGTTCGGAACATTTTCCCCCAATCTCAACCGCGTTAAGGCGGTCACGGATCGAGGCGTATTCTCTCTTCCAATCAATCTTCTAACAATCAATCAGCTTTTTCATAAGACCTTCAATCCGCGTGAAGCCGAGGCGTTTATAAAATCGATTTCCGAGCAAAAAATATCAGAACCAGAAAATTTCGAAGAGCAATCGCTCAAAATGATTGGATCCGTGATGTATGAAACCTTTATTCGTGGGTATACGCGAAAGCAATGGGGCTGTGATCCACGCGATCTCCCAGCCTCAATTTTGAAGCGGATGCCGATCCGTTTTACGTATGACGACAACTACTACGATGATAAGTATCAAGGAGTTCCGGTTGATGGCTATACCGCCCTTATAGGACGGATGCTCTCACATTCAAAAATATCGATTCAGTTGAATCAAAGATATGATCGTTCCTGGAATGTGGACTTTGATTATGTGTTCTATTCTGGCGCGATTGATCGGTATTTTGCATTCAAATTAGGGCGGCTGGGCTATCGTTCGATCTATTTTGAATCTGAAATTTTTAATGGCCCTGACTATCAGGGCAATCCGGTGATCAACTACTGTCAAGAGTCTGTTCCTTACACCCGAATTCATGAACATAAACACTTCGCGCCTTGGGAAGCTCACACCAGATCGATTTATTTTCGGGAATACAGCAAAGAAAGCGAGGTTGAGGATACTCCGTTTTACCCAAAGCGTTTGGTTGGCGATATGGCACTTTTGAAAAAGTATCGCGATCTTGCGGAAGCCGAACCGAATGTTTCGTTCGTTGGCCGTCTTGGCACATATCGGTACCTGGACATGCACAACGTCATCCAAGAGTCGCTGCTTATGGCAGAAAAGTTTGTGTCGTTCGCAAGCCCTTGGGAAAAGTTTCCAAAATTTCCGAACCAATATCTCTAAGATTAGCATTGCGATGCTCGGGACCTGAAATGTTATATACCGCGAAATTATTGAAACCGACGCTTATAAAAGTTTGCACTTCATTGTCTTGGAACGGTAAAAGCGACCCTTGGCAACTTGGAAAAAACCTCTAACCGTATGAGCGACAAAGACCGCACTAGGGATCTATTCTTGAAGGGAGTAGCGTTCCTGGAAAATCGGGATTTCTACAATTCGGAACAGCTCTTTTTTGAAACGCTGAAACTTGCGCCACGGAGTGTTCCTACGCTTAACAACTTAGCAATCTCACAATATGAGCAAGGAAAAAAAAGCGATGCTTTGCTCACCGCACAAAGAATTCTTGAAATAGACGCAGACAACATCGACGCGTATTTGATGGTGTCGACTTGTCAAAAAGATCAAAAACGCTACGACGAAGCTCTCAAGACGTGTCATAAGATTATTTCAATTGATCCGACAATTGCTGAGGCGCATTGCAATCTTGGCTATGTTCTCAGCCAAACTGAAAAGTACGAAGAAGCAATTGCAAGTTTTGATTGCGCAATCAAACTTAATCCCTATTTTCCTGATGCGTTTTTGAATCTTGGAAATGCTTTAAAAAATCTAAAACGCTACGATAGCGCCTTTGCGGCGTATGGCCAGGCGCTGACGCTCAAGCCTGGTTTGGCTGAGGCATGGGTTGGGCGAGGCAACACATATTTTGAACTCAGACGCTACGATGACGCCGTTGCGGCCTATAACCATGCACTGTCGCTCAAGCCTGACTTGGCTGAAGCTTGGCTTGGGCGCGGCAATGTCGCATTCAGTTTTAAGCGCTATGAGGACGCTTTTAAGGCCTACGACAAAGCTCTGTCCATCAACTCCGAACTAGCGACGGCCTGGCTGGGTCGTGCCAATGTGTTCTTTAGCCTCAATCAGGATGCCGAGGCTCTTGAGTGTTTCGACAAAGCAATTGCTTTAAAGGGAGACTTGGCTGACGCACATTTCAACAAAGCGCTATCGAAGCTGTCGCTTGGTGAGTATGAAGAGGGGTGGAAGTTGTATGAGTGGCGATGGAAAAACAGACTTTTTACCTCGCCTGTTAGATACTTCACTCCACCGCTTTGGCTTAACGATTCGAATATCAAGGATAAGACGATACTTATCCATGCCGAACAAGGGTTCGGCGACACGATTCAATTTTCGCGATATTTGAATTTGCTCAAGGACAAAAAGTGCAAAATAATCTTTGAAGTTCAAAAACCACTTTCTACTTTATTCAAGTCCTCAAAGTGGCAGTGTGAGGTTATTGTTCAGGGTGAGAAAATCCCATCGTTTGATGTGCACTGTCCACTAGTGAGTCTTCCGCTTGCGTTCGAGACAAGGGTTGAAACGATACCCGCAAATGTCCCGTATATAGATGCGCCTGAAGAGAAAAAGATTGAATGGGCTGAAATAATTGGGACCACTAAGGAAAAACCTCGAATTGGTTTGGCGTGGTCAGGCAATCCCTATTTTGCTGGCGGACTTGATATTTCTCGACCGGTCCCCTTATCGGCGCTCGGTGCAATTATCAGCAACAAGTTCGAATGGTACCGCCTTCAGAAAGATCTTCGCGACAGCGATAAGCATGCTTTAGATAACCTGTCAGTTATCAAAGACTTGTCTGATGTATTCAACGATTTTTCCGATATCGCAGCTCTGATAGAGCAACTAGATTTAGTCATATCAATAGATACGTCGATCGCGCATTTAGCTGGCGCCATGGGCAAGCCCGTTTGGATCATGCTTGCTTTCCATTCAGACTTTCGTTGGTTGCGCGAAAGGACGGATAGTCCTTGGTACCCGACGGCACGTTTGTATCGTCAGACCAAGAGCGGCGATTGGACCAATGTGCTTGAAAGTGTGTCTAAGGACCTCGATAAGAATTTCACAGCTGTCTAGGGGTGATACCACACGGGACCAAAGCGGCGCCTTTCTCAGTTGTCATCTTTTGTTTGGGCGCGTATACGGGGTCGGTCGCCTTGACAAGGGACTACGCAATGACCGCGCGCATTTACAAGCCATCAAAGACCGCCATGCAGTCTGGCTTTGCCAACACAAAGGAATGGGCCCTCGACTTCGAGCCTGAGTCGCCGCGGCAGGTCGAGCCATTGATGGGATGGACCTCTTCCGGCGATATGCGGCAGCAACTGCGGCTGCGCTTCGGCAGCAAGGAAGAAGCGATCGCCTATTGCGAGCGCCACCATATTGCCTATCAGGTCTTCGAAACGGCTTCGGTCAAACGGCGTGCCATGTCCTATTCGGATAATTTTTCATTCAAGCGCCGCGACGCCTGGACTCATTGATCGAAACTTCAGGCCGGATGCTTTTCGGTCTGGGCCTTCGCTGCGTCAAGGTTGCGGCCCTGCGTGGCGGCGCGCTGGCGCAGCAGTGAAACGAAGCGCTCCTCGGGCATAGGTTGGCCAAGCAGGAAGCCCTGGCCGTAGTCGCAGCCCATGCTGACCAGGGCTGACGCATCGGCCGCCTTTTCGATTCCTACCGCGACGACGTAGCGGCCGAAATTGTGAGCGAGGTCGATCACCGTCTTGCAGAGCGGCGCGTTGACCTTGTCAGTCCCGCAATCGGCGACGAAAGATCGGTCGAGCTTGAGTTCCTCGAACGGCAACTCTTCGGTTTTGGCGAGCGCGGAATAGGCGCGGCCAAAGTTGTCGATCGCAAGCCGGACGTTGTACGGCTCGAATTTCTTGCTGAGCTCGCTGGCCAGCTTTAGGTCATTAACGATTTGATCCTCGGGAACATCGATGACCAAACCAGGCCATTTATCGTTGGCCGCATGGTGCGCTTTCACAATATCTTCGACAGGAATTTTCACAAGCGCCGGAACCGGTATGTTGACGCTCAGGCGCAAATTGACTCCCAGTTTGGAGAAATGGCCGCCGGTCTTGAGCGCGCTCTCAAGCGAAATCTCTGCGAGTGTGGCTGTAGCCGTTTCTGAGGCATTGGCAGTAAACGCGGCTGCCAGCACAATCCCGTGCTGCGGATGGCGGACGCGGGCATAGGCTTCGGCACCCGCCAGCTGCTTTTTACGCAAGGCAATTTTCGGCTGATACCAGAATTCGATCCAATTATTTTTGATGGCGTCATCGAGTTCGAGCCTGGCGGCGACTGCCGGCGGCATCCCAAGTTTGAGCTCCTGGATAATCTTGACGATCGTTTCCGTTTCGAACGGCTTCTTGAGCGCCGGCAGCATTTGAAGCTTGTGCTGGGCGCCGATGCCCTTGACGTGCTCGAGCACGGCTGCACCGCGCCCACTCATTAGCTGTACAGCCCCGCGGTATTTCAGCTTGCCGAGTGCGACCACCGATTCAATCGCATCGGCGGACTCAAGCGAAATGTTGTGAAATATCAGAGCAGGTGGACGAGCTTCGACTGCCTTGCGCATCGAGACCCCGTCAGCGAATTCGACGGTGTCGACACCAGAACCGTGCAACACAAGCGAGAGAAAATGCCGGATGCTGGGTTCTTCGTCGACGACGTAACAAAGCGGCGCGCCGTCCGGCGCAAGCGGCGGCGCCTCGACGGCAGGAGCGCCGTCGGCTGCGGTCGACGATGGGGCAGGCGTCTCGGACATGCCGCTTGGGCGCCCTCAAACCGAGGGAATTACAAGTCCCCCGCGCTATTCGTGTGCCAAACTTGTTAATTATGCGTTTCCCATAAGACGTTCCGGCAGGAGCGCTTGGATCGCTTGGGATCGGTGTCCGCGGAGGGATCGGGCGAGATTTGCGTTCTCATTCCGGATACAGTGCGACGTTGAGTTGGGGACGCAGTGAAATGAGCGGCGACAGAGATTTCATCCGGGCGCTATCGGAATTTCTCGCCTTCCATACAGAACAATCATCCAATTATTTCAATGGGTTGATTACAGGTTTCATGCAGGGCGCGCAGATGCGTCCAAATCTTGAACCAGCAGCTCAGGGCAAACTTGCAAAACGGCTGAAGATCGAAATGAAGGCGTATCAGGACGTCCCGACCTTTCTGCAGAACTATTTGCTCACGCACTTGGCGCATAGGGGCTGGCCACCGCAAGCAGCGTTCGTCGCAGAACGCTATTTGCATCGTCCGGTTGATGAGAGGTTCATGTCGTGGCGGCGGCGGCAAGAAGTTGTGGCCGAATTTGCAAACGAGCCGATCCGCGGCACGGAGCTTGGTTTTCGGCAGATGCTTTACAGTCAGGGTGCCGGGCCAGTCTTTCTTTGGCGCGGAATCCCATGCTTCAAGTCAAGCTACGATATCAGTCTGTACGCGATGCTGATTGATGAACTGCGTCCGGGTACCATTATCGAACTCGGCTCGGGCGCAGGAGGCTCATCAGTTCTGTTTGCCGATCTGTGCAGTTCAATGGGCCTGACGACAAAAATTATTTCTATCGACAATGTCGCTGCCCAAAGTTCAGATCCTCGAATTGCATTTGTTCAAGCCGATTGTTCTGCCTGGCTTGCGGACACCGCGAGGTCGAAACAAAAGTTTGATCGGCCCTGTTTGATTATCGAGGATTTCCATGCCGATCTTGGTGGATACTTCGGCGCTCTCGATTCGATCCTTGAAGATGGAGACTACCTTTTCATCGAAGACAGTCTCCCGAAACAAAATCGAATTGATGAGGTGATTGCCGGTCAACCGTATCTTGTCGATTGCAAATATACGGATTTTTTTGGCATTAACTGCACGAGCGCTATTAACAGTATTCTTGTGAAACGGTCATCACCGAATACACAGATTCAGGATAGGCGATGAGTAAACCGGAAGAGATGCTACTTACGTTTCGATGTCCGCCGGGTCTGGAAAGGATCTTGCCAAAGCCGATTCCGGCGGTGCTGGGACTGGCCGAGTGGTTTAAAGACCTGCCGTTGAAAGCCTTCAATCCGAATATGGGAGGAGAAGGCTTTACGGTAAAAAAATGTCCGCCATTCATTGACGCTATGACGTATGGATTTTTGATTCCCTTGGCGACGGATCTCGAAGTGCGAGACGGTGAATTCAGCTGGAGTTTTCCGTTACCCGAAGAATTGGTGGGCGAATATTCGCATTCGCCAATTGATTTTCATGACCCGAGCCAGGCGAAGGGAACACCGTTTTTTGACGAAGACCGGTTCATCGTGAAGTTCAATAACTTCTGGACGATCCAGGCGCCGCCGGGGTACTCGCTGCTATTCACGCATCCGATCAATCGAGCTGATTTACCGTTCACTACGCTCACAGGCCTGGTTGATTGCGATACCTTTTACCACAGCCCGGTTCATTTCCCTGCCCGTTGGGCGGATGCCAATTTCTCCGGCGTATTGCCGAAGGGCACACCGGTTGCTCAATGTATCCCCGTCAAAAGAGAAGTCTGGAGTGCGGCTTTCGAGGAGCTGTCAGAGGAAGGTGTGGCGCGCATGATCGAAACTCAGAGCGCCACTGACAGTGAATCAGGCGTCTATCGACGGCAATTCCGTTCGCCCAAGCGTTGACCCGAAACTACACACTTTCATCGCGCAGGAATTTCCGTGCCGCGCTTGGCCTCAGCCAGAAACGCCCCTGTGAAGATTTGACCAACGTCGCGAGCGCCGCCGCATACCGGTTCTCGTCGCCGCGCGCGGCGGCGCGAAAACATTTGTAGCCTTCATTCAACTCTCCGGTTTCGAGAAGGCAGTGGCCCAAATTGAGTAGAGTGCCGGCATCATTCGGCGCTTGCGCCAGGCAGCGCCGAAAATAATCAATGGCTGATTTATGCTCGCCCAGGCCCTGGCAGGCCTTCCCCATGCCCCATAACGCGCTCGCGGCATGAGGCGCCATTGCGAGCGTTATTGCGAGCGTTTTCGCAAAGGCGCTCTTTGCGCTGGCGTAGTCTTTCATGGATAGAAAAATGTGACCGATCTGATCGGACAATTCGGGCATCGGCCCAGCAGCAAGACCGGCCGTTAACACTTCAATTGCCTCCTCGGAGCGCTTCATGGCGTGCAACAGAATGCCCAGTTCATAGAACGCCGGCGGAAAGGGCGGCTGACGCTTGGTGGCGCGCTTAAACCGTGCGACTGCATCCTCGTCCCGGCCAGCCTGTCGCAACGCAAGTGCGAGCTGTGTGTCGATCTCTGCGTCTCGAAGCGTGCGCGCTGCTGGTTCGAGCACTGCGATCGCGTCATCGGCGCGTTGCTGCATCAGCAACGCATAACCCAAGATATTGACCGCTTGTTTGTGGCTGGGATTGCCTTGCAAGAAATCGCGCGCGAATCGCTCCGCTTCGTCTGGACGCTGATTGCGTAGCGCAATCCTTGCCCGTTGAAGCGCTTCGTCGCTTGAGCTTCCGCCGGATTTTGCCGGGTGGTTCAACTGGATAACATACGTTAGTTTGGATACCGCAAAGAGCTGTGCATTAAATTATACGGCAAATGACGCGGTCAAGCTCGGCTGGGAGAGCTAAATATTACAGCGCCTACCCTTGTTACTTGAGAGGTGCCCGTTGAGCGAATGGTCGCTTTTTATTGCGGGACAGAAATGTGATCTGGATCAAGGTTCTTCTGGTAGCGCTCATACATTAACAAGTATGCAGTCTCGATATGGCGTGTGAACAATTCTGTATCAAAAAGCGGACTAGTGAACCTGTTATTTGCGAGCTTGCGCTTGATTGCCGCCAATTTGTCGGAGTTTGTCGCAAGGTCAATAGCAAGGTCCTCATAGGCTTTTGTCGTTGTCGTTATCAATTCGGGTAGGCCAACAGCATTCAGCAGGCTTGCGGCCACTCTTCCGGCAAAAGTCTCTCCGAGTTGAGTGAGAACAGGCAAACCCGCCCACAACGCATCACTTGCTGTTGTATGTGCGTTGTAAGGTAGCGTATCGATAAACAAATCGGCCAATCGATGGCGAGCTAGATGCTCGGGTGACGGCACTCGGGGTGCGAATACAAGGCGATCACCGTCGATGCCTCTCGTCGTTGCTTCTCTTTTCAAATTAGCTGCAGCTTGCGCATTATCTTCCAAAAGCCATAACACGCTGTTGTCAACTTGTTTTAAAATTCGTACCCAGCTATCGAATACATTCGGAAGGATCTTGTTGTTGCCATTGAAACAGCAAAAAACGAAATCTTTGGCGGGGAGGCCGAATTCTGCGCGCGTTAACATTTTTTCTGAAATTTTACGTTTGCTGTCGGTGGCCTGGTAACAGCTGGGCAAATAGACAATCTTTTCGCGATAATAGGCTTGCTCATATTTTGGAATCACAATTTTGTCGCCAATCAAATAGTCCATATAGGTGACTCCCATTGTCCCGGGATAACCAAGGTAATTGACATGGATGGGGGCGGGACGGGACGCAAAAATTGTTGTACGCATGCCGTGCGTAAGCCCATTTAAATCGATCAATATATCTATTTCTTCTTTTCGTATTTGGGCGGCGACCTCACCATCAGTCAATGGCCGGGCTTCAACAAACTTGTCGCACGACCGCTCTATTCGTTCGCGCAATTCCGAGTCATCGTCGGGTCCAGTTGAAATTGCCGAAATTTCGAACCGCGATTTATCATGGTATTCGAACATTCCTGCGACGAGATGCGATGTTGCATGCTCACGAAAGTCCGATGATAGGTATGCAATCCGAATCTTATCGTGCTTGTAAATTTCTCCATCCCATATTGGCTTACTAGCCGCTGGAAACCTCTTGGAGGCCCATGTTTCTGCGCACTCCACTTGAATTTTTTTTGATGATGATACGACGAGAAGAACAAAGGGGTATGTATTTTGTTTTTTATTTTTGACTGACTGGACCAGACGTTCGCGTTCACCATCAAAATCGTTCCAATCACAGATGTGGGTTTTAGCGTCGAACCTCAGACCTTCTAAGTCCGGCAAATCAGGGTTGAGGCTTAGTCCTTTGTCATAGGCCGCGAAGGCAAGGTCGTGGCGATTGAGCTCGACGTAGGCATTGCCACGATCACGCCAGACTTCGGCTGATCCAGGCTTAAGCACTGACGCCTTGTCGTAGGCGGCAAACGCCTCATCGTAACGCTTGAGTTTTCGGAAAACGAGCGCGCGGCCGACCCAAGCATCAGCAAAGCTTGGGCTAATGGTCAGCGCCTTGTCATACGCGGCCAAAGCCTCATCATATCGCTTCAATTCGACGTATAGGTTACCTTTATTAAGGTGTGCTTCTGGATACTGCGGTTGCAACCGCAGCGCTTTTTCAAAACTTGCAAGTGCCGCGTCATATTCGTTCAGCTGCGCGAGAGCAGAGCCTCGCTCATTAATGGCAGCAACATGATTGGGTTCGAGCGAGAGAACCCGATCAAATTGGTCTATCGAACTTTGTAGTTGCTCTAACTTGTACAGTGAAACAGCGCCGATATACAAAAGCGAAACATTAGATTCGTTTAATTGAAGTCCTCGCTCGCATATCTGTAAGGCAGATTTGTAATCTCGTATTTGAAATAGGATTGCAGCATAGTTCTCGGTGAATTGGATATTTGACGGCTGAATTCTTAAGGAGCGTTCCATGAGAAACTTGGCTTGCTCAAGATTTCCGACTGTACCCTCCACGACGCCCAGATAATGGAGCGCAGTGGCATTGTTGGCGTCTGTCTCAATAATTTTACGATATATGTTGGCGGCCTCTTTAAGATTGCCTGCTTGGTGCAGTGAAAATGCTGCCTGTAATTTTCGCTGAACATCAACTTCTGTCATGCACATCTCATTTAATAAATAACGCTGGCTTTTCGCGCCGATTAGCGGGATAGGAAAAATTCCCGTTTTTCGGCCCTCGCTTTATTTGAACTGGTTCTTTCTAACCCAAAGAGACCAGCGGCTCTCAGCTTAGAAGGCTCAAAATAAAAAAGAAAACCCAATAAAGCCGGGGGCGCTTGAGCCAGTTCTCGGTGACGGCCTTATAGCTATTGCACTGCAAGTGTCTGCTTTTGACCCAAAGTGGACATCGGCGCACTTCAAGTGCGTAGGCTCAGTTGATACGATGTTTGAACGAGGCGCAGGAGGCAAAGGTCAGATGAGATGGCGCAAATTTGTAGAGTTTATGAATGAACGACGCTGAAACCGCTAAACATTTTTTCCTTATGGGTTTGGAGTGCCTTGAAAAAGGGGATTTTCCGAATGCTGAAAAATTCTTTACCGATACGTTGGAATTGGTACCGCAAAGCGTTCCTACGCTAAACAACCTCGCGATTTCGCAGTACGAGCAGAAAAAAATTATTGCGGCAAGCGCCACAGCAGAAAAGGTTGTGCAACATGATCCGACCAATATAGACGCTTATTTGATGCTAGCGACATGTCAAAGGGAGCAAAAGAGATACGAAGACGCGCTTCTAACGTGTAAAAAAATTGTTGCGAGTAATCCGACGAATGCTGAAACGTTTTTCAGTTGTGGCAATATCTTCTATGATCTCAAAAGATATGACGAAGCCTTTACGGTTTATGACAAGGCGCTCACGCTCAAACCTGATTTTGCGGAAGCATGGCTTGGCAGTGGCAAAGCGCTTGTCGAACTTAAACGTTTCGATGAAGCGTCTATTGCCTTCGAAAAAGCGCTAACATTAAAACCTGATATGGGGTTACGGACTTCACCGCAATCCGTAGGTGAGACGAACTACGATCCGGCTGTGTTTGATGTTGTGGACATGTTGACAGCACAGCGGATTATCCTGACCTCGGAAGGTTCTACCACTGAAGAGAGGTGGAAAACCGAAACTCCTTATTTGGCAGACTTAATCAGCCAAACTCTCAAACTTTCGCCCGATATGACCGTGCTCGACTACGGTTGTGGTATTGGTCGAGTGGCGAAAGAGCTCATAAATCGCAATGGATGTTCTGTCGTTGGCGTTGATATGAGCGAAAGTATGCGGGCGCTTGCTCCCGAATATGTTCAGTCGGCTCGGTTCCGAGTTTGCTCACCGCAGTTGCTGGATGATTGGATCAGGCAAGGCCAGCGCTTCGACGCGGCCATCTCAATCTGGGTTCTACAGCATTGCTTATGGCCGGCCGAGGATATTTCGCGGATAAAACAATCGCTGAAGCCTAGTGGGCAATTATTTGTCCTGAACAATATTTGGCGCGCAGTGCCTGTTGCAGGCGGGGCATGGGAGAACGATGGCGTCGATATAAAACGATTATTGAAAGACCAGTTTGCACTTGTCCAAGATGGGCGACTTCCGCCAGACAAAACGGCGGCACTAGCGGCAACGCATTTCTGGGCTGTGTTCTCGAATCAAAAGCCTTCATGATATGTCGCCAATGTCCACTATTGGCTCAAAGCGAACATCTTCCGTCCTTTACGAACATCTGCTTCTCACCGACTGTGCAGATCGCTGCTCTATGATACGGCCGCGACGGTCATCAAGTCTCCGCGGTAAAGTGTCAGTGCTGATTGGGAAATATTGCGCCAATGAGGAGCAAAACCATTATGCTCCCGATTGAGCCCCGACTAAAATGCGTTGAGGCCAGAAATGAACAGCGATGCTGCTAAACAATATTTTTTTACGGGATTGGAGCATTTAGAAAGCGGAGATTTTGCGAATGCCGAAAAATTTTTAGCGCACACCTTGGACTTGGCACCGCGCAGCATTCCCACGCTAAGCAACCTTGCGATTGCACAGTATAGGCAAAAGAAGATCGTTGAGGCGAGCGAAACAGCGGAAAAAGCTATCGAAGTCGATCCGACTCATAAAGATGGTTATCGGATGCTGGCGACTTGCCAACGAGAACAGATGAAATATGAAGACGCGCTTGCAACATGTGAAAAAATTCTCGCGCTTGATCCTACAGATGCCGAAGCTCTATGCAATCGCGGCAGTGTTTTAAATCGACTGCAAAAATATTCAGAAGCTATTCAAAGCATTGATCGCGCTTTGGCGATTCAACCTATTTTCGCAGACGCGCATCTAAATCGTGGCAATTCATTGGGAAATCTCAAGCGCTATGAGGAAGCCTTAACCTCGTACGAGAATGCGCTCGCACTGAAGCCTAACTTATCCGAAGCTTGGCTTGGTCGTGGTAATATTTTTCATGATCTCAAACGCTATGACGAAGCGTTGGCGGCCTACGACAAGGCGATTTCGCTTAAGTCTGACTTAGAGAGTGCCTGGCTTGGTCGCGGCCGAGTCTTTATGGCGCAGGAGCGCGATGATAAAGCTTCATCGAGCTACGAAATATTCCTCGATCTTCAGAAAAGGCATGTTCAAGACCTGCAGAATAGAACCGTTGCAAAGGAAGACGCGGGGAAAATGCGGATTTTCGGGGAAATTGAGGAATGGCAAGATCTAGATGAAATTCTCGACGCGTTGCGGCTTCTTGCGCCGTCTAGGGCAATCGGTTTCGACAAGATCAGGCTGGGTAGCGCAGCTGATGGCGGTTATATTCTGTTGAACGACTTCACTTCAATTTTCCGTGCGTTGTCTTTTGGAATTAGCCTTGACGATTCTTGGGATACAGTTCTTGCTCTGAAGGGTATTCCGGTTGATCAATATGATCATTCGATCGAGGATGCGCCGACCCATCACCGGCTTCTAAAGTTTAGTCGCAAAAAAATTTCGACGCTCGTTGGGGAGAATTCGACCACTCTAGATGACCTTGTTGCTCCGCTTAGAGGGAGCGGAAGTCCGGATCTAATCCTGAAAATCGATATTGAAGGAGATGAGTGGGATGTTTTTGATCAAGTGACCCCGGCTACGCTATCGAGATTTTCGCAGATTGTTGGTGAGTTTCACCAGCTTCATCGTGTCAAAGAACGAGAGTTTCTTCGCCGTACTTCCAGAGTGTTTAAGAAATTGTCTGACAGTTTTTCTGTCATCCACGTTCATGGAAATAATTTCGGAAAAGTTGCTCGTATTGCGGGGAAAATGTTTCCGGACACTTTGGAGCTTTCTTTCGCGAGCCGCTCCCGTTACCGCTTTGAAAGCTCCAGTGAACAATTCCCTACGATACTTGATATGGCGAACAATCCGTTTTTCTCCGACATCAACCTAGGAACGTTCCGGTTCTAGCATCTCGTCGGAATGTCCGCTTTTTGCCCTTATGTGTCGCGCCGGTAAAAATGTACTTGCGCGAGCAAACTAAAAATCGCCTACAAGCCAGTATGTCTGGTTTTCTCCAAGTTGCCGCCACGGTCCGGGCATCATCTGCTCCTAGTGTGTGATCGTAGCACTCCAAAAAAAATCGAGCAGGTTTCAGCCGCGAGGAGGAGGTTGCATGAGAATTCTTCTCATCGGCGCGCTATCTGCGCCCTTGATTGGTTGCGTCTGTCCTCCCCCGCCACAGGCGACACCAAAAGCATGTACCTCAAAGGGCTGTTTGCACAGAACCACAGCTGGTGCATCGATGGAAGGGAGGTCAGCGGCATTCAAGCCAAGCCCTGTAGCTGGGACGGCCAGGCTGTCACTCAGCCCGACAACGAAGTCAGCTGCGCCGAGCGATTCGTCCCATGACGACAAGACTGGCTCCTCGATCGCAGGAAACCGTGCAACGAAGGTGGAGGCATTCGCTCAATCTTCTGGAGTTTTGGATTCTGTCGTGCAGAAGGCCAAGACGACTGTCGCGTCTAAAATGGAAGTTCCAGCATCTGCGGAATTCGCGGACATGAAGCGGGCCATGAGAAAAGATGTTGTTGGACAGTCTGTGGACACCATTTGTGGTCACGTGAAAGGGAAAACCGCGTCGGGTGAGGTAACAGGGGAAAGAGCGTTTCTATATCTTGTGAAGGACAATGTGGCGTTCGTTGACTACGGTAACCCTGGCGTAGCGGCGGATGCGTATCGCACCATTTGCGCTAGCCCTGATTTGCACAGGTAGAATTTCGGCCAAGAGCGGGGTTACAACGCCGAATGCGCGGCCTGAGGTGAGGCGGACACTTCGGTTCGTTGAAAAGAATGGCGACCCCGGCTGGATTCGAACCAGCGACCCTCAGCTTAGAAGGCTGATGCTCTATCCGGCTGAGCTACGGGGTCTATCAATTCGTTTAGCCGTCCCCGGCTGCTGGCGCAAAGCAGGGCCGCCGCTGCCGCAAAATTGCCCCCAGCTTGGTCATTTGGCGCGCCTGCCCATCGCGAGGGGCCGGGCAGCCGGCGGTGCTCCACAGAGTAAGGGCAGCTCCAATTCCACCGCTAAATTAAAGTCTTAGAGTGATTTCTTAGCTCACCTCATGTGATTCCTAAAGATGTTGGCCGACCATTTTGTCTGCCCTATGAATTTCGGGCGGAATGCCACCGGTTACGGCTGCTGGCGGCTCTCGAACCTGTGGCCATGACCTCGACACCAATGGGAACTGAAATGATAGTCGTGGCGATCCGCTGCCTCCGGAGGTCTCGCCCCCATGCTTAGCGTTATTCGCGCCGGCATCGCAGCCGCGCTCTTGGCCCTTGCCCTGATTCCCGCCATGGCGGCCGACAAGGCGTTCAAGCTCGAAATGCTTGACGAAGCGGCGATCAAACTCGAGGCCCAGATCAAAAGTGATACCGGCGCCGTGAACAAAACGGCGGCAACGCTTCGCCGCGATGCCGACAGCGCTTTTCAAAAGAATGATTTCCGCAGCGGAATGGTGGTGCTTGGTCAGCTCGTCGCCGTCGCTCCCGAAGACGCATCCAGTTGGCTGCGGCTCGCGCGCACGGTTCTGCAAATCAAGCCGCGCGATGATCGCGAAAAATCGCTGCTGCTCGATCGTGCCTCGACCGCCGCGTATATCGCCTATCAGCGCGCTGGCGACCGCGCGCTTGAGGCCGACAGTCTGGCGGTGCTCGGGCGGACGCTCGCCGAGCGGGAGCAATGGCGCGGCGCGCTTAATTCTTTGCGCCTTTCACTTGAGTTGCGCGAGACTGCCGAACTGCGTGGCCAATATGAAAGACTGCGGGCCGAGCATGGGTTCCGGCTTCTGGATTTCACAGTCGACTCCGATTCCGTTTCGCCGCGAGCCTGTTTTCAGTTCTCTGAAGAACTGCCCGGACGCCGCACCGATTTTTCACCATACGTCGTCGTTGCCGGCACGGATCGCCCTGCCGTTTCCGCGGCCGACAAGCAACTCTGTGTAGAGGGCCTCAAGCACGGCGAGCGCTACTCAATCACGCTACGCCCGGGCCTACCGTCGGTGGTCAAAGAGACCTTGGCGAAATCCGCCGAACTCACAATCTTTGTCCGCGATCGCAAACCGTTCGTGCGCTTTTCGGGCAAGGCCTATGTCCTTCCACGCGCCGGGCAGCGCGGGATCCCCGTGCTCAGTGTCAACACCAGCGCGGTGACGCTGTCGATCTATCGCATCGGCGACCGCAATCTGGTCGACACCCTGCTTGGCTACGATTTCCAGCGGAATTTGAGCCGCTATCAGGCCGAGCGCCTGGCAAACGAGCGTGGCGCCAGGGTGTGGAGCGGAGAGCTCGCGGTAGAGTCCAAGCTCAATACCGAAATAACAACGGCTTTCCCGCTCGATCAGGCGCTCAAGGATCTTGGGCCAGGCGTTTACGCCATGACCGCGGAGCCTAAGGATGCCGTATCAAATGAATATGGTCAGCAAGCCACACAGTGGTTTGTCGTCTCAGATCTGGGTCTTACCGCCTACACCACCTATGACGGCATTGACGTGTTCATTCATTCGCTTGCTGGCGCGGAGCCACGCGGCAGCGTCGAAGTACGGTTGGTCGCGCGCAACAACGAAGTGCTTGCCATAAGGCAGACTGATCGCAACGGTTTCCTGCATTTCGAAGCTGGCCTTGCGCGCGGCGAAGGCGGAGTCGCACCGGCCGCGATTGTCGCCAGCGAGAAGGGCGACTATACTTTTTTGAATCTGAAGGCGCCTCCGTTTGACCTTTCCGATCGTGGCGTTGCCGGCCGGTCCGTTCCGGCCGGGCTTGACGCGTTTGTCTATACGGAGCGGGGAGTTTACCGCACGGGCGAATCCGTTGCTGTGACCGCGCTGGTGCGTGACGCGCGCGGCTCCGCCGCACCGAACGCGCCGATTACGTTGGTGGTCGAGCGTCCCGACGGCGTCGAATACCGACGCGCCATCGTGCCCGATCAAGGCCTTGGTGGCCGCTCTTTGACTGTTCCGATCGTTGCCTCCGCTTCCACAGGTACATGGCGAGTCGTGGCCTATGCCGATCCCAAGCGGCCACCGATCGGTGCGACGACGTTTATGGTCGAAGATTATGTGCCGGACCGCATTGAGTTCGATCTCACGACAGCGGGAAAGGGGATTGCGCGCAACGCGCCGGCGCAGGTCAGCGTGGATGGACATTTCCTCTATGGAGCACCTGCCTCAAATCTTGAGTTGTCCGGGCAACTAACGATTGCTGCTGCCAAAGAGCGGACAGGTTTTCCCGGTTATTCCTTTGGACTGTTCGACGATGAGGTAACGGCTGTTCGCGAAGATCTCGATGACCTGCCGAACACTGATGGTTCGGGAAAAGCGACGTTCCCGGTCAAACTCAACACCGTGCCTGTGACGACCCGTGCGCTCGAAGCGCAGATTACAGTGAGCATGGCGGAGTCCGGCGGCCGCGCCGTTGAACGCAAGTTGACGCTGCCGATTTTGCCCGACGCGGCGATGATTGGCATCAAACCTACATTTTCGGGCCGCTCACTTGCGGACGGCGCCAACGCTGATTTCGACGTGATCCTCGTCGCGCCTGATGGGAAGACGCAGGCGAAAGGCGGTCTGCGCTATGACTTGCTGAAGGTCGATACCAGTTATCAGTGGTACCGCCAAAACGGCCAGTGGGAATACGAACCAGTCAAACGAACAGAACGGATTGCCAGCGGTACCGTTGATGTCGCAGCCGACAAGCCAGGACGCGTATCGTTGCCGGTAAAATGGGGCCGCTACCGCCTTGAGGTTTCCACGGGCGAGGCGAATGGCGCCATTACTTCGCTTTCGTTCGATGCAGGTTTCTATGCGGAATCGAGCGCCGATACGCCGGACTTGCTCGATATTGCGCTCGACAAACCGGACTATCGGTCTGGCGAGCCGATGAATGTAGTCGCAACTGTGCGCACCGCTGGGCGCCTCACCGTCAATGTATTTACCGATCGCCTTGTTGCCAGCCAAACGCAAGACGTGAAGCCCGGGGCGGTGCGCGCGAGTTTGAATGTCGGTCGCGACTGGGGTACCGGCGCATACGTTATCGCCACACTAAGGCGTCCGCTCGATGCGCCGGCCCAGCGGATGCCGGGGCGCGCCATTGGCGTGCAGTGGTTCTCGATTGACAAGGCGGCCCGCACTCTCACGGTCGACATGAAGCTTCCGGCGACAATGCGTCCGGGTTCAGTTTTGGCCGTGCCGATAAAAGTCGCGGGACTTATCGCGGGTGAGGAAGCGCGCGTCACGGTCGCGGCCGTCGATGTCGGCATTCTCAATCTGACGAACTATAAGCCGCCGGCGCCCGACGAATACTACCTCGGCCAGCGGCGTCTGACGGCGGAAATTCGCGACCTCTACGGTCAATTGATTGACGGAATGCAAGGCGCGCGCGGACAAATACGTTCCGGCGGCGACGCAGGAGGTAACGAATTGTCGGGTTCGCCGCCGACGCAGCCGCCGCTCGCGCTCTATTCCGGGATCGTAACGGTCGGGCGCGACGGCACCGCGCAGGTGCAATTCGATATACCCGCATTTGCCGGTTCCGTGCGGGTGATGGCGGTCGCCTGGAGCAAGGACAAGGTTGGCAAAGCGTCCAGCGATGTAATCGTGCGCGATCCGGCCGTGCTGACGGCTACCCTACCGCGTTTTTTGCGCACCGGCGACAAGGGCTTTGTGCAGCTTGAGTTGGACAACGTGGAGGGCGCTGCCGGTGACTATAACGTTACATTGAGCGCCGACGGTGCCGTCAAGTTGGACGGTGACAGATCGCAAATCATTAAACTCGCAGCAAAACAGCGCGACCGGATTTCTTTTGCGATGAGTGCCACGGGCGCGGGGCCCAGCACCATCAGTGTGAAAGTGAGAGGACCGGGCAATTTTGCGCTCGAACGCAGTTACCCGCTCGATGTACGGCCGGCGACGCAAATTCTCACTCGGCGCAGCGTTCGTACACTTGCAAAAGGCGAGACGCTTACACTGTCGAATGATGTGTTTGCTGATTTTGTTCCGGGCACAGGCCGCGCGGGCCTGTCGGTCGCGGTGTCGACTTCGCTAGACGCGGCGACACTGCTTAATGCGCTTGATCGGTATCCGTTTGGGTGTTCTGAGCAGATCACCAGTCGCGCCATCGCCATGCTCTATGTTAACGAGCTCGCTGCGCAGGCGCGTCTTGCTCCCGATGCCGAAATAGACCAGCGCATCAAGGACGCCATTCCGCGCCTGCTGGCCCGCCAGGCCTCGAACGGTTCGTTCGGACTATGGTCGGTGGGTGGCGAGGACCCATGGCTTGACGCCTACGTCACCGATTTTCTTACGCGCGCACGCGAGCGCGGGTTTGAGGTGCCGGCAGTTGGTTATACACTCGCGGTCGATCGGCTCCGCAACTATGTGGCGGCCGCTCCGGAACCTGGCAAGAACGGCGGACGCGAGTTGGCCTACGCCCTCTATGTTCTTGCTCGAAATGGGGCGGCCCCGATTGGCGATCTGCGTTACATCGCGGACGTAAAACTTTCTGATGTGGCGACGCCGATCGCGAAGGCGCAGCTCGCGGCTGCGCTTGCAATGGTTGGAGACAAGGCTCGTGCCGATACGGTTTATCTCGCGGCGCTGGACTCAATTGCTCCGAAGCCCAAGCTTGATCTCGGTCGCGCGGATTTTGGTTCGGCGCTGCGCGACGCAGCCGCCCTGGTAGCGTTGGCGTCCGAAGGGCGCGCGCCGCAGAAAACGATCAACGATGCGGTGCTTCGCATCGATTCTGCGCGGGAGCTGAGCTCCAACACATCGACGCAGGAAAACGCATGGCTTGTGCTTGCGGCGCGCGCTCTTGCCAAGCAGCTCAATGCGATATCGCTGAACATCAACGGCGAAAAACGACAGGGGGCATTCTATCGCAACCTGCGGCCTGAAGATCTGGTCTCCGCGTTTACGGCGACCAACGAGGGCGAAGGTAATGTGCAGGCCGTGGTTTCGGTGAGCGGAGCGCCGCTCACGGCTGAACCGGCTGCCGAGCAGGGCTTCAAGATCGAGCGCACGTATCACACGTTTGATGGGGACAAGACTGATCCGAGCAAGAGCAAACAAAACCAGCGATTTGTCGTGGTGTTGAAAGTCACCGAGCCGCAGCCGCAATTCGGCCGTGTGATCATTGCCGACTATCTGCCTGCCGGATTCGAGATCGACAATCCGCGCCTGGTCTCCTCGGGCGAAACCGGGACTCTCGCATGGATCGTCGATGCAGTCGAACCGGAGAACAGCGAATTTCGCGACGACCGCTTCACGGCGGCTTTCGAACGCAAACAGGATTCGCCAACCGTGTTCAGCGTCGCCTACGTCGTGCGCGCCGTCTCGCCCGGGCGTTACGTGTTGCCGCAGGCAAAAGTCGAGGACATGTACCGGCCCGACCGGTTCGGCCGCACTGTCACAGGCACGATTGAGATTGCACCGAAATGAAAATTTGGCGCCCGGCCATCGCGATTACCGGCCGCATCACCGCTATGACGGCGCTTGCTTTCGCCGCGTGGACCTACTCGCTGGGCCCGCCGCGAGTTGGCAAGGACCTTGAATATTCGCACACGGTGCTGGACCGAGAAGGCCGTCTTTTGCGCGCTTACGCCACCAGCGAGGGGCGCTGGCGGCTGCCGGCAAATCAAAGGGATGTCGATCCGCGATTCTTGAAATTGCTGTTTGCATTCGAAGACAAAAGGTTTTTTGACCATCGCGGCGTTGATCCTCTGTCCCTGGTACGTGCCGCTTACCAATTCGCCGCCAATCGACACATCGTCTCGGGCGGCTCGACCATAACGATGCAGGTTGCGCGCTTGCTTGAGCCGAGGGAGCAACGCAGTTTTGGGGCCAAACTGCGGCAAATTGTACGCGCGCTTGAGCTCGAATATGTGCTCGGGAAAAGCGACGTCATTTCTCTCTATCTGGCGCTTGCGCCTTACGGCGGCAATCTTGAAGGCATTCGGGCGGCATCGCTCGCCTATTTCGGCAAGGAGCCGCTCAAGCTGTCGCTGGCAGAGACAGCGCTGCTTGTTGCATTGCCTCAGTCCCCAGAATCCCGCCGGCCGGACCGCTTCCCAGAGGCGGCGAGAGCGGCGCGCGATCGAGTCCTTGACCGTGTCGCAGCTGCGGGGGCGGTGCCGCGCGACGAAATTGCGCGCGCCAAATCCCAGCCGGTACCGCGCGAGCGCAAGCAAATGCCGATGTTTGCGCCGCACGCCGCCGATCAGGTTGTAGCGCTTGAGTCGGACCGTCGTGTCCATCGGCTGACCATCGCCCTGCCGCTCCAGAAGGCTTTACAGGAACTCGCTCGAGAACGTGCGCAGACGCTGGGACCCGACATATCGGTGGCCATCCTCGCGATTGACAACATCAGCGGTGAGGTGAGGGCGCGTGTGGCGTCAGCTGACTATTTTGATGCGCGTCGCGCCGGTCAGCTCGACATGACAACGGCACTACGCTCGCCCGGCTCCACGCTGAAGCCATTTATTTATGGACTGGGATTCGAGGACGGGCTCATCCACCCGGACAGTCTGATTGAGGACAGACCGGCGCGCTACGGCGGCTACACACCGGAAAATTTCGACCAGACATTTCAAGGTACGGTCAGTATTCGCCGCGCGTTGCAAATGTCACTCAACGTCCCTGCCATTGCTGTGCTTGGCAAGGTTGGCGTCAGCCGTCTGAGCGCGCGCCTTTCACAGACCGGTGCGGTTTTGGTCCTGCCGAAAGGCGAGACGCCAGGGCTTGCGATGGGTCTGGGTGGCGTCGGCGTCCGGCTTGTGGACCTCGTCATGCTTTACGGGGGATTGGCTCGGCTAGGAGTAGCCGCGCCGATAAACGAGCGAGAAGGGGCGCCTGCGCCGTCTGCGCGCCGGCTGCTTGATCCGGTCGCTGCCTGGTATGTGGGCAATATTCTGATCGGCGCGCCGCCACCCGAAAATGCGCCTTCGGGGCGCATCGCGTTCAAAACGGGCACCTCATATGGCTATCGTGATGCCTGGGCCGTTGGTTTCGATGGCCGCATGACGATCGGCGTCTGGGTGGGGCGGCCGGACGGCGCTCCGGTACCCGGGTTAGTCGGCCGAGCAGCCGCCGCGCCGATCCTGTTCGATGCATTCGCGCGCTCGGGCTATGCGCCGGCGCCTTTGCCGCGCGCGCCCAAGGGTGTCATTTTTGCCGCAAGCAACCGACTGCCGCCGCCGCTCCAGCGCTTTAGCGGCACAGGTGCGCGCGAAATCATAGAACCGCCACGCATCATGTTTCCGCCTGACGGGTCACGTCTTGAACTGACCGGCGCGGGCGAGCACGTCGCGCTGAAAATCGCAGGTGGCCATGCGCCGCTGACCGTCATGGTGAATGGCGTCCCGCTTGCCGCACTAGACGGTCAACGGACTCTGTTCTTTCAGCCCGATGGCCCCGGCTTTGTACGATTGACTGTAATGGATGCCCGAGGCGCTTCCGACAGCGTTACCGTGCGCCTGCAATAGGCGGTTATTTGGCGCGTTAAATGAACATTTTCAGAGACGTTTCTTATTTTTCAGCCTTGCGTAGCATATGACAGCGCGGGGGCTTGGCTTATTGTCGAGACAATCTGCGATTCAAGGCGCAATACATTGAGTACTGTCACCAACGGGGCTTGGTCTTCAATTCCGGCGCGTGGACTTTCCGCCGCGGTGGATTTTGCCGTGCGGTCTCACCGGCACACGGCCGCTTTCCTCATTCTCTTTTCGCTGATCGCTTTCCTGCCGGGTTTTTTCCGGACACCGCCGGTTGATCGCGATGAGGCGCGTTTCGCCCAGGCTACAAAGCAAATGATGGAAGTGCATGAATATGTCGACATTCGTTTCCAGGATGAAGTGCGTTACAAAAAGCCGGTGGGGATTTATTGGCTGCAGGTAGCGGCTGTAAAAACCGGTGAGGCGCTTGGCGTGCCGCGGGCGCGCACCACCATCTGGCTTTACCGTTTACCGTCACTCGCCGGCGCGACGTTCGCCGTGCTGCTGACCTATTGGGCAGGCCTTGCTTTCGTTTCTCGACGCGCGGCGGTTCTCGCGGCGCTGATGATGGCAAGCTCCATCCTGCTTGGTGTTGAAGCGCGCCTGGCAAAAACGGACGCTATGCTGCTTTTAATGTCCGTTGCTGCGATGGGAGCGCTGGCGCGGATATATCTCGCCAGCCGGACAGCCTCCGACGTGAAGATCGGTTGGTCCGCGCCCGCGATTCTGTGGACCGCACTAGCCGGCGGCGTACTGCTCAAAGGTCCGCTGATTCTGATGTTTGTCGGGCTTGCTGCCGCGGCGCTATCAATCACCGACCGCTCGGCGCGCTGGCTGTGGTCGCTACGCCCGGTTCCCGGACTTGCCTGGCTGGGCTTGCTTGTCTTGCCTTGGTTTATCGCGATCGTCGCAAAATCAGGCGGCAATTTTTTCGTGGAAGCGATCGGCCACGACATGCTGGACAAAGTCACCAGCAGTCAGGAGGCGCACGGCGCGCCGCCAGGCTATTACTTTGTTTTGTTCTGGGTGACGTTCTGGCCGGGATCGATATTGGCGGGCCTGGCGGCGCCGATGATCTGGAAAAACAGATTTGAACCACGCGCACGGTTTTTGCTCGCGTGGCTCGTTCCTTCCTGGCTCGTCTTTGAAGCGGTGATGACAAAACTGCCGCACTACGTGCTGCCACTTTATCCGGCCATCGCCATTCTGATAGCGGGCATTCTTGATCAGGGCGTTCTTTACAAAGAACGATGGTTAGTACGCGGAACCATGTGGTGGTTTCTGGTCCCCGCGATAATTGCCGTCATTATACCAGTTGCTTTCATTATGTTCGGTGGCGATCTCGGTCTCGTCGCGTGGCCGTTCGCTGCGGCGGCGATGATCTTTGGGTTGTTTGCGTGGTGGCTTTATGAAGTCGATGGTGCCGAACGCTCCTTGTTGCGCGCTATGGTGGCCTCGGTTTTGATGGCTGTCACGGTCTACGCTGTTACTATACCGTCTTTGCCGTCCCTTTTCCCGAGCGCCATGATCGCCGATGAGATCCGTGCGACAGATTGTCCGCAGCCGCACGTGGCCTCGACTTATGTTTATCAGGAGCCGAGCCTGGTATTCCTGCTCGGGACCGGCACGCGTTTCACCGATGGTGCTGGCGCGGCGGATTTCCTGCGAGCGGGACCGTGCCAATTCGCGCTGGTCGATGCGCGCAGCGCCAACAGCTTTGCGCAACGCGCTGAGGCAAGTGGAACGCGTTACGCGCTCGGTCAGCGCATAGAGGGGTACAACATCTCCGTGGGCAAGCCGGTTTCATTGACAATTTTCCGCTCGCAGGCCGGCCCGTGAGCATGGTCACTCGATTCAATTGGATCGAAGGGGATGCAGCTCTGCGCCGTTGCGTTTCCAACATTATGTCGGCACTGACCTTGCTTGCGCGGCCGGCGCGCCTGAATGCCCGGCCCTCGTGGCTGAGGGCGCCACGTGACTTTGCGATCGCTACCGCAGGGGCCATCATCGTCTTTTTGATCGTGACAGTGTTGATTGATGCCGCAGCCTTTCGTGGTGTCGAACGGCTGCCGCCGTGGGTCGTCTCGACGTTCGACGATATTACCGACTATGGAAAATCAGGATGGTTTCTTTGGCCGCTGGGGCTGCTGTTTCTCGCGCTGTCGGCGGTGCCGCCCGTCCTGACTTCGATGTCGCAACGCGTGCTCGCCGCGGTCATGGTGCGGATTGGCTTTTTGTTCGCGGCAATCGCTGTCCCCAGCCTTTTTGTCACAATTGTCAAACGCCTGATCGGTCGGGCTCGGCCACTGGTCGGTGGCAGTCTCGATCCATTTCTCTATGACCCTTTTACATGGCGGGTGGAGTACGCCAGCATGCCGTCGGGCCATGCCACGACTGCGTTCGCAGCGTTGGTCGCCTTCGGCACACTGTGGCCGCGCACGCGAACGATCTTCCTGGTCTATGCGCTTTTGATCGCAATTAGCCGGGTAATGGTAACAGCGCATTATCCCACGGATGTGCTGGCTGGCGCTTTGGTCGGTATCGCCGGGGCTATGTTGGTGCGACGCTACTTTGCCCAGCGGCGGCTCGGCTTTTCGATCGAGCCGAATGGCGCGATCCATCAATATCCGGGCCCCTCGCTCCGGCGCATGAAAGCGGTTGCCCGCGGGCTTTTGGCCCCATAAGACATCCCATCATGAATTCGGTTGATCCGACGGTGTCCATCGTCGTGCCGGTGCGCAATGAAGCCGGCAATATTGCGCCGCTGGTGGCAGAGATCACCAAGGCGCTCGAGGGCCAATGGCGTTTCGAAATTATCTACGTCAATGATGGATCGAACGATGAAACAGATACGGAGCTTGAGCGACTGAAAGCGCAGCATCCATGGTTGCGTCATATCCGCCATCGGGAATCCTGTGGCCAATCGGCTGCCGTACGGACAGGTGTGACCGCAGCGCGCGCGTCTATTGTCGTGACGTTGGATGGGGATGGGCAGAATGACCCCGCCTTTGTTCCTGCGCTCATCAGGGCCCTCGAAGCGGGCGCGCCGGACGTTGCATTGATCGCCGGCCAGCGGATTGGACGCAAAGCAAGCGGATTCAAGAAATTTCAGTCACGTATCGCTAATACGGTGCGTGGCGCCGTCCTGCGCGACGGCACGCGCGATACCGGCTGCGGCCTCAAGGCATTTCGCCGGGACGTGTTCCTGCGGTTGCCGTATTTTGACGGTCTTCACCGGTTTCTTCCGGCGCTGGTGCGACGAGAAGGCTATGCCATCGGATACGTTGACGTTGTCGACCGCCCGCGCGCGCACGGCGTTTCAAACTATGGAATGTGGGATCGGCTATGGATCGGCATTCTTGATCTCGCCGGCGTCTGGTGGTTGATCCGCCGCAAGAAACGAATTCCGGAAATTTCGGAGGAGTAAATGCTGATCGACATCACACATGCCGTTGGCGGATATCTGCACGACGTGTTTCTCGGCAACATTGATGTAGGAATTCTTATTGGATACATCGCACAGGCGATGTTCGCGATGCGTTTCGTCGTGCAATGGATTGCTTCCGAACGCGCGGGCAGGAGCGTTGTACCACTTGCATTCTGGGTGTTTTCGATCGGCGGCGGTCTGATGCTGCTCGGTTATGCGCTTTATAGGCGGGATCCCGTGTTCATCATCGGACAGGCCTTCGGCGTTTTCGTGTATTTGCGCAACCTGCAATTTGTCCTGCGTGGCGGCGGCAGCGCCGCTGCCGCATAGGGCTAGCCTTTTGCTGCTGCCATTGCAGCAAATCCACGCTCGAGGTCCGCGATCAGGTCGTCAGGATCCTCAAGACCAATGTGCAGACGCACCGTCGGGCCGCCGGGGGCCCATTTGGTTGCGGTCCGATACTCCGAGCAATCAAAGAGAATCGCCAGGCTTTCAAAGCCGCCCCACGAGTAGCCGAGGCCAAACAGCGCCAGCTCGTTGAGGAAAGCATGCACCGACTTTTCGCTGGTGGGCTTGAATACGATGCTGAACAGCCCGCACGCCCCGGTAAAATCCTGTTTCCAGATGCGGTGTCCTGGATCGCGTTCGAGCGCCGGGTGCATCACGCGCAATACTTCCGGTCGCTGCTCCAGCCATTTCGCGACTCGAAGGCCAGATTCATAGTGTCGCGCAAGCCGCACACTCAAGGTTCGTAAACCGCGCAGCGCGAGATACATATCGTCGGGGCCAACGCACAGGCCCATCGTGTAAACGAGGTCTTTCAGGGTCGGCAGTGTTGCGGCATTTGCTGACACACATCCAAACATGACGTCGGCGTGGCCGCAGATATATTTTGTTCCTGCCTGGATTTGCATGTCGACGCCTTTTTCGAATGCGCGAAAATAAAGTGGCGTTGCCCACGTATTGTCCATCAGCACGATGGTGCCTTTCTCGTGAGCAATCTTTGCAATCGCCGGGATGTCCTGCATCTCGAAGCTTTGCGAGCCGGGGGCCTCGACGAAAACCGCGCGCGTGTTGGGCTTGATCAGCTTCGCTATGCCGGCGCCAATCAGCGGATCGTAGTAGGTTGTCTCAACACCCAGCTTCTTGAATACGCCATCGCAAAAATTGCGGGTCGGCCGGTAGACACTATCGGTGACAAGAACATGGTCGCCGGCGCCGGCCGCGGCCATCAGTGCAACCGCAATTGCAGTCAGCCCCGAAGGCAGCAGCGCTACGCCAGCGCACCCCTCACCATCGAATTCGCGTAGTGCATTTTCCAAAGCTTCCGATGTGGGTGTTCCGCGGCGGCCATAACTGTAGCGGGCACGATGCGCGACCTGATCTTCGGCGGTGGGATAAAGCAGTGTCGAAGCGTGATAGACTGGGGGATTAACGAAGCCGTGAAAGGCCTGTGGATTGCGCCCGGAGGTAACCAAGCGCGTAGCTGGCTTGATCGGCCCTTTGGATTTCTTCGTCATAATAAATAGAAGTCCGGAATTTACAGCCGCGCACTAATGCCGCGCGGAGAACATATACGTCTGCATAAGGCGCAAGCGTCAACCCCTTGACCCGGCACGCCGATCGTTCTGTGATGCCGATGGTGAGGGCCTGCGGGAGGGGAAGGCCAGAAACGGACATTAGTCACCGCCAAGCAGAGGTCTGGCGGCCGCAATATTTGGAGCACCCGCACGGCCGTTACATCCAACCACGCTCTAGAGGGACCGCCAATGAAGCGATTTGTCACCGTTCTCGCCCTTAGCCTCGTCGTCGCCGCGCAGGGCGCATCCGCCCAAACGCTGAAGGCGGTGAAAGATCGCGGCATGGTGAATTGTGGCGCCAACGGAACGCTCGCCGGCTTCGGGCTTCCGGATGCGCAAGGGAAATGGACCGGGCTCGATGTTGATTTTTGCAGGGCGATTGCCGCCGCGGTGTTGAACGACGCGGACAAGGTAAAGTTCGTGCCGTTGTCGACGAAGGATCGCTTCACGGCCTTACAATCAGGTGAAGTGGACGTGCTGGCACGCAACACGACATGGACGTCGTCACGCGATACTTCGCTCGGATTGAACTTCGTTGGCGTAAACTACTATGACGGCCAGGGCTTCTTGGTGCGTAAGGCACTCAAGGTGAATTCGGCGCTCGAACTCAATGGCGCCGCCGTGTGCGTGCAGCAGGGCACGACCACCGAACTCAATCTCGCGGACTATTTCGGCGCCAACAAAATGCAGGTCAAGACCGTAACTTTCGCGACCGCGAATGAAGCGGTGAAGGCTTACGACGCAGGGCGGTGTGACGCCTATACAACCGATGCATCCGCTCTTTATGCCGAAAGGTTGCGCGTCGCCAATCCGGCCGATCACGTGATCCTGCCTGAGATCATCTCGAAAGAACCACTCGGCCCGGCGGTGCGTCACGGTGACGATCAATGGTTCGACATTGTGAAGTGGACATTGTTCGCCATGATCGATGCCGAAGAACTCAATATTTCGTCGAAAAATCTCGATGAGGCTATGAAGTCCCCCAATCCGGAAATCAAACGCTTCGTCGGCACGGAAGGCAACTACGGCGAACAGCTCGGCCTGACCAAAGACTGGGCCATTCGCATCATCAAGCTGGTCGGCAACTACGGCGAGTCTTTTGAGCGGAATGTGGGCCAGGGCTCGCCGTTGAAGATCGAGCGGGGCTTGAACAAATTGTGGAACAAGGGCGGGATCGTGTACGCGCCGCCGATCCGCTGACGGAATTGAAATGATGTGGCCGCGGGCATCAAGCTCGCGGCTGGTTTGCCAAGGGGGCGTCGCCGCGCAGCAAGCCCAACGAGGGGGAAATGTCGAGTGAGCTTTCGGCGCCGTCGCGCCCGGCGCGGGTTGTCTTCTACAACGACCCCAAGTTTCGAAGCATTGCCTATCAGCTTTTCTTATGCGCTGTCGTTGTGTTTTTGGTCTACGGCGCAGCCAGTAACGCAATCGAGAATCTCACCCGCGCTCACATCGCTTCAGGATTCGGATTCTGGAATCAGACCGCCGGCTTCGACATCAGCCAGACGCTGATCGAGTATTCGGCGCGGACGTCCACCTATGGGCGCGCGTTTTGGGTCGGCCTTCTCAATACGTTGCTGGTTGCGGGAATCGGCATTGTATTTGCGACTATTCTCGGTTTTGTCGTGGGGATATCGCGGCTGTCGCGCAACTGGCTGCTGGCAAAGATCGCCGGCGGTTACGTCGAGACCATCCGGAACCTGCCGCTGCTGCTGCAATTGCTGTTCTGGTACAACGCGGTGCTCAAGGCGTTGCCTGACATTCGCGAGAGCATCGTGATCGGCGGCGTCGCGTTCCTCAATAATCGAGGGCTCTTTGTCCCCCAGCCGATTTTTAAAGGCGGTTTCGGTGCAGTAGAGATCGCCATTCTTGCCGGGCTCGTGGGCGCGATCGCATTTTACGCTTGGGCGCGCAAACGGCAGGAGCGCACGGGACAGCAAGCGCCGGTACTGCGAGTTGTGCTTTTATTGACGATAGGCCTTCCGCTCGTTGTGTTTGCGTTTGCCGGCTTTCCGCTTGGTTTTGATTTTCCGCAGTCCGGCCGATTCAATGTGACCGGAGGAGTTGAAATCCTTCCTGAGTTCGCCGCGTTGCTTTTCGGCTTGTCAGTCTATACGGCGGCGTTCATTGCAGAAGTTGTACGGGCCGGCATATTGGCGGTGTCGCACGGCCAGACGGAGGCCGCCTATTCGCTCGGGCTGCAGCCGAGGCAGGCATTGCGGCTGATTGTCGTGCCGCAGGCAATGCGGGTGATCATTCCGCCGCTGACCAGTCAGTACCTTAACCTGACCAAGAATTCGACGCTGGCCGTGGCGATCGGCTATCCCGATCTGGTGCAAGTTTTCACAGGCACAGTGCTCAACCAGACCGGTCAGGCGGTTGAGGTAGTCGCCATAACGATGCTGGTCTATCTGACGATCAGTCTCGGCACCTCGTTTTTGATGAACATCTACAACAGCCATATGGCGTTGCGGGAGCGGTGAGGGCGCGACCAGATGACCATGGCCGAAGGCGATCTCGCCGTTACCCAGCTGGCATTTGTGCGCCATGCCACCATCGCGCCGCAGCCGCCGCCGGCGACGATGACCGGTGCGATCGGATGGCTGCGCGCAAACCTCCTGTCTACGCCGTTCAATATTGTGCTCACGGCAATAATTGCGCTGCTCCTCGCGTGGGCTATCCCGGGACTCCTCAGGTTCTTGATCCTCGATGCTGTGTGGACAGGCGTTGACCGCAACGCTTGCCTGGAAAGCGTTCAACATCGCGAGATTGGCGCCTGTTGGCCCTTTGTGCGCGAATGGCTGCCATATTTCATCTACGGCTCCTATCCGATTCCCCTGCGCTGGCGCGTCGATGTGTTCTTCATAATGTTGGCGATCGGGATCGTGTGGCTGCTTTGGCTTAACGCACCGCGCCGCGAGCTCGGCACGGTCTATTTTTTCGTGGTGTTGCCGATCGCCTCGTTCATTTTGCTTTCGGGCTGGGCGGCTATTGGCTTGCAGCCGGTGGACACGGTTCTGTGGGGCGGCGCGCTGGTTACGATTGTGGTTGCCTCGGTCGGCATCGTTTTTTCGTTGCCTCTTGGAATACTTCTGGCCTTGGGGCGCCGGTCGCACATGCCGGCTGTTCGTACGTTGTCCCTGATCTTCATCGAGTTCGTGCGTGGCGTGCCGCTCGTCACCGTGCTGTTCATGGCCAGCGTGATGTTGCCGCTGTTCGTGCCCGAACAATATTCTCCGGACAAATTGCTGCGCGCCTTGATCGGTATTGCGATCTTTGCGTCCGCCTATATGGCGGAAGTCGTGCGGGCGGGCCTGCAAGCCATTCCGAACGGCCAATATGAGGGCGCGATGGCCGTTGGATTGGGCTATTGGCAGATGATGCGGCTGATTGTCCTGCCGCAGGCCCTGCGGATCACCATACCAAACATCGTCAATACCTATATCGGCCTGTTCAAGGATACGACGCTCGTATTTATCGTTGGCATATTCGACTTGCTGCGCACGATCGAAGTTGCACGCATTGATCCGAAATGGGCAACACCGGTGACCAGCACGACGGGTTATGTTGTTGCCGCCATCTTTTATTTGATCTTCTGTTACGGCATGTCGCGGTACGCGCGTGCTATGGAAGCGCGTCTTGCCAGAGGCGATCGACATTGAGGAAGCGCCCATGAACGTTGCCGAAAATGCGGGGTCGCTGCTCAAGCCAGCCAAGCTCAACACGGCGGTTGCCGTGGAGATAACTGATCTGAACAAGTGGTATGGCGACTTTCACGTGTTGCGCGACATCAATCTCAAGGTCATGGGCGGGGAGCGTATCGTGATTTGTGGGCCGTCCGGCTCCGGCAAGTCGACCATGATCCGCTGCATCAACCGCCTGGAAGAGCACCAGAGCGGTCACATCGTGATCGACGGCGTGGAAGTGACGGCGGACTTGAAGAAGATTGACGAGATACGCCGCGAGGTCGGCATGGTTTTCCAGCACTTCAACCTGTTTCCGCATTTGACCGTTTTGGAAAACTGCACGCTGGCGCTGATCTGGGTCCGTAAAATGCCCAAGAGAGAAGCCGAGGAAATCGCGCTGCACTATCTCGAGCGCGTTAAGATTCCGGAACAAGCCGGCAAATATCCGAATCAACTATCGGGCGGTCAGCAACAACGTGTCGCCATCGCGCGCGCCCTCTGCATGAACCCGAAGATCATGCTGTTTGACGAGCCCACATCGGCGCTCGACCCTGAAATGGTCAAGGAAGTGCTCGACACGATGGTGGCGCTCGCTCACGACGGCATGACCATGCTGGTCGTCACCCACGAAATGGGATTTGCCCGTCAGGTCGCTAACCGGATCGTGTTCATGGATGAAGGGCAGATCGTCGAGAGCAACGTGCCTGATGAATTTTTCGCCCACCCGCAGCACGAGCGCACCAAATTATTCCTGAGTCAGATCCTGCACTAAAGAGCTGGCGGCGAGCGCAGCTAGTCTTTCGTGACCGGAAGGTCGGGCCGGCCACCCCATTCGGCCCAAGAGCCGTCGTAAATGCGCGGCATCGGTTTGCCGATGGCGTCTAGTCCGAGTGCGAGCACGACAGCGGTTACGCCTGATCCGCAGGTCGTTATGACCGGTTTGTCGAGGTCGACGCCGGCCTTCTCGAACGCCTGCTTAATGCGCGCGGATGAGGCGAGACGCCCATTCTCCATGATCGCCGTGAAAGGCACGTTACGCGCCCCGGGCATGTGACCGGAACGGAGCTCCGGGCGCGGCTCGGGGTCCTTGCCTGTAAAGCGTCCCGCTGAACGCGCGTCGACGACCTGCACTTCCTCGTCGGCGAGCGCCATTTGTACATCGGAGGCCATCGCGACGGCGCCGGTTTGCATCTCGGCCTTGAAGACGGCTGCAGGCCGCTTGACCTTACCGGCCTCGACCTTGCGGCCTTCCGCCTTCCAGGCAGGGAAACCGCCATCGAGAATGAACACGTTCTTGGCTCCGAATATGCGGAACGTCCACCATACGCGCGGCGCTGAATAGATTGCCCCGTCGCCGTACCGGTCATAGACGATGATGGTGTCTTTATCAGTGATGCCAAGCGCGCCGACCGCCTCGCCGAACTGATCGGGCCCCGGCAGCATGTGCGGCAGGTCGATTGACGTATCAGCGATGACCTCAATGTCGAAAAACACAGCGCCCGGAATGTGGGCAGAGACGTAATCGGCATGCGCGTCGCGTTTTTCCGTCGGCAAATAATACGTCGCGTCGACCGCGACGACCTTGCCAATGTTGTCGGCGAGCCATTGCGTGGATTTTAGCCAGCGGCTGGGGGGCGCTTTCGAGTCGCTCATAAAGGGTGCTTTCGTGACCGTGGATGCATCCTATATTAACGCCAAACGTACGCGGCGGTTCTGCTTACCCTTTTTCTCGATCTGGGTGACGCGTACAGCGCCGATTTCATCGATATTTTTCACATGCGTGCCGCCGCATGGCTGCAGGTCAAGTCCGGCGATCTCGATCAGCCGCACGCGGCCGGTGCCCATCGGCGGCTTGACCGACATGGTCTTCACCAGACCCGGATTGGCTTCAAGCTCGGCATCGCTGATCCAGCGGCTGGAAACCGCCGCTTTACCGCTGATCATCGCGTTCACTTTTGCGGTGATATTGTCTTTGTCGAGACCCGCTTCGGGAATGTCGAAATCGAGCCGGCTCTCGGCTTCGCCAACCGAGCCTCCCGTAACAGCGTAAGGCAGCAAGGCGGATAACAAGTGCAGCGCGGTGTGCATGCGCATGCGGGCGTAGCGTCTGTCCCAATCGATCTCAGCACTGACGACGTCGCCGACCTTGACCGTTGGCGAACCGGCAACCGCGACGTGGGCAATCACGCTCTTGGCGCCATCCGTGTAGATTGCGGTCTCAATCGGAATGCGTGCACCATCTTTTGTGGTGAGCACGCCAGTGTCGCCGGGCTGTCCGCCCGATGTCGCGTAGAAGACCGTGCGGTCGAGCACGATGCCGCCTTGATCCGTCAGCGCAACCACGCGAGCATCACAACGTCTGAGGTACGAATCCTCGCGGAAGAGACATTCCGTCGCCATGGTCAGGTCTTCTCGAACGGCAACTTGATGTCCGTTTTTCGTTCAAGCCAATCCGGCACCGGCAATTTTTTCGACCGCAAAAATTCCGGATTGAACAGCTTTGACTGATAACGCGCGCCGTTGTCGGCGAGGACGGTGACGATTGTCTTGCCCGGGCCCAATTCCTTGGCCAGCCGAACTGCGCCGGCAATATTGATGCCGGATGAACCGCCGAGGCAGAGGCCCTCGTGCTCGAGCAGATCGAAGATGATTGGCAGCGCTTCCTCATCAGGGATGAGATAGGCCTGGTCAACCTTCAGACCATCAATAATCGGCGTCACGCGCCCGAGACCGATGCCCTCGGAAATAGAACCGCCTTCAGTTGCCTTTGCTTGTCCGTCCTTGAACAAATGGTACATGCCTGCGCCGCGCGGATCAGCGATTCCGATGGTGATGTCCTTTTTCTTCGCGCGCAGGAAAGTCGACGCGCCGGCGATGGTGCCGCCGGTGCCGATGGCGCAGATGAAGCCGTCGATGCGACCGTTGCATTCCTCCCAGATCTCGGGACCCGTCGAGACATAGTGGGCTTTGCGATTGTCCAGATTGTTCCACTGATCAGCAAAGATGACCCCGTTTTTCTCGCTTTTCTTGAGTTGCTCGGCGAGCCGGCGTCCGACGTGCTGATAGTTGTTCGGGTTGGAATATGGGACGGCCGGCACCTCGAGCAATTCAGCGCCGCACAGCCGCAGCATGTCTTTCTTTTCCTTGCTTTGGGTCTCCGGAATGACGATCAGCGTGCGATAGCCGCGCGCATTGGCGACCAGCGCCAGGCCGATGCCGGTATTGCCGGCGGTTGACTCCACCACGAGACCGCCGGGATGCAGTTCGCCGCGCTTTTCCGCTTCAAGGATCATTTGACGCCCGGCGCGATCCTTCACCGAGCCGCCCGGGTTCATGAATTCGGCCTTGCCGAGAATGGTGCACCCGGTCGCCTCGGAAACGCGTTTAAGCTTAATGAGTGGCGTATGGCCGATGGCTTCGATGATGCCGCTGCGGATTTGCATGCCCGAGGTCCACGCTCGTGGGAACAATTCAACCTAGTAAAGCCCCCAAAGAGCTACAAGACCGGCGGCAAAGCCCTGTATGGCCGGCGATTTCCGGTTATTCGCGGCAAATTGAAGGATCGAATTGCAGAAGCTTTGGCAACAGTCCCGAAACCATAGCGGCGCGTTGGTTTAGGCAGGACGGAATACGTTCATCAGTTCTTTCCGGCGTAGGGGCTATCCGTGACGCCGGGGCCTGAGACCAAAACTTGGGTCTCAGCGCAGATTGGCCAGCGGACTGATGAACCTCGACGTCCATACACTATTTCTGGTGACGATCTATGTGGAGGCCATTCTCGGCCTGCTGCTGCTGTTCGTCTGGGCGCAGAACATGGCGCTTCAGGCCGTCTGCTGGTGGGGCTTTGCCCATGTGATCCGGCTTTCTTCAATCGCGCTCTTTGGTCTGTACGGCTCCGTACCCGATCTCATCAGCATCGATCTCGCCAACGCGCTGCTTTTCACCGCCTTTGCCGTCACCTGGACAGGCGCGCGCGTGTTTGATGGCCGACCAGTCGAACCGGTTTACCTCGTCACTGGAGCCGTGCTCTGGCTCCTGATCTGCCGTCTTCCGATGCTGGCTGATAATCTCGATGCGCGTTCGCTGATCGCTTCGGGGATCATCAGCGCATATACGTGGCTGACCGCCTACGAATTCTGGCGCGGTCGCGACGAGCCATTGGTCTCGCGCTGGCCTGCGGTGTTTATGTTGTTTGCGCACGGTGCGCTGTTCTTGCTGCGCACACCTATGTTCGCGGTGTTGCCCAGCATGGTCGTCAAAGACGAGGTTTTCGGCAGCGTGTGGATGACGGTGCTTAGCTCCGAGGCGCTGCTGTTCACCATTTCGACCGCCTTCATCCTGTTGGCCATGGCAAAAGAGCGCACCGAATTGCGCCACCGCACTGCGGCCATGGTCGATCCGCTCACCGGCATCGCAAACAGGCGCGCATTCCTGCAGGAAGCCGCGCTGCTCGCCAAGCGTCATATTGGCAATCCGCGTCCGGCCGCTGTTCTGCTCATCGACCTCGATCATTTCAAATCAATCAACGACCGGTTTGGCCACGCCCTCGGCGACAGCGTGCTGGCGATATTCGCGGACGCTGCGCGGAAATCGATGCGCGGATCAGACCTGGTTGGAAGACTGGGCGGAGAGGAATTTGCCGCGATGCTCATCGACACCAGCCACGACAAAGCCGTCGCAGTGGCCGAGCGAATTCGCGAGACCTTCAGGCAAATGGCGCAGGAGGTCGATGGTCGGCCGGTTGGTGCGACTGTTAGCATCGGACTTGTCCACAGCCTGGAGGCGACGCTCGACCTTGCCGATTTGCTGGCCCAAGCCGACCAGGCGCTCTATTACGCCAAGGAACGTGGGCGCAATCGGGTCGAAGTCGCATCCTCGGAAATGATGGCCGAACGCAAGGGTTCGGAGAAGATCTACAGCAGTTCAGTGGCGGCCATCACGGCCAAAAGCGCCGCCTGACAACGCTCGACGCCATTCTGGCAGCGAAGAAATTTCATCTCTCACAATGTCGGATACGCGGCGTGCTGCCGCGCCAATCCCGATTGACCAATGGCTTTGAACTGGTCCAGTTTAGCCGAGTGGGCGAAAACGCTGCCCTTCGGGATTAGTGGGGTTCCAAACTAATTCAAGGAACTAGGAGGATATTATGCGTAGGATTGGCTGGCTCGGGTTTGCCGCCTTGGCCTTTACGTTGGGCGGAGCCGCCCAAGCTGAGACCGTCAAGATCGGTGTCGTGCTTCCATTCAGCGGCGCCAATGCCGACCTCGGTCATCAGATCGACAAGGCGTTCGACCTCTACGTCAAGCTGCACGCCAAAGACATTGCGCCGCATAAGGTCGAAATCATCAAGCGTGACGAAGGTCCGCCGACCGGTGCGCAGGCCAAGACCGTTGCCACTGAATTGGTCACCAATGACAAGGTGCAGATCCTCACCGGTTTCGTGTTCTCGCCCTCAGCCATAGCACTCGCGCCTGTGGTCACGCAGGCAAAAGTGCCGATGGTCATCGCCAATGCGGGCACGGCCTGGATTACCAATCTTTCGCCGTATATTGCGCGGCTGTCATTCAGCATGTGGCATCCGGCCTATCCGATGGGCGCCTATGCGCACGACAAGATCGGCTGCAAGACTGCGGCCATGGCCTATACCGATTTCCCACCGGGCAAGGATTCCACGGAGGCGTTCAAGACAGGCTTCGAGAAGGCCGGCGGCAAGATCACCGAGGCGATCCCGATGGGCAGCCCGGTACAGGTCCCGGACTTCACCCCATTCTTCCAGCGCATCAAGGACGCCAAGCCTGACTGTATGTACGTCTTTATTCCGTCCGGCGCGCACGCGGCCGGCGTGATGAAGGCTTATGGCGAACTCGGCATGCGCAAGGGCGGCGTCAAGCTCATCGGTCCGATGGATCTGATCCCCGACAATAAGTTGCAGGACATGGGTGATGCCGCCATTGGCACCATCGTGATGGGCCACTACGCGGTCGATCTCAACAATCCCGAAAACAAGGCCTTCAACGAGGCCTGGCATCAAGCCTATGGCAAGGACTCATATCCTGATTTCATGTCGGCGGCCGGTTGGGACACCATGCATGCCATCTTCGATACCATCAAAAAGCTGAACGGCAACGTGAGCGATGGCTCCAAAGTCATCGACGCGATGAAAGGCTGGACCAGCAAGGGTCCGCGCGGGACCGTTACGATCGACGCATCGACGCGCGATATCGTCCAGGACGAGCACGCCATGGAAGTTGTTCGGAAAGCCGACGGCAAGCTTGGCGTCAAAATCCTTAACACCACCAAGGGCGTCAAGGACGAATGCAAGGAACTTAAAGTCGGGCGGTGCGGCTCGTGATTGCCTGAGCTGAATTGACTTGCAACGGCGCCGCCGCGCATAAAGGCGCGGCGGCGTTTTCTTGAATACGGGGTGGGGCTCGTGCCGCACGTTGCCAATATTGCCGTCAGCATACTGTTCGACGGCCTGGCCTACGCAATGTTCCTGTTCATTACCTCGGTTGGCCTCTCGGTCACGATGGGGTTGATGGGCTTTGTGAATCTTGCGCACGGCGCCTTTGCGATGGCGGGCGGCTACATCGTCGTGTCGCTGACGCGCACGCTGGGCATCGACTTCATTCCGTCGCTCGTTATTGCTTCGGTGGTGGTGGGTGCCGTCAGCGTCCTGTTCGAGCGCGGACTTTATCGGCGACTCTATAAAGCGACCGATCTGGAGCAGGTGCTGCTGACCATCGGCCTGGCGTTCATGGCCATCGCCACCTTCACATATTTCTACGGCCCGATCCCCAAATCCGTGCCGCTACCGGCCTGGCTTGAAGGCGACGTCAATCTCGGCTTTCGCAATTTTCCAACCTATCGGGCCTTCCTCATCGTCCTTGGAACGGCCCTCATCGCGGTGCTCTGGTATGCCTTCGAGCGCACCAATATCGGTGCCAAGATTCGCGCCGCGGTCGACAACAGGCGCATGGCTGAATCAGTCGGCATCAATGTCGACCGGCTGTTCACACTGACCTTCGCATTGGGATCGGGGCTCGCTGCCCTTGGAGGCGGACTCGCCATTCAATTGTTGGGCCTCTCACCGAGCTTCGCAGTGCTCTACCTCGTTTTGTTCCTGATCGTGGTTGCGGTCGGGGGGTTAGGTAGTTTGAAGGGCACGCTGCTCGCGGCGCTGGTGATTGGTGTTTTCGACACGGCAGGCAAATATCTGCTGGCCGACGCCGGCGGATTTTTCGTCTATGCGGTCACCGTTGCCGTCCTTCTCGTGAAACCAGCGGGGTTCTACGGCCGTGAGTGAGAGCATGACCACGGCCAATCGCGGACAGACACGCGAACGTGCGGCGACCTTTATTCTCAAGCGCCACCGCATGCGCGCGGCAGAAGCGCTGCCCTGGCTCGTGGCGATCGCTGCGTTCTTCATCGTGCCGGACCGCATGACATTCGGCAGCCAAGTGCTGATCATGGTGATGTTCGCGCTCTCGCTCGACCTCATTCTTGGCTACGCCGGTATCGTTACCCTTGGCCATGCCGCCTTCTTCGGCATAGGCGCCTATACCGTTGGTCTCGCCGCCGCGCGATTGCAATGGACCGAGCCGATCAGCGGGCTGTTCGCCGCAGCGATCGCTGCGGGCATTGTTGGCTTCCTCACCGGGTGGCTTTTGCTGCGCTATCGCGGTCTGACGCTGTTGATGCTGACATTGGCTACCGCCATCATGCTGCAGGAGACGGGAAATCTGCGCTCCGATATTTCCGGCGGTTACGACGGGTTGCCGGGACTGACATTCAAGCCGCTGCTGGGCGTCTTCGACTATGATCTCTACGGCCACACATATTATCTGTACGTACTGGCAACCCTCGCGGTGGTGTTCTATTTCGTTCGCCGCATCGTCTATTCGCCGTTCGGGCAGGCCCTGACCGGCATCCGGGAAAACGTGCGTCGCATGCATGCGATCGGCTCGCCGGTCCACCGGCGGCTGGTTACGGTCTACACAATCGCCGCGGCGATCGCCGGCGTTGCCGGAGCGCTGTTCACACAGACCAATGCGTACGTGACGCTGACAGTGTTCGACTTCGACAATTCCGCCAAGGTGATGGTCATGCTGATCCTCGGCGGAACCGGCAGGCTTTATGGCGCCTTCGTCGGGGCGGCCGTTTACATGATACTTGAGGACTACTTCTCGAAATTGAGTCCGACCTTCTGGCAGTTCGGCATTGGTCTGTTGCTGGTGCTGGCCGTGCTGTTCGCGCGCCGGGGCGTGCTCGGGTTGTTTGAGAATTTCGGGGAATACCTGGCCGAGAGGAAAAAGCGGTGAGCGCGGCGCTGCAGATTGAGAGGTTGAATCGGGCCTTTGGTGCGCTGCCGGTCACGCGCGACGTCAACCTTACGCTCGAGCGCGGTGCGCGGTGCGCCTTGATTGGCCCGAATGGTGCCGGCAAAACTACACTGGTGAACCTGATTACCGGCGCGCTCAAGCTGCATTCCGGCCGCGTGCTGCTTAACGGCGAAGATATCACAACGCTCAGCCAGGCGGATCGCGCGCGACGCGGGCTTGCCCGCACGTTCCAGATCAATCAGCTGTTCCGCGGTCTTTCGGTTCTGGAAAATCTCTGCATGACAGTCGGTGAGCGCGACGGCCACTGCAACAACCTGTGGCGTTCTGCCGGGTCGCGGCGCGTGGTGATCGACGAGGCGCTCGTTCATCTCGATTCGTTGCGATTGACCGACGATGCCCTCAAGCTGGTACGAGAGTTGCCATACGGCCGGCAGCGGCTGGTGGAGATCGCCATTGCGCTCGCGCAAAAGCCGCGCGTGCTGCTGCTCGATGAGCCGGCAGCCGGCGTGCCGTCATCTGAGAGTCACCTCATCCTTGACGTGGTAGCCGCGCTTGATCCCGACATCGCCGTGCTGATCATCGAACATGACATGGATGTGGTGTTCCGGTTCGCCAAGGAAATCACAGTAATGGTGCAGGGAGCAGTGTTTACCCAGGGCACGCCGGAAGAGATCATGAACAATGAACAGGTGAGGGCGGTTTACCTCGGCCAGGAAGGCCATCGTGGAGGCCGCCATGGCTGAACGCGCCCTTGAGCTCGACAAGGTTCGCGCCGGCTATGGCGAAACCGTTGTGCTGGAAGATATCCGGATGGCGCTCGGCGCAAGTGAAACCGTCTCGATTATCGGCCGTAACGGCGTCGGAAAAACCACATTGCTGGCCACGATCATGGGTCACACCACCCTGCACGGCGGCCGCGTGTCGATGCACGGCAAGGATATTTCCGCACTCGCCACCTACCGCCGCGTTACTGCCGGCCTTGGTTATGTTCCGCAGGAGCGCGAAATTTTTCCTTCACTCACTTTGCGCGAGAACCTGGAAGTAGCCGCGCGCCCTGGACAATGGACAATCACAACCGTATTCGAGTTGTTTCCTCGGCTCGCAGAGCGTGCCGGCAATCGCGGCAATCAGTTATCGGGCGGCGAGCAGCAAATGCTCGCCATCGGCCGAGCGTTGATCGGCAATCCGAGCGTGCTGCTCATGGATGAGCCATCGGAAGGACTTGCGCCGGTGATTGTCGAGGAATTGGCGCGCGCCGTAAAACGGTTAACGCAGGCCGGTGGCCTTGCCACCGTGCTTGTCGAGCAGAATTCGCGGCTGGCGCTCGATATCGCTCCACGGGCAGTGGTGATGGACCGCGGACGCATCGTCTACGACGGTCCAAGCGAAATCCTGCGTAAGGATCCAGCCAAGCTCGAGCAACTTATCGGCGTGGTGAAAGCGTAGCAAGTATCGTCATGCCCACGTTTGTCGCGGGCATCCACGTCTTCGCAGCGGCGAACGAAGCAAGACGTGGATGGCCGGGACGAGCCCGGCCATGACGTAATGCTGGGCAACTGCCCAAGCATTGCGTTCCGCATGCGCCGCAGGCATAGAGCGCCTATGAAACGCAGCACCGATCGCATTCTCACCACGCACGTCGGCAGCCTGATCCGTCCCGATGCCTTGCAGGAATTTTTGCGCGCGAAGCAGGGCGGAAAGCCGTATGACGAGAAAAGCTACCAGAAATGCCTGACCGATTCCGTTGCCGACGTTGTGCGAGAGCAAAACCGGGCCGGGATAGACGTCGTCAGCGACGGCGAGTTCGGCAAGTCGCTGAGCTGGGCTCAATATGCTCTCGAAAGGCTCTCCGGTTTTGAACGCAGGCTGATCAAGCAGGGGGCCGCCAATCCGTTCAAACGCGGTGCAGACCGCACCCGATTTTCCGAGTTTTATGCCGAACTTGATGCCAAAGAGACGGTTTCGACGACCACCGAAGCCATTTGCGTCGGCCCGATCAAATACACCGGCCAGGTCGAACTCCAGCGCGACATCCGCAACCTCAAAGCCGCTCTGAACACTGTGAAAGCCGAGGAAGCATTTCTTCCTGTTGCCGCGCCCGCCAGCGTTATCCCTGACCGCAAGAACGAATATTACAAAAACGACGATGACTTGCAGGCCGCGATTGCCGAGGCGATGCGCACGGAATACCGAATGATCATCGGCAGCGGGTTCCTATTGCAGCTCGATGACGCGCGCAGCGCCGTCACCTTCGATCGGATGGTGCCGCCTGCGAGTTTCGCCGATTATCGCAATTGGCTCACCCGGCAGGTCGAGATCCTCAAACATGCAATTGAGGGCCTGCCCGCCGACCGCATCCGCTACCACGTGTGCTGGGGTAGCTGGCCTGGTCCGCATACCAGCGACGTGCCGCTCAAGGACATCGTCGATCTGATCCTGAAGGTGAAAGTCGGCGCTTACGTGATCGAGGGCGCCAATCCCCGCCACGAGCACGAATGGCAGGTATGGAAAAGCGCCAAACTTAGTTCGGGGCAGGTCTTGGTTCCTGGCGTCATCAGCCATGCGACCAATGTTGTTGAGCATCCAGAACTTGTGGCGGAACGCATTGTCCGTCTTGCGAAGATCGTCGGCCGCGAAAACATCATTGCCGGCACCGATTGCGGCTTTGCCCAGGGACCTTTTTATCGGCGCGTGCACCCCTCTGTGATGTGGGCAAAACTGGAAACGTTGAGTGAAGGCGCCCGGCTTGCGAGCAAAGAGCTCTGGCAATAGGCTGTCGGCAAATGGCGCTATTGATTTGCGCCCGGAGCCTTAAACCATGAATATCAGCGCGCAACATTCCGGCAAGCTTGCGACCCCGTTCGATCATCAACGTCTCGACCGACTGATGGACGAGGCGGGCATCGACGTCGTGATCGCCACATCCAAGCACAATGTGCAATATCTGCTCGGAGGACACCGCGCCAATTTCTTCGACTACATGGATGCGACCGGCGTCACCCGTTATCTGCCGGTGCTCGTTTATCCCAAGGGTACGTCGGAAAAGGCGGCCTATATCGGTCACCGCCTGGAAAAATTCCAGCGCGAGTTGAAGCCGATGTGGACGCCGGAGACGCAGACCAACACTGCAGGCTCGGTCGATGCCATGCAGAAGGCTGTCGAATATATCCGCAAGGCTGGTCTCAAGACTAAACGCATCGCCGCCGAGTTCGGATTTCTTCCGTATGACGCCGCGCAAGTTCTGCGCAGCGCCTTTCCGGATGCCGAGTGGGTCGATGCGTTGTTCGTGCTCGAACGCCAGCGCGTCAAGAAATCGCCAGAAGAACTCAAGCTGCTGAAATACGCTTCCGAAGCCGTGATCGATTCCATGAAGGCGGTGATTGCCGCGGCCAAGCCCGGCA
>DASPUD010000032.1:0-27640 GCA_035623095.1 Pseudolabrys sp.
AACCGTTGCGAAAATAATTCGTCTCATGCGAAGTCTCCTTCGGGACCCATCACCGCGCGCAGAGCACGCACGCGCCGTCGTGTTCAATGTCACGCCGAACGGAGTGATTTGAAGGTCGCGCGCACATCGGACACCAGCAGCGCGGGTTGTTCCCAAGCCGCGAAGTGTGTGCCTTTGGGATGATTGCCGTAGTGGACAAGCTTCACATAAGCCTTCTCCGCCCAGCTCTTCGGTGCTTGATAGATTTCTTCTGCGAACGCGCTCACGCCGACCGGAAGCTTGACCCCTCTTACGTCAAAGAAGCCGCCCGGAGGCAAATTATGCCGCGTGTCCCAGTACAGACGTGCCGAAGAAATCGCGGTGTTTGTGAGCCAATAGAGAGTGATGTTGTCGAGAACGTCATCGCGGCTCAGCCCTTCGGGCTTGCCGTCGAAAACGCGGGCGATCATCTGATAGCTGCGAATGTCGTGATCGAGTATCCAGCCTGCAAGACCAACCGGCGAATCCACGATTCCGTAGAGCGTCTGCGGACGAAGCGCCATCTCGTTGGCATAGCCTAACCCGTTCTTATAGAAATCAGTGAGCTGATCCCAAGCGTACTTTTCCTCCGGCGAAAGACCTGAAGGCGGCGGACCACCCGCGGAAAGCGCTTTCGAGACATCGGGCGGAACTGTCGCCGCCATGTTTGTGTGAATGCCGAGCAGGCCTGGCGGCCGCTGCAGAGCCATCACTTCCGAAATGGCATTGCCCCAATCACCGCCCTGCGCCACGTATTTCGTGTAGCCAAGCCGTTGCATCAGCGTCGCCCACGCCTTGGCGATGGTGACGGGATTCCATCCAGGAGCCGTCGGCTTGCCGGAGAAGCCGTAACCCGGCAAAGACGGAATCACCAAATGGAAGGCATCAGCTGCGGTCCCGCCGTTTGCCGTCGGGTCCGTGAGCGGATTGATGATCTTAAGCTGCTCGATCATCGAGCCGGGCCAACCGTGGGTAACAATCATTGGCAACGCATTGTCATGTTTCGAGCGGACGTGGATGAAGTGAATGTCGAGCCCGTCGATTTGGGTGATGAATTGCGGGAGAGCGTTTAGTTTAGCCTCGCACTTTTGCCAGTCGTAATCCGTGGCCCAATAGCGCGCGAGTTTTTGCATCGTCGCAAGCTGCACGCCCTGACTATCGTCGGACACCGTCTCCTTCTCGGGCCATTTAGTGGCCGCGACGCGACGGCGTAGATCATCGAGATCGCTCTTCGATGCCTTGAAAGTGAAAGGACGAACAGCATCGTCTGCAGTTGCGGCGGACGCCTGTGATCCGAACAAGCTTGCAGCACCCGCGGCAGCAAGGCCCGACGTGGCCGCGCTTAGAATCTGCCGGCGATCGTGGTCGATGTTTTCGGGACTCATTGGTGAAACTCCATTGGTTGATTCTCTATGCGGACCGAAGCGGTCTGAAGGCCGCGCGAAGCTCGGTGCTGAACAGTTCTGGCTGTTCCCAAGCGGCGAAGTGGCCGCCTTTGTCAACTTCGTGGAAATAACTCAGGTTGCGATAGGCGCGCCGGGCCCAGGTCTCGGGAGCTCGATAGACATCGTCCGGGAACACTGTGATGGCCACCGGTAGCGAAATCTCGTCGGTCTTCTGCGCAGCTGCGACAATGACGCTGCCGCGTGCGCCATTCTCCCAGTAAAGCCGCGCAGCCGAGGCTGCGGTGTTGGTCAGCCAATACAGCGTAATGTTGTCGAGCACGTCGTCCTTGGTCGGGGATTCTTTTGGATCGGCACCATACGTCCACTTCGCGAAGCCGGGATGCACCAGGATCCACGCCGCAAGGCCAGCTGGCGAATCCGTCGCGCCGTAGCCAACGGTTTGCGGCCGTGCGGTCATCATCGTGAAATACGCCGCATTTCCTTTCTTTGCGTTCGCCCTGAGCGCGTCGAGCACCGCGCGCTCCTTTTCGGAGAGTCCTGCCGGTATGGCTACGCCGCCGAGCACTGTCGCGACTTCGGGCGGTACGGTGGCAGGTAAGTTAATGTGGATGCCGAGCAATCCTTCCGCCTTCTGGCGCGCCATCGCGCTCGATACTGGCGTGCCCCAGTCCCCGCCCTGCGCGACGTAGCGGGTGTAACCGAGACGTCTCATTAGTTCTGCCCAAGCGCGCGCAATGCGGTCGGGGTCCCAGCCCATGCTCGTGGGTTTTCCGGAGAAGCCGTATCCAGGGAGCGACGGGATCACCAGATGGAATGCGTCCTCGGCGCTAGCGCCATGTCCCGTCGGATTGGCGAGTGGATCGATAATCTTCAGCTGCTCGATAACAGAGCCGGGCCATCCGTGCGTGACGATGAGAGGCAGGGCGTTTTCATGCTTTGAACGCGCATGAATAAAATGAACGTCTATTCCATCGATCTCGGTAGTGAATTGGGGCAGCGAATTCAGTTTCGCCTCGCATTTGCGCCAGTCGTAACCCGTTCCCCAGTAACGGATCAGCTCCTGAAATTTTGCCAGCTGTACGCCTTGCGAGTCGTCATTGACTGTTTCCCGCTCGGGCCAGCGTGTATCGCCGATGCGTCGGCGGAGATCGGCGATCTGCTCCTCGGGTATATTGACGCGAAAAGGGCGAATGGCTTCGCCCGCCGTCGCCCCAGATAGTGGTGAAGGCAATAACCCCGTGGCACCCGCCAAAGCGCTCATGGCGGCCGTACCCAAAAACCGGCGGCGAGCATGATCGATTTCGTGAGGGGTTTGGATCGCATCCATCGTTGAATCTCCTCGACTCAAAGCTTCCGGGAGTCCAAGTCGTTGCCATCGATCACAAGTGGGATTGCAACGTTACGCGACCGTTTTTGTTCAAGAGTTTTTTCGCGCGGCAACAAAATCCTTGTGCGCGCGGCTATTCTGCCACCGGTGTGCAAGACACAACAACGAAGCGCCGTACACATTTGCGTGTTTCACCATGCCTAAAGGGTGTGCAGCACTGAGCGCGTGGTAGAACCTATTTGTGTGTTAGAGTGAACAGATGCGGGATTTTGCCGAGTATCTGCGAGCTTACCGGGCCTACGTCTCGGCCAATCTAGGTTGGAGCAAGTTCCTAAGCTCTGCAATTGTGTGGCTCGCCGGAATGTTTGCCCCGCTCTTAGCAAAGAGTTTGATCGAGCTGCCGAACTGGCTTGCGTTCACCTGGATGATTGGTTGGGCCTTTATTGGATATATCTTTGCGCCATACGGCATGTGGAAGCACCACCGCGCGCAGGTTGCGAATTTGAAACAGCCCGACGGTTAGCAGCAACGGAGCACACGATTTTTCTGTTCTGACGCTGATGAGGAGAGCGACGATGGCAAAAATTAGTATGGTGTCTATCTGCGTTGGATTAGTTCTTACCTTTTCGGGACCGAGCTTTGCTGCCAAGCCGGTACACAACAGCGGGAAATCGCAATATAGCGCTGGCCGCTTCAGCAATTCAGCAATCGGCCCAAACAGCCGCGATCCGCAGCTGAATGGACGAGAAGACCCGTATGCCCCAGGCGTAAATTGGCCCGGCAAATGGTAACTCAGTGCAAACCTGTCTATTGAGCGAGAATGGGGACTATTATGAAAATGCAGCTTTATGCAGTTGCTCTAGTCGTGCTTGCTTTTGTGCCTCTCTCAAAAACGGAGCAGGCCAGCCCTGCAAGGTCAGCAGCTATTCACGCGTGTAGCGTAGACGCCGCAAAATATCTTTTCCACGTGTGGCAAACTGAACAATTCGCCGTGTACGGAACCTGCATGGCAAAGCACGGTCAGCGCTTCGATTGATCGAATGTCCGCTTTGGGTCGAAAGCAGACATTTGCAGTGCGATAAGCGAAGTCGGCTAAGGGCCAAAAGCGGAGATTTGCCCGAGCGTGCGCATGACTCTCTGGGCTTACTTGCGCCCGTAGCGATGCATGCACTCTACGTATCCGTGAAGGCCGCGCGCTGGATAGCACCACGCCTTTCTGCCGTATCGATCAGGGCAATAGGGAGCAACATTTCCGCCGTTTTGAACGGCACACGTGCAACCGACCTTGTCGCGCATTTCAGTACATCGGGGATCAATAGCCTGAGCAGACACCGTTACGATCGGAAGCGAAAAAGAGATAACTACGAGTGAGATTGCAAACTGTTTCATGATGCCCTCAGGCGGTTCCGCGCAGCCCTAGTTGGCATATCCGGGCGGCACTTTTTGCCAATGGTATCCCGCCCGGCCTTTTTCATAGCCGTAGGCAAAAAGCGACTGCATGTAGCCCTGGTCGAACGGGCCTTTGTAGGGCACGGCGAAATCATCTCCGATGGACGCCAGGTTAAAGTCGACGCCGTCGCGCTTGGCGATCAAATACATGCGATAGGTGTCGTTCACTCCGCTGGAAGCAATCATTGTCGAAAGCGCTTCTTTCGCAATCGCGATGGTTTGCAGCTTGACGCTTTCTTCAGCTCGCGAAAACCGGCCGTTGCGTATGACATAGGCAACCCGTTTTCGCGACATTCTCAGCGTCTTTTCGTCAACACCGATCCGCGCGGCGGCCAATTTGATCGAGAAAGAAGGCGGATAGAGAAATGCCTGCGCCACGGTGCCGCCGTCGACATGCATCTCCTGGTGTCTTTCGCCATCGACCGTTACATCGATCATGACCGGCGGAAAAAACGCCGGAATTGCAGCTGATGCCCGCAATACATCAATAATCAGATCACGTGCTTTTGGATTGTTGCTCGCGGCAATCGCTCCGATGTTCCAGATCACGGGACGGCCTTGATCGAGATTGGTCGTCAGAATGAACAGGAGACGCCCTTTGCCGTATTCTTCGGCGATCCGGCGCACCATCGCATCGTCCAGCCGGCTGGCGATCAGAGTCCGTAGCGGCGCCGTGTCGGACACCGCATCGCTCGCGACGGCGGCGAGTACCGGGGCGCGTTGCGAAAATACCATGTCCGCATTCGTTTCCGTGTAAACCTCTTTCAGCTGCACGTCGTATTTCCTGCCCAGAAAAACAAATGGCGCCGACAGGGATCCCGTGCTGACGCCGGTCACGACGTCGAACTCGGGCCGGTCGCCCCGGTCGCTCCATCCGACAAGAAGCCCAGCGCCAAACGCGCCGTCGTCGCCGCCGCCGGATATCGCAAGGAAATTCCGGGTTGACGACGCCGTCCGCTGATTGCGGCGCTGATACGCTTTTTGCGCAACGTCGAGGATTCGCTGGGCATCGCTGACGTAAAATCGCGCGTCCGGAATTTCGAGAATGTTGGCCTGATGCGCTTGCGCATAGGGCACGGCCGGCAGGCGCTCAAGCGTCGCACATCCGGTCAGCGAGAGAGTCACGCATGTACCGGCGGCCAAAAGAATGGCAACGTATCGGCCACACAAGAGACGCCCTGCAACGTTAACGCGATACATCGTTGCGCCCAAAGCTACCGTGCCTGGCAATCGGTGCCGGAGCCAGTGGTTTTACATACTACGTTCGGATCGCTCGGAGATTGCGGTAACGGTTTATTCGAGAAAGCGGCGCGCTTTGCCTCGCGCGATTTGACAAATTTCATGCACTCCGCGAATTCAGGGGTCTCGGGATAAAATCCGTAGCCCGTGCAAGCGAGTTCGTTTCGATCTATGTCGTTGCCCCACGGAGTGCCGCAGCCGCACAGCATCAGCACGGCCGCAACAGCTATGAGAGCAACTGCCGAACGGTCACCCATGCCTTACCGCAACACTTTTGAATAACAGCGGTCGAGGCCAACCGCGGTCAATCTGACAAAGATCCCAAGCCATACATGATCCTCAGCACGGGGCTCATTTGCAGGCCGACTCTGTCAAACCAGAACTGGAAAACACCGACCACCTGTCCGGTACGGAAAATCTGAGCCAGCCCCGTATTGACGGCAAGCCGCATGGCCCAATCGCCGCGGGGCAACACGATTGCATAAGGCTCAACCGACAGGTCATCCGGCAGCATGGTCAGGGCCTGCGGATTCTTCATATGTGCGCCGACCAGCAGCAGCTTGTCGCTGGCGAAGCCATCCGCCTTGCCGCCTTCCAGCAGCGCGATCGCTTCGGCGCCGTCCTTCACCGAGATTACGGTTGCTTCGATCTTTTGCTGTTTTATCTGCGCAATGATGGCCTGCTCGTTCGTCGTCCCGCTTGCGACGGCGATTTTCTTGCCCGCCATATCGGCGAACGACCGGATATTGGAGTCCTTTGTCACAACAAGGCCGGTGCTCTCGACAAAGATGAAATTGGAAAAATCGACTTCTTTCATCCGGCCGAGCGTGACTGTGCTTGACCCGCATTCCATATCGGCCTTGCCGCTCGCCACGATCGTAAAGCGACTTTGAACATTCGCCGGAACCCATTCGATCTTGAGACCGGTGAGTCCAAGCTGCCGTTCGATCGAACTGACCACCAGCTTGCAAAGATCGATGGTGAAGCCGACCGGCTCATTCTTGTCATTGACGAATGAAAATGGTCTGGCATCCGTCCGATAAGCTATTTTTATGACCTTCGTACTCGCGATCGTTTTCAGACGGCTGTTCGCCGGAACCTGGTTCTGCGCGGCGGCCAGCGAAGCTGAAAACAGAACGGCAAAGAGTGCGGCGAACAATTTGAACTTCATTTCAACATCCCCCGGTTACTAAACAATAATACGACGACGCCGGTGCCGGCGCCAGCAAGCATGCATTTTTGCTGAAAAACTTGATCCAGATCAATGAGACATGCTTGCCGCAGCTTCCTGCGGCACGCTCAGCCCTGCGCCGCGGCTGAAACGATCAACTACGGCTCAAGGTAATGGAGGCCTTCACAACCTCCCCGCCCCCGTGCGAGTCGATGACTACACTTTGCTGACGGTTACGGGTCACCATGACGACCTCGGCCGCGAAACCCGCGCTTTCGATGTGAAGCTGCAGACGATCGCCGTTCGCATTTCCGATGGCAGTGCCGCCGGTACTACGCGTGCGCTCAGTCCATCGTCCCGTAACCTGATTGTCAGAATCGGCTGAGAATTGGCCTATGAGATCGAAATTGTAACTGTCGCTGGCGCAGCGCAATTGCAGCTCGACCTCGCGCTGCGAACTTCCGAGCGGCCGATAGGTCGCATTACAGCGAATGCGTTCGGCGGCACCATTTGATGGCCGCAGCGTGCCGCCTCCAGACCAGCTGCCGGTGAAATCCGCAAAAGGACCCGACGCCGCCGCGGCGGTCCGCAGCGGCAGATAAAACGCCGCAACCAGAGCGATCAGGCAACATACAAGGAAGGCGCAGGGCCAAAATGGCGACAGGTGTCTAAACGTGCGCTGCAAGGGCGATCTCCCGTTCAAACTTTGATCGTAAGCGGATCAGGTTTAATTCCGGAACAAACATGGGGTTGCAGTCTAGAGCAATTTCACCGTGCGTTTGCGGATTATTTTTTGTCGCCCGGAAGGAAAATCTTGAACGGGCGCTTGATTGTACCCGAACAGGCGCGCGTGATCGTGTTGCCGCCATCGGTCCAGGTTTGTGTGCCTTTCAGCTCCGCATGGCGCCGCACGAAGGCGCCGCTATATTTTGCCTCGTATTGACGATTGCCGCCCTTCCAGGAACCCTGGAGGCTGATGTTGTCGCCATTGAGCGTACCCGACCCCTGCTCACGCGATGCCTCAGCTGCGTCATATAAACGTACAATGTGAGTATAGGTTGCCTTGCCGCCCGCGATCGTGACCTCGATTGCCTCGCGGCCCTTGCCTGCCGAAAACGGCAATTTGTCGCAAACCAAAGTACCGCGATAAACCGCGTCGCGAACCTCCGCCGAAACCGGCGTGCTCGCGACTGCGAAAAGTGCCGCGCCGAGCAGACCCGCCGCACATCCATCCCGCGTCATCACCCAGCCTCCCCCCGAAATTTTCTGATACCGAGCCCTCAGGGGAGCATATCGCGTTTTATTGTGCCAGAGGTTTGTTCTAGCGCGGCACGGTCACGGGCATGCCTGTCTGCCGTGTGTCGCCAGGCTGGAGCTTCGCCTTGTAGTCCTCCACCACACCTTCGAGGCGGGCAATGTTTTGCAATAGCCGCTCGCTGGTCAGACAGAGCAGGTAATAACCAAATTCCGGATTCTGGAAGTAGAGCTCCAGCAGCGTTTCATAAGTAATGGTAAGGACGTCGCCGTTTTCGATGCACTGGATCGTTTGTGTCCGCCGGTTTTTCGGCGAGGCAAACCCGAGTTCGCCCATGATGCGGCCGGGCGGCAGCTCAACGCCGATTTCAGTCACCAGGAATTTCCCGGTGACCGTCAGAAACATTTCGTTGGCCACGTCGCCCTTGCGGAAAAGAATTTCGCCCTTTTTGTATTTCCGTGGCGTCATATACGGCCGCAGCCAGTCCATTGACAGATCGCCCTGCGCCGACATGCGCGCCTTCTTCACCAACGTGAGCATCTGACGGAGACGAACAACGTTGACCGGCAACGAAAAAAGATAGAGCAGGAACGTCCCGACGGCTCCCGCCACCACGCCATACGCGATGAAAAATGTGATGCTGATGATGCCGATGACACGCAACGGCACGATCGTGCGCATCATCAAAGTGGCGACGTAAAACAGCGCGCCTGCCAGCGCGAGCATGTTGGCGGTATTGATGTTCGCCACAACAAGGTCGGTCAGGTGGTGGACAATCGAATCGTACGTGAGATTGTTCGGGTCAAAACCAAACCGCTGAAATAGTTTGTCGAGCCCAAGATTTTGCGCCAGGTCGAAGGCGCTATTTATGGTTGAATCAAGCCTTGCGCTAAGCATGTTTCCCCCAAGGAAAATCACCGATGGCACAAAGATGTCGTCCCCCGATAGCATAATACCGCGCGCAGGCGCGGTAATCGAGTGAACTGTGTCACTTCCGCTTTGGTACCCATGTGACAGCGCGGCGATGTGCGTATTGACGCAAGATTCGGGGCTCGGCGGGCCTTCCGGAAGTTGCTCCGGTTCGCTGCCCCAACCATCGCGTTCGTGGATCTTTGCGGCGCCGCCAACGACCGGATCACCAAATCAGGTTCCTGGCAGGATCGGTTCGATCAGGCGGAACTTCACGAAGTTCGAAAATCGTTCGTAGGTTGAGCGCGGCAAGACCCGCTTGAAGTGCCCGTTTAGCGGCGTCAGGCAGGTCGGATTCATCGCGATCCCGTATTTCAGGGCGGAGCCCGTCACCAAACGCCCCGCTCGCTCTTCGAGGCTCGCGTCCGTGTCGGCATGGGCCGCCACCTTCAGGGCTCGGGCAACGACGCTCGGATCCGCCTGCCCACCGGCGCCAAGTGAGCGGCCTCCCTCGAGCTTGAGATCGTATTCCACGGTCGCTTCCAGAATTTGCTGACCCTGGCAAACATATCCGCCGGCGTTGATGTAATCCAGGACCGCCTTGTTGCAGTCCTCATTTGCCATCAGCTTAGAGTAGATCCTGTGATTGGTGCCGAGCGCGATTTCGTAGAGGTGAACGTCGGACAGCGAGTAGTGCACCTTGGTCGCGAATTTATCGCTGACTTTGCCGTGGCCAGTTCCGAGTTTTTTCTCCTTATCCAGCTGGATGCCGATGGCATAGTTTCCGGAGTGGAGTTCTTCGGCGAGCGTGCTCGTGCTCGGCGATTCAACCACCGCCTCTTTCAGGTCTTCCTTTTCAACCGCGCATATCGTCTTGAAAAATTTTACATCCGGGTCGACGTAATAGAGGGATCCCAAATTCAGCAGGTTGGACGGTGGCGTGATCGGCAGATATCCGAGAGACCGCAGGGTATCGTTGAGCTGGTCCTCGCTTGGCCGCGCGCTGTAATACCAGGCGCCGGGGACCAGGCAAGCGATCACGACAACAGCCGCGCCGAGAATGTGCCACTTACGCATGACTGCCTCCATCTTCAGTAAGCATCAGCGGCTGGGACAGCAGACACGGCCACATTGAAAGTAACCGTGCGGACAGGCCGCCGCCTTCGTGGGCAACATCGCCGAAACCGCGATGACAATCATGAGAGCTGCGAAGATATTTGCGAAACGGACACGCATGGCTCTTCTCCATCTAGTCCAACGAGAATCTGCCAACGACTCCAGCACCGGAAATTCGCGACACCGCGCACATGACGCACGATCGCTTGAGGGCAGCCTAGCTCCACCTGGCAATGCGATTTGTTAGCCGCTTCACATTTGCGAGCGGAAACTCGCTCTCCCCCATAGAGAGCCGGTTTCGACGGGACGGTACAAAAACAAAGGCCGGGCATGTGCCCGGCCGTTTTCTTGGGGGTCTCGCGCCGATCAGTAGGCGTCGAACTGCTGCGTGGACAGATTGGTCGTCGTTGTCATCAAGGCAAGCGGACTGACCATGGTATCCGCGTGTTGTTTGGCGTCCGCCGTCGGAATGTTCGACCAGGCCGAGATCGCCAGAGCTGCCGCGCAGGCAACGATAAGCATGACACGCATCGGAATCTCCTTCAGGTGGCGGTGTCCCCGGACAACCGTGACTGACGCACCATATCGTCATGGTTAACGGCGGCTGTGTTGGCGATCACAAAACGGCTGATTTTTTGCTGTGATCACAGCGAATGCGCGTGAGGCCCGTGAAACGGCCATCTCCAACAACACTTCTTGTTTTAATTAAAACCACTCTCAATCTCTAAGGGCTTCAATACAGACCGTCCGTAAAAATGGGCTCCGACCCGGATACCTTTTGCCCAGGGGCCCTCGATGGACAAGACGAAGAAACCCTCGTCTCGCGCGGATATCTTGTCGTTTCCGCAGATCTCGCGGAAAGACGAGCAATTGCTGCGGACCGTTCTCAACAACATGTCGCAGGGCGTGTTGATGTTCGATTCGGAAACGCGCCTAATATTTTGCAATAACCGCTACATCGAGTTGTATGAGCTTTCGTCAGAAATCGTAAAGCCTGGCTGCCTTCTTCGCGATCTTCTCCGCCATCGCAGCGAGTTGGGCACTTTTTCAGGCGACGCCGACGAATATGTCGCGCGGCTCAAGGCCGGTATCGCCGAAGGAAAGACATTCAGCCAAATCGTGAATTTGCCCGATGGGCGCGCTTTTTCCGTCGTCAACAAGCCCATCCTGGGCGGTGGCTGGCTCGCCACCCATGAAGACGTGACTGAACGCCAGCGATCAGAAGAGCGTATCGCTCACATGGCGCGGCACGATGCGCTGACGGATCTGCCGAACCGCGTGCTGCTGCTCGAGCAGCTCAACCACGAGATCAAGCGCGTCAAACGCGGTGAGTGTCTGGCCGTGCTCTGCCTCGACCTTGACCAGTTCAAGAGCGTCAACGACGCGCTCGGCCACCACATCGGCGACGAACTCCTCAAGCTGGTCGGCGAGCGCTTGCGCGGCTGTACCCGCGAACTCGACATCGTTGCCCGCATGGGCGGCGACGAGTTCGCCATCATCATGACGCAGATGGATCAGGCAACCGATGCGGCCGCGCTGTCCAAGCGCATCCGCGACTCGGTGATCCGGCCTTACCAGATCGAGGGCCATCAGATCGTCACCGACATCAGCATCGGTATCTCGGTTGCACCGATGGACGCAGTCGACTCGCACGAGCTCCTGCGCAACGCCGACATGGCGCTCTACGACGCCAAGGCCGACGGCCGCGGCACCTTCCGCTTTTTCGAGCCGGAAATGAACACGCGCATGAAAGTGCGCCGCGAACTCGAGATGGATCTGCGCAAAGCGCTGGCTACGGAGCAGTTCGAGCTGCACTATCAGCCGCTCGTCGTGCTCGAAAGCAACGAGGTCAACGGTTTCGAGGCGCTGCTGCGCTGGAATCATCCGACCCGCGGGCTGATATCGCCAGCCGACTTCATCCCGATCGCCGAGGAAACCGGGCTCATCGTTCCGCTTGGCGAATGGGTGCTCAAAGCAGCCTGCAACGAGGCGGTCGATTGGCCGGAGCACATCAAGGTTGCGGTCAACCTCTCGCCGGCGCAGCTCAACAGCCGCAACCTGGTGAGCATGGTCACTTCGGTGCTCAACGAATCCAGCATGCCGCCGCACAGGCTGCAGCTCGAGATCACCGAGACCGTGCTGCTGCAGAACACTTTCACGACGCTCGCCACCCTGCACGAACTGCGCAAGATGGGCGTGCAGATCGCACTCGACGACTTCGGCACCGGATACTCTTCGCTGAGCTATCTGCGCAGCTTCCCGTTCGACAAGATCAAGATCGACCGCTCATTCATTCAGGATTTGTCCAACGGCGCCGAGCCTTTGGCCATCGTCAATGCGGTCGCCGGTCTCGCCAAGTGCCTGAACATGACATCAACGGCGGAAGGCGTGGAAACACCGCAGCAGATGGAGACGCTGCAGGCGATCGGCTGTACCGAAATGCAGGGCTACCTTTTCAGCCGCCCGCGTCCTGCGCACGAGATCCGCCAGTTCTTCACCCAGCGCAAGCCCGAAAAAGCCGGCGCGGCCTGATCGCTCTCGCCCAATACAGCAAAAAGGCCGCCAGGATGGCGGCCTTTTTATTTACTGTAAGGCTGCAACTTTGAACCGATGTCGCTCTCAATGATACTCATGACTGAAGGTCACGCTCGCTCATAAAAAGTGCCCCAATGAAGATTTTCCTCATTGTCCTGGGTGTTGTGATCGGCGCGATAATCGCGCTTTGGATCGTGTACCGGATACGGCGCGCGTGGAAAAAGCGTAACCATGAGCCCATCGAATATTATCGAGGCTGGGGCGGCTATGTGCACCCGATCGGTCTGTCGCACAGAATAACCAAGGAAGAGGCCGACGCGTTCCACGCAGAGGGGAGCGTCTATTTGATCGCCCACTTCGATCCCGATGGAAACCTCGTGCGCGTCGTCAAAATGCTGAAAGGCTCAGTGTTTTTCGACTACGAATACACGTATTACCCCAATGGACGGATCAAGACTTCCAGGATTTCACGAGGCGGCCGGGTCACCTTGTCGGAATACGACAAACGCGGCCGGCGGACCTCCGGCAAAACCGCCTTTTAAAGCAGTGCATTCCCGAAAATGACCGCTGGTCAAACGGCGTTATCTGGTGGCAAAATCGTAGGGCGTTGTCTTTTGCAAAGGCGTTGAACAATGGTACTGGCTGAACGCGCCCAGGCTCTTGCCCTCACCAAGTTCGCCACCATGGTGAGACAAGATGACATGCAAAAAACAGAAGAGACCGTGGCAAAGGCGACCCCTTCAGACGATTTGCCGGACAACCCTAAGGCGCCGGTGAAAGCGGCTCGCAAATTGCGAACCGCTGATTTGTTGCCGCAGGTCATCTGGGGCGGCAACTAAGCTGCCTCTCAGAACTGGTAGCCGCGCAATATTGAAGAACCACCGCGCACCGCGCAAACGCCTGCGCGGCTGCACCCGCGAACTCGACATCGTTGCGCGCATGGGCGGGTCTGAACTTTGGCTCCTGTCAAGGATTACGCGCGAACGCGGTTTCCCGCTCCGCATAGGCCGCATTGAACGCGCGATGCAGGCGCGCGGTATCCGGCGTTACTCCGGTGAACAGACGAAACGCCTCGACCGCCTGATGCACACACATGCCGTCGCCGCTCATTGTCCGGGCGCCCTTTGCCGCCGCAGCCTTTATGAATTCAGTGTCGACCGGCGTATAGATGACGTCGGCGGCCCAATGCGTCGATTTCAGCGCGGAAACCGGCACCGGGTTGCCAGGAAAACCGCGCATACCGATCTGCGTTGCGTTGACGACCCCGTCTGCAGCCGCGATCTCAGGTTCGAGCTCGCGCCCCGCGCGGCACCGCTTCCCATCAAAATATTTTGCCAATGTTTTGCATAAATCAGCGGCCCGCGCGCCATCGCGATCGAGTACGACGAGCACTCCCACGCCGAGATCCATGAGGGCGAAAGCAACCGCATGCCCGGCGCCACCGGCGCCGACCAGCACAACGGTTGCGCCACGCGCACTGCCCTTTCCGAATTTTTCCTCGAAACTGTGCCGCCATCCGCGCCTGTCGAAATTGTAACCGGTGGTGCGGCCATCCGACGCAATCGCAACGGTGTTGATCGCGCCGATCTGGGCGGCCTCGGGATCCACCGTGTCAAGCAGCGGCAGAATCTCCTGCTTGAATGGATAGGTAACGTTGGTGCCCGCAAAACCTGCAGTTTTCATCGCATCGAGAAGCTGCGGCAATCGCCGTCCGGGCAGCTGGTCAACATCCATCAGATGGTAAAAGCCGTCGATCCCGGCCGCCTTGAACGCATCGTTGAACAGTGCCGGAGACAGCGAACCCATGATATTGGCGCCGATCAACCCGAGCAGAACCCTGTCCTTGCTCATGTGACGGCCCCCGGCTGCGCCAGCCCGCCGCCCAGGAACAATTGCGCGATGCGCGGATCGGCAAGGATTTTCGACGCGGTGTCTTTCATGCGCGTCTGGCCCTGCTCCAGTACCAGGCCGTCGTCGGAAATCTGCAGAGCCTGCTTTGCGTTCTGCTCGATCAGCAGGATGGTGACACCGTTGTCGCGCAGCGATTTGAGGACCGCGAACACCTCCTGAACCATCAGTGGTGAAAGCCCGATGGACGGTTCATCGATCAGCAGCAGCTTCGGGTCGAGCAACAGGCCGCGCGCGACTTCCAGCATCTTTTGTTGCCCGCCGGACAGCGTCGATGCCTGCGCACGGGCTTTTTCACGCAGCATGGGAAAGCGCTGCATTATGCTGTCCAGGCGCGACGGCAGGCTCGCCTGATCGGCCAACGCCACCCCGCCAAGCTCGAGATTGTGGCGCACGCTCAGTTCGGGGAAAATATTGCGGCCCTGCGGGATGTAGACGACGCCGGCATCAAGCATCTGGCGCGGCGTAAAATTGGTCGTGTCGCGTCCATTGAAGCTGATCGAGCCGGCGCGCGCCGGCAGCAAGCCGAAAACGGTCTTGAACATTGTCGATTTGCCCGCGCCATTCGGGCCGACCACGGTCGTGATGGCGCCGCGCCGCACGCGTGCCTTTATGCCGTTGAGAATCGTCATCTTGCCGTAGCCGGCGACAATCCCATCGAGCACGAGCAGCGGTTCCGTACTCATCTCAGTGTCCCAGATAGGCTTCGATCACGATCGGGTTACGGCGGATATCCTGCGGTTTGCCTTCCGCTATAATGCGGCCTTCCGCAAGCACCAGCACGCGTGTGCAGAGTGCCATGACGAATTCCATCTGATGCTCGATCACGACGAACGTGGCGTTCCGCTCGGCGTGATAGGCATGCAATCTTTCGCGCAATTGACCGAGCATGGTCAGATTGACCCCGCCAGCCGGCTCATCGAGCAGGACCAGCCGCGGGCCGGCCATGAAGGCCATGGCCGCATCGAGCAATTTTTGTTGCCCGTAACTCAATGAGCCGGCCTGCTCGTCGGCAAGATGCGACAGCCGGAAAAATTCGATCATGCGCGCGGCATCGCCGCTCAAGCCGGCATCGGGCTGGCCGAACAGACGCGAGGCCATCGAACCTTGATGCTCCTGCCCGGCAAGGATGAGATTGTCGCGGACCGAAAGCTGCGGGAAAACCTGCAGCAGCTGGAATGTCCGGCTGACCCCCAACCGGTTCAGGTCGCAGGGACGCATGCCGGTCGTCAGGTTGCCCTCGATGCGCACATCGCCGGCGCTTGGCTGCAACTGGCCAAGCACGCAATTGAACAGCGTGGACTTTCCGGACCCGTTCGGCCCGATGATGCCGAGAATCTCCCCGGCGCGGACTTCGAAAGACACGTCGTCGACGGCAACAATTCCGCCGAAAGTCTTGCGCATGTTGGAGACTTCGAGCACCGCCGTCATGGGATCGCCCCGGCAACTTTGCTCCCGCGGCGCAAGAGCAGGACCGCGCGTTCTGCAAGTCCGAGCACGCCGGCCGGACAGAATGCCATCATCACCATGACGGCGGCCGCATAGACGATCAGATAATAGCCTTGCGTGATCCGCAGCCATTCCGGCAGCAGCACGGCGATCAAGGCGCCGACGAAAGGCCCGAAAAAGTTGCCGCTGCCGCCGACGATCACCATGAGGAGCAGGTTGAACGACAGGCCGAGCGAAAACGAGTTCGGCTCGATGAACTGCACCAGCGGCGCATAGAGTGCGCCGGCAAAACCGCCGAGGCTCGAACCGATAGCAAAGGCCATCAGCGTATAGCGCCGCGTATCAAGGCCGAGCGAAAGAGCGCGGATCGGATTTTCGCGCAGAGCGACAAAAGCCCGGCCCCAGGGCGAACGCAGCATCCACCAGGTTGCCACCGACAGAAGAGCTAGGACACCGAGACAGAGGAAATAAAAGTCGCGCGCGCCGCCGGTTTTCCAGCCGAAAAGGTTCGGGCGTGGTGTTCCCGTGATGCCGTATATGCCGTTGGTCAGCCATTCCTCGTTGCGCAGCACCAGGAAAACGAGCGTGGTGAAGGCAAGCGTGACAAAGGCCAGATAGTGATGCTGTACGCGCAGCGCCGGATAGCCGAGCACCCAGCCGACGGCAAAGCACAGCAATCCCGCCGCGGCGAATGCGACGAGAAACGGCACGCCCAGCGGTGTGAGCAACGCAACGGTATAGGCGCCGATACCGACAAAGGCCCCCTGCGCGAGCGAAATCTGCCCGGCATAGCCGAGCGTCAGATTGAGACCGATCGCCGCGATGGTCTGCACCACCCAGGTTGAAATCAGAAAAATGCCGAATGGTTTGAGGAAAAACGGCGCGGCGACGGCGGCAACCGCGGCGAGCGCGACCAGAAGCCATCCGAAACGCGTCATACCGAACGCTCCTCGACGCGCCCGAGCAGGCCTTGCGGACGCAACAAGATGACGATGATGAGAATGATCAGCGGAAGCGCGCCACGGTACTGCGAGGAAATATAGGCCGCCGACAAATTGTCGAGCACGCCGAGGATGACGCCGCCAAGGATGGCGCCGCGCACCTGATTGAAACCGCCGATGATGGCCGCGATGAACGCGGCTATGCCGAGCGTTTCACCATTAGTGAATTTCGCGAGGTAGATCGGGCTGATCAGGATCGAGGCGATCGCCACCAGTACCGCGTTGAGCAAAAATGTGTACAGCACCATGCGCTTGACCGGCACGCCGAGAATCCGCGCAAGCGTCGGATTTTGCGCAGTGGCCTGCATCTGGCGGCCGACCCGCGTGCTATTCAGCAGCAGATTGAGCGCGACCACCGTGACGATAGCGACCGCGAGCACCGCAAGACTCTGCGTTGAGACCACCGCATCGAACACATGAATATCCACGGCCGGCACCAGCGCAGGGAATGGCTGCGCCTGCGAGCTGTAGAGGTCCTTGGCGCTTTCCTTCAGAAACAGCGACAGCGCGATCGTCGAGATGACCAGCGGCAGCACGCCGTATTTCAGCATCGGATCGACGATGATGACCTTGAAAAGGATGCCGAGGATCAGAATCGACAAGGCAATTCCGATCAGCCCCGCCATCCAGAACGGCGCGCCGGCATTCATCGCGGCAAGCACGAAAAACGCCGGCAACATGACGAACTCGCCCTGGGCGAAATTGATCGTTTGCGACGTCTGCCACAGCAGCGTGAATCCGACCGCGATCAGCGCGTAAATCGCACCGGTCGCAAGGCCGGAGACGAGAAGCTGAATAAACGAAGCCATTGGCGGGGCTTTGGCTTCCGCCCGGTGACCACCGGGCGGAAGTTCTCAGCGCAACTACTTGCCGAGCTTTGGCAAGGTTTCGACGATCTTCTGCTTGCCGTCGACGACTTCGCCCAGGAAACTGATCCGGTCGATATCGCCGTTTTTGTCCCAGGTCGCCTCCATCAGGATGCCCGGCTCCTGCTGCGGCGTGATGGTGATGCCGTGCGCGACCTCGGCAAAAGCCTTGCTGTCGAACTTGCCGATTTTTTCCGTGACGTGCTTGATGAAATAGACCGCTGTGTAGCCTTTGATGCCGTTGTGGTCGCAGGCATAGTTGAACCGCTGCTTGAACCGCGCGGCAAATTCCTGAACCGCCGGGATCGGCGCATCGATGGTAAGACCGACGTGGCCGCGCACGCCATTTGCCGTGCCGGCGGCAAGATCGACCACTTTCTGGCCGAGCAGGGTCGTCTCGCCGATCAGCGGCTTGTTGATGCCTTGTTTTCTAGCCTCGCGCAGAAAGCGCGCGCTTTCCTCTTCGTTGAGATAAACGAAGATCGCGTCGGCGTTTGCGCCCTTGAGCTTGACCACGTCGGCGGAGAAATCGGCCTGGCCGGATTCCGTTGAGATATCGGCGACCACCTTGATGTCGCGGGAATTCATCTCCTTAACGAAGGTGTCGCGGCCGCCTTTGCCGAAATCATTGTTCACCCACAACACGGCGACGGTCTTTGCCTTGATGCCGTCGCGCATGTAGTTGGCGATCTTTGGCATGCTGAACTGCTGGCCGAAAGACGTACGGAAGACATACGGATTGCCCTTCTGCGTAATGGCCGCGGCCTCGCCGCCGACGATCTCGGGGATCTCCGCCTGCTGCGTGAGCAGCATGTCGACCAGCACGGAGCCGGAGAAAACCGGGCCGAGGATAACGTAAGGCTTGTTGTCGAGCACCTTCTGCACTTGCGCGCGCGACGTACCGGCATCGCTCTGGGTGTCGAGCATTGGCGTTTCGATCTTCTTGCCGAGAATGCCGCCCTTGGCGTTGATTTCGTCGATGGCCATGAGCATGCCGTCGCGGAAATTGGTGCCTGACACTGCGCCGGCGCCGGACAATTCGAGAATAGCCGGAATGTAGACAGTCGATTGCGCGTGCGCCGGGCCGCTCAGGCCGAGTCCTGCTATCGCGGCTGCAAAGAACGCTGGGCGAAACATGGGTGTCCCCCTCCGTGGATGCCGTGGCCCGTTAATCGGGCGTTTGCATGCGAGGTTGCTGACCTGCTCGCGCAAGGTCAATAAGCAAAACGTGCCGTAATTTGTGAGGTTTTGCCCAGGTCTGACGGGTTTAATGGTGCGTCCGTGCGGTGCTCGGCTTTGCCGCATGCACCACGTCGTAGACGAGCCCGAGCTTTTCCATGCCGAGAATGATCAGGCCGTTGACGTCGAACTCGTACCAGGCATGCGACAGGTAAGCATCGCGCGGGTAACGATGATGGTTGTTGTGCAGTCCCTCGCCGAAGGTCAGGAGCGTCATTACCAGCTGATTGGTGGACTGGTCGTTGGTATCGTCGAAACGCCGGTAACCGACGCGATGACACACCGAGTTGACGGTCGCCGTCGCCATCACCACGAGATAAGCGCGGAAGAAACCGGCGAACAGGATCGTGCCCCACATCGCGTGCAGGCCGCCGAAGGCATAGCCCCATACGCCCGGGATGGCGACCATCGACATGAAATACCAGAACCACCGTGTGCGGGTGAAAAACATAACCATTGGATCGTCGAGCATGTCTTTGGCGTAGACATTGTTGTCCGTCATCGTGTCGTCGAACAGCCAGCCGTTATTGGCGTACATCCAGCTGCGCAGCTTTGAGGTAAACGCGTTGCCGTGGCCGTCAAGATAAGGGCTGTGCGGGTCGCCGACTTCATCGGTGTAAAGATGATGCCTGCGATGATTGCCGACCCATTTAAGCAGCGAGCCCTGGCACGCCATCTGACCGATCGCGCACAGGAAGAACTTGACCACCGGGCCGCAGCGGAAGCTGCGATGCACGAGGTAACGGTGCACTGTGAGCCCGATGCCAATCGTCGTCACCGAATACATCAGGGCGAACAGCGACCACTCGATCCAGCCGACGCCTTGTGCGATCGCCCAGGTGATGCCAGCAACCGACCCAGTGACAAAGACACCGAAGAGAACTGCGCTCTCGAGCTGCTTGGCGCGAACCTGCGGACCGCCGACGATAATGCCGCGCGGCAAATCTGGATGCGTTTCACGCACCACATTGGCGCTGTCGCGATACGCGGCGACGGCCATAACTGGGCACTCCGCGAACACAGCCACACAGGTTAACGCAAAGTTAATTCAAGCACGCAGTGCGCGCGGTTGCAACCGCAGATAGATTGGGGACTCGCGGACTTTGCGATCGCGCTGCGGAATGTCCGCGGTGCTCTTCAACAAAAGCGATCTGGGGATGACGCTGCGATACCAGGGAGTTGCGGCCGCCGCACGGACAATGGGAGTTCAGGTGCAAGCACTCGGCGTGCGTGAGCTGGAAGATTTTGACGAAGCCTTCGCAAGTATGGTGCGCGACCCACCGGACGCCATTCTCATGGTCTCGGATATTTTCACCGTCCTCAATTGCCGACGGGTCTACGAATTTGCTGCCGAACATCGGCTGCCGGCCGCCTATGAGCTGGCGAACTATGTCGCCGATGGCGGTTTGTCGGCCTACAGCCCAGACCTTGATTAAATTTACGATCGCGCGACCTCTCTTATTGATCGTATTCTGAGGGGAGACAAGCCTGCGGACCTGCCATTCGAGCAACCGACGCGTTTCCACATGAGCATCAATCTCAAGACAGCTAAGGCGCTCGGAATAACCGTGCCAGCCTCGGTGATTGCTCGCGCTGACGACGTGATCGAATAGGCAAACGTTTGTTGCACCGCCCCAAAGCGGGCTCACCATAGGATCTTCTCGGTCTTGTCTGAATCCAGCCTTGCCCCTGAAACCAAAAAAGCAGGACTGAAGACAATTCGTGTGGTAGCTTTTGAGCTGTATATTGCTTGGTGGTGGCGAGATGTCGGCTTCCAAGGGCGACGTGCAAGCAAGTTTATTCCATTTTGTGATGATCAAGCCGTCGCACTACGATGACGACGGCTATCCAATCCAGTGGTTTCGCTCGGCCATCCCATCCAATACCCTGGCATGTCTCAACGCCCTTGCCGAAGATGCTAGTCGACGCAAGGTACTTGGGCCGAACGTCAAAATCTGCCTGCATACTTACGATGAAACCAACCGTCGCGTGCGCCCCGATCTCATCATTCGCACAATACGCAAACAAGGTGGCCGCGCGCTGATCGGCCTCGTTGGCGTCCAATCGAACCAATTTCCGCGTTCCGTCGATCTTGCCCGGCCATTCCTGGCCGCCGGCCTACCGGTTTGTGTCGGAGGTTTTCATGTGTCCGGCTGTATCGCGATGCTACCAGAACTGCCCCCTGAGATCCGCGATGCACAGGCAATGGGAATCTCTTTCTTCGCTGGCGAGTGCGAGGAAGGACGCCTCGACGAAGTTCTCCAGGACGCTTGGGGTGAACGGCTCAAGCCGCTTTACAATCACATGGACAAGCTGCCGGCGCTGAACGGCGAACCGCCGCCGTTCCTGCCGCTGAAACATGTTCGAAGAACGTCAGGATCCCTCTCCAGCATCGATCTCGGGCGCGGCTGTCCCTATCAATGTTCGTTCTGCACCATCATCAACGTGCAAGGCCGCAAGAGCCGCTTTCGAACACCCGACGATCTCGAAAAGATCGTTCGGGAGAATCATGCGCAAGGCATCAAGCGTTTCTTCATCACTGATGACAATTTCGCGCGCAATAGTGATTGGGAATTGTTATTCGATCGGCTCATTCATCTGCGAAAGACCGAATTTCCTGGACTTGGTTTCACCATCCAGGTCGATACGCTCTGCCACAAAATTCCGAATTTCATCGAAAAAGCGTCTCAGGCAGGCGTGCGCCGCGTCTTTATCGGCCTTGAAAACATCAACCCTGACAACCTGATCGCCGCCAAAAAGCGGCAAAACAAGATCACCGAATATAGAGAGATGCTGCAGAAGTGGCGCGACCACGGCGCAATCACCTATGCCGGCTATATTCTTGGCTTCCCTGCCGACACGAAGGAATCGATTGCCCGCGATATCGAAATCATCAAGAGGGAATTACCAATCGATATTCTTGAGTTTTTCTTTCTCACGCCGCTGCCCGGGTCCGAGGACCATAAGGTCCTCTTGCAAAAGGGCATCTGGATGGATCCTGACATGAATAAGTACGACCTTAACCACCGCGTTTCGCACCATTCCAAAATGAGCGATGGAGAGTGGGAGGAAGCGTATCAAGCAGCCTGGTCGGCGTTCTATACGCCCGAGCATGTACGCACGATCATGCGACGCTCCGCCGCCTGCAAGCTCGGGCGACCCGACACAACGCTTTCTACAATACTGTGGTTCTACTTGATGATCTTATTTGAGGGCGTGCACCCGCTCGAGGGCGGTGCATTGCGCCTGAAGTTTCGTCGTGACCGCCGCTTTGGGATGAAGATCGAAACCGCGCCGGTTTTCTACTCACGCTACGGGTGGGAGACAGTCAAGAAGGCATGGGGATACTGGCGGGTCTATCGGCAGCTCAAGGTGATGCTAAATCAAGCGCTAACAGCGGACGACCGCTGGACCTATAGTGACATCGCCATTGCGCCACCGCAGCATGACGAATTTGAACGCCTTTCACTCTATCATGAGACAGCCGGGGGAGAGGCCGCGCTTGCCCGCCGGCGACGCGACGACGTTATTCGTATACGCAGTCACGCCAACAAAGACGCGACCGCGGCCCTAGCAGTCGATCAGTAACAGAAAACTGTACGAACGCGATGTCCGCCAGAGCGGACATCGCGTTCGCGCCCTCGCGCTGCCGCGCTCAGTCAATGCCCAGGAAGTGCAGCCATTCGCTGCCCATGTTGTCGTCGGTGACGACTTGCTTGCCGGCAGTGCGCGCCAGCAGGTCGGGGCATTGTTCGATCGGCCGCTTCGCGGCCTGCGCGGCCTTTGGATCGAGGCTCTTCTCGAAGCCGGAAAGCTCGTCGAGCAACACGCGGTCGGCCGGGCGGCGAGTATCGAACACCGGCTTGCCGTCGATGCGATAGGTTTCAAGCGTGCGGCGCCAGCGGCGGAAGTCCCAGGCGATCGGCTTGTCGGAAACCACCATGTGGTTGGTAAAGCGCGCGCCGTAGGGGAAAACGAGGCAGCCGGTACGCTGCACGCGGGGTGAATCGGTCGTGTTGTAGAAGAAAACGCCGCCGGTCCTGAGATGCCGCCGCACAAGGTCGAGGAATTCAACCGACAGAAGATTGGTCACGCTGGCGCGGAAATGCCAGGTCGTGTTCGATACGACGGCGTCGAAGCGCCTTTCCGGATGGGCACGCAGCCAGCGGCGGCCGTCGTCGGTGACGATTGTCACCTTTGGATTGGTCAAAACGGAAGCGACCTCGGGCTCCCTTTCGATCAATGACTGGTAGCCCGGATTGATCTCGACAATTGTCAGCGACGCGACCGCGGGGTTGCTGGCGATGACCTGCGCCCACGATCCGGAGGAGAGCCCGATCATCAACACGTCGCGCGACGCCGGGTGAAACAGGCTCAGCGCATAGGGACGCACGATGCCGTTGGTGTCGTTCTTCAGGTCGGTGTTGAAGCGGCCATCATACATGCCGTGGCCGTACACCGTGCCATCCTCGGTGACTGTGATGATGCCGCTGCGGTTTTCGATGACGTGGACGAATTTCTGCGCCGACGCGCCCTTCCACTGCAGGTTTTCCAGCACTCCCCCTGACAATTGCGGAACGACGCCGACCGCGGCGATGGCGATGATCGCCACGATGCCGAAATGCCGCAGTTTCTCGCGGCGCGGGACCGCGAGCGCCGTCATCAGCACCAGCGCGCAGGCAACGCCGGCAACCGCCAGCATCGACGCGATGGTGATGAGGCCGAAGTAATCCATCAGCACAAAGCCGGTCAGTACCGAGCCGGCGGCGGAACCGAGAATATTGGAGAGATAAAGAAAGGCGGTGCGCATCCCGGCACGGTCGTCGGCTTCGATCGAAAGCTCGGCGAGATTGGGCAACACGGCGCCCCAGAAACGGGCCACGATATAGACCATCAGCATGCCGACGCCGACCACGCCACGCTCCAGCCAGCCGAGATGATCGAGGACTGGTAAAAAGACGAGCCCGATCAGGCTGGCGAGCAGCAGAGCATCGGCGAGACGCCGCATGGTTTGCGTCTGTGTCGCGGTCTTGCACAATTCGCCAGCCCGGCGCGAGCCGGATGCGATGCCGACCAGGAACGCGCTCAACGTCACCGCGAAGGCGGGCGCGCTCGATCCGCTGGCGTAGGAAATCGTGCGGAAGAAAAAGATCTCGTATGACAACGAGACGAATCCGCCGGCGGCGGCAAGCAGCATGACCGACGCCAGCGCGAGCACCGGCTTGCGGTTGCGGGTGACCGCCGCTGCGCGACGCGGTACGGCCAGCGAACCGCCGTAGTGCTGCGCCGCCAATGCGCCTGCGGCAACGGCAAAGTTCATCGTCACCGCCACGTAGATCGATCCGCTCATGCCGAGGAAGGGAAACAGCAGCAGCGCGCTGACGATGCAGGCGGCGCCGGCGCCAAGCGTATTGACGTAGTAGAGCAGCCCGACGGCGCTGCCCATGTTGCCGGAGCGGCGGGCAAGATAACCGACCAGCAGTGGCAGCGTGGCGCCCATCAGCAAAGTCGGCACAATGACCAGCGCGAGCGCCGCGGCGGCGGTCGCCGGCAGGCTCAGGCCGAGCGTGAAGCCGCCGATCCTGTCGAACAGTGTGAGCGATATCAGTCCGAACGCGCCGGTGAGAACCTCGATGCCGGCAAGCAGAGGCAAGAGCGGGATCGCGCGACGTTTCGACAGCCAGCCGCCGGCCAGACTTCCGAAACCGAGGCCAAGCATGAACGCGGTGACGACAATGGTCACCGACTCGATATTGACGCCGAAGATCAGAAACAGCGCGCGTTGCCAGGTGAGCTGGTAGATCAGCGCGGGAAAGCCGGAAAAGAAGAACAACACGCACAGAACGCGCGTGTGCTGCGCAAGCCATGCGCTGCGCCGCGATCGGCTGCCGGCCGTCAGTCCGAGGCTTGCCATGCGCCCTGCCCGCTGAAACGAGCCGGCATGCTAGGCAGAGAACCTTACTCAGCCGTGAACTTGGGTAGTCCCCGTTTAAGGCCGTATTTACGAGCTGAAGGGGCGGAGTTTTCACTCCGCCCCGTACACCTCACCAGTAGTGGCGATGACGCCAGTAGCGATGGCGCCAATACGGCCGCGGGTAATAGCCGTAGCCGTAATAGCCGCCGTAATAATAATTCGGCCGCCACCAGCAACGCCCGTACGGGCCGCAGACCCAACGTGCCTGCTCGACTTTCGCAGCAGGTGACGAGAGTGGCGCAACGGGCATGGCAGATGCAGTGGTTGCTACGAGCGCTCCACACAACGCAACGCCCGCAGCGAGCAATGTGACTTTGCTCATGGGCATTCCTCCGAAGACGCGCCCTTGAACGAAAAGCTAGGAAAGATTTTTGGCGGGACTGCGCCCGTTTGCTGAACCATTATTCAGCCAGTCAAATATTTTGGTTTTTGCTGAATCGTTATGTTGGTTTTGCTGAACCGTTATTCAGCTGATCAAAAATTCTGGTTATGCAAATGGGGCCGCCTACCGGGCGGCCCCGCTGCACTTCTCCCGCGAAGTGTTCACCATTCCGTCCAGCGGCCACCACGCCAATAACCGCGGCCTTCATGCTCGCGGAAATGGTAGTTGCGGCCATAACGCCAGTTGTCGTCATGAATCACGATACGAGCGTGAGCCGGATACTCATGTCTTTCCTTGACGTGCCAGCACGTGTTGCCCGAACAGGCAATGAACGCCGAGGCGCTCACCCCGGACACGGCCAGCATGCCCAGGCCAATCGCACCGCACATAAGGGACTTCTTGTTGATTGTCGGCATTTCTGCTTCTCCTTGGACCTATGCAAAGTCAACAAGTAACTGCAGAGCGGCCTTGCGGTTCCCCGAGGCCGCGCAAATCGTGAAGTTCCATGACTCTTGCTCACATCCCGGGGCTGTTGCAGAAGGATGCAAGGGACCGGCATGGCTGAAACGATCGTTCGCGGCGTCTGCATTCACTACGAGATCATCGGCGCTCGCGGCCCTTTCATCGCGCTCACGCCGGGCAGCCGGCGGCCCCACGGCGAGCTCGTCGATCTGTCGAAGAAAATCGCCACGTCGGGCTATCGCGTGCTTCTGCATGACCGGCGCAATTGCGGCGCTTCCGATATCGCCTTCGACGGCTCCGGCTCCGAGCACGAGGTTTGGGCCGATGACCTCTACGCACTGGGCAAGGTTCTCGGCGCGTTGCCGATGTATGTCGGTGGCTCATCCGCGGGCGCGCGGCTGGCGATCCTTTATGCCTTGCGTCACCCGGACGGCCTGCGCGGGCTGCTGCTCTGGCGGGTCACCGGTGGCCAGGAGGCTGTCGACCGGCTGGCCGAGAGCTATTACGGGCTGTTCATCATGCTAGCGCGGGCCGGCGGCATGCCGGCGGTGTGCGCGAGCGAGCATTTCAGCGAATGCATCAAGGCGCGGCCGTCGAACCGCGAGCGGCTCCTGCAGACCGACGTTGAGCACTTCATCGCCGTCATGGGCCATTGGCGCGACTGCTTTCTGCAGTCGGCAAACCTGCCGATCGTCGGCGCCACCGAAGCCGACCTTCGCGCGATAAAAGCGCCAGCCTGCCTGATTGCCGGCAATGATGTCATTCATACGCCGGCGACCGCCCGCAAGGCTGCGGCTCTCATCACCGGCAGCGAACTGCACGACGACGTGGTCGCGAAGCGCACGGACACCGATCTGCTGAAGGAATGGGACCGCAAGGAATGGCGCGATGCCGAGCCGCGCATGGCGGCGATCTTCGCGGAATTCCTCAAGCGCGCGGAACACCAGTAACGGGAAAGAAGCCGCCATGAGCCTGCAAATCCGCCGTGTCGTGACCGGGCATACCGCCGACGGCCGCGCTAAGATCGAGATCGACGAGACCGTAGAGAATGTGATCTCAAGCCGGCCCGGCGCATCTTCTAGCGTGATCTGGTCGACCAAGGGCTTCCCGGTCGACAATGACAGCTCTCACGATCTGACGTCCGGTTCGTTCAAGACGACGGTCGAAAACGGCACCGTATTTCGCGTTGTGCGATATCAGCCGGGCGTCGCGCCGCGCAATCATCGCACGGATTCGATCGACTACGCGGTGGTCATCTCCGGCGCGATCGACATGGAACTTGACGACGGCGTCGTGGTGAAACTCAAGGCCGGCGACTTGCTGGTGCAACGCGGCACCATTCACAACTGGGTCAATCGTGGCAGCGAAGATTGTGTTGTCGCGTTCGTACTGATCAGCGCGCGGTCGGTAACCGCCGCTGGCCAGCCGCTGCACGCGGTCGGATAGCAGCGCCTCAGTTTGGCTCGATGCCGGCGGCTTTGACCGCTTCGCCCATTATTTTCACTTCGTCGCGAAAGTAGGCCGCGGTTTCGGCGGGAGTGCGATTGTCCGGAATGTAGCCATCACGCTGCATGACCGATGCGACCGCAGGCGCTTGCAGAGCCGCGCGTACCGCCGCGTTCAGCTTGTCGACGATCTCGGGCGGTGTCTTGGCGGGAACGAAAAACATGCCCCAAGAGCCCATCGGCTCGAAGCCCGGCACCATATCTTTCAGCAGCGGTACATCCGGGAATGCTGGAAAAGGCTTGCTGCCGGTAAACGCTAGAGCTCGAACGCGGCCTTCCTTGAGCAGCCCCATTACCGAAGGCGGCGTCACGAACATGACCTCGATGCTGCCACTGAGCATGCCGGTCATGACCTCGGACGCACCTTTGTAGGGAATGTGCTGCATCGTAATGCCGGCCTTCTTGCTGAAGATTTCACCGGCAAGATGC
>DASPUD010000033.1:0-47291 GCA_035623095.1 Pseudolabrys sp.
CGCCCGTCCGGATCGAATTTATCTGAAGTTTGGGTGATACGGTTGACGTCGAAATCTGCATTGATCTGCACGCGCGCGTGGCCGGGACCGACCACCGATGACACGATGGCTTCGACTTCGTTGCGCATGTGATTTTCGTACGCGAGCTTGCGCTCGTCGGAACTCGCACCGTTCAGCGGATTGTCCGGTGTTGCGCCATCCGCCAGTAGTTTGCCGCTTTCATCGATGACAGAGACGCGTTCGGGCTTGAGGCCGTTTACCGCGGTGGCAACGAGGTGACGGATGGCCCGCACCTGTTGCGGCTCAAGCGTTCCGCGCACCTTGAGAACAATCGAACCGGAAGCATCGACTTTGTCGCGCGAGAACAAAGGCCGCTCCGGCAACACCAGGTGGACACGCGCCGCCTGCACGCGATCGATGCTGCGGATAGTGCGGGCGAGTTCTCCTTCGAGCGCGCGCAGGTGATTGATGTTCTGGACGAAGGTTGTGGCGCCGAGCGCGTCGGTCTTGTCAAAGATCTCGTAGCCGACGCCGCCACCCTTGGGCAGGCCCGATTCGGCGAGCTTCATGCGCAGCCGCGCCACCATGTCCTTCGGCACCAAGATAATCGCGCCGTCGTTCTTGAGCTGGTAGGGGACTGCCTGACGCTCCATGTCCTTGACGATCGACCCGCTGTCGTCGGGCGAAAGATCGGTGAACAGCGGCACCATTTGCGGCGACGTCATCTGCAGCATCACGAATGAGAAAAAGCCGATCAGGGCCAGCGTTACCGCGGCCATCGCCGCCATTCGCGCAGCACCCAGCGACTTCACGAAATCGAAGAAGCCTTGCACCGGTGTTGTCCTACCCGCAGTGGGCGCGCAGCATGCACCTCACCCGGCAAGATTTGCCCAGTTTAAGGTTAGCGTCCGGTTAATTCGGCGAGGGCCGATGCGAAAGAAATCACGCAGTGGCGCGGTCAATTACCGCCATCGGCCATGAAAAGAAATCGCCGGCGCGAGCCGGCGTTGGTGAGCGGCGAGGGCTCGCCCTACTGTCGGTACTGTTGGATGCGGGTGGTGCGCAGCCCGGCGAGGCCGTGCTGGTCGATAGAGTATTGCCAGGAGAGGAACTCCTCGACCGTCAGCGTGTAGCGCGCGCAGGCTTCCTCAAGCGACAACAGGCCACCGCGAACCGCGGCGACCACCTCTGCCTTACGGCGGATCACCCAGCGTTTGGTCGTCGGTGGCGGCAAATCCGCAATCGTAAGCGGACTACCATCAGGCCCGATGACATATTTGACCCTCGGGCGATGGGTTTCGGTCATTGGTACACTCACAAAACAAGACTCGACTGGCAGTTACTGCCCAAAAGCTACAGGTGGCGGCTTAAAATTTGACTAAGCATGGCAAATGCATCAGGCAATGTTTGCCCCTTTTCCGATAACCTTTTGGTTACGGATGGAGCGCGTGGCCTGGCTCGGCACGGCCTTTATGGCCGGTAAGATTTCGGTAAGGCCCTGGGCACCGATGGAATCACCCCGTAAGCCGGCACTGGAACCGCGTGGAAGGGGAACCTCCGTCAGCTTGTTGGGCGCACGATGCGCTTGATCTTGTCGAGGGTGAAATTCTGACCGTTGATCGAAAGCTGCGGCGGATCCTGCGTAAGGTCGACCGAGTCCACGGTCGCCTGAACCTCGGTTGAAATCGCGACCGACTGATTGCTGGCATCCACCGCCGTTGCGGTAAGCGTATACGTTCCGTCCGGCCAGGTGCGTCCATCATTGCCAAGGCCGTTCCAGTTGAAGGTCTGCGTGCCGGGGTTTACCGCGACCGTGCCGGTAAAGGCGTTTTGGCCGGTAGAATCCTTGATCGTGATCGTGGCGGTCGAGGGCTTGGTTACATTCAGATTCCAGGTTGCCGAACCCTTGGTCAGTTGCGCGTTCGATCCATCCACCACCACTGTTGCGCCGACGTAGGCGAGCGCCGTGCTCGCTACGGCGCTTTTTTCCAGCGAGACCAGGCTCGACAGCGCGTCGTTTGACTTCATCTGCTGCTCGACCTGGGCAAATTCCACCAGCTGCTGGGTGAACTGGTTTGTGTCGAGCGGATCGAGCGGGTTCTGGTTCTTCAGCTGCGTCGTCAGCAGTTGCAGAAATGTCGTGAAATTGCTGGCGATTTCAGTGTTGTCGATCGCGTTCGAAACCGAGCTTGCGCCGGTCGCGGTAACAGAAGCGGGTGAGATCGCTGTCATAGTTGATCCTCAGACGCGGATATCGAGACCGACGCCCTGGCCGGCGAGACGGCCATAGTTCTGGAGACTTGCGTCGATCGAAGGGAGAGTTTCGTCGGTCACTACAAGCTGGGCCGGTGCCTGACCGCTGTTCGTTTGCTGCTGGTTCATCGATTGATCGCGCAGCGCGAATTGCAGGCCGTTGTCGCCGGTTTTCAGACCGGCATCCTGCAAGGCGCGTTCAAGGCCGGTGGCATCGCGCCGCAACAGATCAAGCGTATCGGCGCGGTCGGCGGTCAGTCGCGACGTCACGTTACCATCGCGGTCGACGTCAAGACGGACTTCGATGCGGCCGAGTTCGGGCGGATCGAGGCGGATCTCGAAACGATTCTTGCCGGCAAGCGCCTTGCTCGCGATTTCGAGCGGAACACCGGCCAATGGAATAGCCGCCGCCTGTGGGCTCGGTGGCACAACGAGAGCGGGCGGCGTCGCTGCCGTCGGTGCGGTGTGAGCGGGACCGGCGGGCAACATCGGCTGCGCCGCGTTGTCAGTCACGTTCGGTGTCGCAGTACCGGCATCGGCGGAAACGGATACCGTCGCGTCGGGCGCGATGCGGTTACCGTTGGCAGGGTCTTCTCCGCGGGCTTGCGCGATGTGTTGCTTGTCGCTGTCGTTTGCCGCGGGCTGCAGCTTGTCGGTATGAGCCGGCATGACGGTTTTTGACGTGGGTTGCGCGGCTTCTAATGTTTCATCGGCGGGCTGGTCCTCGTCGACCTGCTTGCCCGCGTCCGCCCCACTGCTGGCATTGGTCTGTTTAGCGGTCGAAATCTTCGGTAAACCCGCGTCGACAGATTTCAACAGCGGCGCTGTATCTGCGACAAGCGGAGCTTGCTGTGGCAATTCCTTACCTTGCGCGTCTTGGTCGGGGGCCAGGGGCGTCAGCGCCGGAACAGGCACAGCGGCAATCTTGTCGGTGGCGGCGACAATCGTGTCGCTCGGCGGGGTAACGGCCGGACCATCGGTTTTCGCTGCGTCCTTTGGCTTGCCGTTGTCAGTCGTCTTGGTGTTGTCACCGTCGACAGCCGCTTCGACGAGCTTGACGTCCACAACAGGTTTGCCGTCAGCGGCTGATTTGTCGTCGCCATCCGGCTGATCGAGCGGATCGACATCGTTCAATTGCTTGGCGGTGCCATTGTCGTTAGCCACCGCCGGCTTGCTGTCTGTGGTTTTGGCCGTCGACTGTGGACTATCGGCGGGCGCGGTCTTGTTTTCCGGCGGCGCCGGTGCGGGTTGCTCGCTGGCCTCCGTGCCAGCATCGAGGAGACTCTCGAACGGCGAGGGCGCGCGATCAGACTGCTGGGTGGGGCGGTTCAGCCGCGCCAAAGTATGGTTATGGGCGTAAATCTTCGGATCAGACGCAACTTGGGGCACTAGGAGACCTCCGCGGATATCCACCGTTCGATGTGCAATCGTCAGGCCAGCCCCGGAAAGGTCAAATTCCTGTTTTTATTCAGATGTTTGTAAATGACGGGCGAAGGAAAAGAGTGGTTTTCGCCCGGCAGCCGTGACAACCAAACGGCAAGATTTGCCGGGCGGCGTGCTCGCATTGCGCGCCCTCCATCGCCACCTATAGTAAGAAGCGCGCCATGCGAAATAGCCTCGATCTCGACCGTCGGCCTGAAGACACCCGTGTCGTCGTCGCCATGTCCGGTGGCGTCGATTCATCGGTGACAGCCGCGTTGCTCAAGGCCGAAGGCTACGACGTCGTCGGGGTTACGCTGCAGCTTTACGACCACGGCGCTGCTATCCATCGCAAGGGTGCCTGCTGCGCCGGCCAGGACATTTATGACGCGCGCAGCGTGGCCGAGCGCATTGGCATTCCGCACTATGTCCTCGATTACGAAAGCCGCTTCAAGCAGGCGGTGATCGATCGATTTGCCGAGAGCTACATTCATGGCGAGACGCCGGTGCCCTGCGTCGAATGCAATATGTCGATCAAGTTCCATGATCTGCTGATCACCGCGCGCGAACTTGGCGCTGAAGTTCTCGCCACCGGTCACTACGTTGCCTCCCGGTCTCTGCGGGGCGGTCGGCGCGCGCTCTTTCGCGCGCGCGAGGAAGAGCGCGATCAGAGCTATTTTCTGTTCGGCACAACGCGCGAGCAGCTGGACATCCTGCGCTTTCCGCTCGGCGAACGGACCAAGATGGAGACGCGCGATCTTGCCCGCCGATTCGGTTTGCCGGTCGCCGACAAGCATGACAGCCAGGACATCTGTTTCGTGCCGACGGGCCACTATGCCGACGTCATCGAGCGCCTGAAGCCGGGTGCGGCTGAGCCTGGATCGATCGTCGATCTCGAGGGCAAGGTGCTTGGCGAACATTCCGGCATTATTCATTTCACCGTCGGCCAACGCCGCGGTCTTGGGCTCGCCACCGGGATGCCTCTCTATGTCGTCCGGCTCGATGCAGAGCGCCGCCATGTGGTGGTTGGTCCGCGCGAGGCGCTGCGGATGAGCCGCATCATGCTGCGCGATGTCAACTGGATCGGCGATGAATCGCTCGATGAAGCGCTTGCCGACGACCGCCGCGAAGTCTTCGTCAAGGTGCGTTCGACCCGGCCGCCGCAGGCGGCATGGCTGCGGCACGGCGCCAACGGTTGCGAAGTCGAGCTGGTGGACGGCGAGCACGGAGTGTCTCCCGGCCAGGCCTGCGTATTCTATGACGCGGGCGAGGGGCAGGCGCGTGTGCTGGGCGGCGGGTTCATCAAGAGCGCCGTTTCGGCGACCGATGACCATCGCGCCTATGAGCAGCGGACAGCGGCGCCTGTGATGCGCGGCTAAGTCGACCGCATGGGGGCGGATATCGACAAATCAAGCGTCGAACGTGCGTATGCACGATGGGCGCCTGTATACGACCTGGTGTTCGGTGCCGTATTCGACGCTGGCCGCCGCGCGGCGATCATGGCTGCCGAAGAAGTTTGCGGCCCGGCGGGGGGTCGTATCCTGGAAGTCGGCGTCGGTACCGGAATTTCGTTGCCAGAGTATGCGCAGAAAAACCGGCTGGTGGGGATCGACCTGTCAGAACCGATGTTGCGTAAAGCGCAGGACCGCGTCGCCGAACTCAAGCTCAACAATGTCGACGCGCTTGCGGTGATGGATGCCGAACGGATGGCGCTGCCAGACCGCGCCTTCGATGTGGTCGTCGCTCAATTTGTCATAACCGCTGTACCCAATCCGGAAACAACGCTCGACGAATTTGTGCGCGTGACCCGGCCCGGTGGAGAAATCGTGCTGGTCAACCACATCGGTGCTGAGGCAGGGCCGCGCCGCGTGTTCGAGGTATGCTTTGCGCCGGTCGCGCGCCGGCTCGGCTGGCGTCCGGAATTCCGTTTTGGCCGCCTCGCCGACTGGGCGATGCGCCACGGCGGCGTGCGGCTGGTCGAGCATCGTCCGATGCCGCCGCTTGGGCATTTTTCGCTGATCCGCTTCGCGCGGATGGCCGATTAAAGCGCCTTCGGGAACCCTCTTTTACGCCAAGCCGTTATTGGTACTGCGCGGTGTATGTGCGCGCCGGAAATGGAGCGTGCAATGAAAACCAATGTCTACAGCTTGGTGGTTTTGGCTTTGCTGCCGGCAGCAGCGTTCGGACAAGCGCCACCCAAGACCACTCCGCCGGTAGCGCCAAAAACCGAGCAGCTCGACCCGAAAGCTTGCGCGCATTCGGACACGCAAACAACGATCGGGAAGGGTGGTGAGGTCGACACCCAAAACGGCAAAGGGAACCTGAGCGACAAACTGGCGCGCTCGAATGGCGTCATTTGCCCGCCGGACCACGTAGATCCGGAAATCAGGCAGCCGGCGCCGCCCGGCGGCAATATGCCAGTCATTCCACCGCCCGGCAGTCCGGGAGGCGACCAGTCCTTTCAGCCGAAATAGGCGTCTGAAACGGCCTTTGTTGGCTTGCTTGACAGTATTTGTGCGCGCTTCCTATATCGCGCCCATTCCGGCGCGTTTTTCGGAATGGCGGGGTAGCTCAGCTGGTTAGAGCAGCGGAATCATAATCCGGAGGTCGGGGGTTCGAGTCCCTCCCCCGCTACCAAATTCGATCTCCGACTAAATCACATTAGAAAACGGGTTCCGGCGGAACGGGCAATCTCGGATAGCCTGCCGCTCAGCCGACATGCTGCACGTTTCGAATGTTACGGGCAAAGCGAACGTTATTTGTTCAGTTTTTTGGGGCGTATTCCAATTGATCAAGATCAATGCCGCCCTGGTCAAACTGCTTGATGAATGGCGCCGGTTTAGTTTGAGGCTTTTTCTATGTCCTCAAAGCTGACAGCTGGCGATCTGCAAGTCATTGGCCGCGTTGCGGTCTTCCGCGGGCTGAAGCCTGAGACTATTCAACATATCGTTGCACCGGCGACTGCCGTTACGTTGCGGCCCCATCAGTGCATGATGCGGCAAGGTGACCCGGCCACAGCATTTTTCATCGTAATCGATGGCTGGGTTAAACTTTACAGGACGACACCGTCCGGTGACGAAGCTGTCATCGAAACGATGACCAAAGGCGACAGTTTCGCCGAGGCAGTCGCATTTACCGGCAATCGATACATTGCAAACGGGGAAGCGGTCACCACGACGCGCGTGGGGCGCATTCCCGCCGATCATCTCGTGAAGTGTATCCAGGAGAATCCTTTTATTGCGTCATCGATGATCGCGTCTATTTCCACCCACATGCATTTTCTCGTTCAGCAAGTTGAACATCTCAAGGTGCAAAGTGGAGTGCAGCGGGTCGCTGAATATCTTGCGTCGCTGGCATTGGCGAACCAGGGCAAGCGCGCCATAGCGTTGCCTTATGACAAAGTCTTGATAGCAGCGCAGCTCGGGTTAACACCTGAGTCGCTGTCTCGTGCCTTTGCCAGATTGAAAATGGCCGGCGTTGCTATCGACGCAGCACAGGTTGTGGTGAAAGACATTGCAAAGCTGCGTCAGATTGCGACCAATGATCGCAGCGCAGTGCGCGGCAGTTTCCGGGCGATGCATTGACTGCAACGCCGGCGGTAATCCCCCAAGCAGACATTTTCACTGCGTGTTCGAGCGGACCAAACGCGGCAGTAGTGCTGTCTGATTCTGATCAATGACTCCTCGGCAAATCTTTAGTTCAAGATTTTTCCTGACCTGGAAAAGCTCAAAAGCTTCATGTGATGAGGCCGAAGATGCAAGAAATCGAAACTCAGGACTACGCCCGACAGTTGTTGGGGCTGCACGGCGATAAAGCTGTTGCTGTAGCTGCCAAAAAGGCCCGCTCTTTTGAAGAAAAAGGAAACAGCGAAGAGGCCGAGACCTGGCGGCACGTTGAGGCCGCACTCAAGCTAATGCGTGGGCCGCATCAAAGTTGATCGCTGACAGCGGCTCGTTGCACGCCAAGGCATTGACATAGGTCAATGCGAGGCACGACCGAATGTGCACGAATTTATTTTGCACGGCTAAGTCTATGAGGAGACCGACCATGTCAGTGCAGAACACCAATGAAAAAAGTAGCGGCTTTTTTCAGAGCGCCGGTGGGCAAATGCTCACGATGCTGGTCGTAGCGGTCATCGCTATCCTATTGGCGTGGCGCTACGTCTTTTAGGAGAGAGAAAGAGGTACATCCGCCAGAACTAGGGCCGCTCGTGAATTCATGAGCGGCCCCGATCTCTATTTTGCCCATTACACCGGGGCTTGCCGAAGAGACGCCAGCGGTCTCCCGCTACCAAATTCGACCTCCGGCGCGGCCAATAGGCTGTAACTGGCCCCTTTTTCGCAGGATTCGCGCAATGTGACGGCCTCATCACAAGGCCGTCAGAGGCCGATTCAAGGTTGCCCCATCGGCGAGGCGATGGAACAATTGCGTCCATAAACAGTATTCGTCCGTACATTCGACTGCCCAAGCCCTTTGTATAGTGACGGAGGCTCCCCATGGCGCGCACTGCAATGTCGCCGGCCCCAGGCGGCGGGCCGGCGTCGAATTTGCAGCGTTCCTTGGACGAGAGCCGCGAATTTTGGGCGAACGCCTTTCGTCGCGTCAGGGCGGAAACGGAAACGCGGGCTTCGCATCTTTCGGCGGAAGACCAGATCGTCCAGTCAATGGCCGACGCCAGTCCGGCCAAATGGCATCGCGCCCATGTCACCTGGTTCTTCGAGCAATTCCTGCTGGTGCCGCATGATACCTCTTACACGATTTTCGATGAGCGCTTTCCGTTCCTGTTCAATTCCTACTACGTCGCCGCCGGTCCGCGGCACGCACGGCCGCAGCGGGGCCTGATCACGCGGCCGAACGGCGGGGATGTCGCGGCCTACCGCGCGCATGTCGACGCCGCAGTCGCGAGGCTGATCGAGCAAGCGTCTGCCAACGAAGCCGAGCGTATTTTCTCAATCGTCGAGATTGGCCTGCATCATGAACAGCAGCATCAGGAATTGCTGCTCACTGACATCTTGCACGCCTTCGCGCAGAACCCGACCGACCCTGTCTACAATGCAGAGTGGCAACCTCCGCGGGCGACGCAAGGCCCGCGGGGTTTCGTCGAGGTGCCGCACGGAACCCACTCAATCGGCCACGACGGCAAAAGTTTTTGTTTCGACAACGAGACGCCACTGCATGACGAACTGATTCCGCGTGTGCGGATCGCGCGGCACCTGGTCACCAACGGTGAGTGGCGCGAATTCATTGCAGCCGGCGGTTACACGACCGCATCGTTGTGGTTCTCTGACGGCTGGACGACAGCGCAGACAGAAGGCTGGCAGGCGCCCGGCTATTGGCGGCAAAAAGACGGCGTCTGGCATACGATGACGCTGGCGGGTCTGAAACCGGTCGATCCCGCCGCTCCCGTGCAACATGTCAGCTATTACGAGGCCGACGCGTTCGCCCGCTTTGCCGGCAAACATCTGCCGAGCGAAGCGGAGTGGGAAGTCGCGGCTCGCGCAAACGTTATCGCAGACGCATTTGGCATCGCTTGGCAATGGACCCGCAGTGCTTATCTGCCCTACCCGGGCTATCGGGCGGCAGAGGGTGCGCTCGGCGAGTACAACGGGAAGTTCATGGTCAGCCAGATGGTGCTGCGCGGGTCTTCATTGGCAACGCCCGAGGGCCACGAGCGCGTGAGTTACCGCAATTTCTTCTATCCCCCGGCGCGGTGGCAATTCAGCGGCCTGCGGCTGGCAGAGTTTGTGTGAGGGTCCCGACATGGTCGCAGTTGCCCGCAAGCATATCCCGCAGCAAGGCCCGGACACTCCCACGTTTGAAACCGACGTGATCGAAGGATTGCGTTCGATGCCCAAAACGCTGCCGGCAAAATATTTTTATGATGCGACCGGCTCGCAGCTGTTTGAGCGCATTACTGAGTTGCCGGAGTATTATCCGACCCGTTGTGAAATATCGATGTTACGCGATCACGCTGCAGATATCGCAAAACTGATTCCACAAGGAGCGGCGCTGGTGGAATTTGGCAGCGGTTCAAGCAAGAAGGCCCGCATTCTGCTGCGGGCAGCGCCAAAGCTCGCCGCTTATGTGCCGGTCGATATCTGCCGCGAAATGATCGAGCAGGAAGCGGCGGAACTGCGGCGCGATTTTCTGCAGCTCAAGGTGCTGCCGGTGACCGCCGACATCTGCAAGCCCTTCAATCTGCCTGATGAGGCCAAAGCTGCGCCGGTGCGAGTCGGATTCTTTCCCGGCTCAACTATCGGCAATTTCGAACCGCACGAGACTTCGGCGTTTCTGCGCAATTCGGCGGACATCCTGGGCGCCGGCGCCACGCTCATCATTGGTGTCGACCTGGTCAAACCGGCCGAGGTGCTTAACGCCGCGTACAACGATAAGGCGGGCGTTACTGCGAAGTTCAATCTCAATCTGCTGACCCGCATCAACCGCGAGCTTGGTGGCACCTTCCGGCTCAATACTTTCGAGCATCACGCGTTTTACAATCGCGAACGCCACCGGGTCGAAATGCACCTGGCCAGCCTGAAACGCCAAAAGGTCAAAGTCGCCGGCGAGACGATCGATTTCCGTGCGGGCGAAACTATTCATACCGAGAACAGCTACAAATACAGCGTTGAATCGCTCGCGGCGCTCGCGCGCGGCGTCGGCTGGCTGTCGGCGGGAGCTTGGATTGACGCGCCCAAATATTTCTCGATTCAGGCTTTTACCTTTGCCGGCTGACTTGCTCGCATTCGATTGACTGCGCTAAGCCATGCGCCGCCCGGCCTCTCCGGCCGGGCGTTTTCATTCAGGCAGGGCTAGTTCATGAAAATCGTAAGTTTTGAGGCGAATAACAGCGTGCGGCTGGGCGTGGTCGACAGCGACAGTGTCATCGATCTGCAGGCGGTGGATGCAAACGTGCCGGGAGATCTCGGCGAAGTCCTGCGGCGCAGCAACGGCGACGTCAAACCGCTCGCGGATCTTGCCAAAAAGGCGCCGGCGTCAGCGCACCGTCCGCTTGCCGGATTGAAATATGCGCTGCCTGTCGCTCGGCCCGGCAAGATCATTTGCCTTGGGCTGAATTATCTCGACCATGTCAAGGAAGGTCCGCAGCGCGACAATATTCCGAAATTTCCTTCAATCTTCTTTCGCGTGCTCACCTCGATGGTCCCGCATATGCAGCCGATCATCCGGCCGAAGGAGTCGATCCAGCTCGACTACGAAGCGGAAATGGTCGCCATTGTCGGCAAGCGCGCCAAGCATCTCACCATGCTGAATGCGCTCGATTGCATCGTTGGCTATTCCTGCTCCAACGAAGGCTCGGTGCGCGAATTCCAGCGGCACACGACGCAGTGGGGCATGGGCAAGAATTTTGACCGCACCGGCGGCTTTGGCCCGTGGATGGTGACCGCCGACGAAGTCCCGGCTGGCGGCAAGGGCCTGAAGATCATGAGCCGGCTCAACGGCAACGTCATGCAGTCCGACAATACGGCAAACATGATGTTTCCGCTGCCGGAAACGCTGGTCTATCTCACCAAGGGCATCACGCTGGAGCCGGGCGATGTCATTCTAACCGGCACGCCTTCGGGAGTAGGCCATGCCCGCAAACCCGAGCCGGTCTGGATGAAAGCGGGCGATACCTGCGAAATCGAAGTCGAGGGCATTGGCGTGCTGCACAACCCCATTGAGGACGAGAGGTGATCAGTCCTGATTGACAATGCGCTGCCGGCACGCGTCTTCTGAACGATAATAACAGGCTCGCCGGGAGGAGGCGGGCCCGCACTCGGGGAGGAAATCATGAGACGCACTCATGTCGCAGGGTTGCTGGCCGTCGCGCTGTTGATGGCGGCGCCACCCACGTTCGCACAGGAATGGCCGTCGCGGCCGGTACATATTCTGGTCGGGTTCGGCGCCGGCGGCGGAACCGATGTGGCCACACGTATCCTCGCCGACGGGCTATCGGAATCTCTGGGCCAGCAATTCATTGTCGAAAATCGTCCCGGCGCGGGCGGCAGCATTGCGGGCGGCATAGCGGCAAAGGCGGCGAAGGATGGCTACACGCTAGTTTCGCTCAGCATGGGCCATTCGGTATCTGCGGTGATGGTCAAGCAGGTGCCTTACGATCCGGTGGAAGACTTTGCGCCGGTCGGAATTTTCACGAATTCCGCCTTCGTTGTGGTAGTGCCAAAAGATTCTCCGGCCAAGGACATCAAAGGCCTCATTGAATACATCAACAAGCAACCGGGCAAATTGAATTACTCAACGGTGGGCTTGGGCTCGACGCAGCATCTTGTTGCCGAGCATTTGCGCCAGCGCGCCTCTATCAATGCGCAAGCGGTGTCGTACAGGACAACAGGCGATGTGATCAGCGCGTTGCTTCGCGGCGATGCGGCATTTGCTGTTGAGCTTTATCACCCGATCCGCGGCCAAATCGATTCCGGCGATATTCGCGTGCTCGCGGTGGCAACCCCAACACGTTGGCCGGCAATTCCAAATATTCCGACGCTCGCCGAGAGCGGCATCACTGGAATTAGCTACCTTGGCTGGTACGGGCTCGCGTTTCCGGCTGGCACGCCGCAACCCATCATCGACAAGCTTCATAAGGCGATGAAGGAAGTGCTTGCCAAAGATGCTGTCAAGAATCGGCTCGACGGGATAGGCGCAGCCGTGAACCTGTCGTCGCCCGCTGAATTCCGTAAAGTCATTCAATCCGACATCAAGGGTTTCCAGGAAGTCGCCAAATTGGCCGGCCTCGAAGCCAAATAAATAATGTGAGGAAGACATGGCTGATCAGTTCAATGTGCTCGTCATCTGCGGCTCACTCCGCAAGGGTTCTTACAATGCCGCTTTGACGCGCGCCTTGCCGGGGCTTGCGCCGCCCGAAATCAAATTCGTAACTGCACCACCTCTTGGAACGCTGCCGCTGTACAACGCCGACATGCAAGAGGCGTCCGGCTTTCCGGGACCGGCGGAAGATCTCGCGGCCGCCATCCGCGCGGCCGACGGCGTGCTGTTTGTAACGCCGGAATACAACTGGTCGATGCCGGGCGGCTTGAAGAACGCGATCGACTGGGTGTCGCGCATGAAGGAACAGCCGTTCGAGGGCAAACCGGTCGCGATCCAGTCGTGCTCGCAAGGCCCGCTCGGCGGGGCGCGCATGCAATATCACTGGCGTATGTCGATGACGTTCCTGAAGGCTTTCATCTTCGGTACGCCGGAAGTTTTTGTCGGCAATGCCGCAAGCAAGTTCGACCAGTCCTCGCTCGAACTCACCGACCAAGGCACCAAGGACGCGGTGAAAGCGCAGCTCGCCGCGTTCGGTAAGTTCATCAAGCGCGTCAAGGCGGGCGGGTAGTAATCTCATGGTGAGGAGGCGCGAAGCGCGCCGTCTCGAACCGTGGAGCCCATCCTTCGAGACGCGGCCTTCGGCCGCTCCTCAGGATGAGGCCGGCCTGCTAGCCCGCCGCCTGCGCCCGCTTCGGAAAGAGCTGCGGCCGCAACTTTGGGTGACCAGCCATTGTCTTCGGCGCATAGGGCGTTTCGGCACCCAGCTCCTCAGCCGCGTGCCAGGCCCAGCGCGGATCCCAGATCGCCGCTCGTGCAAGACAAACCAGATCGGCCTTACCGGATGCGACGATGTCTTCCGCCTGTTGGTAGCCGGCGATCAGGCCAACGGTCATAGTCGTAATGCCGCTTTCCCTCTTCACCTTTTCCGCAAACGGCACCTGGTATCCCGGAGACAGCGGAATCTTCTGCGCCGGTGAAAGACCGCCGCTCGATACGTCCATGTAATCCAGGCCGCGCTTTTTCAGCTCTTTCGCAAGGACGACCGTTTCCTCTGGCGTCCAGCCGCCGTCGACCCAGTCGGTGGCGGAGACGCGCATCCCGAGCGGCTTCTGCTCTGGCCAAGTTTTACGCACGGCTTCGAACATTTCGATTGCAAAGCGCATGCGGTTTTCGAGTGACCCGCCATACTCGTCGATCCGCTGGTTAGAGATTGGCGACAGAAATTGATGCGCCAGATAGCCGTGCGCGGCGTGCAGCTCGATCACGTCGTAGCCGATACGTTCAACGCGCTTTGCGGCGGCAGCGAATTCGCCGATGCAACGCTTGATGTCGTCCTTGGTCATCGCGTGGGGTACCGGCCAACCGGTGTCGTAGGGCAGGGCCGATGGCGCTTCCGGCGTCCATGCGTCCGGGCCCTCAAGGATCGGCTTGCCACCGGCGGCGGGCGGAGTGGTCGGGCCTTTGCGTCCGGCATGAGCCAGCTGCACGCCGAGCTTGGCAACGCCGTACTGCCGGCAGAAGTCGTGTACGCGCTTGAGCGCGGCTTCATTTTCGTCGGACCACATGCCTGCGCATTTCGGCGAGATGCGACCTTGTGGATTGACATCAGTCATCTCGCACATCACCAGCCCGGCGCAACCGAGCGACATATTGCCGAGATGCATTAGGTGCCAGTCATTGGCCGAACCGTTGTTGGAATTGTATTGGCACATCGGCGACACCACGACCCGGTTGGGCAATGTGAGACCGCGCATGGTGAGGGGAGAAAATAGAACGCTAGCCATCGGACGGAGTTCCTTTCGAGATGCGGAGATATCAGACGACGGATTTCGTTTAGCCCCAGATGCCGCCAGCGTAGTAGGCGTGCATCGCCACCACCAGGCAGGCGAGCGCCCAGAACAGGCAGTATTCGTAGCCGCCGATATTCCAGAGCCATTTACCGGTGACGCGATAGACCCCGGCGGCCGCGACCAACAAATGGACGCAGGCGATCGCGCCGCAAATGGTCACGTAGAATCCAAAGATCAAGCCGATTGCCAGCACCGTTTCGATAGTGCCGGCCAGATACATCCAGAATTCCGGCGGATGGAATTTGGCGGCCTTGAAGAAGCCGAGCGCGGCCGGCTCGTAGAACTTGCCGTATATGTGCGGGATCAGGAACAGGCCGCACATGAGGCGCAGAATGTTGAATTCATTGAGCAGGTTGAATTTGTCGGCAAGCGACATGGCAGATCCCCCCGTGGCTTTCTATATCGCCACCACGTGTCTCAAAATCGCACTTCTTTTCGCGCCCGCCAACCCCGGGGACATACCTAGAGCTTTCGTCCCTTGAGCCAGGCTTCGCCCTTGGCATAGAGCGCATCGAGATCAGGGCCATCAAGGCCCGGCATGTCGGGCTTTATCTTGTAGCCAATTTTGGTCTGGAGATAAGCAAGATGACGGTAGCCCTCCGGAAATTGCGCCAGCAAGGATTGATCGAGCTTCAGGGTCGCTGACGGATCGACCGGATCGAGGCGGTCTTTCTCGTAGGCAAGACGACGCAGGACGATGCCCCACTTGCCTTTGCGCTTCTCCAGGAAATCGTAGAAGCGCCCGGTGCACACCACGTCGCAGACGATGCCCTCGACCGGCGCGCGCTGCGAAATCGTCATCTTGGTCTGCGCGATAGCGCGTTTGCCTTTGATGTCGATCGTCATGCCGCCAAGCATGTGCATGATACGGACGCCGCGGTCGTAGCCTTCCTGGCTGACCCGGATGAATTCCTCATATGAACCCTGAAACCAGGTAGCCCACATCTGGCCGTCCTTGTGCCAGACGGTGCGAAATCGGTCCCACATCCGCGCATCGCGCCAAAGCGCCCAGTTCTCGACCAGTGCTCGGATCTCCAGACGATCGGCAGTATCTTTTGGCATGAACGCTCCCTTTACCGCGTCATGCCCGCGCTTGTCGCGGGCATCCACGTCTTGCATGATCGAAAACAATAAAGGCGTGGATGGCCGGGACAAGCCCGGCCATGACGGAGGACAAGATGGCAAGACTTGCGGGCAAAACCGCAATCGTAACGGGCGGCGCCAAGGGGATCGGGCGCCACTATTCCCAAGCGCTCGCCGCCGAGGGCGCGCGCGTCATGATTGCTGACATTGCTGATGGCCGCGAACTGGCGGAAGAGATCGCCGGTCGTCACGGGGCGAATTCGGTGACCAGCGCGAAATTCGATGTCAGCGATGAAAAAGCAGTAAAACATCTCGTGGCACAGACCATCGATCGCTTCGGGCAGATCGATGTGCTGGTCAATAACGCCGCCTACTACGCGACGCTCAAACCGAGAAACTTCAACGAATGGGATACCGAGACCTGGGATCGCGTGATGGCGGTCAATGTGCGTGGTCCGTATCTTATGGTGCGTCATGTGGCGCCGCATATGATGGCGCGGCGCAGCGGCAAGATCATCAACATCGCGTCGGGTGCGGCCTACAAAGGCGTCCCCCGCATGCTGCCTTACGTTGCCTCAAAAGGCGCGATCCTCGCTTTCACGCGTTCATTGTCGCGGGAGCTCGGCGAATACGGCATTGCGGTCAATTCGCTTTCACCTGGTTACATCCTCAGCGACACCGGCCTTGAGAACACCACCCATGTCGAGGAAGAACGCATGCCGGTGCGCAACAGCCGCGCCTTCAAGCGCGATGCCTATCCGGAAGATCTCCTCGGCGCGCTTGTATTCCTGGCTTCGAGCGATAGCGATTTCGTGACCGGCCAATCCCTGGTGGTTGATGGCGGTTCAGTGAATAACTGATGCGCGATTTTGCCTGCAATCGGCCACTGTTGCCGGCCGCCGGCAGCGACTATTCTAAGGCCTAAGAAGCCAATCTCAGGAGGAATCGATGGAAGCCGCCACTGCCCCGGCTGCTAAAAACGAGAGCAAAAAGGCGCAAAAATACGAAGGCAGCGCGAACCCGAAACGTGCCGAATATTATGAGCGCATTTCACAGCGCGACATGACGCCGCTGTGGGAGGTGTTGAAAGATATCGTCACCAAGCAGCCGGTGACGCAATGCATACCGGCGATCTGGCACTTCGATGAAGTCAAGCCGTTGGTCGAAGAGGCCGGCCGCCTGCTCACGACCGAAGAAGCCGAGCGGCGCGTGCTCGTTCTCGAGAACCCCGCGCTGCGCGGCCAGTCGCGCATCACCAATACACTATATGCCGGCCTGCAATTGATCCTGCCGGGGGAAATCGCCGGCGCGCATCGTCATACCGCTTCCGCGATCCGGCTTATTCTGGATGGTGACGGCGCTTACACCCAGGTCGATGGCGAAAAGACCGTCATGAAATACGGCGACTTCGTTCTGACGCCGAACTGGACGGCACACGATCATGGCAACGAGTCGAAACAAGCGATGATCTGGCTCGATGTGCTGGACGTACCGACGGTGAACTTCTTCGAAACGGCGTTCTCGGAGCATCTCGACGCGGCGGTGCAGAACACGGCGCGAGTCGATAACGATTCTCTTTGGCGTTTTGGTTCGAGCGTGCTGCCCGATGGCACCGATACCTCGATGATCCGCTCGCCGGTCATCAACTACGCTTATGAGCGCGTGCGCCCGATCCTTGATCGCATGAAAAACACAGGCGACGTCGACAAACGGCACGGCTATCGCCTGCGCTATGCCAATCCGTTCAACGGCGGCTGGTCATCGCCGACCATGGGTGCGCATCTCTCGCTTTTGCCGAAGAATTTCAAGGGCGACAGTTATCGCTCGACCGACGGAACGATTTTTGCGTGCCTCGAAGGGAAGGGCGTAACCAAGGTCGAGGGAAAAACCATCGAGTGGGGACCGCGCGATGTGTTTGTCATGCCGACCTGGAAGCCCTATTCGCATCAGATCGAAAAAGAGGCCGTGCTGTTTTCAATTTCCGACCGGCCGGCACAGGAAGCGCTCGGCATCTGGCGGGAAGGGAACTAGTTTCGCGGGCGCGTAATCCTTCAAATCGTCATGGCCGGGCTTGTCCCGGCCATCTCGCTTAGGGAAGCGTTGTGCCCACCCAAGCGGGATCACCGGGACAGGCCCGGTGATGACAGGTCGAGGGAACGCGCATCATCATTCCGAGTTAAAGGCGGTGGGAGTTTCATATGCAATTTGAGCAACTGAGCGCCGGACGCGATACGCTGACCGCTGTGCGGACAGGCGAGGGGCGCGACCTCGTCGTCCTGCATTCGCTGCTCACCGATCGGCATGCCTTTGACCCGGTGTTGCCGACGCTTGCGGCGAAACATCGCGTCACACTGTTTAATCTTCCCGGGTTTCACGGATCGCAGCCGGCGATGCTCGCACTGATGGATGCTTATGTTGCAGTCATCGAGGATGGCTTCGATGAATTCGGCATCGCCAATGACGCCGTGCTGATGGGCAATGGCTTTGGCGGGACCGTCGCGCTTGCATTCGGGCTCGCGCATCCCGAACGGATCTCGAAACTCGTGCTCAGCGATGCGGCGGCTGGTTTTCCGCCGGAGGGGCGGCAAGCATTTGCTGTGATGGCGGACAAAGTCGCTGAGGGCGGGCTGGGGAGCATCGCCGAAATAGCCGCCAAACGCGTGTTCTCGCCCGCCTATTTGGCGGCGCATCCGGAGAAAATCGAAGAGCGCAAGAAAGTTCTGCTTGAGATCGACCCGAAGGCGTTTCAAGCGGCCTGCAAGATTCTGCAGGAGACCGATCTTGTGCCGCTGTTGCACCACATGAAGGTGCAAACCTTGGTGGTGTGTGGCGAGTTCGACCAAGCGACACCACCGCTGCTCAACAAGCAAATCGTCGACAAAGTCGCGGGCGCTCGTTACGTGCAATTGCCCGGTTGCGGTCATTGTCCGCCACTGGAACAGCCGGAGCAGTTCATCGCCGCGATCAAGGATTTCGTCGGCTTATAACTATTCCTTCCGATCGAATCTCCGGATCTCGACCTTGCCCCAGACGCCGTTCTTGTGAAACGGATCGGCGCGGTTGAATTTTTCCGCGGACGCGCGGTCGGGTGCTTCCAGCACCATCAGGCTGCCGATCGAGCTCCCGCCATCATCGGACACCAGTGGCCCACCGACGGTGATTGTCACCCCGAAGTCCTTCGCGCTCTTGAGGTGCGCGACATGCGCGCCGTGCACGGCTTTGCGCTTGTCGGCGGCGTCAGGGTTATCGAGCGTGAAAACAGAAAACAACATCAGGGCCTCCCGTCAGTCGAGCGCCGCACGCACGGCCTTGGCGATTGCATTCGTGCCATCCTTGCCGCCGAACTCCATCGGTTTGATGCCGCCGGCGTAAGCCTTGTCCACTGCGCGTTCGATCCGTTGCGCGGCATCCGCGGCCGGCGAGTGATCGTGCTTGTCAGCGAGCCAGTCGAGCATCATTGCCGCCGATAGAAACATTGCGGTCGGATTGGCTTTGCCCTGGCCCATGATATCGGGTGCGGTGCCATGGCACGGCTGGAACACAGCATGCTTGTCGCCGATATCGGCGGATGGTGCGATGCCAAGGCCGCCGATCAACCCGGCGGCGAGATCGGAGAGGATGTCACCAAAGATGTTTTCCATCACCATGACATCGAAATCCCATGGCCGACGCACCATCAGTGCGGCACAGGCGTCGACATAGACATGACTGGTTCTTACATCGGGAAAATTCTTCGCGCGTTCGTCAAAGATCGAACGGAAATAGGCGTAAGCCTTGAAGGCATTCGCCTTGTCGACGCACGTGAGCAAACCGGGCTTGCCGCGCTTTTTGCGCCGTTCGGTAAGCCGCAGCGAAAAGTCGAACAGGCGCTGCGAGGTCTTGCGGGTAATCACCAGGGTTTCGCGCGCCTCGTCGTGGGTCACGACACCTTTGCCCATTGAGGCAAACAGACCTTCGGTCGATTCACGGATCAGGATGAAATCGATGCCACGTTCGACTGCGCCGACGATCGGACTGGGAATGCCGGGGATGAGCCGCGCCGGTCGCACACCGGCGTAGAGGTCAAAGATGAAACGCAGCTCGACCTGCGGCATGATCTCTGTATTGTCGGGATAACGCACGCTGGGCAGGCCGCAGGCGCCCAGCAGGATAGCGTCGGCCTCCTCGCAAAGCTTGACCGTAGAATCCGGCATTGACTTGCCGGTCTCCTTGTAGTGACCGGCACCGGCGGCGGCTTCTGTGAAACGGAATTTCAGACTCGGCGTTCTTGCCTCGATGCGCCGCAGGATGTCGAGCGTCGGCGCCATCACTTCCGATCCGATGCCGTCGCCCGGCAAGACGGCGATATGAAAAGCGGTATTGGCGGACATGGACCTTCCGGGATGGTGTTGCCTGGCTCGCGGCGCTAATGAATACGGACGCGCGTCCGCGCGCAAGTGATCATCGGGGACCCCATGCCGCGTTTTGCCGCCAATCTTGGCTATCTTTTCACCGAACGGCCACTACTGGAGAGGATCGACGCAGCAGCGGCAGCGGGATTCAAGGCTATCGAGCTGCAATTTCCCTACGATGTGCCGGCCTGCGCGGTGAAGACGGCAATCGAAAAGAACAAGCTGACGATCCTCGGGCTGAATACGCCGCCTGGCGAGCGCGATGGAGAATTTGGTCTCGCCGCCGTTCCCGGGCGCGAGAAGGACTGGCAGGTGCTGTTCGGTCGCGCACTGGACTATGCGAGCGCGATTGGTGCGAGCGCAATTCACTGTCTTGCAGGCAAGGTTGCCCCCGAGCAGCGCCCCGCGGCTGATCGCGTGTTCACCGACAATCTTATGCGGGCCGCCGATATGGCTGGCGCGAAAAACATCAAACTGCTGATAGAGCCGATCAACGGGCGCGACCGCCCGAATTATTTTCTCAACCACGTCGAGCATGCGGCCGATGTCATCGGGAAAGCCGGCAAAGCAAATCTCCGGATGCAGTTCGACTTCTATCACGTGCAAATTGTCGGCGGCGATTTGATCCATCGCCTGCAAAAGTTCCTTCCCGTTATTGGCCATTTGCAGTGCGCGGCTGTTCCCACGCGGCATGAGCCGGACGAGGGCGAGATCAACTACGCCGCGGTGTTCGAAGCTGTGGATAACTCAGACTACGAGGGATGGATCGGCGCCGAGTACAGGCCCCGCGGACGCACCGAAGACGGTCTGGGCTGGGCTCGCCGCTATGGCGTGGTTCCAGTGCGGTGATCACCCGTGATGAAAACGTCTTGAAAACGCACGCTTTTTTTCTTGCCCCTCGGTCCGCCGTTGTTAGATTGGCGGTATGTGGGAACGGAAAAATCCGGAACCTGAAAAAGTGGAAACTGTGCAGCCGCTGACGGAAGCCGTGCGCGAAGCGCGCATTGAAGCGGCCGAGCGTTCCGGCGTTGTCGTCGATCTGCGCGATGCCGACGCGGCCCGGCTCGAACTGCTGAACGAAGCGCTCGATCCATTGTTCAAGGGCATTCCTGATGATGTCGAGCTGTTCGACCGCGGCCTGAGCAAGGGCGATGTACCAAAGCTCTGGATCGACGTGGTGGCGCATGTCGAGATGGGCCGCGACAAGCGTCAATATCGTTTTGTGCAGGACACGCGTTACGGACGCGCGGTGCTCGCGGAATCGTATGAAGTGCCGGCTCTTGTAGAGTCGATCACGCGCTACGTCGCGCGCCGGATGGTGGAGCGCGAGCGCGCGTTGACCGACGATGCCGGACGCGACGTTGCACAAACGGTGCTGCGGCACAGGCGCCGCCGCTGGCATTGGCGCGCCATCGGCGCATTCATTCTTGGGGTTTTCGCCGGGGTTGCCGCGCTTGTCGCGCTTGCCCTTCTCTCGCGGCCCTAGCCAAGCAGCATAAATCGTTTTTGCTGAGTGATCTCACCCGAAGGTGTTAGACCGCGCGAGATCAATTCGCATTGCCAGGCGCCGCGCGTGCCACCGATTCGATAGAGATTGTAGGCGGCAACATCCTTGCCGCTGGCGTGCAGCGCCGAGGCGGAAGGCACGCCGACAGCTGGCACGCGTGTGCCGTCCGGTCCATCCAGCCAGTTGATCATGTGGAGATGGTCATGGCCGTGCAGCACAAGATCGGCACCATGCATGCCGATGACACGCAGAAAAACTTTGGCATCCATCAGGCGATACTGCTGGGCCGCTTCAGTCACCGGTGGATGGTGAAGCAGCACGACGCGGAACAGATCTTCGGCCCTGAGTTTGTTGAGTGCGATGGCAAGCGCGGCGAATTGCGTTGCTCCCAGCCATCCGGTTGCAAGAAATGGCGCCGTCGGCACACCGGTTGAAAGCCCGATCATCGCGACGTTGCCGCGCCGGCGCACGAATGGGAAACCGCCCGTGCCGTCATCGTCGCTCATATAGGCGCCCCATTGGCGCGACGCGAAGACGGCGGATTCACGTACGTAGATATCGTGATTGCCAGGGACGAATGTGACGTCTCGTGTCGGCCCGAGATTTTCGAGCCAGTCCCGGCCCGACAGATATTCCGCCGCGAGGCCGATATTCGCGATGTCGCCTGTCACCGCGATGTGGTCCGTGGCCTGCGCCTTAACGTCTGCAACGATTGCGGCGAGCGTCGCCGGATCGTGAACGAAACGCCGTTTGCACCGCCAGTTGATGTAGCCGGTGATGCGTTTTCCGATCAGCTCGGTCCAATGCGGTTCGGGCAGTGGCGCAAGGTGCGGATCTGAAAGGTGAGCCAGGGTGAACATGATCTTTTCCGTCATGCCCGGCCTCATGCCGGGCATCCACGTCTTGGCTGAATCGCAGCATGATCAAAGACGTGGATGGCATCGGAAGTCGGGCTTGCCCGACTTTCGCAACTTTTAATGAGAAGCCACAAGTCGGGTAGACCCGACTTGTGGTGACAAGCCCGGCCATGACAAGTTGAGAGAGGCTACGAACTACCGATTAAGAGGCTACGAACTACCGATTAATATGCCGGCAACAAACACCAGCACGCCGCCGACCACCACCTGAAACGCCGCCTGCAGGAACGGTGTATCCATGAACCGCGTGCGGATCCAGGAAATGGCCGCCAGTTCGATCGCAACCACAATTATCGAAATCACAGTCGCAATATGGAAATGGGGGATAAGGAAAGGCAATGTGTGGCCGAGCCCGCCGATTGCCGTCATCACCCCGCACACTGTGCCGCGCAGCCACGGTGTGCCACGGCCGGTGAGCGAACCGTCATCGGAAAGCGCCTCGGCGAAGCCCATCGAAATCCCGGCGCCGACCGAAGCCGCCATGCCGACCAGAAAAGTCTCCCAGGTATTGTGCGTGGCGAAAGCCGCCGCAAACAGCGGCGCCAGCGTCGAGACCGAACCGTCCATCAGGCCGGCAAGACCCGGCTGGACATATTGCAGCACGAACATGCGCCGCGCGGTCTCATCTTCTTTCGCACGCGCGCCGGTAGTGAGAATCTGTTGGCTGAGTTTATGGGCGAGGCTTTCGTGGCCAGCCTCGGCCTCGGCAAGTTCGATCAACAATTGTCTCACCGAAGCGTCACGCGCGGTCGCAGCCGCCTTGCGATAATAACGCTCGGCCTGAAACTCCATGTTCTCAGCAAATTTGCGAACTTCGTCGAGACCGAGCGGCCGCGTCAGCCAGAGAGGCCGCTTCGGTTGCAGAAAGCCTTTCACATCCTGCCGGCGGATCAGCGGCAAATAGTCGCCGAACTTTTTCCGGTAGAGATCGAACAGCATCGTACGGTGGTGCACTTCTTCTTCCGCCATCTCGTCGAACACCTTGGCGGAGGAAGGAAATTGCTCGCGCAGACCCTCGGCGAAACCGCGATAAATCCGGCTGTCCTCTTCCTCGTTGGTAATCGCAAGGGCCAGCACTTCCTGTTCGGTCAGGTCGGAAAATCGTTTCACGGGGTCCTCTTGATCGCCTGCTGGTCGGTTTATGCCATATAGTGAAGGCATTCTAGGGGAACAGCGGCCGTTTAACACCTTTCCGTCTGCCACGCCGCGCGGGCTATGACAAAGGGCATGCGATTGCAACGTCTGCGCCGCAAGTTCGAACCGGTGATCCGCACGGTCCTGCATTCTTACTGGCGCTTTTCGCGCGGTACGACGTTGGGCGTACGTGCCATGGTCATCGACGGTGCAGGCCGTATTTTCCTGGTCAAGCACTCTTACGTTGCCGGCTGGCACTTGCCCGGTGGCGGAGTTGAGACCGGCGAGACCCTGCTCGAAGCGCTGGCGCGCGAGTTGGCCGAGGAAGGAAATATCCAGATCGCGACGACGCCGCAGCTTTATAGCGTCTATTTCAATAAACGCGCCTCGCGGCGCGATCACGTGGCCCTCTTTGTGGTTCGCGATTTCCGGCAGGAAAGGAATCCGGAGCCCAATCACGAAATCATCGCGCATGGCTTCTTCCCGCCGGATGCACTTCCGGAAGACGTCAGCCGCGGCACTCGCGCGCGTGTCGCTGAGGTCATTGGAGGCGCGGCGGTCAGCGAGATCTGGTGAGCGCGGTATAATGCGCGGAGCCATTTGCCGGGAGGCTGACAATGCCGCTTAAGGATTGGCTTCCAGCTGCAGCACGTGCTGCGGCCATCGACCGAAAACTCAAATCGGGTCAGGCGCTCTTCCGGTTCGGCGACAAGACCGCCGGTTTCTATGAAGTTATTTCCGGTCGTGTGCGGCTGGTGCGTGTCGATCGCGCGGGGCAGGAGATAGTTTTGCATGTTGCCGGGCCCGGCGACACGCTGGCCGAAGCTTCTCTGTTCTCACCGGTCTATCATTGCGACGCCATTGCCAGCACCAATGCAGCGGTGCGGATTTATCCGAAAACGGCAATGCTCGGCGCATTCGAAAAGGATCCCGCGGCCGCGCGTGCATTCACGGCAACTTTGGCGCGGCAAGTGATGAACCTGCGCACGCGTATCGAACAGCGCAATATCCGCTCGGCGCGGGACCGTATCCGTCACTATCTCGGGGTCAATGCGGGGGCCGATGGCTGCACGGTCGAATTGCACAACACGCTGAAGGAGACCTCCGCCGAACTTGGGCTCACGCACGAAGCGTTTTACCGGACGCTCGCGGCGATGGAACGTAGTGGGGAAATCAAGCGGAGCCGAAACAAAATCACTCTGCTGCGGCCAAGACGGATATGATCTCGATCATATACGGCTTTCGGAAAGCGCGTTACAAGGTCATTAGGGGCAAAACGTCAATCTCAAAGGAAGGCTCCGATGTCGAATTTTCCCTGGAAGACGGCGATTGCAGCGTCTGCGGTTCTCGCCGCGACGGTTTATGCCTTCGGTCAGATCTCGTCTGGCGGGCCCATGGGCATGCACGGGCCGATGCAAGGCGCGATGATGGACCAGATGCACAGCCAGATGATGCAGACCCAAGGTGGCGGCCAAATGGGCCAAGGCATGCACGGCGGCATGCAAGGCGGAATGCACGGTGGAATGCAAGGCGGAATGCACAGTGGAATGCAAGGCGGAATGGGAATGCATGGTGGCATGCATGGGCAACAGTCCGGCGCAGTGTCCATGCCGGGACAGGATGCATTCGGCGCAATTCAGGAAGTCGTGCAGATTTTACAAGCCGACCCGTCGACCGACTGGTCGAAAGTCAACATCGCGGCGCTGAGGCAGCACCTCATTGATATGAACGAAGTGACGCTGCGCGCGGTTGCGTCCGAGCGCATGCTCGACAACGGCATGGAAATCGCCGTAACCGGTGAGGGCCGCACGCTTGAAGCGATCAAGCGCATGGTGCCGGCGCATGTGAACGAGTTGCGCGAAATCGGATGGAACGCCAAGAGTGAGGACATTGCCAACGGCGTGAAGCTTACCGTCATCGCGAGCGAAGCTCAGCCACTCGCTAAACTCAAGGCGCTCGGCTTTATGGGCATCATGGTGCAGGGCGGCCATCACCAGCCGCATCATCTGATGATGGCAAAGGGCGAATTCCCGATGCACTGAAGGAGGCGTCGTCTGTCTAATCCTTGAACCGCGCGCGATCGTGAGGCGCGGCGAAATCGAGTTGCGGCCCGACCGGAACGATCCCGGTCGGGTTCACCTGCCGCTGACTGCCATAGTAATGCCGCTTGATCTGCTCAATGCTTACCGTCTCGGCGACGCCCGGCACCTGATAGAGATCGCGCAAATAGTTCGAAAGATTCTCGAATTCGGCGATGCGCCGCCAGTTGCACTTGAAGTGCGAATAATAAACCGCGTCAAAGCGGATCAGGGTACTGAATAATCGCCAGTCGGCTTCGGTGATGATGTTCCCCGTGAGATAACGATGTTGCGACAGAATCTGCTCGATTTCATCGAGCGTATCGAACACGTTGCGAAATGCCTGCTCGTAGGCGGCCTGTGATGTCGCGAAACCGGCGCGATACACGCCATTGTTGATGTTCGGATAAATGAGATCGTTCAGCCGGTCGATTTCGGCGCGCAGCGGCCTTGAATAGTAGTCGGTGTGAACATTGGTGAAGCCATCGAAGGCCGAATTGAGCATGCGGATAATTTCCGGCGACTCATTGTTCACGATCGTCTTACGTTTTTTGTCCCACAGCACCGGCACGCTCACGCGTCCCGAATAGCGCGCATTGGCAAGAAGATAAATTTCCGACAGCTTGCTCTTGCCGTTGATGCTGTCGCCGCTCGATCCTTCGCTCACGTTGAAGGTCCAGCCTTCGCGGCCCATGTTGGGCGACACGATCGACATGGAGATCACGTTCTCCAGCGCCTTGAGCTTGCGGAAAATGACGGTGCGGTGCGCCCATGGGCAGGCGAGCGAAACGTAAAGATGATAACGGCCATTCTCAGCGGGAAAGCCGCCTTCGCCGGAAGGGCCCGGACTGCCGTCCAGCGTGATCCAGTTGCGAAATTGGGTCGCCGGCCGGATGAAATGACCATCCTTGGTGCGCGAAACATCGTCCTGCCAAACGCCGTCGACCAGAAGTCCCATGCCGTTCTCCTTGACCCTCGCCGCCCTTCATTTAGGCGGCCGCCGCGCGTTGCGCCACCAGGCAATGGACCGGAATCGGCCCAAATGCTAAGCGGCAGCGCCTAAACCGGATAGACCAACTGCATGAGTGAGCTGGCGCTGACAATTCTGCCGGAAATCGCCGCCGACGCGATCGCGATCGAACGGTTGCATGAACGCACCTTTGGACCGGGCCGCTTCGCGCGCACGGCTTTTCGCATCCGGGAGGGCAGGGCACACGTGCTCGATCTGTCGTTCACCGCGCGCATCGGCACCTTGCTGGTCGGCTCTGTGCGGCTGACGCCAATCCGTATCGGCAATACGCCGGCCTTATTGCTTGGGCCCCTCACCGTCGAGCCCCCCTTTCGATCGCATGGGGTTGGCACTGCGCTGGTCAAGCGTGCCCTCAAGGAAGCCGAGGCCAAGGGCCACAAGCTTGTCGTGCTGGTCGGCGACGAGCCGGTCTATATCAAATCCGGATTCAAAAAGATTCCAAAAGGCCAGGTGAAAATGCCCGGTCCGGTCGATCCCGCGCGGCTTCTGGTGGCCGAGCTTGCCGCCGGCGCCTTCGAAGGCGTTGCCGGTATAATTCGGCCTGATTGGGAAGTCTAACGCCCTTCACGCGCCCAGGTCGCGGCGAGCGATCCGACCAGCAGCAGCAGGCCGATCAAACCCGCGAACACGGGTAGCACGCCGATGCCCCGCACGACACTGGCGTCGCGCATCTTCAGGCCGATCCAATCCTCGCCCTTGAATGTCGTGCTGGTGCGCACGGGCACGACCCGCGGCACGTTCAGTTCGTTGCCGTTCATGATCCGCCGCGCGTCACCGCCGGTAGCATTCGCAAGCGCGTGCAGCACCTCGGTGGTGGATGTGACTTCGGCGAACTCACGCGGGTTGGCGGGCCCCACATTGGTCAGCGCGGTGAGCTTGCCGTCGGTCGCCCGCCAGAGGCCGAGCTCATTGGCGGTGACTGAACTGCGCCACAGTCCGGGCTCGACCGGCTGAAGATCGATCGTGCGGCTTGCCCCGGTCGGCGAGGTTAGCGTCACCTGGTTGACCGTGTCGGCCATGGTCTGGCGCTGCACCGTGATATCGCGGCCACGCACAATCAGCCGCAGGGCTTCTTCTTCCAGATCGGGCTGCTTCATGAGCCAGTGCGATAAGCGCCGCAGAAGATCGAGATGTGGGCCGCCACCCTCATATCCGCGTGCCCAAAGCCAGATATGATCGGACAACAGCAGAGCGACGCGGCCCTCGCCCTCGCGTGCGAGAACGAGGAGCGGCTTGCCATCGGGACCCTGCATAATGTTGGTTCCGGTGCTGCGCTTGATATCGACCAGCCGAAACCAGTGGCTCCAGTGCGGCGGATCGGTATCGGAGCCTTCCAGATCGCGCGTCACCGGATGCCGGCGTCCGGCGTCCGTGAGGCGAGCCTGGAAACTGCGCTCGGTGACTTCTCCTGTCGGCTCTGCCGGCAGAATGCCGTCGAGCGGCGTGCGCCAGATGCTGGTCGGGCTTGCATAGTCCGGACCAGCGGCGATCAGCACCGCGCCGCCATCACGCACATATTTTGCGATGTTGTCGAAATAGATGAGCGGCAGCACGCCCTGCCGCGCATAGCGATCGAAGATGATGAGCTGAAATTCCGCGATTTTTTGCTGGAACAGCTCGCGTGTCGGGAAGGCGATCAGCGACAGTTCGTTGATCGGCGTGCCGTCCTGCTTTTCCGGAGGCCGCAAAATGGTGAAATGCACCAGATCGACGGAAGCATCCGACTTCAGCAGATTGCGCCAGGTGCGCTCGCCGGCATGCGGTTCGCCGGACACCAGCAGCACCCGCAGCTTGTCGCGCACGCCATCAATCGAAACCACGGCTCGGTTGTTCACCTGCGTGAGTTCGCCTTCGATTGGCGAAGCCTCGATCTCGATGATGTTGGGCCCCGCGTGGGGGATCGGCACATTGAACTTGATATCGGTATGCACGATCACGAGGCGTTTTTCGAGAATTTCGCCGTCGCGCCGCACCGTCACTTCGGCGGAGCCGACCTTTGCACCCTGATCCTCGACGCGGAAGCCGACTGTCTGCGATTGTCCGACGATGCCAAACCGGGGAGTTTGCGTCAGTACGACGCGGCGGTCGATTTCATCCTTGTGGCCCGTGATCAGTGCATGAAGCGGCGCCGCGAACCCAAGGGTCGAAGCGTCCGCCGGCACGTCATGAACGCGGCCATCGGTAATGAGAATGGCGCCAGCCACCCGGTCGGGCGGCACGTCGGCCAGCGTCGACGACAGCGCCGAAAACAGCTTGGTGCCGTCGGTTTCGCCGTCGGCGGCGCCTGCTTCGGCGACGCGGACTTCGAGGCCCGGAATACGCTTCAATCGCTCCGTGATGGCCGCGCGTACGGCATCGGTCTGGCCGGTGCGGTCGCCAAAGCTCTGACTCGGGCTCTTGTCGACAATGACAGCGGCTACAGACGGAATCGGATCACGATCCTCGCGGGTGAGCGAAGGATTGGCGAGCGCGAGCACCATCAGGCCCAATGCCAGAGCGCGCAGCGGCGCGCCGCGGCTGCGCGCAAGCAGCAGCACGACGGATATCAGGGCCGCCACGACAAAGGCGGCCCACACCACCGAGGAGGGCACGAGGGGAGCAAATGAGATGCCGAGATTCACATGCGGCTCCTATTGGCCCAGCCGCTCGAGCAGCGCCGGTATGTGCACCTGGTCGGTCTTGTAGTTGCCCGTCAGCGCATACATCACGATGTTGACGCCGGAGCGGAAAGCGAATTCGCGCTGGCGCGCTTCGCCCGGCACCAGTGGGAACATGGGCTGACCGTCAGGGCGCATAGCCCAAGCGCCAGCGAAGTCGTTCGATGTTATGAGGATGGAAGAGACGCCGTCGCCGGCGCGCGCGGGGCGATTTGGCTCTTCGTCTTCATTCTCCGCCGGCAGCGCCTCGACCCAAAGCTGGCCATTAGTAAAGCGGCCGGGGAAATCACGCAGCAGGAAGAACGTCTTTGTCAGCACGTGATCGTGCGGCACCGGTTCCAGCTCCGGAATATCGAGTGACGACAGGATCGAACGAAGTGCGACCATGCCAGGCCCGCGCATTTCACCGCCGGGCCCGACTGGCGCGTCGATTGCGTCGCGGGTGTCGAACAGAACGGTACCGCCGCGTTTCATGTAGGCGTCGATTTTGTCCATCGCCGCCCGCGTCGGCTTTGGTGCGCTCGCCGAAATCGGCCAGTAAATGAGCGGGAAAAATGACAGCTCGTCACGGGCGGGATCGAGCCCGACCGGGTCGCCAGCTTCCAGCGCCGTGCGCTGTGCGAGGAACATGGTGAGCCCTTGCAAGCCTGATTTGCTCACCTCATCAACACTCGCATCTCCGGTAATGATGTAAGCAAGATGAGTCTGCACAGTCGCTTTCATGGCGAAGTCTTCTTGCTGCTTCGTCATCGGCGGTGATTGCGGCGCAGGCGATGCGGACTGCGCTTGTACCGGATCTTTCAATCCAAACGCGGCGAACACACTGGCGGCGAGCAGCGTTGCGGTCGCGCGGCGGCCAAACCGCAACGCACTAAATCCGCCGGACAGCATGACCACCAAGAATGCATCGATGGATAGCAGAGCGAGCGCCGCCAGGAATATAGGACCTCGCAGATCGAGCGGCTCTCCATGCCGATAGGCGTCGCGCCGCGCGTTTAGCGGTGAAACATCAAGCGGCGCCGGACGGTCCGCGGGCGCCAGGGTATTAACGGCAACCAGGCCCTCGGGCGGGCCGTAGAAGCCCGGAGGATGATCGAGACTGGCGCGTTCAGTGAAATTGCTCGGAATAGGCCGAGCGGTTGGCGGCGGCGTTGAAAACGCACCGAAACCGTCAAGCACCCGCGTTGGGGGCACGACCTGCGCCGCGCGATTGCCGCGAGATTCGGTTGCCGTGTTGTCGCCCTCGGCGGTTGCGCTCGGACCGGCCAGCGCCACCAGACGCCGAAGCATCTCGACGAATGCTCCTGACAGCGGCAGATCAGACCAGCGGCTGTCGGCGGTCACGTGGAAAAGCACGAGCATCCCCTTTCCGCGCCGCTCGGCGGTTACTAGCGGCGTTCCATCGGCAAGCGTCGCCCAGGTCCGATCGGTAAGCTGGGAGTCCGGTTCAGCCAACACCTGGCGGGTGACCGTGACATCGCCGGGAACTGCCATGCCGCTGAAGGGACCGTCGCGCGAGAAACCGGCAAGCTGCTGCGGCTTGTCCCAGCTCAGGCTGCCGCCGAGGATACGGCCGCCACGGCGCAGCTTTACGGGCACGAGGTTATCGTCTCCACGCGCGAGATGCGGGCCGGCGAAACGCACGAGCACACCGCCGTTGTCGATCCATTTGTTCAGCCGATCGATTGCTTCGGTGACGTTGCCGACGTCGGCGAGGATCAGCATCGGCAGGTGGCGGTCGAGGAAATTGGCGACGGCCTCTGCCGGCGCCACGCCTTCGGCCAGCCTGACGTCGGCGAACGGATTGAGCGCGCGCGCGAGATAGTACGTCGCACCAATCAGCGGCTGCGAACGGTCGGCAGCCGAACCTGACACAACACCGACCGTGCGACGTCGCCAGCGTTTGTCGAGCAACTGAACGGCACCGGCGGAGCGTTCGCCGGCGATCTCAAGGCGTGCGACATCATTGCGGATTTCGACGGGGAGATCGATCACCGCATCGGCTTCATGGGCATCGGATTTGAAATTGAAAGGCGCTTCACCCAGAGGCAGGCCCTTGAGATCGATCGCGCTCACTATGCCAGCGTCGTTCGATCCGGTTTGCGCGCGCAGGACTTTCACCGTCAACGCGCCGGCCGCGTTGTCCGCGGCGGCAAGTGCGTGCGGTACGGGAACGCCGCCCTCGACAATCGTAAGGGGACGATTGCCGATTACGCGCTTCAAATCTGAAACGAAAGCTTCGCCCTTGCCGAGATCGACACCGTCGGAAAGCCATACAATTTCAATATTTGGCGCGGTGGCGAGGAAACGCTCGAGGAGCGGCAAAGCCTCGATACGATCAATGCCGTAAGGTTTTGGCTTCAGCTGCTTGATCTGCACGCGAGTGGCGCCCGCAATCTGCAGGGAAATATCGCGCGCCGTTTCCGACAGCGGCAATACAGCAACCCCGCGATTGTCGGCTTCCGCCCGCGCAATCATCTCGTCTGCCGTGCGCAGCCGGGCATCCCATGCCGCGGCCGCCGGCCAGCCGTCGTCAAGCAGGATCAGCAGCGGAGCCGCGCGGTCCGTGGTTGCGAGCGGTGGGTTCCACATGGGGCCGGCGGCGGCGACAATCACCAGTGCGGCAAGAGTCAGACGCAGCAGCGTAAGCCACCATGGCGTGCGCGCCGGCGTTTCTTCCTTCGGAGCAATTTCGAACAGGAGTCGCGTCGGCGGAAAATCGACGCGCCGCGGACGCGGCGGCACCAGGCGCAATAGCCACCACAAGACCGGCAGGCTGAGCAGGCCGAGCAGCACCAGCGGCTGAGCGAATCCAAGCGGTAATGAGCCGATCATGCGGCGCTCGCGGGGTTCGCCAGCGCGTGCCGGCTATTGATGACGACCGGTTGCGTGCTGTCGCCCATGCGCGAGTGCAGCACGAGCAGAAGTTCGCTTGTCGGCCGGTCGGTGCGGTGTATGGCGAGACTCCAGCCGCGCAAATCCGTTTCCGCTCGGATCGCCGCGCGGTGGCGGCCGACGATCGCCTGATAGTCGTTACGCCAGGTTTCAGCGCGCCCGGCAGTGACGCTGCCGGCACCTTCCGGCTCGATGAATTCGATACGGCCGGAATAAGGAAAACTTTCTTCAGCCGGATCGACGATCTGCACGACGTGGCCGTGAGCACCGGTCGCCGAAAGCTGGGCAATCGTGCCGCGCACGCTGTCGATGGGCGCCCACAGATCAGACAACACGACGATTTCCGACAGGGGGGACGGGGCAAAGGACGGCGGCAAGCTCGCGCGCTCGGTCGGATCGTGCAGGATGGCTTCCGCCAACTTCTCGATCACATTGCGGCTCGCCGTTGGACGCATAAGCCCGGGCACACCGACACGTTCACCGCCCTGCACCAGCACCTCGGCGAGTGCAAACGCAATGACCAGCGCGCGTTCGAGTTTGGTGTCATTGCTCAGCGCGGACACAAAGGTCATCGACGGCGAACGGTCGGGCCAGATCCAGACGGTATGCGAGGCTTCCCATTCGCGTTCGCGCACGTAGAGATGATGGTCGCGGGCCGACCTGCGCCAATCGACATTCTGCGCGGGTTCGCCCGACACAAAGCGGCGATACTGCCAGAAATTCTCGCCCGGCCCGGCTCGCCGGCGCCCATGCAGGCCATGAATCACCGTCGAGGCGACACGCCGTGCGTCGAGAATGAGCCGCGGTATGGTATCGGCAAGCCGTCGCGCTGCGACAGTAGCCTGTCGTACCGAAGCGGTCTCGATGTCGTCGGGCCGTAATTCCGCCATCGCGGCTATCCGATGCGGGCCTTCAGCCGCCGGATCACGTTGGGAATGGTTTCACCTTCGGCGCGTGCGGCAAAGGTCAAGGCCATACGATGCTTGAGCACGGGCTCAGCAAGCTCGAGGACGTCGTCAACCGATGGGGCGAACCTTCCGTCGAGCAGTGCGCGCGCACGCACGGCCAGCATGAGCGCCTGGCTCGCGCGCGGCCCAGGCCCCCAGGAAATGAGTTTGCCGATTTCGCCGGCTTCCTGGCCGGGACGCGCCGAGCGCACCAGCGTCAGGATCGCCTCGACCACCGACTCGCCAACTGGCAAACGGCGAACCAGGCGCTGCGCCGACAACAGGTCCTCGCCGGTCATCGCTGGCTTGGCCCGCGTTTCTTCCGCGCCGGTCGTGTCGAAAAGGATTTTGCGCTCGGCCTCCTGATCGGGATAGTCGACGTCGACTTCCATAAGGAAACGATCGAGCTGCGCTTCGGGCAACGGGTAGGTGCCTTCCTGCTCGAGCGGGTTCTGCGTCGCCAGCACGTGGAATGGCTTCGGCAGATCGTGGCGCGCGCCCGCGACCGTCACGTGCTGCTCCTGCATGGCTTGCAACAGTGCGGATTGCGTGCGCGGGGAGGCTCGGTTGATTTCATCGGCCATCAGCAATTGCGCGAAGACTGGGCCCGCGATGAAACGAAAACTGCGTTTGCCGCCCGGCATTTCTTCCAGAACTTCAGTACCGAGAATATCGGACGGCATCAGGTCGGGAGTAAACTGAATGCGCCGGGCATCGAGCCCAAGCGCCGTGCCCATGGTGTCGACCAGCTTGGTCTTGGCCAGTCCGGGCACGCCCACCAGCAGCGCATGGCCGCCAGAGAGCACCGTAACCAGCGCGCGTTCCACCACCACATCCTGGCCGAAGATCACGGCGCTGATGGCGGCCTTGGCGGCACGTACATGCGCGGCCGTCGATTCCGCAGCGCGAACAATCATGTCTTCGAGTTTTTCCAAACTTTCGCCGCTCGTCTTCGCCATGATGTCGATCCCTTTTCTTCGCCCGCCTGGAGCCGCGCTGGGCGCTATGCAACAAACAGTCCAGCTTGGACTTTGATGCGTTATACGGGCCGAATCTGCCTCAATCTGTGAACAAGCTTACGCTATCTTCCACTGCCGAGCCGGGTGAATCACGAAGATGCGAACAGCCGAGCGGCAGGCTAATTATCGAAGGAAAACAATGGCGAAGGCAGGGCAGGGAGGGTTGGACGCGCTGACGGCATCGCTGCCCCGCGGAAACAAGGGGCCGCCGCCGGTCGAGCGCTGGAATCCCCCTTTTTGCGGCGATATCGACATGCGGATCGCTGCCGACGGCACATGGTTCTACCAGAAGACGCCCATCGGGCGACCGGCATTGGTCAAATTGTTTGCATCTGTCCTGAAACGGGAAGGCGACAAGTATTTCCTGGTCACGCCGGTCGAGAAGGTGGGCATCGTTGTGGACGACGCGCCGTTTCTCGCGGTCGAAATGACCGTGACGTCCGGCGAGGGCGGACGAGTTCTTGAATTCCGCACCAATGTAGACGATCGGGCTGTCGCAGGACCGGGGCACGCGCTCCGCTTCGAACAGCAGCCCGCCAATGGCGGGCTAAAGCCGTACCTGCATGTGCGCCGCGAATTGTGGGCGAAGGTGACGCGCGCGCTGTTCTACGATCTGGTGGCGCTTGGGGAAGAGCGCGACATTGGCGGCAAAGCGATGTTTGGCGTCGTGTCGCGAGGCGATTTCTTTGCCATGGCGGAAGCAAGCGCATTGCGGGAGTTTGCGTAATGCAGGAGACCGTGGCGACCGGGCTCACGGGGTCGGAATTTTTCGCGCGCGCTCGCGATCGCCTGACGCTGGCCGTGCCCGCCGGCCTTTCTGATCCGAACGTCACGCCTCTTCGCGGCGATCATGATGCCGATCCGGTGATGCGCAAAATCGCCGAAGTGCGGCCGATTCGCCCGGCGGCTGTGCTGGTGCCGATCGTTGACCATCCCGAGCCAGCCGTGTTGCTGACCCAGCGCGCGCAGCATCTGCCTGATCATGCCGGGCAGGTGTCGTTTCCCGGCGGCAAGATCGACAAAGCAGATGCGGATCCCTGCGCGTCCGCCTTGCGCGAAGCCGAAGAAGAAATCGGTCTGACGCGCGTGAATGTCGAACCCCTCGGCTATCTCGATCTCTATATGACCACGCTTGGCTATCGCATCGTACCGGTGATTGCGCGCGTGAAACCGGGATTTAGCCTCAAGCTCAATACCAGCGAGGTGGATGCAACCTTCGAGGTGCCGCTCGCCTTCCTGATGGACCAGTCCAATGTGCAGCGCCATTCGCGCGACTGGCAGGGCATGACCCGGCACTATTACGCGATCACGTTCGGCGAACGCTACATTTGGGGTGTGACCGCTGGTATTCTCCGCAACCTTCACGAACGGATTTATCGATGATCCGCCCGGTCTTCACCGAGATCGCCCTTTTCCTGACGCCGTTCGTGCTTTATGCGGTGTTCTTGTGGGCGACCAAGGCCGGCGTATTGGATTTCAATTCCTGGCCGCTCACCCGCGTGGCGACTTTGGCCATCGCGGCGCTCGCATTGGTGCTTGGCAGCTTCATCTATTTCGCACACTTCTCGGGTGCGCCGCCGGGCTCGACCTACGTGCCGGCGCACATGGAAAACGGCAAATTCGTGCCGGGGACCACCAAATAATGCCGTCGCAAGCAGGCCGCACAGATCGCAAGCTGGGCGATGTTGCCTGGCTTGCTTCGGGTGCGCTGCCGCGTCTGCTGGACGTTCTCAACCGCGATGGCGAGGAAGCCCGCGTCGTCGGCGGCGCCGTGCGCAATGCACTGCTCGGCATGCCCATTGCGGAAGTGGATGTCGCGACCACCGCGGTGCCTGAGGAAGTCGTCAAACGCGTGACTGCGGCAGGCTTCAAGCCGGTGCCGACCGGCATCGAGCACGGCACCGTCACGGTTGTCATTGAAAAGCATCCGTTCGAGGTCACGACCCTGCGCAAGGATGTCGAGACCTATGGTCGTCACGCCAAGGTTGAATTTGGACGCGACTGGAAGGCCGATGCCGAACGGCGCGATTTCACGATCAACGCATTATCGGCAACGCGCGACGGCACTGTTTATGACTATGCAGGCGGCATCGACGACCTGAGCCATCGGCGTGTGCGTTTTATCGGCGATCCAGCAAAACGGATTGCCGAAGATTATCTGCGGATCCTGCGTTTTTTCCGTTTTCACGCAGCCTATGGCACCAGCGATCACCCCGATCGAGTTGGCCTTGCTGCCTGTATTGCCGGCCGTGACGGGCTCGACCACCTCTCGCGTGAGCGTGTGCGCATGGAGATGATGAAACTGGTCGTCGCGCCGCACGCCGTGCCGACACTTATTTCGATGACCGACGCGGGATTACTGCTGCGGGTGCTGGGTGGGGTCAGTTATTTGGGCAGCTTTGAAAATATGGCCAAGGTGGAAGCGGCAATCGGCTCGGAGCCGAACGCCGTGCGGCGTCTCGGCGCGCTGGCCGTTGCAATTCCGGAAGACGCCGAACGGCTGTGGCAGCAACTGCGGCTCGCCAACAGCGAGCATGAGCGGCTTGCCTCAATGGGTGAGGGATGGCGGCGCATCTCGCTCGCCGAGGGCGAGAAAGCCGCGAAGGCGCTGCTGTACCGGTTGCGGCCGCAACAATACGTTGACCGGGTGTTGCTCGGTTGGGCCCGTTCAAGCGCGACCGCGCACGATGCGGAGTGGCATTCGCTCGCGACGTTGCCGCAGCAGTGGACGGCACCGGTATTTCCCCTCAAAGCAGCCGATTTTATGAAACGCGGCGTGGCACAAGGGCCGGTGCTAGGCGCGACGATTGCAGCGGCGGAGCAGGCCTGGATCGCGGCCGGATTTCCGGGCGACCAGGCAGCGCTCCATGCAATCGCCGCCGATGCGGTGCAGGCGAACGCCCAGAAATAGAAACATGAATCTCCTCTTGGGTTTCGCCGACATATCGATTTGGCAACTCGTTCCCGTCGCCGTGGTGGCGCTGATCGCTTCCATTGTCGGCGGCGTGTCGGGCTATGGCACTGGCGCACTGATGCCGCTGGTGCTTGTCCCGCTGGTTGGCGCCGAGCCGGTGGTGCCGATCATCGCCATCTCCGCGCTGTTCACGAATACAAGCCGTGTCTTTGCGTTTCTCAAATACGTCGATTGGCGGCGCACGGCGATTGTACTTGCCGCTGCCGTGCCGACCTGTGTGCTCGGCGCGTGGGGGTATACCCGGCTTTCGAGCGCAGGTGCTGCGCTCGTGATCGGCGGAATGTTGATCCTGAGCGTGCCATTGCGGCGGCTGCTCCGTTATCACGGCGTCAAGGTGGGTGACGTCGGTCTGGCGCTCGGCGCATTCGGCTACGGCGTTGTGGTCGGCGGGACAGCGGGGTCCGGAGTGATCCTGCTATCGCTGCTGATGGCCGCGGGCGTGGAAGGTGCCGGGGTAATTGCTACCGATGCGGCGATCTCGATTGTCATCGGTGTTGTGAAAATTTCCGTGTTCGGACTTGTCGGCGTAATCACAGCGCAGGTTATTGCCTTTGCCCTGTTGATTGGTCTGGTCGCGTTGCCCGGTGCGTTTCTCGCCAAAACCTTCGTCGAGCGCATGCCGGTTCACGTGCACACAGCAATCCTGGATGTCGTTGTGCTGTTCGGCGGGGCATTTCTGGTATGGGGAGCCTTGCGCTGAGCTGGCTCGTGATCACGCCGGCCGCAGCGGCACGTTCAACTCACCGAACTTGCGGATCAATTCGGGCAGACTCTTGCAGCCTGTCTTTTCTCTTATTCGTTTGAGATGTGAATAAACCGTGTTGAGACTGAGGTGACGCTTGCTTGCGTAGGCTGTGGTCGTTGTGCCGGTGCAGAGTGCTTCCGCCAGTTGCGCTTCGGCATTGGTGAGACCGAACAGATCCCGCAGTATCTGGCTGGTCGCAATGTTGCGGTAGAGCGGATCGCGCACGAGCAGAATAATGGTCGCTTCCGCATCCCAGGTCGTTCGTATTTCCCCGTGTGCGAGCGGGCGCATCGACGCGATGTAAGCCGGCACTCCATAACTCTGAGGCACCGGAAAATCGGCCGGACGCGCATTTACTGGAGAGATCTCGGGCCGCGCGGCGGCGGCGAGCGTCACTTCGAAGCGCCGGCGCGCTTCCGGTGCTGTAAATTCGATGTTACGACCCGCAATGCGGAGACCATCGTCGCGCTCTGCAAATGTGCGCAGCGTGTCGTTGGCATAGACGATGCTGCCGTCGGCGCGGAGAAGCGCGGCACCGTCCGCCAACCAGCGAAGTGTATTTTCCAGGGGCCCGCGGCCATCGCTGGCAATCTTCAGGCGTGTCGTTTGAGTCCGCTGGAAATTTGATAGGAGGCGCCGCATTAGCACTGGCTCACGGTTGTCGACATGGCCTGTTCAGATTTTTATTGGACGCTAACAGCAGCTAACTCTTCCGGCACATGATCGAACACCGCACGCGGGAAATAGCGACTTAAGATGCGAGCGCAATTTCAGTAGAACGGATCGCGTTTTGCGATTCAATATTTATGTTGGAATTTATTCAGGACGCTGCTGACACATGCATGGTCAAGTGCGACAAATGTTTCGTCTAGAAAAAGTGTCTGTCGTTTTAGACCAGCGATCAAAAAAATAATTTACGGCCATTTCACTACGGGCGGCAAAGAGGAGAGAATCGACTCCACATTGCCTCCCGTGCGCAGGCCAAAAATTGTGCCGCGATCGTACAGAAGGTTGAACTCGACGTAACGGCCGCGCCGAATCAGTTGTTCCTCTCGCTCGGCATCGCTCCAAGGTGACGTGAAGTTTTTCTTCACCAGATTTGGGTAGGCGCGCAGGAATGCCCGGCCGACGTCCTGAGTAAAAGCGAAGGCCTCGTCCCAGTCCGCCTCAAGGTAGTCAAAAAAGATGCCGCCTATGCCGCGTGGTTCATTGCGGTGCTTGAGGAAGAAATATTCGTCGCACCATTTCCGGTATTTGTCGTAAGGCGCGATCTCGGCATGGGAATCGCAGGAGGTTTTCATGGCGGCGTGGAAGGCGATGCTGTCCGGATCGTTTTGCACGCGGCGGTGTTCGAGCAAGGGCGTGAGATCGGCGCCGCCACCGAACCAGGCTTTGCTGGTGACGACAAAACGCGTGTTCATATGGACTGTTGGAACATGCGGATTGTGTGGATGCGCGATAAGCGAAATGCCAGACGCCCAAAACCGAGGGTCTTTGTCGGCGCCGGGAATTTCCTTGCGGAATTCCGGCGCAAATTCTCCGAACACGGTGGAGCAGTGCACGCCGGCTTTTTCGAAGACGCGGCCATGCACCATAGCCATCATGCCGCCTCCGCCCGCCGAGCCGGTATGGTCTGTGCGCTGCCATGGCGTGCGCACGAAGCGGCCGGCCTCGCGATCAGCAAGCGGCGCTTTTTGCGGCAGCGCATTTTCCAGCGCTTCGAAGGCCGCGCAAATTTCATCACGCAGCGCCTCGAACCAGGTCTGCGCGCGGCTCTTTCGGGCTTCCAATTGTCCTGCGTCCATGATGGCCGATTATATCGCGTGGCGACCCATTGCACACCGGTACCAGTGCCACGCCCAGCATTGTTGGCCAGCGGCGCTATTTCAAGTCGAGCTTGCTCTTGAGTGCCTCGAGATCGCCGCGGCTGAAGCCGCCGGCGCAGTCCTGTTCAAATTCGGCAACAGCCGCCTCATACTCATTATGTTTTTTCTGATAGAGCGGAAATTCTGCCCGCAGACATCGTTGGATTGCCCGCTTCCGCATTTGCCCGCGCCATTAAATCGGCAAGCAGGGTATGCGCTGCCTTTGCGCCTGTCCCCGGCGCGAGCATCAATAGAGCCATCATGAACACCCATCGGCTCATTTAGGCATCCTATCATTGTGGAGCGGTAGACGTCTGGCGCAGCGCTTCACCGGCGACCATCGCCGCTGCCACGGCGACATTGAGCGATCGCATGCCCTGCCGCATGGGAATGCGCAGGCGGAATTTCGCGGCGTTGTGCACACGTTCTGGTACGCCAACGGTCTCGCGGCCAAACAACAGCACCTGATCCGGGGCATAGGCGTGGTCGAAGTAGGACCGATCGGCGCGGGTGGTCAGGAGCACTAGCGACAGGCGTTCGCGCGCCAGCCATTCCTCGAAAGCGGCAAATGAGCCATGACGGGTCAGGTCGACCTGGTCGAGATAGTCCATCCCGGCGCGCCGGAATGCCCGATCGGTGATGGCGAAGCCAGCCGGCTCGATGATGTGCGCCTCTGCGCCCAAACAGGCGCAAAGCCGGAGAATCGTGCCTGTATTCTGGGGGATGTCCGGTTCGTAAAGGGCGATCCGCATTGCAGGTCGGGGAATTTCGCACTGTGGCAGTAGACGAATGATTTATGCGGCTAAAGGGCATCTGCGGCTATGCCGGGCTTGCGCTCCCACCGCAAGGGTGCCAATAGAACGCCACCGACGCGCTGTCCTGACTTTCCAGGGTTGCCGCAACCGGTCCGCCCCGCCGCCCAAAGGACTTCGGTCCGGGGTTCCAGCCGTGGGCGGATGAATAAGCCAGCCGGAGGAGAGGGCCTAAGACGTGACGACCGTGTCTTCGGCGGAGCACACCCGCCGCGACTTTCTCTACATTGCCACGGGCGCCGTTGGCGCAGTGGGAGCTGCGGCGACCTTGGTGCCGCTCATCGCGCAGATGAATCCTGACGCGTCGACCATTGCGGCCGGCGCGCCGGTTGAAGTCGATCTGGCGCCAATCGCCGACGGGCAGATCATTAAGGTCTTCTGGCGATCGAAGCCGATCTACATCTTCCATCGTACCAAGAAAGAAATTGAGGAAGCGCAGAAGGTCAATCTGAACGACCTTCCGGATCCAGAGCCGGATTCAGAGCGTGTCAAGAAGGGCCACGACCAGTGGCTGGTACTGATCGGTATCTGTACGCACCTCGGCTGCATCCCGCTCGCTCATCAGGGCGAATATGACGGCTGGTTCTGCCCCTGCCACGGCTCGCAATACGACACCTCCGGCCGCATTCGCCAAGGCCCGGCGCCGAAGAACCTGCCGCTTCCGCCATACAAGTTCGTTTCCGACACCAAAATTCTCATCGGCTGACCAACCGTCGCATTCAAGGTTAAATCATGAGCGGACACTCGACCTACCAACCGCAGAATAAATTTCTGCAATGGTTCGAGAAACGACTGCCGGTTGGCGGTCTCATTCATTCTTCTTTTGTCGCCTATCCGACCCCACGCAACCTGAACTACCTGTGGACATTCGGCGGCATTCTTTCGTTCATGCTCGGCGTGCAAATCGTTACTGGCATCGTCCTCGCGATGCACTACACGCCGCACGTCGATATGGCGTTCCGGTCGGTTGAGACGATCATGCGCGACGTCAACTACGGTTGGCTATTGCGCTATCTGCACGCCAATGGCGCATCGATGTTCTTCCTCGCCGTCTACATCCACATGTTCCGAGGAATTTATTACGGGTCATACAAGGAGCCGCGCGAGGTCCTCTGGATTCTTGGCGTCATTATTTATCTGCTGATGATGGCGACCGGTTTCATGGGCTACGTACTGGTCTGGGGCCAGATGAGCTTCTGGGCGGCGACGGTTATCACCAACCTGTTTTCGGCCATTCCCGGCGTCGGCGATGCAATCGTTACCTGGCTGTGGGGCGGCTACGCGGTAGGCAATCCGACGCTCAACCGCTTCTATTCGCTGCACTACCTGTTGCCCTTCGTCATCGCAGGTGTCGTCGTGCTGCATGTATGGGCGTTGCATGTCGCCGGGCAAAACAACCCGACTGGCATTGAGCCAAAATCCGGCAAAGACACGGTGGCATTTACGCCTTATGCAACGCTCAAGGACGGCTTCTTCCTGTCGGTGTTCTGCATCCTCTATGCCTGGTTTGTTTTCTACATCCCCGGCTATCTCGGGCACCCCGACAATTATATCCCGGCCAATCCCGCCGTTACTCCGGCAGAAATTGTGCCCGAGTGGTATTACCTGCCGTTCTACGCCATCCTTCGATCGATCCCGAACAAGCTGATGGGTGTGATCGCGCTGTTTTCGTCCATCGTGATTCTGGCTTTCCTGCCCTGGCTCGATACCTCGCGCGTGCGGTCGGCGCGCTATCGCCCGCTGTTCAAGCAGTTTTTCTGGCTGTGGGCGATTTCCTGCATCGGGCTCGGCTGGCTCGGCTCGAAGCAGCCGGAAGGCATCTACGTGATCATGTCGCGCATCTTCACCGTCTACTATTTCGCCTTCTTCCTGATTGTCATGCCGCTGCTCGGCATTTTCGAGAAAACCAAACCGTTGCCGAACTCGATTTCGGAATCGGTGTTGGGCGCAAAAGCTTGAGCGGGAGCACCGGATGTCGATGAAGCGCACGATTTTCGCTCTCACGCTAGCCGGCGCGATCACCGTCGCGCTGCCGGCGCTCGCCGCGGAGCAGGAGACGCCGCCGAAACTGAAATGGTCGTTTGCCGGGCCTTTCGGCAAATACGATGAAGCACAGCTGCAGCGCGGCTTCAAAATCTACAAGGAAGTCTGCTCGGCCTGTCATTCGATTCAAATGCTGGCATTCCGCAACCTCGCCGACCGGGGCGGACCGGGTTTTTCGGAAGAACAGGCCGCGGCGATGGCGAGCGAATACAAGATCAAGGATATCGACGACAGGGGCGAGCCGACCGACCGGCCAGGACGGCCTGCGGATACCATCCCGCCGCCATTTGCCAACGAGCTCGCGGCAAAGGCCGCAAATGGCGGCACCGCGCCGCCGGACATGTCCACGCTCGCCAAGGCGCGCGGATATCAGCGCGGTTTCCCCTGGTTTGTGTTCGACATTTTTACGCAATATCAGGAGCAGGGACCGGACTACATTGCTGCGCTCTTGAAGGGCTATGAAGAGCCGCCGAAGGATTTCAAGTTGCCTTCCGGCGGCAACTACAACAAATATTTCCCGGGTCACACCATCGCGATGCCGCGGCCGCTGCAGGCGGGGCAGGTGACCTATGACGACGGCGCGCCGCAGACGCTGGACCAGTATTCCCAGGATATCTCGGCTTTCCTGATGTGGGTCGCCGAGCCGCACCTGGTGCAGCGCAAGCGCATCGGCTTCCAGGTCATGGTCTTCCTGATTGTGCTTGCCGGCCTCATGTATTTCACGAAGAAAAAGGTCTGGTCGGCCGTGCATTGAAGGCCGGCTACCAAGTCTCTTGACGCGAGGGCCCCATTCGGGGCCCTTCGTTTCAGTAAAGAGGTAGGACGATGGCCAAAGCGGTGCTCGGCATTATCGGCGGGTCCGGCATTTACGATCTACCCGGGCTTACGAATGTGCGCGAGCAGCGCATCGCCAGCCCATGGGGTGAGCCTTCCGGGCCGTTGCGTATAGGCGAAATTGCAGGGCTGCCTGTCGTGTTCCTGTCGCGCCATGACCAAGGCCATCGCCTGTCGCCCTCCGACATCAACTATCGGGCCAACATCGACGTGCTCAAGCGTGCCGGGGTCACCGACCTGGTGTCGCTCTCGGCCTGCGGCTCGTTCAAGGAAGAGCTGCCGCCCGGGACTTTTGTGCTGGTCGATCAGTTTGTTGATCGTACTCACAAGCGCGAGAGCTCGTTTTTCGGCAAGGGACTGGTGGCCCATGTTTCAATGGCGCATCCGGTATCGCCGCTTTTGCGCGCGCATTTGCGCAGCGCCGCAGCAGCGGAAGGGATCGCGCCGCACTGGGGCGGAACGTATGTCTGCATGGAGGGTCCACAGTTTTCCACGCTGGCCGAAAGTCTCACCTACAAGCATCTCGGCTATTCAGTCATCGGCATGACAAACATGCCGGAAGCGAAACTCGCGCGCGAAGCCGAAATCTGTTACGCCACCGTCGCCATGGTGACGGACTTCGATTGCTGGCATCCCGATCACGACGCCGTCACAGTGCAGGACATCATCAAGGTCCTGCTGGCGAATGCGGAAAAAGCCAAACGCCTGGTAGCGCGGCTCGCGCGGGATTTTCCGCGCGAGCACGAGCCCTGTCCGGCAGGTTCGGACCGAGCGCTCGACACCGCGTTGATTACGGCGCCCGAGGCGCGCGATCCTGAACTGATCAAGAAGCTCGATGCTGTCGCAGGCAGGGTGTTGAAAGGCTGAAAGTGTGGCGGAGGAGCCGATGCGTATTGTCGATCTGGGGCAACAGCAGCGCGAGGAATGGCGCGCAGGTGTCAGAACGCGGATGAAAGCGTCGGCGGCGAATAGCGCGACGCAGCTGTGCATGTTCGAGCAATGGTGTGACCCGGGACATGGCGCGCCGAGCCATCTTCATGCCGTCGAAGAAGTCTTGTGCGTTCGCGAAGGGCAAGCCGACGTCTGGATCGACGATGAGCATGTCACGCTGACGAGCGGTCAACTGGTCATCGTTCCGCCCGGCCACAAGCACGGGTTTTCCAACAACGGCAAAGCTGTCTTGCACATCGAGTCGACGCTTGCTGCACCGGTCTTCGAGGCGGCCTATGACGATAAGCGCGAGTCGCCACGGCGCTGGTTGCCGGGCTGAGCGAACGGAGAGAAGCCTATGACCTCGCCATCCCTCGAACAGGATTTGCGCGCGGCGATCCGCACAATTCCCGACTATCCCAAGCCGGGCATTATGTTTCGCGACATCACCACGTTGCTCGGCGACGCGCGCGCCTTCCGTCGCGCGGTGGACGAGCTCGTACAGCCCTGGGCCGGCATGAAGATCGACAAGGTCGCCGGGATAGAGGCGCGCGGCTTCATTCTCGGCGGGGCGGTCGCGCATCAGGTTTCTGCGGGTTTCGTCCCGATCCGCAAGAAGGGCAAGTTGCCCTACAAGCGCGTCACCATCGGTTATTCGCTGGAGTACGGTATCGACGAGATGGAGATGCACGAAGATGCGCTGGAGAAGGGTGAGCGCGTGATCCTGGTGGACGATCTGATTGCCACCGGCGGCACCGCGGAGGCCGCCGTCAAGCTGCTTCGCAAACTCGGTGCCAACGTGCTCGCCGCCTGCTTTGTCATCGATCTGCCGGAGCTCGGCGGCGCCAGCAAGCTACGCAAGCTGGACGTACCTGTACGAACGCTGATTTCGTTCGAGGGACACTAGCGGCGCGGTCCCCATGGCCCACCGGCCGGAGGCTGCTCGGGCAAAAAAGGCTTGCCGTCGCTGCTGTCCTGTTGGGTGGCGCCCCACGGGCCGTCCGCAGGCGGCTCGTTAGTCACCTCTTCGCTCTGCCCGGGTGGGGCAATCGCCAGCGGTCCCGGATCATGTCCGCCGGCGAATTTTACCAGCGCCGCCACGCGGGCGTCGACCGACGGATGCGTATCGAAAATGTTGGAAAAGCCTTCGCGCGGATTGTCGATGCACATTTCCATCACGGCCGAATTGGCGCCGGGGATCTCGCCTCGCCCTTCTATTTTGCGCAGCGCAGAGATCATGGCGTCCGGATTTTTCGTGAGCTCCACCGAACCTGCATCGGCCAGGTATTCGCGCTGACGCGACAGCGCGAAGCGGATCACGACCGAGAGAATCCAGACCACCGCAATGATGGCGAGCGCGATGATGATGGCGATGCCCGCGCCGCCCTTGCGGTCACCATCGCCGGACCTGCGCCCACCACCCCAAAAGACGTTTTGAAAAAAGATACGGAATACCAGCTCGCCGAAAAATGAGATCACGCCGGCGATCACCACCGCAATTACCAGCATGCGAACGTCGCCGTTGCGGATGTGTGTAAGTTCGTGGCCGAGCACGGATTCGATTTCCTGGTCATTGAGTGCATCGATCAGCCCGCGCGTCACGGTTATCGAATATTGCTTCTCGTTAAGACCGGTAGCGAATGCGTTGAGCGCATCATCATCAGCCACCCGCAGCGTCGGCATTGTGACGCCGCGCGAGATGCAGAGGTTTTCAAGGAGATTGTAGAGGCGCGGCTCGTCGGTCCGGCTGACCTGTTGTGCACCGGTAACCGCGTCGATCATCTGCTGGTGGAATTTGTAAGCGATCGCAATCCAGACGACGGTGCCAATTGTGGCGAACGGAAATGCTTTGACGAAATCGAACTTGGCTGCCTGGATCAGATATTCGATCGGCGGCGGATTGTACGAGTAGTATGTTCCGAGCGCTTCAGCGAGCAGCGCGCCCGCGAAGACCATCACGTAAACCAGAAAGAAAAGCCCGATCAGAAGCGCAATCGACCGGCGCTTGTTCGATTTGATATGCGTATAGAGACCGTAAGCGGCCATGATTATCTAGTCCGGCCTCTCTTAACGTCATGCCCGGCCTTGTGCCGGGCATCCACGCCTTACTTCATTCCAAGACGTGGATGGCCGGGACGAGCCCGGCCATAATGGGTCTGATTGATGACCCTAAAACTTCACGCTCGGGGCCTGCTCCAGCTGCGCGCGGCCTTCGCCGAGATCGAAAAACTCACGCTGGGAAAAGCCGAACATGCCGGCGAACAGCGAGGCCGGGAACTGCTGGATACCCGTGTTGTATTCCTGCACGGCGTTGTTGAAGAAGCGACGCGAGGCCGCGAGCTTGTTCTCTATGTCGGAAAGATCGCTTTGCAGCTGCTGGAAGTTCGCGTTGGCTTTCAGGTTTGGATAGTTCTCTGAGAGCGCGAACAACTGCCGCAGCGCTCCGGTGAGGACGTTTTCCGCTGCAACTTTCTGTTCCACGCCAGGAGCCGCCACGGCCACATTGCGCGCCTGGACGACTGCTTCGAGGGTCCCGCGCTCATGTGCGGCGTAGCCTTTGACGGTCTCGATCAGGTTCGGAATGAGGTCGTGGCGCTGCTTGAGTTGGACGTCGATGTCGGCGAAGGCCTGATTGGTCCGCTGCCGCATGGCGATGAGGCCGTTGTAGATACTGATGGCCCAGATCACGATTACGACAACGATGCCAAGAACAACCCAGGCGGTGGTGGACATGGAGCGGCTCCGGATCAGGGGAAAGACAGGGCGCTGATTGTATGACTCTACCCCAGTTGAGATAGCGCCTGCCAACGGCAACACAGATAGGGCGTCCGCAGGCAATGTGGTAGCGCGGTGGAAGGGCTTGAACGCACAGGCGATTGGAGCCGCCGGGCCAAAAAAAGACCCCGAGCCTGAACCCGGGGTCTCTTCGCCAGACGGCTATTCGGGGGGCAAGGGGGAGCCGCCCAGCTGAAATACAGGGCAATAACTTCGCCCGGCGGGTTCGGTTCCATTTCGCCTGGTCAGTAAATCCGATCAGCTAATGTTGATCATCGCGGGGTTCCGCCGTCTTGCAGGGGTCACGATCCCGGAGTTCCATCATCGGCAAGGGCGCAGGGGGCACGAACGCCAA
>DASPUD010000034.1:0-9800 GCA_035623095.1 Pseudolabrys sp.
TGCCTTGCGGCTGGGCCGCATGCTGGAGGCCGGCAAGGCGGCGCCGCCTTCGATCTCGCTGATGAAACGCAACAATTGCGGCAAGGCGCTGGAGATCGCGCGGCTTGCGCGCGACATGCACGGCGGCAACGGCATCTCGGAGGAATACCACGTGATGCGCGTGCTATCGAACCTCGAGACGGTGAACACCTACGAGGGCACGCACGACATCCACGCTCTTATTCTCGGCCGGGCGCAGACCGGCATCCAGGCGTTTTTCTAACCGGACCGCAAAACTCCAGATGGACCTGACGACAACCACCTTGCTGGCCGGCGCCGGCATTCTGGGCGGTATCATCGCGAGCATCATCGGCGGCGCCGCTGTCGTCACCTTTCCGGCGCTGATCGCAGCCGGCGTGCCGCCGCAGCTCGCGGCCGTTTCCAATCTCGCATCGATCATGCCGGCAACCATGCTGGCGGCTTTGAGCGATCGCTCGCAATTGCCGCCGTTCGACCGTGCGTTTGTCGGCTTGATCATCGCCTCGATTGTCGGCGCCGGGCTCGGCGCGGCGTTTCTGGTGGTCACGCCGGAGCGGACGTTTGCGCAGGTCATGCCGTTGCTGCTCGGCTTTGCAACTTTGCTGTTTGCCTATTCCGAACGCATCAGCCGCTGGCTGCGCGGGCGGGCGGAAGGGCGAGGCCATGCCATCACTTTCAACTTCGCCAGCCTGAAGGTCATTCTGCCGGTCTCATTCTATGGCGGCTATTTCGGCGCCGGTGTCGGCATCCTGATGCTCGGCGTGTTCTCGCTCGCGACCGGCGGGGACTATCGCTCTGCCAACGTTGTAAAGAATTTCGTTTCCAGCCTGAACGGACTTGCGGCGACACTGGTGTTTGCCACGCAAGGCGCGGTGCTGTGGCCGCAAACACTTGCGCTCGCTGCAGGCACAATTGCAGGAGGTCTGATTGGCGCCTATGTCGCGCGCATCATCCCTCGCAACGTCGTGCGTGTGTTGATTGTCGTGGTTGGCGCAGCTCTGACCATTGCGTTCGCCCGTCGATACTGGTTTGGCGCTTGAACCAGCGCGACAAAACTACCTGACGCTGTGTGCCAGGGCGGCGACGCGGGCTGTCATCGCGCTGTTCGGATCGCTGAGCGGGTCGATAACGGTGAAATGATTGGTACCGGCGATTTCCTCATAGCGGGTCGACGCATTCTTTTGCCGCCAGGTCTCGGCGATCATCCTGCTTTGGCGGAGGAATTCGCTCGATTCCAGGGCGCCAACGACCGCGTCGAGGCTGCGGCCTGCGGGCACGTTCCAGTAAAGCGGTGACACGCGGCGCGCTTCCGTTTCATCGAGACGCAGATCTTCATTTTGCGAACAATGCATAAGCGGCAGCAGGTCGAAAACGCCGGAAATTGCGTAGGCGGCGGGCACGAGATCGGCGGGGGCGTCGGAAGCGAAGGCTTTCCAGTCGGTTGCTGCCATGCAGGCGGCAAGATGCCCGCCGGCGGAATGTCCATAGACGAAAATCCGCTGCCGGCGCTTGCGCCATAGCATCAGGCATGCGCTGCGCATTTGCTCGATGATGTCGGTAATCGAGCAATTGGGGCAAAGATCATAGCCGGCGACCGCAACCGATATGCCGCGCGCATTCGGGCCGGCCGCCGTCTGCGAAAACAATGCGGGTTCGAGCGAGCGCCACCAGCCGCCGTGGATGAACAACGCCAGCGGTGCCTTGTCGTCATCTTTGGCGGGGAACATGTCGATGGTTCGCCGCAGCGAGGGACCGTAGCTCAACGCCAGCTTGGCGTTATGTGCCCCGGCGCGGTAGGCCGCTCCTTCCTTCTCCCAACGCGCGAAGATCTCGGGATGCTCGGGCACCCGCGCGCGATTGTTGTATTCAACTTCGTAGTTGATCGACATGGAGGCCCTCAGCCGGGCGGACAATGAACCGGCTTTGCGCCGGGCGCAAACAACGTTATCTCTTATCCATGAAATGCGGCAGCAGGCAAATATGCGAGGCTGACCAATGGCGCTGACTTCGGCTTCGCTTGCGTTACCCATTGATGGGCGTCAGTCGGAAACCGCGCTGGCGATCGCGCGTGGCACCGCGCGGCTGCTGCACGCGCACGGGCGTTGCGTGGTAAGCGAATTGCCACTGCCGTCCGGCCGGCGCGCCGATCTGGTTGCTCTCGACCCGAGCGGCGAACTGTGGATCGTCGAGATCAAATCATCGATTGCCGATTTTCGCGCTGACCAGAAATGGCAGGACTACCGCGCGCATTGTGACCGACTTTTCTTCGCAACCACGGTCGAGGTGCCCTGCGAAATATTTCCACCCGATACCGGGCTGATCGTGGCCGATGCCTTCGGCGCCGAATTCAGATGCGAGGCGCCAGTGCACAAGCTGCCCGCGGCGACCCGCAAGTCGATGATGTTGCTGTTCGCCCGCGCCGCCGCGATGCGCTTGCAGTCGCTTGCCGATCCGAACGGACCTTACGGCGACGTAGGCTGATTCAGCGCGGCGCGCGTTTGGCCAGAATGCGCTGCAGGGTGCGGCGATGCATGTTGAGGCGCCGCGCGGTTTCCGAAACATTGCGGCCGCAAAGCTCGTAGATCCGCTGGATGTGTTCCCAGCGCACGCGATCGGCTGACATCGGATTTTCCGGCGGTTCGATCTTCACATTGTCCTGCGCGAGGAGCACCGCAATGACATCGTCGGCATCCACGGGCTTCGCCAGGTAGTCGACGGCACCGAGTTTCACGGCATTGACAGCAGTCGCGATATTTCCGTAGCCGGTGAGGATGATGCCTCGCGCGTCCGGCCGGCGCCGCTTGAGCGCCGAGATCACATCGAGCCCGTTGCCGTCGCCCAGCCGCATGTCGACCACGGCATAGGCCGGGGCCGATTTTTCCACCTGCAGCAGGCCATCGGCGACCGATTCCGCGGTCGATACGGTAAAGCCACGTTGCTCGAGCGCTTTGGCAAGCCGTTGCAGAAACGAATGGTCATCCTCGACGATCAGCAAAGATCGTTCGCCGGACATTCTTTCCCTTGCCGCATGGGCGGCTTCACTCGTCATGGTATCCACGTGTCACCTGCCATTAGCCCAGTGTGTATTCTATGTCGCCCGGGGCATCACTCGCACCGCAATAATTAGTGATCATGGGTGCCCAGCTCAAGCCGCGGCAAAAGACATGGGCTGCTCGAAATCGCTGCGGCTCCAGCGTAGCCGCACGATTGCACCGCGTTTCGGCTGCGGCCGGTTTTCAAACGACAGCGTTGCACCTGAGCGCTCAAGCAGCGTCTTGGCAATAAAAAAGCCGAGCCCGAGGCCGGTCGGTTCCTCATCGGAATGGTGCGGCTGGTGCCGGCGGCTGGTTACATAGGGTTCCCCGATGCGGGCGAGGATTTCCGGTGCAAAACCCGGCCCGTCGTCGCTGATGGTTACCGCAACGTCGTCCTCGCTCCATTGCGTCTCGACGGCAACCCGGTCGCCGGCGAAATCGACGGCGTTTTCCAGGAGATTTCCGAGGCCATAGAGAATCGCCGGATTGCGCGCGCCGATGGGCTCGGTGCTGCGATCGTCCGGTGCTGAGACTTCGATGGTGACCCCGAAATTGCGATGCGGGGCCACTACTTCCTCGATCAGCGCGGTCAGCCGCATGCGGTCGAACGGTTCACCTGCCGAGGAGGACAGTTCGGTGAGCTTGGCTAGGATATCGCGACAGCGCGTCGTTTGCTCACGTAAAAGTCGCACGTCGTCACCATGCGGCGCAGTCGGCGCGATGGCGCGCTCCAGCTCCTTTGCAATCACAGAAATGGTCGACAGAGGCGTGCCAAGCTCGTGCGCGGCCGCAGCCGCTAGGCCGTCAAGCTGGGAAAGGTGTTGCTCGCGCGTTAGCACCAGTTCGGTGGCGGCAAGCGCGTCGGAGAGTTGGCGCGATTCCTCGGTGATCTGCCAGGCGTAGACGCCGATGAAGCCGATCGCGAGCAGAATGCACAGCCACACGCCCATCATGTAGATGGGTGGCAACTGCAAAGGATCGTCGCTATCCCATGGCAGCGGATAGTGGACGAACACCAGTACAGTGGCGCATGCGACAGCAAAACCGCCGAGCACCAACGTAAAGCGTGGCGGCAGGGCCGTAGCCGACAACAGCACCGGACCAAGGAACAGAAAGGCGAACGGGTTCTGCAAGCCGCCGGTGAGGAACAGGAGCACTGCCAGTTCCGCAATGTCGAAAGCGAGCAACCAGGCGGCGCGATCCGGCTCCAGGCGTTGCGTCATGTGGAAACGCAGCCGCAGCGCCACGTTAAGCCATGCGGCGAGGGCAATCACCGCAAGGCAAGCATAGACCGGCATTTCGAAATCGAGCCCGTAGAAAACCACAAGCACCGCGGTGGTCTGGCCGATGACGACGAGCCAACGCAGGCGCACCAGCGTGTCGAGGCGCACGGTACGGCGCGGTTGGTGTTGGGCGAGGCTGAGCGCGGCCATGGCACAGTTTAACGCGACGCAGCGGCGGCACAAATTGTCGGCGTAGGGCTTGCACTTCCTGCGGCGGAGCGTCACATCTTGCGCCGCATGGATGCGCAGAACACGTCCGCCATTGCAGTCGATCGCCTGGTCAAGCGCTACAAGGGTGTGGCGGCGGTTGACGGCATTTCATTCCGTCTGCCGCCCGGTACGATGACCGGCTTGCTTGGCGGCAATGGTGCCGGCAAAACCACGACAATCGCGGTGATTATGGGCCTGGTCACGCCGACCTCGGGCACCGTCAATGTGCTGGGCGCGGAAATGCCGAAAGAGCGCTACCGCGTGCTGCATCGAATGAATTTCGAAAGTCCCTACGTCGACATGCCGATGCGGCTGACGGTGCGCCAGAACCTGTCGGTGTTCGCGCAACTTTACGCCGTGGCAGACATCGACGAACGCATTGCCAGACTCGCCGCCGATCTCGATCTGACAGAATTTCTCGATCGGCCGACCGGCAAACTCTCCGCCGGACAGAAGACGCGGGTCTCGCTGGCCAAATCGTTGCTCAACAAACCGGAAGTGCTGCTGCTCGACGAGCCGACTGCATCGCTGGATCCTGACACGGCCGACTGGGTGCGCTCGCGTCTCGAGGAATATCGCAAGGAGCAGGGCGCGACCGTGCTACTCGCCTCGCACAACATGAGCGAGGTCGAACGGTTGTGCGAGCGCGTGATCATTATGAAGAAGGGCCGCATCGAGGATGACGACACGCCTGAACGGCTGCTGTCGCGCTATGGCCGCGAAACATTAGAAGAAGTGTTCCTTGACGTAGCGCGCGGGCGGCGACAAAGCGAGGCCGCGCAGTGAACAACAGCCGCGCGATCATCAGCGCCGATACCGGCATGAACTTCTCGCTCAACCGCGTCTCCGCCATGGTGCGGCGCTACTGGTATCTCCTGCGGTCGTCGTGGCCGCGCATTCTCGATCTTATATACTGGCCGACGGTACAGATGCTGATGTGGGGCTTTCTGCAGCTCTACATTTCACAGAACGCGGGATTTTTTGCCCGCGCCGGCGGTGTCTTCATCGGCTCGGTGTTGCTGTGGGATATCCTGTTTCGCGGTCAGCTCGGCTTTTCCATCTCGTTCCTCGAAGAAATGTACGCGCGCAACCTCGGCAATATCATGATGTCGCCGCTGCGGCCCACCGAATTCCTGCTTGCTTTGATGATCATGAGCGTCGTGCGACTGTTGATCGGTATGATCCCCGTCTCGATGCTCGCCATCGCCTTCTTTGGATTCAATTTATGGGCGCTGGGCCTGGCGCTCGCCGCATTTTTCGCCAACCTCATTCTGACGAGCTGGTCGGTCGGCATTTTCGTTGCCGGTTTGTTGCTGCGGAATGGTCTCGGCGCCGAAAGCATGGCCTGGACCATCATGTTTCTGTTTCTGCCGCTGACCTGCGTCTACTACCCGGTCGCGGTATTGCCTGAATGGCTGCAGTACTTCGCGTGGGCGCTGCCGCCGACTTACATTTTCGAAGGCATGCGCGCGTTGGTCATCGACCATGCGTTTCGTGCCGATCTGATGCTGGAGGCTTTTGCGTTCAATATCGTCCTGTTCGCGGCTGCATCATTGGCTTTCCTCAAGTTATTGCAGAGCGCGCGCATTCACGGCTCACTGTTGCAAACGGGTGAGTAGAACGAAAAAACCCAATGATATTTGGCACTTATGAGATTGGCTCGCCTTGTAAACTTGATGCCAACGACTTACCTCTATGTTGACGCTATGACGGAAAAGCGACAGTCTTCCGCACTGCAACAGGGCTCGGGGACTGATTCTATGACCATCGGTGAATTCGGCGGAGCAGCGACGCTCTCCGACGGAGGCGGCTCGTTGCTGGCCACGCCGATGTACTGGTTCTACGAAATGGGCCACGCGTCGCTGAATCCGGCGCGCGCTTTGGCTGATGCCACGCGGTTGTTTTTCAAAAATCCGATCAATCCCCTCGCGCACACCTCATTCGGCAAATCGATGGCGGCGACGGCGGAATTGTTCGAACGCTCGACGCGCCGTTATCACCGCCCGGAGTGGGGCATAAGTTCGACCACGATCGGCGCCGAAAAGATCCCTGTGAATATCAAGAGCATATGGCAGCGCCCATTCTGCCGGCTGCTGCATTTTGAACGCGTGTTCGAGCGCCCGCCGCGCCGGCCGCAACCGAAATTGCTGATCGTCGCGCCGATGTCAGGTCACTATCCGACGCTGTTGCGCGGCACGGTGGAAACCTTTCTGCCCAATCATGACGTCTACATTACCGAGTGGATCGACGCGCGCATGGTGCCGCTGTCGGAAGGCCGCTTCGATCTCGACGACTATATCGACTACGTGGTTTCCATTCTGCATGTGCTTGGCGGCGACGTGCACGTGGTCGCGGTGTGCCAGCCTTCGGTGCCGGTGCTTGCCGCCGTGTCGCTGATGGAAGCCGACAACGATCCGAATGTGCCGCATTCCATGGTGCTGATGGGCGGGCCGATCGACACGCGCATCAATTCAAATGCTGTCAACAAGCTTGCCGAGCAGCGCGGGCTCAACTGGTTCCGCAGCAACGTCATCACCAAGGTGCCGTTTCCGCATCCGGGCGTGATGCGCGACGTGTATCCTGGCTTCCTGCAATTGCACGGATTTATGAGCATGAACCTCGATCGCCACATCGAGGCGCATCACAATCTGTTCTTGCACCTGGTCAAAGGGGACGGTGACTCGGCGCAGAAGCATCGCGAGTTCTACGACGAATATCTCGCGGTGATGGACCTCGCTGCCGAATTCTATCTGCAGACCGTCGATACCGTGTTCATCCGTCACGCGCTGCCGAAGGGCGGGATGACCCATCGTGGCCGCCGTGTCGATCCCTCGGCGATCAGGCGCGTCGCGCTGATGACGGTCGAAGGCGAAAACGACGATATTTCCGGTGTCGGTCAGACCGAAGCGGCGCACGTCCTGTGCGTGAACATTGCGGACGAGAGCAAAGCGCACTATTTGGCGCCGGACGTCGGCCACTACGGGGTGTTCAACGGTTCCCGCTTCCGCGCCGACATTGCCCCGCGCATCTCCGATTTCGTGCTGTCGCACAACGTCGCTCGCGGCGCGCGTTCCTGGCTCAAGATCGCCGCTCAACGCTAGTCTCGCATTCGCAACGCCGGTTGTGGCAAACTGCCGGCCCGATTTGATTCTGGGCCGATATGTCGATACCGCTGCGCGCCTTGTTATATCGCCGTACCAGCGAACCGTCGGACGTGGCGGTGGATTTCGACGGCGAGACGTATCTGGTGCACGTACGCCGGCACCGGCAAGCGCGCCGCTACACCTTGCGCATTCATGCTCCGAGCCGCGAAGTGGTGCTGACCATGCCGCCGCGCGGCAGCGTGCGGCAGGCTCGCGAATTCGCGCAAAAACACGGCGCCTGGATCGCGGCGCGTTTGCGGCGGCTGCCGGATGCCGCGCCGTTCGCGCACGATGCCATGCTGCCGTTGCGCGGGATCCAACACCGCATCGATCACAGGCCGGGCGCGCGCGGCGCAGTCTGGATTGAAGCGCAGGCGGCCGAATGGCTGCTTTGCGTTGCGGGCGACCGGCGGCATCTGCCGCGCCGTGTGCGTGACTACCTCAAGCGCGAGGCAAAGCGCGATCTCGATGCGGCAAGCCGGCTTGCCGCGCAGGCGCTCGGCGTCAAGATCGAGCGGGTTTCGGTGCGCGACCAGTCGAGCCGTTGGGGCTCTTGCTCATCCAGCGGCGTGCTGTCGTATTCGTGGCGGCTGATACTGGCGCCGCCGTTTGTGCTCGACTACCTGGCTGCGCACGAAGTCGCGCATCTCATCGAGATGAATCATTCGCGCCGGTTCTGGCGCCTGGTCGAGCGCGTTTGCCCCGAGATGGGGCGCGCCAAGGCGTGGCTTGACGCGCATGGCACGGACCTGCATCGCTACGGTCTCGACGCAAGCTAGCCGCATGGCGAAGCATATTGTAAGGACTCGTCATGGCCGGACTCGTTCCGGCCATCCACGTCTAATGGCGGGGGAGTGAAGTCGTGGATGCCCGGCACAAGGCCGGGCATGACAAAGGTCGATTCATGCTGCGCCCAGGCACTTTCGCGCTGACGGCTTTGCTGGCGGCGCTGACCGGGATCGGACCGCTCAGCACCGACATGTATCTGCCGTCGTTGCCGGAAATCGCGCGGCAGCTGCATGCCTCAACCGCGCAGGCGCAGTTCACTATTTCCTCCTATCTGATCGGCTTCGCCGTTACGCAGATCGTGTACGGACCGGTCTCCGACCGGCACGGGCGCAAGCCGGTTCTGCTGGCTGCCATCGCGCTTTATTGCGTGGCGAGCCTCGTCAGCGCGTTCTCCACGTCAATTGAAATGCTGATCATCGCGCGCGTCTTCCAGGCGGTCGGCGGTTCTGGCGGCATTGTGCTCACCCGCGCGATCGTGCGCGACATTTATTCAGGGGCGCGCGCCGGCCGCGAATTGTCGATAATCGGCTCGGTCATGGCGCTGGCCCCGGTGCTCGCCCCTGTCGCCGGCGGCGTGTTGCAGACAGCGTTCGGCTGGCGGTCGGTCTTTCTGACGCTGGTTATTGCCGGGCTGGCAATCGGCGCCACGGTCTGGCTGCTCTTGCCGGAAACCCTCAAGACACGCGCGGCCGAGCCGGTATCGTTGGGCTCGATGGCACGCTCCTACGGCGTGGTGGCGCGCAATCCAGCCTATCTTGCCTATCTCGGCATTACCGCCGCGAGCTTCGCCGGTCTGTTTGCCTGGATTTCCGGGACAGCATTTGTGCTGCAGGATCTCTATGGCCTGAGCCCCTTCGATTTCGGCATTGCGTTTGCGTTTGGCTCGATCGGTTACATGGCCGGGTCCGCACTTTCGGCGCGGCTGGTGGAAAGGCTCGGCATCGACGGCATGCTTGGGCTTGGCGGCTGTGCTTGCGCGATCGGCGGGCTCGGTATGATCGCTGCAGTCGCATCGGGCCTGAGCTCGGCCTGGTCGCTCGTTCTGCCGATGATGGTGTATCTCGCCGGCATGGGCATGGTGCTGCCGCAAGGGATCGCCGGCGCCATGACGCCATTTCCCGAACGCGCCGGTGCCGCGTCCTCGCTTTTCGGTTTTGTGCAGCAGACTGTGAGCGCAATCTGCGGCGCGATCATTGGCGTCCTTCTCGGTCAAAGCGCGTGGCCGCTCGCCGACGGCGTTGCCGTGATGGGTTGCCTGACACTCTTGCTATGGGTAGCGACGATCGGCATCCGCCGCCGCGGCGCCAAACACTGATCAGCGC
>DASPUD010000035.1:0-10244 GCA_035623095.1 Pseudolabrys sp.
TGGTTCTCGGCCGTCACGTTTTCCGACGTGCGGGCGACCGCAATCCCCGCGTTTTCGAAAGCCTGGATAATTTTTTGCTGCACGAGCTTCGGCGTGCTGTCGCTCCATTCGGCGCCCGCAAAGCTGGGGTCTTCGCTGCCGCTGGGCCGCACAAGAATCTTGCGGGTTTCGAACATGATCAGCGAGGCAGGCTCGGCGATGATCAATGGGCTTAGAGGTTTCCTAGCTAAGGGCGGGAAGCTCTTGGGCGCGGCCAAATCGTAGACAATACGGGGAACATTGGCGGTATCCGCGCCGGTGAGGCGTTCCAGGCCTTTGACGATACCGTCAAGCTTGTCGGAGTTCCGCGCCAACGCTTCAGAAAACGTGTTGAGGTTAGCAATGGTGTTGCGAAGCGGGTCCGCATTGTCGGCCAGGATGCCATCAAGCCGTCGCAACGCGTCGCGCGCCGCCGTTGTCATACTCTGACCTGCGAGGGGGTCGGCCGTCAGTGTGAACGGCTCTCCTGGACGCGTTGTCAGGGGCTTGCTGCCGCCTTGCAGAGTGACCACGGGCACACCGGTAAGGCCTTGAAAATCCAGCCCAGCCTTTGTGTCGGCGCGTACCGGTGTACTGGCGACTACGGTAACCGTCGCCATGACGAAATTGGGATTGTTGCTATCGAGTTCGAGCGTGGTTACTTCGCCCACTCGGATTCCGTTGAATAGAACGGCTGCGCCGGTGAGCAAGCCTGAAACCGTGTTTTCGAAACGAATCCGGTACGTGGTCCGTTCGGTGAGGCTGCTGGTGTTGTGCAGCCAATAAACAAACCCGAACGCCGCCCCAATCACCGCGAGGACGAACGCGCCGATAAGGACATAAGGTGCGCGGGTTTCCATGGGCCAACCTCAATGGTTCGCAGTCGAACGGGACTGCGCGCGGTTACTGTGAAAATAAGATTTGACCCAAGGATGTTGTGAACTCATGAGCTGCAAGATTGGTCCTATCTCCACGATTTTGCCGTCAGCCAGGGCGGCGACTCGATCGCAGACGGTGTGAAGGCTGTCCAGATCGTGCGTCACCATAAAAACAGTGAGACCAAGCGTTTGTTGCAGAGTTGAAATCAATGTATCGAAATCGCTGGCCGAGATCGGATCGAGTCCGGATGTAGGTTCATCAAGAAAAACAATCTCGGGGTCGAGCGCGAGAGCGCGGGCAAGCGCCGCGCGCTTGGTCATGCCACCCGACAGCTCCGAAGGGAACTTGTTGCCATCGTCGGGCGAGAGGCCGACCATTTCCAACTTTGCTGTCGCGAGTTCATTGAGCAAGGATTCGGAAATTTCCAGATTCTCGCGCATTGGAAATTGCACGTTCTGCTGGATAGTGAGCGAGGAGAACAGCGCTCCCTGCTGAAACAAAATCCCGCAACGACTGCCAACGTTGTGCAGGGTCGCGATATTCGCGTAATCCGTGTCTGCACCCATAATAGTGATGCGTCCCGCGCGCTTCGGAATCAAACCAATGATTGTTCGAAGCAGGACCGATTTGCCGCCACCCGACACGCCGACCAAGCCGAGAACTTCGCCACGTTGAACATTCAGGGACAGATGATCGAGAACTGTATTCTCCCCGAATCCCACGGTGAGGTCTTCGACCGAAATTGCCGAACTTTTAGCGGAGACAGACATCGCGATCACATCCCGATCGAGGCGAAGAACACGGCGAACAGGCCATCGAGAACAATGACCAGAAAGATCGACTTCACGACGGATGTCGTGGTTTGCAATCCAAGCGATTCGGCGCTTCCTTTGACGCGCAGGCCTTCGCTACATGCGACTGTGCCAATCACCAACGCCATGAATGGCGCCTTTATGATCCCAACTTCAAAGTGAGTCAGCGATACGGCCTCGCGTAGACGGGCGATGAAGATCTCTGGGCTCATGCCGCCATAGACCCACGCCACGAGGCCGCCGCCGTACAGCGCCGCCATTGAGCCGAGAAATGTGAGGATCGGTAGGGCGCAGATCAGAGCAAGGATCCGCGGCAAAATCAGAACTTCGACCACGTCGAGACCCATTGTACGCAGGGCATCGACTTCTTCACGCATTTTCATGGAGCCAAGCTCGGCCGTATAGGCGCTGCCGGATCGGCCGGCGACCATAATCGATACGATCAGCACGCCGATCTCGCGCAGGACAAGAATCCCGACCATGTCGACGACATACGCGTCTGCGCCGAATTTCCGGAAATGAAAGATGCCTTGCTGGGCGATAATGCCGCCAATCAGGAAGGTGATCAGCAGCATGATTGGTACTGCCTGCCAGCCCACACGGTAGAGATGATATACAACCGATGTCGCGCGCAGTGAGCGGGGCCGCAATACGGCGCTGACGACCGAAGCGCCAGATGCACCAAGCATCGCGAGAAAGAACTTCAAGTCGATGTAAAGGGATACGGCGCCGCGGCCGACAGTTTCAAGCGTGGCGGCCAGCCTGGTTTTTTTGGCTTGCTGACTTGGCCGAGACCGATTGACATCATGGAGTTTATCAAGAAGGCCGCGAAACCGGTCCGGTACTCCAGCAAGACTGGGATTTAATTTCTGGAGCTGGTAACCGCGAATGAGTCGCTCCAACAGCCAGGCGCCCAGTGTATCCAGATGTTCAACGCCGGAAATGTCGATGACCACGTTTCTGCGCTGTGGATCAATTGACGGCAAAGTCGCCACAAGCTGTTCAAGCAAAGCGGACTGCGCGGCTGTCCACGGACCGCTAACAACTAAAGTTGCCGGTGTTGTGCCAAGGATAAGTGTTGGATTGCTCATCGATTACCGCCCGTGTTGAGGTTCATTCGTGAGATCCATCACCCCCTCGTATAATTTAAGAGAAAGGCCGGGTGACTGATTTGAGGCAGATCAACACCAGAAGGCAGCAAAAGGTGCGCATTCCGGATATGACAGCGCACCTTTTGATTTGAATTTTTTTGATCAAACGGCAGACTTAATTTTGGTTTTTCCGGCCTGCTGTCGCCGGCCTCGATATCGTCACGGTGAGAATTGGCATGAGTTTTTTCCGACTTTACGGCCGTGTTCTCGCTCTGCTTGGCTCCGACGGCCGGCTGGGATGGGTGCTTGCGTTGGGCAACGTGGCCCTGGCCTGCGCGCAATTTGCCGAGCCGGTTCTGCTTGGCCGCATCATCGATACATTGACCGGTGCGCAGGCCCGCGGCGAGCAACCGTCTTGGTCAAGGCTGGAAGTGTTGCTGCTTGCCTGGGTTACGTTCGGACTTTTCACCATCGTCTGTGGCACGCTGATTGCTCTTTACGCGGATCGTCTCGCGCACAGGCGGCGCCATCTCGTCCTGACCAGCTATTTCGAACATGTGCTGCAACTGCCGCTGTCCTACCACGGCAACACGCATTCCGGCCGGCTGCTGAAAGTCATGTTGCAGGGTACGGATACGCTGTGGGGACTCTGGGTCGGTTTTTTTCGTGACCATCTTTCGTCTTTCATTTCATTGCTTGTTCTGCTGCCAATTTCGCTCTTCATCAACTGGCGACTTGGGCTGCTACTGTTTGTGCTCTGCGCCGTGTTTGCCACGCTCACCGCGCTAATCGTGCGCAAAACCGAGTCGATGCAGAGCGCGGTGGAGCAGTACTATTCGGATCTTGCGGAACGCGCGACCGATACATTGGGGAATATCGCGCTGGTGCAGAGTTTTTCCAGGCTCGAAGCGGAAGTGGCGGAACTGCGCCAGGTCGTCGGCCGTCTCCTGTCGGCGCAGATGCCGGTCCTGTCATGGTGGGCGGTGGTTGTCGTGCTCACGCGTACCGCAACGACGCTGACAGTGCTGACGATCATCGTCGTTGGGACGCTCTTGCAGATCAACGGCCAAGCGACCATCGGGCAAATGGTCACCTTCATGAATTTCGCCGGCCTGATCATCGCGCGCCTCGATCAGACCGTCGGTTTTGTGAATCGAATCGTTCTTGAAGCTCCTCGCCTGCGCGACTTCTTTCAGGTGGTCGACACAGTACCAGCTATTCGCGACAAACCGGGCGCCATCGACCCCGGCCGTGTCAAAGGTTTGGTCGAATTCAAAGATGTGTCATTTTCTTACGACGGTAAACAGGATGCGGTCGCGCATCTTAATTTCAAAGTTTTGCCAGGCGAGATGGTCGCGCTTGTCGGCGCTACGGGTGCTGGAAAATCCACCGCGATTGCTCTTCTGCATCGCGCTTTCGATCCGCAGTCGGGCGTGATCGAAATCGACGGGATGGATATTCGCGACATGAAACTCGCTGCGTTGCGCAGGAACATTGGCGTAGTGTTCCAGGAGGCGCTGCTGTTCAACCGTTCGATTGCCGAGAATTTGAGGGTAGGGAAGGCGGATGCGAGCGATGCGGAGATGCGTCACGCGGCCCAGCGCGCGCAAGCGATTGACTTTATCGAACGCAAGTTCGACGGCTTTAATGGCCAGGTCGGCGAACGAGGCCGCTCGCTATCGGGTGGCGAGCGTCAGCGTCTGTCGATTGCGCGGGCGTTGTTGAAGGACCCCCCGATTCTCATTCTGGATGAGGCGACCAGCGCGCTTGACGCGAGTACCGAAACCAAAGTGATGCAGGCCCTTGATGAAGTGATGAAAGAGCGAACCACGTTTGTTATTGCGCACCGGCTTTCGACGGTGCGCAAGGCCAGCCGCATCATGGTTTTTGATTCAGGCCGGATCGTGGAAAGCGGCAAATTCGACGAGCTCGTGTCGGCGGGCGGCATTTTTGCCGAGCTCGCGCAGTCGCAGCTGATAGCGCCGACCAGTTCGGCAGCAGAAAACAAATGAAAAGCTGACGGCGCAACCGCCGCTAGGTACGCTTGGCGGAGAGAAATTCCACGCCTGTTTCATTGATCGTACGCCAGACCAGGCGGCATGACCGCATGGAGCGGCCGCCGTCGAAGGTCAAAACCAGATTCTCGGACAGGCCCGCCGTGTTCGGGATCTCGAGGCGAGCACCCGTGTTGGTCAAATTGAGCACGACGCAATCGACCAGTGCGGACGTCCCGACAACCAGTTTGGCACGCTTGATGACGCGCGACCGGGCAAACTTACGGCGTTCTTGCATTGCAAAATGACCTTCCGAAAATTGCGCATCAAACTAGAACGCAAAAATAGGCAATGACTTAACCTGAATTGCGATACGAGGGGACTCGCCGGAAAGAATTCGTTAACTAAGAAATTCCAATAATGACGCCATTAGGGACCCTCGAGACGGGAAGTCGACCGATGTCGCGATTCTTCATGCTCCTTCGCGCCATCACGCGCGGAAAAAAGGCGACTGCGCCCAGTTCAAGAAAGATCTTGCGCGTTCGCTGAATCGGCGGCTCAAGGCCCGTAAGCGCAAGCCCACCAAGACTCGGCGGCGTCGGCGGCGTTAGAGCGCGCTTATTTCTATTGCGAGCGGACCTGACGCTTCCGGTGCGGCCGCTGTTGCGTCGTCCAGTACGGGTTCGGATTGCACCAGCCGCGATTGCCCGCCAGAACATTCGGCCGACATTCTTCAATGGTGCGATACTCGCAGTCCCACTGCATATCGCCATCACCCATTGCAACCACCGCACACCAGGGGGCGCCGTAGTAGTCGGCTGCCGCCGGTTGTGCGGCAAACAGCAATGCAGCAGCGGTAGCGATGACACTGAGAATAGTGCGGGTCATCGTAAGCCTCCCGTGATCGACGCCGGAACCAACCCCGGTTTGGCTGCCGCTATTCCATTCGCGGACGGAAACTTTACGGCAGCGGCACCAGGTCAGCCGGAAACGCTTTCATGGTCCCAGGTCGGGCAGCGTACAGACCATAGATCGAAGGTGCATTTTGCCATTGCCCCTTCGTCGCCGGCATGTCCGCGGCGGTCCTGTTCGGGGTAATCATGACGTCAACCACGATACTGAGTAGCGCGGCGATGACCAGGATGGATAGTCCTCGCATGTGAGCCTCCTGGAAGATAGGCCTTCATGGCTACAGTCACATAGGTTCCGCCGAATATTTGTGAGCGATTTCACATTGATTTTATTTTTATTCGGGGCCTGCGTAGCAGCGGTATGCGGGCAAGCGCCGGCTTTTCGTAAAATTGAATAATGCAGAAAGACAACCCGCTAATTTCGCTGTCCCACTATGGCGCATGATCGATCGCACGTTGGCAGGCCTGGCCTTTGCTGTCGGTTTCGATGTTCTATTGTGCGACGGCAGGTATACCTTGGCCGTTGAGCGGATCGCCTTGACGATCGCCCGCCATTTTTGATCCTCACAGCGCTAAAAGCTGACCTAGGGCATGAAAGCCGGCTTTAATCCGCGATGGTGATGCCCTTGTGGCCTCAAAATGCTAGGAGCATTTCGCGTGCGGCCGCGCTATATCGGTGCGCCAAGTCGAGTACAATGGTCCAATGACTTTGTGGTTGATCTTTGCGTTGATGACTGCGGCGGCGGTTTTCGCCGTCCTCTGGCCGCTTGCCGCGCGCAAGAAAGACGCGCCCTCGGGCAGCGATGTCGTAGTCTATCGCGATCAACTCGACGAAGTTGACCGCGACCTGGCCGCCGGCTTGATCGGCAAGAATGAAGCCCAGGCGGCGCGGGTTGAGATTTCGCGGCGTTTGCTTGCTGCGGCGGACAGCAACCAGACGGTATCGACCGAAGTGAACCGTACGACAGCTTTGTGGCACCGGCGCGTGCTGGCCATTATTGCGCTGGTGCTATTACCCCTTGGGTCCGCCGGTCTCTATCTCCGGCTGGGGTCGCCAGGCCTGAGCGCCGAGCCGCTCACGGCACAGAGCGACGCGCCATCCGATCAGCAACCGTCTCTGGCAAGCTTGGTCGCCAGGGTTGAGGATCATCTCGAGCGCAATCCACGGGACGGTCGTGGCTGGGAGGTGCTGGCGCCTGTCTATATGCAAATCGGCCGCTACAGCGATTCGGCGCGCGCCTGGCGCAACGTGCTGCAGCTCCTCGGCGAGACCGCCGATCGCGAAGCCAATCTCGGCGAAGCGTTGATGGCGGAAGCAAACGGAATTGTGGCCGGCGATGCCAAGGCCGCTTTCTTACGCGCCATCGAACTCGACAAGACGACCGTCAGTGCCCGCTATTATCTCGGCGTTGCCGCCGAACAGGACGGCAAGCGCGAGGAAGCAGCCGCGATCTGGCGCGACCTCATCGCTGAAGCGCCGGCTGGCGCGCATTGGGCTGACGATGTGCGTGCGGCGCTTGCCCGTCTCGAAGGCAAAGCTCCGCCGGCACCGTCAGGTCCAAGCGCGGCCCAGATGGCTGACGCTGCAAAGCTGCCCCCGGTTCAGCAAAACGCCATGATCCAGGGAATGGTAGAGGGATTGGCGGCGCGTCTGAAGAAAGATGGTTCCGACGTCGATGGCTGGGTGAGACTTGTTCGGTCTTACAAAGTGCTCGGCGAATCGGGAAAAGCTCAAACAGCCATCGATGATGCCCGACGTGCGCTGGCAGACGATCCAGACAAGCGGCAGCGTCTGGATGCTGCGCTTAAAGAATTGGAGAGCGCCGGTATTACATCAGCACCTGCAGCGTCCGCACCAGCACCTGCAGCGTCGTCCGCACCGCCGCCCAGTAGCGGACCGTCCGCCGCTAGCGGCAATGACTCCGAGAATGAACTGATTCGCGGAATGGTGTCTCGTCTTGCCGATCGGCTGAAAAAGGATGGTTCGGATTTCGATGGCTGGATGAGGCTCGTGCGCTCATATGTGGTTTTGGGCGACCGCGACAAGGCTATGAGTGCAGCAGCGGATGCACGCGCAGCTATCGGTAGTGACGCTGAAAAACGCCGACGTTTTGACGATTTTGTCAAATCCCTGGGCTTGGAAGGCTGAAGCGGCTTATTCCTTCACCGCTCCAGTCATCGCCGAGACGTAATGCTCAACGAAGAAGGCGTAGAGCGCCACGAGCGGTAGTGACCCCGCCAGCGCCCCCGCCATCAAAGACCCCCAACGATAGATATCGCCGTCAACGAATTCATTGATGATGGCGACAGGCACCGTCTTGTGCGCGGTCGTGGAGAGAAATGTCAGGGCGTAAATGAATTCATTCCAGCAAAGCGTGAAGCAGAAAATAAATGCCGAGATCAGTCCTGGAATCGCCAGCGGCAGCACGATCTTGGTCAAGATCTGCCAACGGCTTGCACCGTCGATCAACGCACATTCTTCAAGCTCGAAGGGTATGGTTTTGAAGTAGCCCATGAGAAGCCACGTCGAAAATGGAATAAGAATTGTCGGATAGGTGAGAACGAGGGCAAACGGACTGTCGAACAGGCCGTATTGAAAGACGACTGTCGAAAGCGGGATGAACAGTATTGATGGCGGAATCAGGTAGGCGAGAAAGATCGCTCCGCCGATCCATTGCGCGCCGCGATAGCGCAGCCGGACGATGGCATAGGCTGCAAGCACGCTTGCAAGGATGGAAATGATTGTCGCCAAAACCGCAACGAACATCGTGTTCCACAGCCATTGCGGATAATTGGTCTGAAAAAGCAGATTGTAGAAATGCTTCAGTGTCGGTGCGGTTGTCCAAAACGGACTGACGCGATCCATGTCAAGCAGCTGATCATCAGGCTTGATGGCCGTGAGTGCCATCCAATAGAACGGAAATAGCAGCACAATGAGGATGATCGAGAGCGGCAGATAGAGCGACACCAGCCGCCGCGGCAAGGTCTCGAGGTAGCTCATTCCTTCTGAATGATCGGCCATCGTCTGCGATGAGCCGGTCAGCACAGCCTTCGGATCGGCAATCTTGGGAATGAGCGCGTCAGTCATTGCTCTCGCCTTGCTGCCATTTTCGTCGTTGCAGGCCGAACCATGAGATCAGGATCGCGGCCAGCAGGAACGGGATCATTGCAGTTGCGATCGCCGCGCCCTCGCCGAGGTAGCCACCACCGATGGCGCGTTGGTAGCCGAGGGTCGCCATCAGGTGCGTGGCGTTGACCGGGCCGCCGCGCGTCAGCACCCAGATCAGCTGGAAATCCGTAAAGGTGAAGAGCACCGAGAACGTCATCACCACGGCAATGATCGGTGTGAGCAGTGGATAAGTGATGTAGCGGAATCGCTGCCAATTCGTGGCGCCGTCGATGGTGGCTGCCTCGTAGAGTGACGGCGATACCGTCTGCAGCCCCGCGAGCAAGGTGATGGCGATGAACGGCAGCCCACGCCAGACATTGGCGAAGATCACCGACCAGCGGGCGTTCCAGAAATCGCCGAGGAAATCGATGTTGGTCGAGATCAGCCCGATCTTCTTGAGCGTCCAGGATAGAATCGAAAACTGGCTGTCGAAAATCCACCAGAATGCAATGGCCGAGAGAACCGTTGGTACGATGAATGGAATCAGCACAATCGCGCGAATAATCGCCTTGAACGGCATGTTCTGGTTGAGCAGCAGCGCAAGGTAAAGTCCGATCGCGAATTTGAACGTGCTGGCGACGAACGTATAGAGCAGCGTGTTGAATACCGAGAGCCAGAATACTGAGTCACCCCATAACCATTCGTAGTTTTCCAGGCCGACAAAGACTCCGCCGCGGCCGATCCGGGCGTCAGTGAACGACAGCCAGACGCCGAGGCCGAGCGGGTAGGCGAGGAACAGAATGAGGAACGCTGCGGCAGGCAGCATGAACCAGAAGCTGAGCCAGTTACGGTCAACCTTGAGCCGGGCCCACGCGGTCGTTTCACGCGCAAGTCCGCGATTGTTGATAGCGAGCTCAGCCATTCAGCACCATGTAACCGGGCGCGGCGCCAAACCTGGGCCGCGCCCGGCAAACTTCCTATCGATAGATCCGCTTCAATTGCCGTTCGGCGATCGCGATAGCGTCCTTGGGTTTCTCACGGCCTGTGCAAGCATTGGCAAACATGTCGAGCACGACGAAGTCGGCAAGCGCCGCTGCCGCCTTTTCGCCGACCGAGCCAAGTCCGCCGGCCGTCAGCGTGCGCTTGGCCGCCTCGCGGAAGATCGTGTTCTTCGGATCGGCCGTCCAGATCGGGTTGGCGTCGTATGCGTTGAGCGGATGCGTGAGATAAGCGACCGATTCCGTCAGCCACTTGTTGTAATTGTCCGCTTCCAGCATGAAGGCCATCAAAGCCTTGCAGGCTTGCGGATTCTTGGTGTGCGTCATTGCCAGCATCGGGAAGCACACGTGGAATTCGGTCGGTTTGCCGACCGGCCCAACCGGCCACAAAGCGTGGTCCATGTCGTCCGCGATCTCTTTCAATTTCGGATC
>DASPUD010000036.1:0-3106 GCA_035623095.1 Pseudolabrys sp.
CGGACGTGTGCTCCTCTCTATGAGCGACGATGTGATCGAGTGAGGCTGGCAATGTCCGCTATTGGCCCTTAGCGGACATCACGCCTGAAACGAAAAATGTCCCGTCTCGGAGGCAAAGCGGACATGCCGTTTTGCGCTGCATATGTCTGCTTTTGACCCAAAGCGGACATGGCCGCCTCGCACGTCCGACCCCTTTTAGTAAGCTAGTTTAAGCGGGTACGATGCCCGGTCCTGAGCTTCAGGGGGAGGCAATGAGACGGCGCGAGTTCATTACTTTGGTCGGCGGTGCGTTCGTGTGGCCGATCGTATTGCGGGCGCAGCAAGTAACAGCACCTGTTGTGGGTTACCTCAGCGCCAGCTCAAAAGATGGGGGCGCGGCCAGGGCGGTAGCATTTCGTCGTGGGCTACAAGAATCCGGCTACGTTGAGGGTCAAAACGTAGCGATCGAGTACCGCTGGGCGGATGAACACGCCGATCGACTCCCCAGTATGGCAGCGGATCTTGTTAAACGTCGTGTGACGGTGATTGCTGCGGTCACCACGCCGGCGGCACTTGCGGCGCAAGCAGCAACCACCTCAGTTCCGATTGTCTTTGAAGTGGGAAGCGATCCAGTCCGGCTTGGCCTCGTCACAGATCTGAACCGGCCGGGCGGCAATGTCACGGGCGTGACCAGTCTGATCGTAGAGGTTGCGCAAAAGCGGCTGGAGCTACTGCACGAACTTTTGCCAGCCGCGAAAACGATGGGCCTCCTGATCAACCCAGACGACCGTGCTTTAGCCCAGGCCCAGGCGCGGGAGGAATTGTCGGCGGCTCGCAACCGCGGACTAGAGCTACATATCCTAAATGTCAGGAGCGAAGGTGATTTCGATGCGGTTTTCGTAGACATAAAACGTTTAGGAGTGGGCGGACTCGTGATCGGCGCGGGCTCTGTCGCGAGTTCTGCCGTCAAGAAGCTAGCGGCCCTGACTGTTCGCCATGCAGTGCCCGCGATTTACCAGTTTCGCGACTTCCCCGCGGCTGGCGGCCTGATGAGCTATGGATCGGACATTTTGGAAAGTTACCGCTTGGCCGGCATTTACGCCGGCAAGGTGCTCAAGGGTGAAAATCCCGCTGAGTTGCCGGTCGTACAGGCCGCCAAGTTTGAATTGGTCATTAATCTCAAGACCGCCAAGGCATTCGGTCTCACCGTTCCAAATTCGTTGCTCGGGCGCGCCGACGAAGTGATCGAGTAGTTGCGCCGCACATGTCCGCTATTGACCCTTAGCAGACATTGAGGAGTGCGCTACAAATGTCCGCTTTTGGGAGTAAAGCGGACATCATGCGTTTCGGAACTAATCGTCTTTTTCGACCTGTAGGGAGTTGAGTCATGAAATGCAGCAAGCGGTCGTTTGCCATCGTCTCCCTCCTCGTTGCAATACTTTTGTCGTCGAGCGTTGGTGCACTCGATGCGCGCGACGCCGATCTTGCCTCTCGCACCTTCGCGGCCGCCCAGACAGGTAAACAGCAGTGCATAAACACCTGTCGCGCACGCTATCGAGACTGTCGTCGTCTGAAGCAGCTGCCATCATCCGAGTGCCGGGGTGTTTACCAGGACTGCACCCGATACACTTGCACTGGTTTGGGACCAGGATGACCAACGGAAGCTACTGACGGTGCTGTTGCAATGGCATGAAAACCCTTCGCGCCCGAAATGTCTGCTTTTGGCCCTTAGCGGACACGGCTAGCTGCAGTGCATATGTCCGCTTTGGGTGGTAAAGCGGACATGCCGCTGTTGAGTTATTGGGGCGGTCTCGTGATCAGATGAAAACCTCGAGACTCTACAAAACCTTTGCCGCTACAATTTTGATCTGCGCGGTGGCGATGGTGATGAGCATCATCAGCTCATTCCGCTTCAACCCAGACCCGAGTGGCGATGCTAGTTTCATTGCTCGCGCGCAGCAGAAGTCGGCGCCTGGAATCAAAGTGAAAATAAGCGCTCTGGGAACGCGTGAAAGTCAGCAAAGCTTTGGAGAAGACCTCGCCAAATATAACATTCAACCCGTTTGGCTCTCGATCGAGAACGAAACGGACGATGAGCTCGTTTTTCTTCCCATCACAATGGACCCCGACTATTACTCAGCTTACGAGGTTTCCTATCGGTTCCATGGTGTGCTGTCATTCGCCGCCAACCGCGCGCGTGACGAGTTTTTTCTGAAGCGACAAATTGCGAGTGTTCTGCCACCTCATTTGACAACAACAGGCTTTATGTATGGCATCCTTGATGCCGGTATTAAATATGCGCACGTTGTAATTGCTGGAAAGGACCGCTTAGAGACCTTTGACTTTGCATTGCCCGTTCCTGGCCCCCCATTTGTCGGCACAAACATTCGTGCCGACGATATCTATCCCGGAAAGATTATCGAAAATCTCGAACTCGATTCACTCCGAACAACATTAGCAAAACAAAACTGCTGCACAACGAACTCTGACGGTAGTCGTGACGGTGATCCGCTCAATCTCGTCATTGTGGAAGGCCGCAAGGATCCAATCGTTCCTTTTGTTGCCCGTGACTGGCATCTCGCAAGACAGCTCAATGTGGCAAGTGCCATCGACACTGCGCGCGCTTTCATATTTCAGAATGAATTTCTGACCTCCCCTGTTAGTCCGCTGTACCTATTTGGTCGCAAGGAAGATGTCGCTTTGCAAAAGGCTCGATCCACAATAAATGAACGCGTTCACGCACGGCTATGGCTGACGCCATTCACATTTGAGGAGCGGAGAGTATGGATCGGTCAAGTGAGCCGAGATATTGGTGTTCGTCTAACTGATCAGACTTGGAACTTGACCACACATAAGATTGGTCCCGACGTCGATTTTGATCGAAGTTATCTTCTGCAAGACCTGATAATGTCCGGATTTGTTGAGCAATACGGTTATGTAAATGGCGTGGGTGCTGCTCCAGTATCTGCGCCCCGGGTCAACCTCACCGGGGACCCGTACTACACCGACGGATTGCGAGCGGTCGTATTCCTGTCAAATCAAACGACTGCGCTTAGCGCCGTCCGAAAGCTACCGTGGGAGGACGCGCGCTAAACTATCGGTCCTTTTGACGATGTCCGCTTTTGGC
>DASPUD010000037.1:0-15854 GCA_035623095.1 Pseudolabrys sp.
CCGAACGGTCGGCGGCAAATGCAAGCTCCGCAAGGGTACCGGCAAAGCAAGAACCGGGCTCGATCAAAGCAATGAAGCTTTTTGCCGTGACATCCACGCGCTTAAGCACTCTTTTCAGGTAGTGCAGAATTTCGCGCATCAGCCAATCGCCATTGGCTTTGGCCAGGAAATCATCATGGTCAAGCACTGCCTGCGCGTTGCCGTCGGTGCGGAACAGCACCACGCCGATGGCAGCCTCATTCGTGCGCAGATGTAAAATCGCGTCTTCCAGCTCGCGGGCGACCGTGAGCGGCCAGAACTTCGCGCCGAGCGCATGTGCTGCTTCGAGTGAGTCCGGCGGGCTCTGCGAGGGCGCACGGACTGTGACGGTTGCCAGCCCGCGTATGCGGTCGATCTCGACATCGACATGAGAATAAGACACGCGATCTTTTTCGATCTTGCGGTCGAGCGGCGTCAGCGCGATGCCCTTGGCGCTTTTCGGGCGGTCGGAGCGCTCCGCGATTTGGTGCGCGCGCGCCGCCACTGTCTCTTTCCATTTCGAATTCGGCACCACTTCATCGACCAGCCGCCACTCCACCGCCTTGGTACCGCGGATACCCTCCTCGATCGAACAGAAGACATCCGCTCGATCACGGCGGACCTTGCGCTTGTCGGTAACGCGAGTGAGACCGCCGGTGCCCGGCAGCACGGCCAGCAATGGAGTTTCGGGCAGTGCGACCGCCGAGCGGCGGTCATCGACCAGCATGATGTGATCGGCGGCAAGCGCCAGCTCGTATCCACCGCCGGCGGCATTGCCGTTGATGGCGCACAAATATGCTTGCTTGGAGCTGGTGCTGGCATCTTCGATCGCGAGCCGCGTCTCGTTGGTGAACTTGCAAAAGTTCACCTTGGCGCCATGGGTCGCCTTGCCCAACATCCGGATGTTGGCGCCGGCACAGAAGACATTGTCCTTGCCGGACTTGATGACAACGCAGCGAACTTCCGGGTGCTCAAAACGCAGCCGCTGTACCGCGTCGTTGAGCTCGATATCCACGCCGAGGTCATATGAGTTGAGCTTGAGCTCATAGTCGCCAAGGCCGCCGGCCTGATCGACATCCATGATCAGATAGGCAACGTCGCCGTCGCGCTCGATCCGCCAGTGGCGATAGCGCGAGGGATCGGTTTGATAGTCAATGAACGTCATGACCCTGGACTGGCCTCCCACACCCCGTCCTTATGCATTATTATGCAGTAAGTAGCACTCCGTTCCCCTCATCACAACCGCTTCACAGTTAGTTTTGCCGAACCTTCTACCTATTGCCCGGCAATATAATGCATGTTAGTCGAAACGCTGATGAAAGCCGCCCGCGCCAAGCCCGCCCCCCGCGAAACCGACGCCTACCTGCGCCGGCTTGGCGAACGCGTGCGCACGCTGCGCACGCAACGCGGAATGACGCGAAAGGCGCTGGCCCAGCATGCCAAGGTTTCCGAGCGCTATCTGGCGCAGCTCGAGGCCGGTCTCGGCAACGGTTCGATTGTCCTCCTGCGCCGGATTGCGCGCGCCATCGGTTTGCCGGTAACACAACTGGTGCATGAAGGCAGCGATCCTGCGCTCGACCTCGTATTGCTCTCACAATTTCTCGAGCGTTTGCCTCCTCCGGCGTTGGCGCAGGCGCGCACCATGTTGATGAAGCATTTCAGCGAATCCTCCGGCGGCGAGCGGCACCAACGCATTGCTCTGATCGGGCTGCGCGGCAGCGGGAAGTCCACGCTTGGCCGGTTGCTGGCCGAACGCCTTGGCGTTCCCTTCATCGAATTGGATCGCGAGATTGAAAAACGCAGCGGCACAACGCTCAGCGAAATCTTCGACATGTTTGGTCAGGAAACCTTCCGCCGGGCCGAGCGCGAGGCGTTCGATGACGTGCTTCGCCAGCACCGGAATTTTGTCATCGCCACCAGCGGCAGCATCGTCACCGAGCCGGGCACGCTGGAGCTGCTGCTCACGTCCTGCTTCACGGTATGGGTACGCGCCGAGCCGGAAGAACATATGAAACGCGTCATGGCACAGGGCGACATGCGGCCCATGGCGAACAGCGCCCGCGCCATGGAAGACCTCATCTCAATCCTTAAAAGCCGCGAACCGCTCTATGCCAAGGCGGAATTCGTGCTTTCAACAACCGGCAAGACACCGGAGCAAAATTTGGCGGAACTGTTGCGCGCCGTGGCAGTTCCCGGTAATCGCATCACACGCCGGTCGGCATAACACTTCGAACGAGGAGCCGGCCGCTGCCGGGGACGACAGTATGAGTGAAACGATCAAGACCGATGTTTTGATCATCGGCGCCGGCCCGGTCGGCCTGTTCGCGGTTTTTGAGCTCGGTCTGCTCGATATCAAGGCTCACCTCGTTGACATTCTCGACAAGGTGGGAGGCCAGTGCGCCGAGCTTTATCCGGAAAAGCCGATCTACGATATTCCCGGTATCCCCTACATTACGGGTCACGGTCTCACCGATGCGCTTATGCAGCAGATTAAGCCGTTTGGCCCGACATTCCATCTCGGAGAGATGGTGACGACGCTGCAGAAAATCGGCGATCCCCTGTTCCGAGTGGGCACCGATCGCGGCAAGACCTTCGAGTGCAAGTGCGTCGTGATCGCGGCCGGTGGCGGATCGTTCCAGCCCAAGCGCCCGCCGATCAACGGCATCGAACCTTACGAGGGAAAATCGGTGCACTACGCCGTGCGCAAGATGGATGCGTTCCGTGACCAGCGGTTGGTGATCGTCGGCGGCGGCGACAGTGCGCTCGACTGGACGCTCAATTTGCAGCCGATCGCCAAGCGTCTGACGCTGGTGCATCGGCGCGATGAATTCCGCGGCGCGCCCGACAGCGTCAACAAGATGCGCACCCTCGTCGCGGCGGGAAACATGGATCTCAGAATCGGTCAGGTCACTGCGCTGGAAGGGGGCGATGGTCAGCTCAATGCCTGCACCATCAAGGGCAATGACGGCACGATGACACGCGTCGAACTCGACTCCATGCTGCCGTTCTTCGGACTCACGATGAAACTTGGTCCGGTTGCCGACTGGGGTCTGAAAATGGAAGACGAACTGATCCCCGTCGATACTGCGGCGTTTGAGACCAGCATTCCCGGCCTCTTTGCAGTCGGCGACATCAACGCCTATCCAGGCAAGCTGAAGCTGATCCTGTCCGGTTTTCACGAAGCCGCGCTGATGTCGCAGAAGGCGCATCGCTACGTCTATCCGGAGAAAAAGCTAGTGTTCCAGTACACGACCTCATCGACCAGCCTGCAGAAAAAGCTTGGCGTCGCCTGACGCGCGTTGCCGCCCTCATCCATGCCGAAGATTACCTACATCGAACACGACGGCACCAAGCATACGGTCGACGCCGAGATCGGCTCGACGGTGATGGAGACGGCGCTACGCAATGATGTGACCAGCATAGTCGCCGAGTGCGGCGGCTCCTGCACCTGCGCGACCTGCCTGGTGCACGTTGACGAGGCCTGGAGCCCTATCGTCGGCCCACCCTCGGCCGAGGAAGAAGAAATGCTCGACTCCGCGTTCGAGGTGAAGCCGACCTCGCGGCTATCCTGCCAGATCAAGGTCACCGAAGCGCTCGATGGCTTGATCGTTTACACACCCGCCTATCAGGGACGGTGATCGCAAAAAGCCCAGCGCCGCTGATCACAGTGCGGACAGATAGCGCGCCATGGCATCCCGCTCGCTGTCCGTCAGCGTTCGCATAAATTTCGGCATGTCGCCGTTGTTGGTTCTCTCATCGGCAGCAAAGTTGCGCATTACTGCGGCAAGGTATTCGTAACTCAGTCCCGCCAGCCGCGGCGCCGGCGGACCGCCTTCGAAGTTTTGCTGATGGCATGGCTGGCACTGGGCAATTCCGTTTGGCGGCGATGCGGAGGCGCCGGCCCCGGCCTGGGCTGGCCAACTTTTGGCCGCGAAATAAGCGGCGATCTTGCGAAGATCTTCCTGTGCAAGGCCTTTAGCTATGGGCGTCATGACCGGGTTGTCGCGATCGCCGCTCCTGTAGTCGTGCAATTGCTTGACAAGGTAGCTCTGCTGCTGACCGGCGATGATTGGAATGGTCTTTGGGTCTGTCGGCACGCCGTTTTGCCCGTGGCATGCCACGCACATCTGCGCTTTCGCCTCGATTTCCTCGGCGGCAAAGGCCGGTTCCGCTGCCGTCGCAAAAACAAGAGCAGCCCAGGCAATCGCGAAAAAGTGACGTGTAAGCATCGCTACATTACCTCCGCCCTTACCGCGCAGATAGCCAATCAAGTATCCAGATAAAGCGGACAAGGCGCAACGACCGACCCGCGATGCCCCCCAGCCGGCCCGCAAAATTTAGGGCGAAATTACACGGGCCCGGCTTGTTCACCCGCCCGAGCGGAGTCACGATACCCAACTGCGTCGGGCTATCGACAGAACCGGGCCGCGATCCCAAGGAGCTGGAAAGGCCTCACTACACAATTTCATCAGGGAGAAGGCGATGCGAAGCAAACTGATGTTGAGCCTCACCGCCAGTGTAGCGGTCATGCTCTCCCATCCCTTGACGCAAACCGTTTGGGCGCAAGGCCAAGCGGCCCTGACCGGCATCGTAAGCTCCGAGGTCGAAGGTAAAATGGAAGGCGTGGTCATTACCGCCACGAAGCCTGGCTCGATCGTGGAGGTCAGCGTCACTACCGACGCGCAAGGCCGCTATATTTTTCCTGAGAGCCGGCTGGACCCGGGCGAATATACGATCAGCATCCGCGCCGTCGGCTATGACATTGACCAGCCGACGAAAGCGACCGTGGCGCCCGAGGCGACCACCACGGCCGATATCAGGCTCAAGAAGACCAAAAACCTCGCCAGCCAGCTCAGCAATGCCGAGTGGATGATGAGCATCCCCGGCACAGAAGAGCAAAAGGCAGGGCTGCTGAATTGCGTCGGCTGTCACACGCTGGAGCGCATCGTGCGCTCGACCCACGACTCCGATGAGTGGACGCAGGTGATCACGCGCATGATGGGCTATGGAGCCGTAAGCCAGCCGATCAAGCCGCAGCCGATGCTGGACAGGGCCCGCGCAGGCACGCCGGAGCAATACCGCAAGTTTGCCGATTACCTCACGACCATCAATCTGAGCTCAAGCGACCATTGGCAATACGAACTCAAGACGCTGCCGCGCCCGAAAGGCCAGGACACGCGCGCAATCGTTACTGAATACAATATGGTGCGCCCGACGACCGAGCCGCATGACATCCTCGTCGATAAAGAAGGAAACGTCTGGTACACAGATTTTGGCGAGATGTTCATCGGCAAATTCGATCCGAAGACGCTCAAGCTCACCGAATTTCCGATCACGAAGTTCAAGGATAAAGCGCCGACCGGACTCTTGAGCATCGAATTCGATCACGCTGGCAAGATCTGGTTCGACACGATGTACCAGGGCTCGCTCGGCCGCCTGGACCCGAAAACCGGCGAGATTTCCTACTATCCGCTGGCGGCCGAATATAATGACGACCGCGTGCAACTGAATTTCAGCGGGCTGCACCACGAGGTCGACGGCAAGGTGTGGACCAAGAGCGTCGGCACACAGGATATCTTCCGGCTCGATCTGGCGAGCAACAAATGGGAGAAATTCCATCCGACCGCCGATCTGTCCGGCGTCGACCGTCCCACCATCTATCAGGTCATGGCGGATTCAAAGAACAACCTCTGGATGGCCGAATTCACAGAAGGCCATCTCGGCAAAATCGACGCCAAGACAACAAAAGTCACCTGGTATCCGATACCCACGGCGCACGCGCGCGCGCGTCGCATGCAGATCGACAGCGAAGATCGCGTTCTGGTGACCGAATATCGCGCCAGCAAGGTGGCGCAATTTGACACCAAGACCGAAAAATTCACCGAATACAGTCTGCCGGAATATACGTTCCCGTACCGGGCCAACTTCGACAAGAACGGTGAAATCTGGGCTTCCACGATGCACACCGACCGCGTCGTGCGGCTCAATCCAAAGACCGGCAACACCGTGCAATATCTGATGCCGTCAGACACCAACATGCGCACGGTGTTCGTCGACAGTTCGACGACGCCGGTCACATTCTGGGTCGGCAGCAACCACGACCACCGGATCGTGAAAGTAGAGCCGCTCGACTAGGGCGCTCGCGATCCTTCCGGCGAAATCAACCGAACGAGATAGCGGTGACGGCAGACGTCACCGCGAATTGATACGCCTGTGATGCGCTAACCGATTGCACTCGCTGGGATAATGTTGCATTTCAGATGCACGCAGGAGAGGTGAGATCATGACAAACGCGAACCTCGGTGCCGCTCTGGTCGACGATCGCAGCACCAGCGGACTTGTCCGCCTCGCTGTTGAGAAATTTGCCGGCGCCTGGCTTGCCTGTTTCCTTGTCATGGCGCGCGGGGATTTCGCGCGCGCCTTCAGTCTTGAGCACGCACAGCTCGCATCAATTTGCGGATTTGTCGGCGCAGTGGTCAGTGTTGTCCTCGCCGCGCAGATGGATCGGAGCAGCAGCTCGCTCACGCGACAGATGACCATCAGCGCCTTCGCAACATTTATCGGTGATGTCTTTGCACACCCATCACACTTCCCGCCTCAATGGGCGGAGCCGTTGGTCACGGCTGGCGTGTCGGCCGTCATTGCGATGGCGCTTTGGCATGCGAAGAGATTCGCGAAGAGGGCTTGAGTCCCTCTCCGCGGGAAAATCAGTTCTTTTTCGTGTCGCTGCTTTCACGCTTGCCTGTGTAGGAAATGCGCCAGATGGTGCCGCCGGTATCGTCAGCGACTAACAATGATCCATCCTTGGCAATAGCGAGCGCGGCCGGGCGCCCCCAGACCTCCGCGCGCTGCTGGCCCGATGACCAGAATCCGGTGACAAAGTTTTGGTAGGTGCCTTCAGGTCTTCCGTCCTTGAAGGGCACGCGCACGACCTTGTAACCGGTTGGTTCCGTGCGATTCCACGAGCCTTTGAGCGCTACGAACGCGTGGCCTTTGTACTCCGGCGGGAATTGGTCGCCTTCGTAGAAGACGAGATCCAGCACCGATGAATGCGCCTCGAACAGCAGGTCGGGAGTGATTGTCGCCTTCACTTTGTCAGGCGCGAGGCTCGCGAAGCCGGCCTGCGGATGATTGCCGATGTACGCATAAGGCCATCCGTAGAAACCGCCCTGCTGCACGCGGATGAGATAATCGGACGGCAATTGGTCGCCGAGGCCATCGCGCTCCTGCACCAAAGCCCAGAGGTCTCCGGTCTGCGGGTTGAATGCGAGCGCCGTTGGATTGCGAGTGCCGGAGGCAAATGTTGTCTGATTTGAGCCGTCGGCATTGAAGCGCTGGATGGTCGCTTTTGGCTCGGGTTCAACTCCCAGATTTCCCGACGATCCGACGCCTACAAAAAGCGCACCGGTCTTCGGATCGACCGCGAGATGCCGGTTTTGGTGACCCTGAACAATGCCAAACACGCCCTTCTTGGTAATCATCTTGGCGCCGTAGGCGCCTGGGGTCGCTTTGCGCTCTTCCGGTGGCACCTCGTCGGCGCGTTTGTTTTCCGGCCTGCCGGCGCGAAGCGCGCCAACCACGTGAGGCACGCTCCAGATGCCATCCTGATCGGCGACGAGAACGTGATCCTTCTGCCAGGCAAGCCCGTACGGCCTGTTTAGATCCTCGACGTGACGGTTGATCCACGTGGCGTGGCCGCTGCCATCGTCCCGCAAGAGAGTCAGATAGCCCGCGCTCTGTTCGGCGACGAGTACGTCGCCGTTCGGCAGGACGAGCAAGCGTCGCGGATTGGTGAGCCCAGTTGCAAAGGGTGTCGCGGTAAATCCTGGGGGGACCTGCAACGCCTGCCCGTTGTAGGGCACCATCATCGACCGGTTGGTGACAATCGCGCTGCTTTTCGGGGCCGGCAATTCGGCCGGATCTATGCGAAAGCGACGCCCTATTTCATGCTGTGCCTCGAAATTTTTTGCGAACTTGTCGTTGGCGTCCGCTGCTGCATCACGCGCCTCTTTTTGTTGCGCGCCGGCCAAGAGAGTAGAAGCGACGAGAGCGACAGCGATAAGCGAATACCTCTCCAATTTCCTTCCCATACTTTGTCCTTTCTTGTTTCTTGTGGCCGGCAGGCGACTGCGCAAAATCAGAAGAGCTTTGGCTTATGAAAGTTCCTTTGGGCATTGCGGTCAACCCAGGGGGCTCACGATGCCTGTCCCGGTCGCGTTTCCGGCATCGTCAACCACCAAACTCAACGTGATCGCGGCGATGATTCCGAGCGCCAGAAATGCCGCATAAGCCAGCGCGCTGGCGCCGATAGCCGTTACAGCCAACCCCGCTAGCAATCTTTCTGACCGCACCGGCATCCGGCCGGACCGCCGCTCTGCTTGACATCAATCAAGCAAGCGATTCAAATTTTGGTCTAAAAAGGAACGGCTTCTACGCTTCTCCAGGAGAAGAGCCGTGCTTCAATCCAATCAGGATACCGTTCGCGCGCTGCCGCTGTTCCGCAATATGGAGGAGAACAACTTCAACGGGCTGATGGCGGCTGCCGAGCTACAGCGGGTTTCGGAGCATGTGACGCTGATCAACGAAGGCACTTTGCCGGATTTCCTCCACGTCGTGATTGACGGTTCAGTGGAAATCTTCTGCGCGCATGATGGTCACGAAACGACAATCGATATAATGCGACCGTCGGCCGCATTTATCCTGGCTTCAGCGATCCGCGATGACGTCTATCTGAGTTCAGCCCGAACACTTGCGCCGTCGCAAATTCTCCTGGTACCGGCAAAACCAATTCGCGATGTATTTGACTGCGATTCGGCGTTCGCGCGCGCCGTCGTCATGGAATTGACCGATCACTATCGCAGCGTTGTCCGGGCCCTTATGGATAAAAAACTGCGTACGGGCACGAAGCGACTGGCCAACTGGATCCTGCGTACCGACGCACTGCAAGGCAATCAACGAACGATAGAGTTGACTCTCGAAAAACGCACTCTTGCATCAAGTCTTGGAATGACGCCGGAAAACCTGTCGCGAAGCCTCGCTCGTTTGTCGAAGTATGGCGTACGAAGTGCCGGACGTGAAATTGTTATCGAAGACTCGTTTGCTCTGGAGCGCTTTGCAAAGCCAAACACGCTTATTGATGGTTGAGCAGAGTTTTTCGTTGCTCAGACACCGAGATGGCGAATCATGATTTCGCGCTCGGCCGCGAGCGCGGCGGGTGTGCCGTTGTAGACGATACGGCCCTTTGCAATAACGACGCAGCGATCGGCAACCGTCGCGAGAGTTTCTATGTCCTTGTCGACCACCAAAACGGCGATTCCGTTGGCACGGAGCCGGCGAATTGTGGCCCAGATGTCCTGACGGACCAGTGGCGCCAGACCTTCAGTCGCTTCATCGAGAATGAGCAGGTCGGGATTGGTCATCAACGCGCGTCCAATGGCCAGCATCTGGCGCTCGCCGCCGGAGAGATTGCCGCCCAAATTACTTAATCGCTCGTGGACCCGCGGCAGCAGTTCAAGGACGTTCTCGAGCGTCCATCTGGCTTTTCCATCACACCCGGGTCGCGCCGCCATCACCAGGTTTTCGTAAGCGGTCAACTTCGGAAAAATGCCACTGCCTTCCGGAACCATGGCAATGCCCGCCAGTGCTATCTGATGCGTTGGCGCACCGGTCAGATCCTTCCCGTGAACGAGCACTGTGCCGAGCCGCGGCCGTATCAACCCGACAAGCGCGCGCAATGTCGTCGTCTTACCCATCCCGTTGCGGCCCATCAGACTCACTATTTCGCCACGACCAACGGACAGATCAATCCCTTGAAGAACGTGGCTCGTATCGTAATAGGCGTGGACGTTTCTCGCCTCTATGGTCGGAATGTCGCTCATTCGGCCGCATCCCTATGCCCGAGATAGGCATCCTGCACGGCGGGATTATTCCGCACTTGATCCACCGACCCTGTCGCAATCACCTCGCCATTGACCAAAACCGTGAGCGTGTCAGCGATCGCGAATACAGCATCCATGTCGTGCTCAATGAGAATCAACGTGCGACCGCGCGCAACGGTCTTCATCAAACCGAGGATCTCGCGACTCTCGTGCGCCCCCATTCCGGCGAGGGGCTCATCAAGCAGCAGCAGATCGGGCTCTGTCGCGAGCACCATTGCTATTTCGAGCTTGCGACGATCACCATGACTTAGAATGCCCGCGAGATCATTTGAGCGCTGCACGAGGCCGCAATGATCCAGTGCGCGATGCGCACGTTCGGCCACGCCCACGAGCCGAGATGCCGGACGAAAAAAGCGCATCGAGGAGGGCTGGCGGGATTGCGCCGCGATCCGGCAATTTTCAAAACAACTCAGTGAAGGATAGATATTCGTGATTTGAAAACTGCGCCCAATGCCCATACGAGAAATGGAATCCGGCGTCTCGCCCGTGATGTCCCTTCCCTTGTATCGGATACGCCCTTCGGTAGGCGACAGTTCTCCCGACAGCATGTTGATGAGCGTCGACTTACCTGCGCCGTTTGGCCCTATAACCGCGTGCACTTTGCCAAATACAAAGCGCAGCGTGGCGAGATTGACAGCAACAAGTCCGGAAAATCGTTTGGTGAGATCCTCGGTTTCGAGGATAGGTCCGTCGCGAGGGTGCGCATCGACGAGCCGCAGCTTATCACTCGATTTGAGCACCGGCAGCTCGCGGGTCGGCACCGTTCCGACGATCCGAATGAGCAGGCCAGCAATGCCGTTTGGCAGCAGGAGAACCACCGCGACGACAAATCCGCCCATGAACAATAGCCAATGTTCGGTCAAACTCGACAACAGATCTTCCAGGAGCACAAAGATGAAGGCGCCCAGCACCGGACCAAAGAGCGTGCCGGTTCCCCCGAGAATTACCACCATCAAGACGCGGCCCGACTCACGCCACCCCAGATGCGCCGGATTGACATAGCCAAATTGCGTCGCGCCAAGATAGCCAGCGATCCCAGCCAACATCCCGGCAATGCAAAAGCTGACCAGCTTGTATCTCTCAAGCGGAAATCCGAGCGCGCGTGTACGCCCTTCATTGACCCGCATGGCCGTGATGACTTGTCCGAAGGGCGACCGCAGCAGCACCCACAACAGCAAGCCGCTCAAAATCATAACAGCGAACACGACATAGTATAGTGTCGTGCGATTCTGCAGATTGAGCAGCGTTACGCCGCCAATCGCAAGGAATGGCTTCGTGTTGATGTAAAGCCCGTCTGATCCGCCAAAACCGCGCGTATCATTGAAAAAATAGTAAATCATTTGCGCGAACGCCAACGTGACCATGATGAAATAGACGCCGGAGGTGCGGATCGACAGCCATCCGATCACCGTCGCCGCAAGGCCACATGCAACAATCGTAACCGGCAGCGTCGACCACAACGACACCAGGCCGGCATCACGGGTCAGAATCGCAAGGGTGTAGCCGCCGAGGCCATAGAAGGCTGCGTGTCCAAAGCTGATGAGTCCTGTAAACCCAACCAGCAAATCCAGACTCATCGCGAACGTCGCGAGTATCATCATTTGCGTAACAAGCTGGATATAGAATCGATCACCGATAAGAGGGATCGCCGCCAGACCAATCACTGCGATGGCCAGCAGGATGATGATCGATCGTGAGAAACCGGCCATGTCAGGCAGTCTTCACGCCAAACAGGCCGCGCGGTCGCCACAGCAGAATCGCAGCCATCAACGCATACACAACGATGCTGGAAAGCTCGGGGACCATGACCTTGCCGAACGTATCGGCAAGTCCGATCAGAATGGATCCGACAAAGGCGCCCTTGATCGACCCGATCCCCCCGATCACCACTACTACGAATGAGATGATGAGAATATTCTCGCCCATTCCGGGATAGACGGAGTTTATCGGCGCAGACAGCATACCGGCAAAGGCCGTCAGTGCGGCCCCGGCACTAAACACAATTGCAAATAGCCTCCCGACATCGATGCCGAGCAACTGCACCATTTCGCGGCTGCTCGAACCCGCACGGATCATCATGCCGATCCGCGTAGAGTGGATCGTCACATACATCGCGGCCGCAATGAGCAGACAGACGGCGGATATAAACAGCCGGTAGACCGGATAGGATTGCAGCTCGGTTAGGGAGACGACTCCCGCAAGCGAGGCAGGAAGAGCAACGCCGTGCACGTCGTTACCCCAGATGATCCGCTGCATTTCATTGAAAATCAGAATGAGTCCGTAAGTGAGTAACACCTGATAAAGGTGGTCTCGCTGATACAGAAAAGTGATGGCGAAGCGTTCAACGAGCCAACCGAGCAGCAGGCAAGCAGGCAACGCCAGCGCGATTGCAACCGCCAGGCTCCCGGTCTTGTCCGAGAGCCAGTAAACCAAATAGGCACCGATCATGTAGAAGGAGCCGTGCGCCAGGTTGATGACGCCAAGTATCCCGAAAATCAGCGTCAGCCCCGCCGCAATCAGAAACAGAAGAACCCCATACTGGAGCCCGTTCAGAAACTGGATCGCGATGGCGCCCGGGTCCATAGCAGGTTGCAGCCGCCGTTAGGCGGTTGCACACCCGGTGCCGGGATCGCTGACCGCTTTTTGTGCGATTCCGATCACCGCATTGTCGCCGTTTTTGACTTCGCGCAAATAGATGTCCTGCACCGGGTTATGCGATTTTGAGAAATGCCATGGCCCGCGCGGGCTATCGAACTGCACGCCTTCCATTGCGGCGATCAGGGCTTTTGCCGCGCCCGTATCGCCTTTCACCGAATCCATCGCACGGATCAGAAGCGTAGCGGTGTCATAGCCTTGCACCGCATAGACATCGGCATCACGGCCCACGGCTTTCTTGAACGCCTCACGGAACCGGGTGTTAACCGGCAACGAGAGGCTGTCTGCGTAGTGCAGCGTCGTGAAGACGCCCTCAGCGGCCTTGCCCTGCGCGGGCAACGTGCCGTCTGTAAGAAATCCAGCGCCGTAAAGCGGAATTCGAGCCTTCAGTCCCGCCTCGGCATAGTCTTTGACGAATTTGACGGCGCCCGCGCCGGCAAAGAAAGCAAAGACAGCATCAGGCTGTAGCGATGCGATCTCGGTCAAATTGGCCTGAAATTCCACATTCGGGAACGGCACAAGGATTTCCTTCGTTACCGAACCGCCGTTCTTTTCAAACCCTTCCCGGAAGGCGCCAATCATTTCCTTGCCGGCCGCATAGTTCCATGTGACGGACGCCACGCGCTTCAGTCCGCGACGCGCCATCTCAACGCCCATGGGATAATTGACCTGCCAGTTGCTGAATGAAGTGCGGAAAATATTCGAACCGCACATTTCCCGCGTCACTGCATTGGCGCCGGCATTCGACACAATCGTAATCGTCCCCTCTTCGCGCGCGATTTTGGCCATGGCCATGGCAACACCGGAATGCACCGGACCGGAGAGGAAATCGACTTTTGCGCCCACAATGAGCTTGTTCGTATTCGCCGCGGCCTTCGCCGGATCCGCTTCACTGTCGACCTGGATAATTTCGAATTCGCGGCCTCCCAGCTTGTTGCCAGCTTCCGAAAATCCCAGTTTCATCGCATCGGTTATGTTGTGGCCTAATGCAGCATATGTGCCGGTGTATGGCAGCAGCAGGCCGACCTTAACCTTGGCTTGTTGGCCAATACCTGGACTCATTGGAATGAAGCTTGTCACTGCAGCCACCCCGATCGCGGTTGTTTGCTTAAGAACATCGCGGCGGGAAATTTTCTGTTGCCTGTCAGTCATCATATATCTCCAATATTCTGGCCTGAATCCTTGTTATGGGCGTGACACTGTTTGACCGGTGTCGCCATGCGCGCGCAGCACGAAGCGCTGTATTTTTCCGGTCGCGGTCTTGGGCAGCTCGGTAACGAAATTGATCCAACGAGGATATTTGTAGGGAGCGAGGCCGTTCTTGCAGAATTCCATCAAATCGGCGGCAAGCGCTGCGCTTCCTGTTTGCCCTTCCTTGAGCACCACAAAAGCTTCCGGCTTGATGAGATCTTCTTGATCCGCCCGGCCAACGACGGCCGCCTCGACCACGTCGGGGTGCTCCACAAGCTTCGATTCAATCTCGAAAGGCGAGCACCAGATACCTCCGACTTTCATCATGTCGTCGCTGCGACCGCAGTAATAAAAATAACCCTGACTATCGCGACGATACGTATCGCCGGTATTGAGCCAGCCATCGACCATTGTCGAAGCCGTCCGCTCGTCGTTATTCCAATAGCAGCGCGCGGTTGAATCGCCGGAAATGAACAGCCGGCCACTCTCGCCCTCCGCGACGTCCGCCCCGCCCTCGTCGAAAATGCGGGCCGAATATCCCGAAACCATCCGGCCACTTGAGCCCGGTCTAATATCGTCGGGCGTATTTGAAATGAATATGTGGAGAGCTTCAGTTGAACCAATTCCATCCAGAATCCACAGTCCTGTTTCTTCGTGCCAACGGCGAAGAATTTCTGCCGGTAGCGCTTCTCCCGCCGATACGCAAAATCGGATTGAGGAAAAATCCGGCTTCTCGCGGGTGAAATGCTGCAAATAAGCAGCGTAGAGTGTTGGAACACCGAAATAGACCGTCGGCTGGAACCGCGTAATTAAAGGAAAACTCGTTGCCGGACCCGGCCGAGATTCGTTCAACACCGCTGTCGCGCCGACCCAAAGGGGAAAGGTCAGGTTGTTGCCCAGACCGTACGCGAAGAACAATTTCGCTTCCGAATAAAGGACATCTGTCTCGCAAATTCCAAGCGTTTCAACAGCAAATCGCTGGCTGGTAACCACCATGTCGCGATGGCGGTGGATCGCCGCCTTCGGTTGTCCGGTGGAGCCGGAGGAATAGAGCCAGAAACAATCGTCATCGGCCGTTGCCGGTACAGCTGCAAAATCGGGTGCGCTTTCGGCGAGCAGGGTGGCAACGGACTGATCCCCACCCTCGGTACGCAGGACGTGACGCGGGGCGTGCTTGGCACACGCAACTCCGGCAATTACCTCATCGGAGAATTCGGGAGAATAGACCAGCAGCGCCGCGTCCGAGTCATCAATCATGAAGGCATAGCTGTTCGAGCGCAAAAGAGTGTTCAGCGGCACCGGCACTATTCCGGCTTTGATTGCGCCCCAAAAAAGATAGAAGAATGCCGGACAGTCCTTTACGACCATCAGCATGCGGTCTCCGCGCTTTAGCCCAAGACGCGCAAGTCCGCCTGCACAGCGATTAACATTGGCCGCGAGATCAGCGTAGGTGGTTACGCTATCTTTTGCGAGTATTGCTGCTTTTGCGCCGCGACCTTCCGAAATGTGCCGGTCAATAAATGGAACGGCGACGTTAAATGTCGGCGCAAAGCGAAGGCGCGATGGCTGCTCGAAAACGTCGATTTCGACCGTGTTACTGCGCATCGCCTGAACCTGCGTGTAAGCTCGATGAAAAAAATCAACCGCGGCCGCCCATTGAATTGACAAAGCCATAGCGATTGCGGGCCGATTTATCCTTGACTTTCGTCAACTGAAAACGTGGCCGCGGTCAGGCGCTTCGCGCCGTCGCATAAAGCGAGAGCTTTGACGCCTCGACAGAATAACGATGCTTAGAAAAACGCCTGGATGCCGGTCTGCGCCCGGCCGAGAATAAGAGCGTGGATGTCGTGCGTGCCCTCGTAGGTGTTCACTGTCTCGAGGTTCGATAGCACGCGCATCACGTGGTATTCTTCCGAGATGCCGTTGCCGCCGTGCATGTCGCGCGCAAGCCGCGCGATCTCCAGCGCCTTGCCGCAATTGTTGCGTTTCATCAGCGAGATCGAAGGCGGCGCCGCCTTGCCGGCCTCCAGCATGCGGCCCAGCCGCAAGGCA
>DASPUD010000038.1:0-4867 GCA_035623095.1 Pseudolabrys sp.
GCCAGCACTTCGTGCTCGTTATCGAGCTTCACCCGGAAGTTGCCATCCGGCAGAACCTCCGTCACCGTACCGTCGAACTCCAGCAGTTCCTCTTTCGCCATCCAATGGTCTCCAGTTGCCTTAGTTGACGCGATGCCCGGCATTGCGACCCGGCCCGCCTGACCGGTGCAGGAATGTAACAGTTCCAAGTCCGTTTGGCTCGCCCTTCCCGCGTTCGGAATGGCTGTGTTGTGACCGGGTGTCGTGTCCATTACGGCCATTTTGCGGGTGTGGCTGGTGATTGTCCCGACGGTGCGGCCGGCCTTTCTTGCGGTTGGCCGCATGATGTGTGGCCGGATGTGGCGCCGACTTGCCGGTGCGCCGGTCCGTTGCCGGAATGGTCATGCGGATCAGACGCTCGATATCGCGAAGGTACGCCCGCTCCTCGTGATCGCAGAAGGAAATTGCCACGCCCTCAGCCCCGGCGCGTGCGGTTCGGCCAATGCGATGGACATAGCTCTCCGGGATATTTGGCAGGTCATAGTTGATTACGTGGCTCACGCCGTCGACGTCGATGCCGCGGGCGGCGATGTCGGTGGCAATGAGAGTCCGTAACTTGCCGCTGCGGAAAGCCGAGAGCACGCGCTCGCGTTGGCTCTGCGACTTGTTGCCGTGGATCGCTTCAGCTGCAATTCTGTTCTTGTTGAGAGCGCGCACGACCTTGTCGGCGCCGTGTTTGGTGCGGGTAAACACCAGGACGCGATCGATACGCTCGTCCCTGAGTACCTCGGCCAACAGCGCTGGTTTTGCTGCTTTCTCGGTGAGGATTACCCGCTGGGCGATGCGCTCGGCAGTCGTAGCTTGCGGCGTCACCGCCACGCGCGCGGGCTCGCGGAGCATTTGAGCGGCGAGTTGCACGATTTGCTGCGGCATGGTGGCCGAGAAGAACAACGTCTGCCGGGTCGTCGGCAGCATGGCGACGATTTTCCGGATGTCGTGAATGAAGCCCATATCCAGCATGCGATCGGCTTCATCCAGCACCAACACTTCGATCTGATCGAGGCGCAGTGCGCGTTGATGAACGAGGTCGAGAAGCCGACCAGGTGTCGCGACTAAAACCTCGGCTCCGCGCGCAAGGGCGCGTACTTGCCGGTTGATCGGCACGCCGCCGATCGAGAGCGCGATTTCGAGCGGGCGGATGTGGCGACCATAAGCACGGAAGCTGTCGGCAATCTGGCCGGACAATTCGCGCGTGGGCGAAAGCACGAGGACGCGGCAGGCTTTCTGCGCCGGACGCTGCCGCTTGTTGAACAGATGATTCAGGATCGGCAGTGCGAAAGCCGCCGTCTTGCCGGTGCCCGTCTGTGCAATGCCGATAACATCGCGGCCTTGGCACGCAAGGGGAATGGTTTGAGCCTGAATGGGAGTGGGGGAGACGTATTTTTCTTCCGCAAGAGCGCGAAGGATCGGCGCTGCGAGGCCGAACTCGTTAAATGTAGTCAAAGAATCTCTTTCTTATACGGCGAAACAGCCGTGCTGCCTTTACAGCCGGCGGAATCGCGGGTCTCAAGGACATCCCGCGTGACCAGGGTTGTCGGTTCGGTGGAAAACGGAAGAGGCGGGGCGAAATTCGTTTTAAAGAGTTTCGTGCACGCAGCCCGCGAACCCGTTGCCGGGTCTTTCATCCGTTGGCGCCCATATGGCAGCCGGGGACGTCTTTTTCAAGGCATTGCCGCCGTTTATTCCGCCGAATGATGAATAAAGTGACTTCAAACGCCCCGCTTCGCCCGATGGACAAGACCGGAGAGATCGGGGAATGTCGGGCCGAAAATCCATTTTTGGAACGTCTTCGCTGCTCCGGAGCCATTGAAATGCCGTTTCCCAGGGCCTCCCAGGCTCTTTCGCGATTTACCGTGCTCGATCTGACCCGCGTGCGTTCAGGGCCGACCTGTGTCCGCCAGCTGGCCGACTGGGGCGCCAATGTGATCAAGATCGAGACTCCTCCGCATCTGGAAAAAGGCGAGGGCCCGGGTGGCCCGCGCGAGAATGCGGACTTTCAGAACCTGCACCGCAACAAGCGCAGCATTACGCTAGACCTGAAGTCGCCGCAGGGTCTCGCGGCATTCAAGCGCATGGTCGAAAAAGCCGACGTAGTGGTCGAGAACTTTCGCCCCGACGTGAAAGACCGTCTCGGTATCGACTACGAGAGCCTGCGCAAGATCAACAAAGGCATCGTGCTCGGCAGCATCTCCGGCTTTGGCCAGGACGGGCCGTATCGTGACCGGCCCGGATTCGATCAGATCGCACAAGGCATGGGCGGCCTGATGTCGATCACCGGGCTACCCGGACAAGGCCCGGTGCGCGTCGGCATCCCGGTCGCCGATCTCGCCGCAGGTCTTTTTTGCGCGCTGGGTATCCTGGTGGCGCTCCTCGAACGGGAAAAATCCGGCGAGGGCCAATGGGTGAACACCTCGTTGCTGCAGGCACAAATATTCATGCTCGACTTCCAGGCCGCGCGCTGGCTGCAAATGCATGAAGTTGCCAAGCAGGCTGGCAACAATCATCCGACCAGCATCCCAACCGGCGTGTTCAAGACCAAGGATGGCCACATCAATATCGCTTCCACCGGCCAAGTGATGTGGGAGCGCCTTTGCAATGCGATAGAATCGCCGGAATTGATCAAGCATCCCAACTACGCAACCGGCGCCTTGCGTTCGAAGAACCGCGATGCGCTCAATGCCGAAATCGACAAGCGCACCGTGCACAAAAGCAGCGCCGAGTGGATCGATATCTTCAATGAGACTGGCGTGCCTTGCGGGCCGATCTATTCGATCGACCAGATGTTTGCGGACGAGCAAGTCAAGCATCTGGGAATCGCGCAAAGCGCAAAGAGGTCTGACGGGAGCGAGCAGGTCTTCGTCGGCCAACCGATGAAGCTCTCGCGCACGCCGAGCAAGATTGTCGCAACGCCCCCGAGCCAGGGCCAACACACCGACGAAGTGCTCAAGGAATTCGGTTTTGCCGAGAAAGACATCGCCGAGCTGCATGCAGCCAAGGCGGTTTGAGGAGTGCAGGGAATGTCGACCGACAAGATGCTGTCGCGCAAGGAAGGTAAGGTCGGCTATCTGACCTTCAACAATCCGGAGCGCCATAACGCCGTTTCGCTTGAAATGTGGGAAGCGGCCGAGGGATTTCTCGAAGATTTCAAGAACGACAAAAATGTGCGGGTAGTCGTCGTTACCGGCGCCGGCGGTAAGGCGTTCATTTCGGGCGCCGATATTTCCAAATTCGAAAAGGAACGCTCCACGCAGGAGGCCGTCGACCGGTACAACGCATCAGTCGATCGTGCCAACAATGCCTTCTACACCTTTCCCAAACCAACCATCGCGATGATCCGCGGCTATTGCATCGGCGGCGGAGTGGGGCTCGCGCTGTGCTGCGATATGCGCATCTGCACGGACAGCTCTAAGTTCGGCGTGCCCGCCGCCAAGCTCGGTCTCGGCTATCGCTTCGACGGACTCAAGAAGCTTGTCGATCTGGTCGGTCCATCATTCGCTAAAGAAATCTTTTTTACCGCGCGGCAGTTCACGGCGGCGGAAGCGCAGATGATGGGCTTGGTCAACCGCGTGGTGCCGGATACCGAGCTTGAGAACTATGTTAAAGACTACGCCGAGACCATCGCGGCCAACGCGCCGCTGACCGTCGATTCTGTAAAATATATTGTCGGCCAGGCGGTTACCGACGAGAACAAGCGCAACCTGAAGAAATGCGACGAGCTGGTGCAAGCTTGCTTTGCCAGCAACGACTACAAGGAAGGCCGCAAAGCATTCATGGAAAAACGAAAGCCGGCATTCACCGGCTCATAAACCAACAACCGCGCCAAGCGGTGAGTGCATGGGAGGAAGCACGTGGCGTCTGTTGAGTTACGGGGCCTGACCAAGCGGTATGGCACCGCAGCGGTCGTCGACAATATTTCGCTGACCATTGAGCATGGTCATCTCGTCTGCCTGCTGGGCCCTTCCGGCTGCGGGAAGACGACGACGCTGCGCCTTATTGCCGGCTTCGTCGAGCCAAGCGAAGGCGAAATCTGTGTCGGCGAAAGGCTGGTTTCTTCGCCCACGCAGACCTTGCCGCCCGAGCGGCGCAACATGTCGATGATCTTCCAGAGCTACGCTCTGTGGCCGCACATGACGGTGGCCGAGAACATCGTTTACGGCCTGAAGCTGCGTAAGATGGATCGTGAGACGATCAGCAAGAAACTCGCGGCCATTCTGGCCACCACACGTCTGGCGCCGCTCGCGGAACGCTATCCGGGCGAGCTCTCCGGCGGCCAGCAACAGCGTGTGGCGCTTGCGCGCGCGTTGATCGTCGAACCGGAAACTCTTTTACTCGATGAGCCCTTGTCCAATCTTGATGCCAATCTGCGCGAGGAGATGCGCTTCGAGGTACGCCGTCTGCACGACGCCTATCGCTATACGACGGTCTATGTCACCCACGACCAGTCGGAAGCGATGACCACGGCCGATCTGATCGCGGTCATGAACGGCGGCAGGATCGAGCAAGCCGGTTCGCCGGAGGAGATTTATGACCGGCCGCGTTCCGAATTCGTGGCGCGGTTTATCGGGTCGAGCAACGTGATCAAGGGCAAAGGCCGCGACGGGTCGCGCATTGATTTTGCCGGCACCACGCTGCGCTGCACTGGTGAAAAAATCAGTCCGAATAACCCAACGCCGGTGTCGATCCGCCCGCATGACATCGCGATTTCTGCGTCGCAAATGCAGGGTGACAATATCGTGCAAGGGACGGTGGTGCGGCAGGTCTTTCTTGGTGGCAACCGGGATTATATGGTTGAGGCCAAGGACGGTACGCAATTGCGCGTGCTAACCGC
>DASPUD010000039.1:0-72071 GCA_035623095.1 Pseudolabrys sp.
AGCAATCTCGATAAGGTCGTGCAGCACGGCAAACGGGCCGATGCCATTGTCAAGAACATGCTGCAGCACTCGCGCGAAGGCTCCGGTGAACACCGCATCGTCGATATCAATGCGCTTGTGGAGGAAAGCCTCAATCTCGCCTGGCACGGGGCGCGGGCCGAGAAGCAAGGCTTCGACGTCACCCTTCACCGCTCGTTCGATCCTTCGGCCGGCGAGGCCGATATCTTTCCGCAGGACATCACCCGGGCGCTGTTGAACTTGATCATCAACGGGTTTTATGCCGCAACAAAGCGCCAAGCAGACGCAAATGGCGGGGATTACGCGCCAACGCTTGCCGCCTCGACCAAAAGCCTCGGCGACAGTGTGGAAATCCGGATCCGCGATAACGGCACCGGCATTTCACCTGGGGTGAAGGAAAAAATGTTCAATCCGTTCTTTACGACCAAGCCAACTGGGGAAGGAACGGGGCTTGGGCTTTCCATCAGTCACGACATCATCGTGAAGCAGCATGGCGGCTCAATCGAGGTCGACACACAGCCCGGTGAGTTCACCGAAATCAGGGTAATTTTGCCACGCGCGGCGGCGTTAGTTCCTGAACGCTCGTAATCCTCCCGATGTTCGCTTTTGGCCCTTAGCGGACATGCGTTAGTGCAGTGCAAATGTCCGCTTTTGGGGGTGAAGCGGACATTGCACCGCATATGTTTGCTTATGATCCAAAGCGGACACGCGCCGACAAAGCGTTGCTTGGAAGCGACCCCTTTTTAGGAGCGGCCAAGCATCCTCACTTGAAACGCATCGAACGTGAGATCACAAACTTGCCACCACGAGTAGCTTTCCTTACGGAAGGCAACAAAGTTGTCATAGATTTTCTTGAAGCGCGGATTGGCCGCGCCGATCTCGGCATAAGTTTCATTTGCCGCCTTATATGACGCTTCCATAATTTCAGGCGAAAATGCGCGTAGTTGCGTGCCATTTGCGAGCAGCCGCCGCATCGCTGGCGGATTGACGTAGTCGTATTTTGCGGTCATCCGCATTCCGGCATCGCGTGCCGCATTGGTAAGCACCGCCTGATAGGTCCGGCTAAGGCCATTCCACCGTTCGCGGTTGACTAGCAGGTGAGCATGCGCTCCGCCCTCCCACCATCCGGGGTAATAGTAGTATTTTGCTACCTTGTAGAGACCGAGCTTCTCATCGTCATATGGACCGATCCACTCGACGGAATCGATCGTGCCTTTTTCGAGCGCTGGATAGATGTCGCCCGGCGCGAGGTTTTGCGGTACGACCCCGAGCTTGCTCACGACCTTGCCTGCAAAGCCACCGATGCGGAATTTCAGCCCGTTGAGATCGGCAACGGTATTGATCTCTTTGCGGAACCAACCGCCCATCTGCGAACAGGTGTTCCCCATTGGCAGGCCATAGCAGCCGAAATCTGTGAACAGCGGGTCGAGCAACTCCATTCCGCCGCCGCGAAGTTGCCATGCCTCCTGTTGACGCGGATTTAGTCCGAACGGTAGTGCCGTGGCGAAAGCGAACGACGGATCCTTGCCCCAATAGTAATAGACCGCCGTGTGACCAAGCTCGACGGTGCCCTTCTGCACCGCATCGAGGACCTGCAAGCCGGGTACGATCTCACCGGCAGCAAAAACTTGGATTTGGAATTTATTGTCAGTGCTGTCAGCAACGTTCTTCGCAAAATCGTCGCAGCAACCATACAGCGTATCGAGAGACTTCGGCCAACTCGCCGTAAGCCGCCACTTTAGCTCAGGCGTTGATTGGGCGATTGCGGGAGCAGCGATTGCTGAACCAGCAAGACCTGCGCCAACGGCACGTAAAAAATCACGGCGTTTCATATGCACTTCCTCCCGAGCTTTGATGATAAACTTAAGCCTTACTCTGGCTGCAAACCGATTTCACGCACGACCTTACCCCAGAGCTCGTATTGAGCTAAAACGAACGTGCGAGCAGCCTCCGCGGTCCGCACATCCGTAATGAAAAAGCCAAGCTCGGCCAATCGACCTTCTAGATCGGGCGCTTGAAGGATCGTGTCGATCTCGGTGTTCAGCCGGGCAACGATCGTTGTCGGTGTGCCGACTGGTGTCACGATCATTAGCCATCCGGTGAGCTCAATTCCCGGATAGGAGTCGGCGATCGTGGGCACCTTTGGAAATTGAACGACGCGTTTAGTCCAACTAACCGCCAACGGCTTAAGTGCACCGCTGGCAATGTGTGGTGCCGCCGACGGGATCGCTAGAATAGTAAGTTGTGTACGACCGGCCACCGTATCTTGAATGCCCTGCGGCATGGCCGCGTAGGGCACTTGCACAATATCAGCGCCGCTGACCTTGTTAAGCCAAGTGGCCAAAATGCCCGAGAAATTTCGCGGCCCATCAGTGGCAAACGTGAGCTTTCCCGGATTCGCCTTATTGTATGCAATCAGTTCAGGAAGCGTGCTGACTGGCACCTCGCGGTTAGCCAGCACAAGGAAGGGATTAATCGCTACCATCGATACAGGCACAAAGTCCTTGAGCGGATCGTAGGGCAACGACTTGAAGGTATGCGGATTGCTAACGAGCGCGGCGGCGGTAGCGAAAAACAGCGTGTAACCATCAGCTGACGCATGCGCTGCGGCTGAGGCACCAACCACATTGGCTCCGCCTGGGCGATTTTCAACAACGAATTGCTGGCCCAATGCAATCGATAATTTTGCACTTATTAGTCGGCAAATTATGTCCGGCGTACCACCGGCAGCCTGTGAAACGATAATTTTGACCGGCCTTAGTGGCCAAGTCTGCGCCTCAGCGGGTGTAAATGCCAGCGTTGTGATCGTCGCCACAAATGCTGCGATAGATTCTAGCACTTTAAAGATGGTGCATTTCATCTGATTGCACACACAGGGTTGTCGGACGAATAACAACAGGACGCTCGCGAAATGTATTTAACTTAAGCGCTACGTCGTTGAGCTAGGTCAATCAAAGCAGTGTTGTGTGCAGAATGTCCGCTTTCGCAGGTAAAGACGTCATGATATTTTCCGGGGGACGGGCTTTGATCAATCTCAATGCCGGCGAATTCGGACGGCCTCTAGTGTCGGCCGAGAGGGACGCAGACGACATGGGTGAAAGATTTAATCCGACCGAATATTCGGTTATCGCGAAGTTACGAGCAACTCCGCCTAGGCCTTGGCGGTGGGAGATCTACTGCGCCGGTCGAGTAGGGCCGCTAGAGCGCGGTCGCGTCTTTTTTGGCAGCAGGACAGCGGCCCTAAATGAAGGAAAAAAGGCCCTCGCGCGATTGCTAGAAACGGAGTCGGCCCGGTTGGCAGAACGGTTGCAAAATATCGCCGGTTAAGGCCAGCTGGCGAGGAAAGCCCCGTCCACAGACCGCTCTTGGAGACTAAAGTTTTGACCCAAAGCGGACATGGGTCGCGGGAGATGCCACAGGTTCCTTTTGCGCTACGTCAAAGCCGACGTCGTTTGACGTGACAGCATATTTCTATGAATAAAGCCTCCGATCCTCGACTCGTATGGGTCGTTGCCGTACTGGCGGTGGCCGTTTTCGTTCTTTACCTCGTCCACATCTAAGTTGCCGCGGGACGACCGGTCGTTAAGGCGTGCGAGGCCCGTTCAGAGCCTCGCACGCAACTGCGGGCTACGCTCTCGCACCTTCATGTTCCCAGATACTCATCTTACGCGTCTCGGGCATGAGGAATAGGCTCAGCACAAAGCAAACCGCAGGAACGGCAATCGGGTAGATCAATGCATAGGCGAGACTTCCGGTTGCTTGATAGGCTGCCGTGGTGATGAACGGCACTAATCCGCCGCCCCAGCCGTTGCCGATCATGTACGGCATGGAGACCGCGGTGTAGCGAATCTTACTGGGGAAAAATTCGGCGAGGAACGCGCCAATCGGTCCGTACACCATCCCGACATAGCAGACCATGATAGCGACGATGAGGATCGCAATCGGAACGTTGACATTACCCGGCTGCGAGACTGCTCCGAGCCATGTATACAGCGGATAGTAGGTAACTGCCGCAAGCAAGAACCCGCTCAAGATCACCGTCTTGCGGCCGATGATGTCGGACAGCCAACCGAATAAGATAAGCGACGGGGTACCGATGACCAGCGCGATACCGACGATCCAAGAGGTGGTAAGCGTGTCCACCTTTGACACTGTCTGCAGGTAAAACAGCGCCCAGAACTGGCTGCTGTACCAGACCACGCCCTCGCCCAGGACAACGATGGTCGCGATTATCACGTACTTCAAATTCCGACGGTTGAGGAAGGCCTCAGCCCACGGATTTCTACTGGTCTGTCCTTTGGCTTTGATCTCCGCGTAGACCGGCGACTCTTCGAAGTTGCTCCGCATATACATGGTGACGAACACCAGCAGGAAGGAGCACAAGAACGGGATCCGCCAGGCCCACGCATTGAAAGCGGCTTCGCCAAAGTAGGTGCGCGTCGCGATGATAATGATGAGCGACAGCACGATGCCAAGCGTCGGCGAGGTCTGCAGCCATCCGGTATAGTAACCGCGGCGATCTTCTGGTACATGCTCCGCGACATAGGTGATGGCGCCGCCATATGAGCCTCCAAGGCAAAGGCCCTGGAGCATGCGTAAGCAAAACAAAATGATCGCGGCGGCCACGCCGATTGTTTCGAAGGTCGGGATCAAGCCAATCGCACCGGTGCCGAGAGCCATACCGACCAGCGTTAAGATGAACGTATATTTGCGGCCAACGCGGTCGCCCAGCCAACCGAATACAAACGCCCCCAAAGGTCGGACCAGAAATCCGGCGGTGAACAGCGCGATAGTGCTGAGCAAGGCTGCGACAGGGTGGCTCTTTTCGAAGAATTTGACTGACAAGATTGTTGCCAAACTCCCGAAAATATAGAAATCGTACCATTCAATAACGTTTCCTCCGGCCGCGGCCATAATCACGGTCCGGAAGTTCTTCGGAACTCGAGCTGCTTGGGCCATAGACTCTCCCTCCTTCAGGGCTTCATCACTTCGCGACGCCGCTAAGTGAAACGTTTTCTCCGTATTGAGCTTCCCGTGGCTGGTCAAAATGAGACCCGCCCCCGACTTCACTGTTGTTGGTCAGCCAAGTTGAGCGTTGATCTAGATCAAGGCGGGTTTTGAACTTTCGTAGGGGCACGTTCGCTATTGGCCCTTAGCGGACATAGGGCGAGTGATGTCGGCTTTCGGGGCAAAGCGGACATGATGTTTTGCACCGCATATGTCCGCTTTGACCCAAAGCGGGCACTCCGCCAAAGGTGTCCACCGCGGCGACTGTGCTAATTCAATAAGCGGGGTGCCTAAGGAATAGGACTCGCGCCGCCTTAAAATTATGCAGCCGATTTTCTTCTTGTCTGCTGACTCCTGCTACAGGAAATATCCTAGCAAGATCAAATAATTCGGCGACTCTGTGGATTGGCACGGCGCTTGCGAATCTCTGTTCTGCGAAACTGGGCCCGGGCCCGGGCTCGATTGCGCATGCGTCAGACAGGGGGACCAAGATGCTGAAAACCCATAGCGCGGTCGCTAAGCGGCCGCACGCTCGTTGCTGGCTCCTCGCCGCCGCGAGTCTTGCATTCGGTTTTGCCGCCATTCAACCGGCAGCTGCTGAAGATACGATCAAGATCGGAATTCTTCACTCGCTGTCGGGGACGATGGCAATCAGCGAAACGACCTTGAAAGATACGATGCTCTTTCTGATCGATGAGCAGAACAAGAAAGGCGGCTTGCTTGGTAAGAAGCTTGAGCCGGTCGTTGTTGATCCGGCGTCGAACTGGCCGCTTTTCGCCGAAAAGGCGCGTGAGTTGATTTCAAAGAACAAAGTTGCGGTCGTGTTCGGCTGCTGGACGTCGGTTTCGCGCAAATCGGTGTTGCCGGTGTTCAAGGAGCTCGATTCAATTCTATTCTACCCGGTGCAATACGAAGGTGAAGAGTCGGAAAGGAACGTATTCTACACCGGCGCCGCGCCAAACCAGCAGGCCATCCCTGCCGTTGACTATTTGATGAGCAAAGACGGCGGCTCGGTGAAACGTTGGGTGCTTGCCGGCACGGACTACGTCTATCCGCGCACCACTAACAAGATTCTTGAAGCCTATCTGAAAGCCAAAGGCGTCAAGGACGAAGACATCATGATCAACTACACGCCCTTCGGTCATTCCGATTGGCAGACGATTGTTGCCGACATCAAGAAATTTGGTTCGGCGGGCAAAAAGACTGCGGTCGTTTCGACCATCAATGGCGATGCGAACGTTCCTTTTTACAAAGAGCTCGGCAACCAGGGAGTTAAGGCCACTGACATACCAGTCGTAGCCTTTTCGGTCGGCGAGGAAGAGCTGGCGGGACTCGACACAAAACCACTCGTCGGACACCTGGCAGCGTGGAACTACTTCGAGTCAATCAAGAATCCAAGCAATGCCGAGTTTATCAAGAAATGGCAGGCCTTCACTAAAAACCCAAAGCGTGTCACGAACGATCCGATGGAAGCCCATGTCATCGGCTTCAACATGTGGGTGAAGGCCGTGGAAAAGGTAAAGTCCACTGACGCGGATAAAGTGATCGACGCGTTGCCGGGTATTGAAGCGACGAATCTGACAGGCGGCACCTCAAAAATGCTACCGAACCATCACATCACCAAGCCGGTGTTCATTGGTGAAGTCCGCGGCGACGGTCAGTTCGACGTCGTGTGGAAGACCAAAGGGCTCGTGCCGGGCGATGCATGGTCAGATTTCTTGCCTGGCTCAAAGGATCTCGAAGCTGACTGGGTCACCTTGAAGTGCGGCAACTACAACAAGGTCACCAAGAAATGCGGCGGCAACGCTTCCTGACCTTGATCTGACAATATCGGGGGCGGCGGTGAAGCCGCCGTCCCTTCCTCTATGCACTGTGCTGGGGCGCAATACTATGCGTGATTTTTACGATCGCGTTCGGACGCTTGTATTGGTTGTTGGATTACTGACGACCGGCGCGGCCCTTGCTCATGCCGGGGCTTACGAGGACGCACTTACCGGTTTTACCGCGGATTCATTCGGTGATACCGCCGATTCCATTGAAGCCCTCGCGGCCAGCGGCGATCCGCGAACCGGAGCATTGCTTGAAGCGCTCAAGGATCAGCGCTTGCTGTTTTCAGCCGAAGCCAAGAAGGTTTTCATCAAGGGCCCAAATGACAAGTTAACCGATGCCGCGACGGGCGAAACGGTCTCGACCCCGCCCTCTGACATCGACAATGTCCGGTTGAACAATCGGGTGCGCGGCCTGCTTGACGCCGTTCTTGGCTCGCTGACTTTGATGGCAAAAGAGCCCGGTCGAAGGTTTGATGCGGCGCAGGCTGTTTTCAAATCACGCGATCCCGCCGCGCTGTCTAACATCGACAAGGCGCTTGAGAAGGAAACCGATCCCCGCGTGAAAAAGGCGCTAACCGAGGCGCACGCGGCCATCGTTCTTTACGCCAGCGACACCACACCTGAGGACAAGATTGCGGCCATTGCCGTGATCCGCGACCGGGGCGACCAGGACGCCCTTGGCCTTATCGATGGCTTGCCAACTGACTTGCCTGCTGGCGTGCGCCAGGCGGCATCAGCTGCCAGTGCAAAAATCCAGGGTAATCTTGCGCTTTGGAGCGCACTGCAGAACGCCTGGTACGGGCTTTCTCTCGGTTCTGTCCTTCTCCTCGCCGCGATCGGGTTAGCAATCACCTTTGGCGTCATGGGGATCATCAACATGGCGCACGGCGAAATGGTGATGCTCGGCGCTTATACGACGTTCATTGTTCAAGAGACAATTCGCACGCGCTACCCCGCGCTGTTCGATCATTCGCTTGTTATTGCAGTCCCACTCGCATTCTTTGTCGCCGGCTCCGTCGGCGTTGCTATCGAACGCAGCATCATCCGTTTTCTTTACGGGCGTCCGTTGGAAACGTTGCTCGCGACCTGGGGGCTATCGCTAATTTTGCAACAAACCGTCCGCACGATCTTCGGTCCGACGAACAAGGAAGTTGGCAATCCCAGCTGGATGAGTGGCGCTTTTGATTTCGGCGGCATCACCATCACCTATAACAGGCTTTGGATTATCTGCTTTACGCTTACGGTCTTCGTTGCATTGCTTGGAATGCTGCGTTTCACGCGGCTAGGGCTGGAAATGCGCGCGGTGACGCAAAACCGGTCGATGGCCGCGGCCATGGGTATTCGCACTGCGCGGATTGATGCACTGACGTTTGGGCTCGGTTCCGGAATTGCAGGGATCGCCGGCGTAGCCCTATCGCAGATCGACAATGTCTCACCCAATTTGGGGCAAGGCTACATCATTGACTCGTTTATGGTGGTGGTTTTCGGCGGTGTAGGAAACTTGTGGGGCACTCTTGTTGGCGCGTTCACCCTTGGCATTGCCAACAAATTTCTTGAGCCCTATGCGGGTGCCGTGCTTGGCAAGATTGCCATCCTTGTTCTCATCATTCTCTTCATACAGAAGCGTCCGCGCGGCCTGTTCGCGCTCAAGGGCAGAGCGGTGGAGGCCTAGGTGGGCGCTTTCTCAATCACGCGCTTACTGGACAAGGCCTCAACAACCTTTCTGGTGCTGTTGGCTGCCTTTGCGATCGCAATTCCAATTCTCAATCTGCTGGTCCCGCCAGGTTCTGCTCTTCATGTTTCGACGTATCTGGTCGCTCTGTTCGGTAAATACATCTGTTACGCAATACTCGCTCTCTCGATCGATCTGATCTGGGGCTATGCCGGTATCCTCTCACTCGGGCACGCTGCTTTCTTTGCGCTCGGCGGCTACGCGATGGGCATGTATCTGATGCGTCAGATCGGCGCCCGTGGCGTATATGCCAACCCGGTCCTGCCCGATTTCATGGTGTTTCTGAACTGGCACGAATTGCCGTTCTATTGGTACGGCTTCAACTGGTTTGCCTTCGCGGCCGTGATGGTCGTGCTGGTACCTGGCCTGCTTGCCTTTGTGTTTGGCTGGTTCGCTTTTCGCAGCCGCGTCACCGGAGTTTATCTGTCAATCATCACGCAAGCGATGACCTACGCGTTGATGCTGGGCTTTTTTCGCAACAATTTCGGTTTCGGCGGCAATAACGGCCTCACTGACTTTAAGGATATTCTTGGCTTCAATATCCAGGCCGATGGCACGCGAAATTACCTGCTGGTGATTTCGTGCCTCGCCCTGGCAATGTCGTTCCTGATTTGCCGCGCGATTGTGACTTCAAAACTCGGCAAGGTACTGGTCGCGATCCGCGACGCGGAAGCGCGCACTCGCTTTCTCGGTTACCGCGTGGAAGCCTACAAGCTGTTCATTTTCACGATCTCTGCTTGCATGGCCGGTGTTGCCGGCGCCCTATACGTGCCGCAAGTCGGCATCATTAACCCAAGCGAATTTGCGCCGGGAAATTCCATCGAGGCAGTGATCTGGGTCGCTGTCGGTGGCCGCGGCACGCTCATCGGCGCAGTCCTTGGCGCGTTTGTCGTCAACTACGCCAAAACGTTCTTTACCACCGGGTGGCTCGCGCCCTACTGGTTGTTCGTACTCGGCGGTCTTTTCATTGCGGTAACTCTGCTGTTGCCGCGGGGGATCGTCGGCACTTTCGGATGGTGGCAAGAACGTTACGCTGAAAAAAGGGCCGTTACTGTAGCGGCCCCACATGCGGCGGAGTGACAGCCGTGGAACCGAAAACCACCTCCGCCTTGCTTTACCTCGACGGTATCACCGTTTCCTTCGATGGATTCAAGGCGCTGAATGAATTGTCATTCGTGATTGAACCCGGCGAAATGCGAGCCATTATCGGGCCCAATGGCGCGGGCAAGACAACGATGATGGACGTCGTGACCGGCAAGACCCGTCCCGACACCGGCGACGTGTATTTCGAGCAAGGGGCTTACGATCTTTCAAAGTTGGATGAAACAGAGATTGCCGAACTCGGTGTTGGACGCAAATTTCAAAAGCCGACGGTCTTCGACATGCACTCGGTTGAGGACAACCTCTTGCTTGCGCTGAAGGACGACAGACGAGTTCGATCGACCCTATTCTGGGAGAGTACCCCAATCCAACAACGTCGGATCGACGAAATTCTCGATACCATTCAGCTGAAGCAATTGCGATCGCGTGTGGCGGGAGCTCTTTCGCACGGCCAGAAGCAATGGCTGGAAATCGGCATGGTATTGGCGCAGGAACCGAAGCTATTGCTCGTCGACGAGCCGGTTGCCGGCATGACCGATGTCGAGACCCTGCAGACCGCCGAGCTGCTCAAGGAAATCAATCGCAACAAGACGGTTATTGTCGTGGAACACGATATGGCATTCGTCCGCGAACTCGGCGTCAAGGTGACGTGTCTGCACGAAGGTTCGGTTCTGGCGGAAGGTACCATCGATCAGGTGTCCGCGAACGAGCGCGTGGTCGAAGTTTATCTGGGGCGGTGATCATGCTGGAAGTTAATGGCATCGACCTCCACTATGGAGCCGCACAAGCCCTCCGAAGCGTTTCGCTCAAAGCTGCGCCTGGTAAGGTGACCTGCGTGTTAGGACGAAATGGTGTTGGCAAAACCAGCCTCTTGCGCGCGATCGTCGGGCAACATCCGGTTAGCAGGGGAAGCATTACCTTCAACGGCACCGACATAACCAAGCTGTCCACCGTGGCGCGCGCGCGCAATGGCATCGCCTTGGTACCGCAAGGCCGCGAGATTTTCCCGTTGCTGACGGTTGGAGAAAATCTCGAGACCGGCTTTGCCCCACTCCGCCGCGAGGAGCGCAGCGTGCCCGAAGACATATTTTCTCTCTTTCCGGCTTTGAGCAACATGCTCAGGCGGCGTGGCGGCGATCTTTCGGGCGGCCAGCAACAACAATTGGCCATCGGGCGCGCATTGGTGATGCGGCCTAAGCTGCTCTTGCTCGATGAACCCACAGAAGGCATTCAGCCCTCAATTATCAAGGACATCGGCCGCGCTATCAAATATCTGCGCGGACTTGGCGAGATGGCCATTGTCCTTGTCGAGCAATATCTCGATTTTGCCAGCGAACTGGGCGACCATCTTGCTGTGATGGAGCGTGGTTCCATCGTCTATGCCTGTGACAAGACTTCGATGGATGAAGGGGCGCTCAAGCGCGCACTGGCGATATGAGACATCCAGAACTGCAGCATCGATCTAGTCCGCCAGCTATTCCAACGGCGCGCGATGCGCTTGCACCCAATCGAGCCATCGGGCGGATTGCGCTTACGGTTGGCGCCAACGGTAACCGCACACGCAAGCTCGCCGTACACGAGGCGGGTTCTTTGGTGCGATTTATAGAGGATAGGGGCGCACTCAACGACCACGGCGTGATGGCGAGCGGTACGGCGGGCTAGGTTTGGCGCAAATTGCAAACTCGATTTTGTGGTTATCTCCGCTATTGGCCCACAGCGGACATGGCGACGCAGTCACGTTCTTAATGTGAGGATGATGGATCTTTCCGACCGATTAACTCATCGAGCGATACGGCATTGGGGCAAAATTCGTGAAAATGCTTATGGGCCGTTCCCTTACGAAGCTCATGCTTGCATCGCTTTTTGTCGTTACAAGTAAGGCACAGCCATTTCAGCTCACGCATGACGAGCGGGTCTATTTTAGCGACGACTTTTGGATCAACCTGCAGCGCGACTAACATGCTCTTCAGCAAATTTGTGTTGCCACGTCCCATGCGGGTCAATTCGTTGAGTTGATTTGACGTCACTCCAATCTCTTTCGCCGCACGCAGCACTTCGTCCGGCTCGCAGATGTCAGATTCATTGTTCGAACCAATTGCGCTGCGATAAACACTTACCCAATCAGCGATAGCTTTAAGGGCCATTTCGACAAACGGATTAGCCGGAAGTTCGGTTTCACGGTTGATCATAGGCGCCCCCCGTCATCTCTTTTTGGAACAAAGCCTCGCAGGAGGTGTCAATAGGGTCATTGCGCTGGATCAAATTATTCCGGGCCACCGACGGTTTATGGCGTCCAGCGTCCTTGGATAGATGACCGACGATGTCCGCTTTTGGCCTTAGCGGACATGGCCTTTTGCACTGCACATGTCTGCTTTTGACCCAAAGCGGACATCAAAGCCTAATGGTCCGCTACTGATGCGTTAGACCTCAGCCAGCTCGTACGAGAAATAACCACCGCTACTGAGATCAAAATCGCACAGTTGTGAGCGCCGGGCTACGATTTTGGGCCTAGATTACTGTTTCGGCGGTCACGAATTGCAGGGATTTTATGGCCGCCTTCACAGGGGAGAGTGCCATGGAAGGTCAAGCAGTCGGTTGGATCGCAGCAATCATCATTGGTGGTGTTGCTGGCTGGCTCGCTGAGCAGTTCATGAAAAGCCAAATGGGGCTTGTGATGAACATCGTGCTCGGCATCATAGGAGCCGCAGTTGCTAGCTTTTTGCTCAACCTCGTCGGTATTTCACTCGGTGGTTGGCTCGGCTATTTGATTGCTGGCTTCATTGGAGCTTGCATACTTATCTTTGCCGCGCGGGCGATCCGGACCGCATAGGATCGTCGCCTTGAATCAAGGCGGTGGCCAATGCTCAAACCCACAATGGTATCGGGCTAGTTCGGATTTTCCGAGTTGGCTAAAAGAATAAGGGCCGCTGTGCGTGGCAGTGACAGCGGCCCCCTACGCAACAGCCGAGGGGAGGAACCGCTCGACAACCTGCGTGCACTAAGAGTGACATTCGCAGCTATGGCTGGGCTGTGCCGTAGGTCACAAAGTGGTATTGCGCCTTATTGTGACGACCATCACAGCGCGCACGACTTCTTCGCCTATTGTGTACTCAAACGGGGATGCCCGCTTTCTGACAGCCCAGGAGGCGCACATGAGTTTCAATTATCTGACCAACTCTAGCGGCTTCACGCGCATAGCTGCCTATGTGGGGCAGTTGTTAGATGATGCCGTCGATGCACAAATCGAGAGGCTTTCTCAAAACCTGCGTCCAGATCCGGCGAGCAAGTGTTTAAATCGCCCGTGCGAACTAAGCGACCTCATGTCGCGAACAATCGCGCCTTAACCGACTGTGACGTCGGCTGGCGCTTCAAGAAAGGAAAACATTATGCCAAGGAAAGTTTTCCATTCTGTACCCACAAATAATGGATGGAAAGTCGAGAGTAATGGCCGCACCATCTCCATACATCGAACGCAGGCCGGAGCCGAACGAGCCGCTATAAAAGCGGGTCACAAGGTGCGAAAGGCCGGCGGGCTTGCGCAAGCCACTTTGCACAAGGCAAACGGAAGAATCCGTGAGGATCGGAAGTACGGTACTCGGTGAAAACGTCGCAGCTTCCCATTCCCCATCTTTGTATGTTTTGAACTGCAGTTGTTTGTCGCTTAGGAAATTCAGGCCAAGGGTCTCCCTCAATCCCAGCCCTTGCTTCACCAAGAGGCTGCCCTGCAGGCGGCCTCTCTAACTTTCGCTAGCTCGTGTTATTCGATCTCACAGATGTCCGCTATTGGCCCTTAGCGGACATGGGCTTGTGCGTTGCACATATCTGTTTTTGATTCAAAGCGGACATTCTATAGCTACGTCCAGCGTCCGCCTTCGCGAAGAAAGCGGACCACCGTGTGACGTGACCATAGAAATACATAGAAATACGACGTGACCATAGAAATACTATGAGCGGCTAAGAAGCTTACTGTCGCTTCAGGCTCAGGATATAGGCGATTATGTCATCTGCATTTGATTTTGAGATTATGAAGTTCGGCATGATTATATGGTTGGATTGAAGGAACACTTTCAGGGAGAGACGTGTGGTGGATGGAAGTTTAGCAATTTCCTCAAAGGTTGGAGGATAGCGATAAAATAACGGAAATGGCGGACGAACTTGATGGCAATCGCCACAAAGCTCTGTCGCCAATCGACGCCCCGCAGCTCTTTCGCCAGACTGAGCGAATGCCGCACTTGACAGCGCTAACCCCACAGTAAGGGCGAAACTAAAGGATACATGATGACGCATGTGTGACGTCGACTATTTCCAAAGCACCAATGAATGGTTTCGCGTTCTTTATGTCAACGTCTTGATCCGTGCCCCGCGTTCAAGTTTGATCAAAATTCTCCGTCATCATCTCGCCAACGCCTTCAAATCCGATTTTTTCCATGATCGTCTCCGGTGCGAACTTCGCAAATTGGACCATCCAATTTGCATCACGCTCGGTGTGGTAGATCAATATCCCAATTTTTTCCGTCCTCACGCTCACTAGAGGATCCTCTATCTTCAGCGGGTTGTCATACCGTCGGCAAAGCACTGCCAAGGGAGCGACCTTGTACAATTAGTGACACACCAACACCGGGGTTTTCGTGTGCGTCAGCACCTTATTTGTAACGCTGCCGAGCACAACTGCGGATAGTCCGCTGCGTCCGTGCGACGCAATGACTATGAGATCGCAGCCCCTGCCTTTGGCCGTTGCAATAATAGCTTGATAGGGTTGTGCGTTCTCTACCTGAATCGTGTCGCAGGACACACCGGCCTGCTTGGCCGCGTTAACTGCGCGATTCAGTACGCTCGCGGCGTGCTTCTTGACCTTCTCATCATGTTTGATGAGTTCCTCAGATGCGCGATTCGCTTGCGTTTCTGAAATGCTGAGCCAGTTGAACGGCTCCTCGACGATAATCACTGTAATTTTGGCGCCCACGGATTTCGCGAGTGTTAATCCATTCGTGACCGCGTGCTCCGCCAACTCCGACCCATCTGTAGGAATGAGAATATGCTGGTACATATTCAACCTCTCAATCATGTGAACGTGCTGCCCTCCGAATAGGCGCTTGTTTCAGATATCCGAACTGAACGGGAAATTTCTTGACGAATATCAATTTACCCGCAACCGTAGTCCGCTCCAATGCGCTAATGATCCAGCGTAGACACAGGACCGATCGGAGTATGAGTTGATCCAGATCAATGTATGGGAAAAACTCGCTGACAGGCTGTACCGTTCGAAAAATTGATTTTAGCCGGGTGGGAGCGGGTTATGCACGCAGTCCTTCGTAGGCGTCGTATTTCAGTACTTTGGCTCGCCGTAGTGGCGATGACATTGTTGGGATCCGCAAGCGGCTGGTCAGATGAGAGGACTGAGGCAGGAGTCCCACTCGAGTTTTGGAAAGGTCACTTCGACCGCGGCAGTGGTGCTTTCCACGACTGGGACAAAGAGAAAGAAATCCCGGCAGTCTGCGCGCGCTGTCATTCGGCCAACGGCGTCCCGGAATACCTAAGGGAAGGCAAGAATGCCCCGGCACAGCATGTCAAGAATGGGTTTGCTTGTACCAACTGCCACGCTGACTTGTTGACCTATGCGCGGTACGTCGTTCCCAAAGTCACTTTCCCTGGCGGGTCGACAATCGACAGCGGCAGCAACGACAGCAATTTGTGTATGACCTGCCATCAGGGCCGGGAGTCAACGGCAAGTGTCAATAAAGCGATTGCCGGATTGAATCCAGATACCCCGGATCCCAAGCTGAACTTCCTTCATGTGCACTATTTTCCGGCTGGCGCGACAAGGTTCGGCACCGAAGTGAAGGTGGCCTACGAGTATGACGGCAAGAAGTACGTCGGCCGTTTCACTCACATGCCAAACGTGAGCTCATGCACAGATTGCCATCAGCCTCACGCCGGTGAACTCAAGATTGACCGATGTGGCGGCTGCCACGACGGCATCAAAACCGCCGCTGATCTTACTAATATTCGCGTGTCGAGCCGGGGTGATTTTGACGGCAACGGAAAAGAAGAGGGGCTCGCTCGTGAGATCGCCAATCTGCAAGCCGAACTTTATGGCGCCATCCAGACCTACGCGAAGACCGTTGGCGGCAAACCGATTGCCTTCACCAAAGTAGCCTTTCCCTATTGGTACGCCGATACGAATGCAAACGGTCGAATTGATCTGGAGGAAGTAAATCCCGCCAACAAATATACCGCCTACACCCCACGGCTCTTGCAGGCCACATATAACTATACCTTCTCACTCCGCGACCCGGGCGGTGCATATCACAACGGCCGCTATGTTTTGCAGCTGCTCTACGATTCGCTCGAAAGCCTTGCGGCGAGCGGCAAGGCGGGCGTCCAAATGGGTGGAAAGGTTCGCCCGTAGTTGTCTGCTAGAACATTACTGTGCGGGCCGCGATTATCCGCTTTTGGCCCAAAGTAGACATTGGATCTGTGCGGCTGAGTGTCCGCTTTTGAGGAAAAGCGGACGTCCGTTTTTGCGCTGCATATGTCCGGTAATAACCCAAAGCGGACAATGCCTACTATCCCACCGAACGCCGAGCGGGCTTCGATGCTCGATAAAACCTTGATTCAGATCAAAGAACGCTGGCGCGGATGAGCGCAAACGAGGTTGTGTGCAATCCGCATCCTGAAAAAGGGAATGGAGGATAGTAACTCTTGCAAACGACACCCGTATTGGTCGAGGCAGAGATCTCCAATTTTATTGGTGTTCTCACTCTAAATAATCCGGCAAAACACAATTCTCTTAGCAAGCAAGTCCTGGACGAACTTTGCACCGGTCTCCAGAACATGCGCGCACATGATGTGCGGGTAGTGATTCTCAGGGCGCCCGCGGGTTCAAAGGTCTTTTCGTCCGGGCACGATGTTCGAGAGTTGCCGACAAATGGACGCGACCCGCTGACCTACGGTGATCCTCTGCGGCATGCAGTTCGTAAAATCGAGCAGTTTCCGGCACCCGTGATCGCACTGATAGAAGGCAGCGTGTGGGGCGGCGCCTGCGAACTTGTTATGAGCTGTGACATTCTCATCGCGGGCGATGACACTACCTTTGCCATTACCCCGGCAAAGCTCGGTGTACCGTACAACGTCTCGGGAGTGCAAAATTTTCTGAGCACCGGGGGCATGCATCTCTGCAAAGAAATGTTGTTTACTGCCCAGCCGCTATCGGTCGACCGTCTGGTAAACCAAGGGATCGTGAGTTACGCCCTGCCAAGGGACCAGCTAGAAAGTAAGGCCTGGCGTCTGGCGGAGGACATCGCAAAGAATTCCCCCCTTGTCGTAAGTCTTCTCAAGGAGGAATTGAGGCTGCTGTCGAGTGCCCACAACCTGAGTCCTGAAACCTTTGAGAAAGTCCAGTCGATGCGTCGAGAAGTCTACGACAGCAACGACTACCGCGAGGGCATCTTGTCTTTCATTGAGAAACGCGTGCCACAGTTCCGCGGAAATTGACGCATCATCGGGCGTTGATTTGGTGGTAAAGAAGAACTTCACAAGTGACACGGTGCGGTGTGCGCTATTGTCCCAAAGCGGACCTGCCAATCCTCAAGTAAAATGCCAGTATGGATTTAGTACCTTGGATCAAGGCCGCGCGTCCACGCACGCTCCCGCTGTCGCTGACGCCCGTATTTGTCGGCGGCGCTCTGGCCTGGTCAACAAGCCGACAAATCAATCTCTGGGCGCTGTTAGCGGCGTTTCTTGGCAGTATGTTTATTCAGATCGGAACAAACCTGCACAACGACGTGCTCGATTCCGAGCACGGCGGCGATGGGCCAGATCGGGTCGGGCCGCCACGCGTCACCGCTTCAGGGTTGTTGGAGGGGCGGGCGGTTAAGCGCGGTGCCGGCATTTCCTTCGGACTTGCCACAGCTTTCGGAATTTATCTGGTATTCATTGGTGGCTGGCCAATCCTTGTACTTGGTGTCTTGGCTGTTGCGTCAGGATGGGCCTATACCGGAGGCCCGCGACCCGTCGCCTACACACCCTTTGGCGAGATGTTTGTCGTGGCCTTTTTTGGCATTGGCGCGGTCTGCGGGACCTACTGGCTTTGCACGCAATCTCTTAACGTGGCAGCATTGATGAGCGGTCTCGCTCTCGGACTGCTGAGTGGCGCAGTGTTATTGGTCAACAATTTTCGCGACATAAAGGCCGATGCACGCGTCGGCCGGCGGACGCTTGCGATCGTGGCGGGCCCAGAGTTTACGGCTTGGATTTATGCTGGATTTATGCTGCTGCCCTATGCGTTGTTGCCGCTTATCGGCTTCACGACTACGCATGGGTACATATGGCTGACCTTTGCCACGCTGCCGCTGACGATCTTGCTCATTTACCGCTTTATGCAAGAACCGCCCGGCCAGGGATTCAATCAGATATTGCTGCACACCGTCCAAATTCAATTGTTGTTCAGTCTTCTACTAAGCGTCGGTTTGCTGTTTTAGCGCTGTCACTTGTTCGCAGAAGTGTGACCGACCTGCCGCTACATCTCGCTTGCATCAAAGCCGCGGGACAATATAATTCGTAACATGTCGCTTCGCTCGGGGACCTATATCGTTCCAACGAACCGCTGGTATATCGAGCGGACGGTTTGGCTGATCGCCGGATTCGTTCTTCTCGGCAGTACCGCGCTGGCGTTGCTGTTAAACCCAATTTTTATTCTTGGTGTCATCGCAACGGGTCTCGTTTCTATCAATGTCGCTCTGACCGGTTTTTGTCCGATCGGTACCTTGCTTCAATTCGCCGGTTTCACGCCGATGCTGGGCGCCGACGAGCGCTCAAGCTGGAATCTGTATTTCCTCAAGATCGATCGCTGGTATCTCGAGCGACGAATTTATGTGACAGTCGGAATTAACATCACGCTCGGATCAATCCTTTTTCTGACGCACAGCCACTGGTGGTCGGTATTCACTGCATTTGTCGGCGCTGCCATGATCTGGTTCGCGGCAACTGGCTACTGTATTCTTGCGAATATCTTGTATTGGATCGGTGCAGAACCGCGCCTTAATCCGGATGCTTTGCCGTCAGGCCGATGCGCCAATTGTACAATGGCGGCAGTGTGCGTAAGCGGCTAACCAGGTCACGCTTAGCCCAGAGAACAATGTCCGCTTTTGGCCCTTAGCGGACATGCGCTTTCCAGTTACTAGCTAACAACAACCTCTGAATCGCCCCTTGCCAACCGCGTAACGCGCTTCCTGGCGCTCCACGAAGAATTCTTCGTAGGTCATGATCGGTTGGCCGGGATGATTGAGGTTGCGGTGCCGGACGTAAGTCTCGTAGTCCGGCACCCCAACCATCAGGCGCGCCGTCTGGATCGTCCATTGCGTGACGGCAGTTGCGGCCGGCCACGACCTGCTGGTGACGGATTGCGTCGCCTGGACGGTCCATTCCTTCAGCGCGAGGATATCAGGCACGGCTGCCTCCAGTTGCCGCACCGACGAACTCGATCTCAGCCGCGGTCACATCTGTCGTGCCCAGCGCTTTCCAGATCTTGATGACACCGAAGACGATCATCGAGATAACGACGGCGACGAACAGGCCGGCAAGCGTAGCATCGACATAGTCATTAAAAATGACCCTGCTCATTTGCTCGAGGCTCTTCGCCGGCGCCAATACCTTTCCGCCCGCTAGGGCGTCGCTGAATCTGCGCGCATGGCTCAGGAACCCGACCGAAGGATTGGAGCTGAAGACCTTCTCCAGTCCCGCAGTCAGCGTGCAGATAACAAGCCAGGTCGCCGGCACGATTGTGACCAGCGCGTAGCGTTGGTGCTTCATCTTGAACAGCACGACGGTGCAGAGAATGAGCGCGATTGCCGCCAGCATCTGGTTAGCCGTGCCGAATAGTGGCCACATAGTCCAGATTCCACCCAAGGGGTCGACGACACCCTGGTAGAGGAAATAACCCCACAACATGCAGGCCAAAGCCGAGCCGATGATGTTGTTGACCCAGGACTTTGTCTCCTTGAATGCAGGAATCACATTGCCCACGAAATCCTGGATCATAAACCGGCAGACCCGCGTGCCGGCGTCGACCGTCGTCAGGATGAACAAGGCTTCGAACAGGATGGCGAAGTGATACCAGATGCCCATCAAAGCATTGCCGCCGAAGACACCCGAGAGGATGCTTGCCATGCCGACGGCAAGGGTCGGTGCGCCGCCGGTACGCGACAGGATCGTCAGTTCACCAACATCATGTGCAACCTGTGTGAGCATGTCGGGCGTCACGACGAAGCCCCAGTTGGACACAGTCTGCGCGGCCTGCACTGCGGTCGTGCCGATCAGCCCGGCCGAGCTGTTCATCGCGAAATAGACGCCGGGGTGGAGCACCGAGGCGCTGATCATCGCCATGATGGCGACGAAAGACTCCATCAACATGGCGCCATAGCCGATGAAACGGATCTGGTTCTCGTTCTCGATCATCTTGGGCGTTGTTCCGGAGGCGATCAGAGAATGCCAGCCGGAGACGGCGCCACAGGCAATCGTGATGAACAGGAAGGGGAACAGGCTGCCCGCCCAGACCGGGCCGGTGCCGTCGACGAACTTGGTGACGGCGGGCATTTGCAGATCGGGTCTGACCAAGATGATCGCGACCGCTAAAAGCGTCACGACGCCGATTTTCATGAAGGTCGAGAGATAGTCGCGCGGAGCAAGCAATAACCAGACTGGGAGCACCGAAGCGACAAATCCATAGCCGATGATGATGAGCGCAAGGGTAGGACCGGTGAGATCGAAATAGGTTGCAAGCGCGGGTGTTTCCGAAACGGTGCGACCGTAGAACAGCGCAATCATCAGCAGCACAAATCCGATTGCGGACATTTCAAAGATTTGCCCTCGCCGGATGAAGCGGCCGTAAATTCCCATGAAAAGCGCGATCGGAACCGTGCAAGCGACTGTGAAAGTACCCCACGGGCTATGCACAAGCGCTTGAACAACGACCAGCGCCAGAACTGCCAATACGATGATGCATATGAGAAGTATCCCGATGCCGGCAATTGTTCCGGCAACCGGCCCCATCTCGCCTCGCACCATGTCGCCCAATGAACGGCCGTCACGCCGAGTCGACAGGAACAAGACCGTCATATCCTGCACCGCGCCGGCAAAGACCACGCCGGCAAGAATCCAGAGCGTACCGGGCAGGTACCCCATCTGCGCCGCTAAAACAGGACCGACCAATGGTCCGGCGCCCGCTATCGCGGCAAAATGGTGACCGAACAGGACGTAGCGGTTAGTGGGTACATAATCGAGACCGTCATTATGACGGAAAGCTGGGGTCAGCCGTGCCGGATTGATCCCCAGCGCGGTGTTTGCGACGAAGAGCGCGTAGAAACGATACGCGATGAAGTAAGTGCAAACTGCCGCGGTTACGAGCCAGGCGGCATTGATATTTTCACCGCGCCCAAGCGCGATAACTGCAAAAGAAAGGACTCCGAGCAAGATCACCGCCGCCCAGAGCAATTTCGATTGAAGACTGTTGTCCTTCACGGCGAGCGTACTCATCTATCCTCTCCGTCATAGGGTGGTGTCGAGAAATGCGATCATTTCCCACGCACGAATTGCGGCCTTGATGAAGATCAATATCTCGGGCCAAAAATCGAGATTTTTTGCCGAGCTTCTGCCGCTCAATGCTGCTGCGCATCCGAACAGGTGTGCCATTTAGTGCCAAAAGCGGGTCCGCTTGCGGCTGTGTAATATGCGCCCGCAGAATGTCCCTGCGGCGCGATTTCTATGGTGCCAGAAGAAATTTGATTGTAGCTAGGTAATGTCCGCTTGCTTTCTGGGGTAAAGCAGACGTCGTGATTCTGTTGCACATGTCCGCTTTTTTTGACCCAAAGCGGACATTGAGTTTGATCCAGATCAATGCGTAGAGCATGTCGTTGCTGTGCGATTTAAACAAAGACCGCAGGAGGGTTTGATGCAAATCCGCAATGCAGCATATGACAGACACCTCGATCTTCTGGATTGTAGAATGACGATGCTCGGTCTTGATCTCTACGCTATCCGGGATGAGCGGATATTCGAAGAGGTGAGGCGCCATTGTTTCAATTGCGGATGTCGAGAGGCCTGCGTCCTGGACTTGCAGCGCGATCCCAACAATCCAATCTGGGAAACATATTGTCCGAACGCGGCGACGCTTAACGTGCTGGCCGAAGCCCAGTGGCAGGATCAAGGTCAACGCCCCACGCCCCAAGATTGGTGACGCGCCACTTCGAGGCGTTCCTTTAAATCCTACGCATTTTTACGGAGGGCCCGGGCAGCGCCAAAACGCCGTTCTTTGCGGCAGATCAAATCGCTCACCGCTTTCACAGTGTAATGGAGACCGAGCGTTTCCCGGGAGTTTTCACGGACTGGACCTTGTCATGTTTCAAGTCCGCATCCACGGACGAGGTGGTCAAGGCGTTGTCACGGCCACCGAATTGCTTTCGGTCGCCGCCTTCGAGGAAGGCGCTTTTGCGCAGGCTTTTCCCAGTTTTGGGTCGGAGCGGATGGGCGCGCCGGTGGTGGCATTCTGCCGGATCGATGACAAGGAAATCCGTTTGCGTGAGCCGATCCTCGAGCCGGACGCACTCATCGTTCAGGACCCGACGCTGTTGAAGGTCATTGATGTGTTTCAGGGGCTGCGCCCACAAGGCTATCTGCTCGTCAATACCAACAAGAGTTTTGAAGACCTGCATATCGCGGCAAAAGTAGCCCAGATCCCGGCAGGTCATGCGCGCACAGTTAACGCTACCGAGCTCGCGCTCAAATATGTCGGGCGCCCGGTGCCCAACGCCGCCCTGCTCGGCGCTTTCGCCGCACTCAGCGGGGTTGTGCATCTCAAGTCAATGATAAGCGCCATACGCCAGGCATTCCCCGGGAAAATCGGGGAAGCAAATGTCGCGGCGGCAACGGCCGCCTATCAGGCCGCCGCCGCCGAGCGGGTTGAAGCTTGAGAGGATGCCGGCATGCTGAAACAGACCGAAGGCTCCCACGCAATAGCCGAAACGATCGCGCTCTGCCGGCCGGAGGTGATCTGCGCCTATCCCATCACGCCACAGACCCACATCGTCGAAGGACTTGGCGAGATGGTACGCGACGGGCATTTGACGAATTGCGAGTTCATCAACGTGGAATCTGAGTTCGCGGCTTTGTCGGTTGCAATTGGTGCTTCCGCTGCCGGGGCGCGCGCGTACACCGCCACCGCGAGCCAAGGCCTTCTGTTCATGGCAGAGGCGGTTTACAACGCGTCCGGCCTGGGGCTTCCCATTGTCATGACGCTCGGTAACCGGGCGATCGGCGCACCCATCAATATCTGGAACGATCATTCCGATGCGATGTCGATGTGCGATGCCGGCTGGATGCAGCTATTTGCCGAAACAAATCAGGAAGCCTGCGACCTGCACATCCAGGCTTTCCGCCTGGCCGAAGAATTGTCGATGCCAGTGATGGTTTGTGTCGACGGTTTTGTACTAACCCATGCAGTGGAACGTTTGGATATTCCAAGCCAGGATGATGTCGACGCGTTCCTCCCGCCGTATGAGCCGGTGCAGGTTCTTGATTCCGCGGCGCCGATCTCCATCGGCGCCATGGTCGGGCCGGATGCCTTCACCGAGGTTCGCTTTCTGCAGCATTATAAGCAGACGCTGGCACTTCGGTTGCTTCCCGAATTTGCCGCCGAATTCAAGGCGCGCTTCGGCCGTGACAGCGGCGGCCTCCTGAGGACCTATCGTGCCGAAGATGCCGACATGATTGTCGTTGCAATGGGGTCGATCAACGGCACCATCAAAGACACCATCGACGAGATGCGCGCCGATGGTTGCAGTATCGGTCTTGTCACCATTGTCGCTTTCCGTCCGTTCCCGACCATGGCGTTGCGGAATCTGCTGGCCGGCCGCAAAAATGTTGTGGTGATCGAGAAGAGCTTTGCCGTTGGGATGGGCGGGCAGCTCGCCAACAATGTCGATCTGGCGCTGCGCAATACTCCGGCATCGCCGCAGGTGCATTCGGTGATCGCCGGGCTTGGCGGACGCGCTATTACCCGCGCCTCGCTACATCGGGTCTTCCGGCGTGCCGAAGCACAGCCTTGGGAAGGACCGCATTTTCTCGATCTCAACGAAGAGATTATCGGCAAGGAGCTGCACCACGTTCGCAAGGTCCGCCGTTCGGGGCCCACCGCGGAAAATCTGCTGCGCCGGCTCGGCGCAAGCCAGGCATCGGCGAGCTGAGGGGAGGCCATGACAGCTTCCACAACAACGGCCTCACCTGGCACACAGAAACTGCGTTTCTATCAGAAGGGCACGTTTACGGTCGGCAACCGCCTCGTGTCTGAAGGGGAACGGTCAGTCCAGGCTTCGATCGATCGGTCAAATGCGCTGACGTGCGGCCACCGCGCTTGCCAAGGCTGTGGCGAGGCCCTTGGCGCACGTTATGCCATCGATGCGGCCATGCGGGCGACGCAGGGCAATCTCATTGCGGTCAACGCGACCGGTTGTCTTGAAGTGTTCACTACGCCCTATCCGGAAACATCGTGGCAGATTCCCTGGATTCACTCGCTGTTCGGCAATGCGGCCGCCGTTGCGAGCGGCGTTGCAGCCGCCATGCGAGTCAAAAAACGTCCGGACGTTCGCGTGATTGCCCAGGGTGGTGACGGCGGCACCACAGATATCGGCTTCGGCTGTCTATCGGGGATGTTCGAGCGCAACGACGACGTGCTTTACATCTGCTACGACAACGAAGCCTACATGAATACGGGCGTGCAGCGCTCGTCGGCGACACCGCCGGCCGCACGAACCGCGACCACGCCCGCGGTCGGCGAGGAACCCGGCAACGTCTTTGGTACCGGCAAGAGCGTGCCAAAAATCGCCGTGGCTCACGGAATTCCATATGTAGCAACAGCCACTGTGGCCGATCTGCACGATCTCGAGCGCAAAGTACTGAAGGCAATGAGCCTGCATGGCGCGCGCTACGTCCATATCCATGTGCCTTGCCCGCTGGGCTGGGGTTCGGCCTCGCACGATACGATCCGGCTTGCGCGGCTTGCGGTAGAATCCGGCCTGTTTCCGCTGTTCGAAGCGGAGCATGGGGTCATCACTGGTAGCCGCAAAATCCGGCGCCCTGTACCGGTCAGCGAGTATCTCAAGCCGCAGAAGCGCTTTGCACATCTGTTCAAGGACGGCGGCGATGACCGGCTTGCGAGGATCCAGGCAATTGCTGACCGTAACATCATCGAGTTCAACTTGCTCGATCGCGAGGAGGCTGCCGGATGAAGCACCCGTTCGCGATCACGCTCGACAGCGGCACCAGCCTCGCCAATCTCACCGGCTCGTGGCGCACCACGCGGCCGGTCTATGTGGACCGACTGCCGCCCTGCAATAATGCCTGCCCGGCCGGGGAGAACATCCAGAGCTGGCTCTATCATGCGGAGTCCGGCGATTACGAAACCGCATGGCGGATCTTGACGACGGACAATCCACTGCCGGCTGTGATGGGCCGGGTCTGCTACCACCCGTGCGAAAACGCCTGCAATCGCGCACAAGTCGATGAAGCGGTCGGCATCAACTCGGTCGAACGTTTCCTCGGCGATGTGGCGATCCGCAACGGCTGGCAATTCGAGCGGCCGCAGGCCGAAACCGGCAAGCGCGTGCTGGTGGTAGGAGCAGGACCTTCAGGATTGTCCGCCGCCTATCACCTGCGTCGCACGGGCCACGCCGTCGAGATTTACGAAGCGGGCCCACTTACCGGTGGCATGATGCGCTTTGGGATTCCCAAATATCGTCTGCCCCGCGATGTTCTCGATGCGGAGATCAAGCGAATTTCCGATCTCGGTGTCGTCATCAGGCTCAACAGCAAGGTTGACCGAATCGTTGAGAGTATGCAGGCGGGCCGTTTCGACGCGGCATTCCTTGCCGTCGGCGCCCATATCGGCAAACGCGCGTTTATTCCCGCCGGCTCCGCCGCAAAGGTTCTCGATGCGGTATCTTTGCTGCGCTCGATGGAAGGCGAGGACAAACCATTGCTCGGCAGGCGTGTCGTTGTCTACGGCGGCGGCAATACCGCAATCGATGCGGCCCGCACCGCCAAACGTCTTGGTGCGACCGAAGCCATTATCGTCTACCGCCGCACCCGCGATCGCATGCCGGCACACGACTTCGAAGTCGAGGAAGCCTTGCAGGAAGGCATTATGATGAAATGGCTCTCGACCATCAAACGCATGGACGAGGGCGTGCTCACCGTCGAACAAATGCAACTCGACGAGAAAGGTTTCCCTCAGCCGACCGGGCGGTTTGAAACATTGGAAGCGGATTCCCTTGTTCTCGCCCTCGGGCAGGATGTGGACCTGTCATTGCTCGATGGCGTGCCTGGATTGCAAATAAAGGATGGCGTGGTGCAGGTAGCCTCCAACATGATGACCGGCTACTCGGGAATATTTGCCGGCGGCGATATGGTGCCGTCGGAGCGCACCGTCACAGTGGCGGTTGGGCACGGAAAGAAAGCAGCTCGTCACATTGATGCTTGGCTGCGCGGGACCATTTATGAGGCTCCTGCGAAACATGAATTGGCTGACATCGGAAAACTCAATAGCTGGTACTACGCCGACGCACCCAAAACAGTGCGACCAACGCTCGAAATCGCGCGGCGCCAGGATACTTTTGAGGAAGTTCAGGGCGGACTCGATGAAACCAATGCGCTCTACGAGGCGCGCCGGTGCCTGTCGTGCGGCAATTGTTTTGAATGCGACAACTGTTACGGGGTGTGTCCGGATAACGCGGTGATCAAGCTGGGCGCCGGACAACGGTTTCGTTTCAACTACGACTATTGCAAGGGCTGTGGAATATGTGCGCAGGAATGTCCGTGCGGTGCGATTTCTATGGTGCCGGAGGAAATTTGATTGGCGGTCGGCTAATGCACCGCACATGTCTGCTTTTGGGGGTAGAGCGGACATGCCTTTTTGCACTGCATATGTCTGCTTATGACCCAAAGCGGACATCAGGCAACCTTAGTTGTCCGGTTTCGCCTCTCGGCAGAGGCCAGATTGCTGCGGGTGCGATCGACGTGTGACTTTAGTTCAAAAAAGAGGTCAGAGCTGCGCATCGGAACAATGTTTGCAGCCCTTGCGATGCTTTCCAGCTCGATGTGAAGTGTCTTCATGTCAGACGTGCCCGGCTCGGACAACAACACTCTGTCAACAACCCTAAGGCGACGATATAACCTGCGCACGCGATCGTGGATGAACCAGAGAAAAATCTTCGGCGCATAATTAAATACCGGCACCACAATTGCTATGACTGCCACGAGCACCGCAATGACTCGTTGCGCATAGCTCGTTAGCCAGAAAGGCAAATAATAGTTCAAGAAAGAGGGACCATTTTTGTAGAAATCGCGGGCGCCTTGGGACATGGGAAATTCCGGATCGGTCTCAGTAGGAAATTCACCGGCCTTTTGAAAAAGTCCCGGCATGCCATGTACCTGCGACATTGCATGCGCCAAGAGATCGACAATTGCCGGGTGGACTTCCTTGCGCACCACCAAGAAGTTCGTTGTCGCAATGAGAGAGGTGTCTAAGACCGGTAATTTGCGTTGCAAATCAATAGCACCCCTCGGCAACACCACACGAACCAGATAAGGAAAAATCCGGGTTAGCGCCTCGGCCTCAGTAAAATTCATGAGGTGGAACCGTGAATCTCTCAGCAATGCGTCGAGGACGGGCGACTCCGGAGTGAAGTTGCGGAAAACTGCATTGATGGCTCCGGCGTCGAGATTATTTATGACAGTTTCCGGCGCGACACTCACAAGTGTCGTGTTGTCATAGTTTATGCCGGCGACGGCAAGAATTTTTTCACACACGGCTCGATCGCCGCTGTCTTCAGCGCCGAGCCCAATGCGCTTGCCTTTGAGTTGCGAAAGATCGGTCAGCTCGTCGCCGATTGAGAAAAGCCAAAAAATCTGATGGTCGATACGACCAAGCGACATCAAGTCAGGTGCGAGTCTGCTGTTCGAAATGCCTCCCTGCATAAAACCGATTTGAATACCGGAATCTGGATCGTTTAAAAGTCTAAGGTTTTCTTTCGCACCACCGGTCTCCCGCAGTTCCACCTTAACCTCGGATGCTGCCATTATGCCCTGATAGCGGGCGCCCAGAATGTGGTAGTGCTCATCTTTCGGCGAGGTCGCGATAGGGATCCGCGATGGCGGCACGGGGATGAGATGCGCCATTCCAAGCCAAGTGAGACCTGCGATGCACAATATCGCGGCCAGTACTTTGAAAACGTGCCAGCGAGTGATCCCCAGCATGAATGTTTCCGTTCGGGCCGACAGATGAACAAAAATTGTCGTCCAGAAGAAACTCACACAATCGGACATCAGGCTATACTTGCTGCCTTAGAAAGGGCAATGGCGCTCGCCAGAGACATTCCATCATGCCGCCTAACGTCCGCTTCCGGGGGTAGCGAACTTTTTGCACCGCACATGTCCGCTTTTGACCCAAAGTGGACTTGGATGAGGGGATGATAGAAGGTTGACCTACCTCCTGACCCACTCCCGCTCTTCGCCACCGGCCTCGGCGCTTTGGGTCTGCTGGGCTGGCGCAAGAAGCGGAGAGCTATCGTCGCCGGCTGATCAGTTTTGAGGTGGCGGGTTGTACCTGTCTCCGCGCCTTCGACACGTCTCTTCTGAAAAATCTTTGGCGCATTCACCGGGCTCAGCATTTGGATTTGTTACTCCGATGGACCCGCTGTCGATCAAGTTGTTTGCTGGTTGTTGCTGCATCTGCGGTCCAACGATACGACGCGGGTCTTGATTGAGCCGCTGCTCTCGCCACCTGTAGCCAGGAGCCGTGTAACCAGGGCCGATGTAACCAGGGCCGATGTAACCAGGACCGATGTAGCCAGGCGCGATGTAACCAGGCCCGACTCCGGGTGGTGGCACCATATATTGGGCAATTGCCGGACTTACCGGCGCTAAGGCCGCTGTCGCTAATACAAAGAGAAATTTTCTCATGACTCTCTAACCTATATCACGACTGTCCGCTTTCAGAGGCAAAGCGGACATGGCTTTTTGCAGCGCAAATGTCCGCTTATGACCCAAAGCGGACATCGCTTTTTGCGCCCCATTGTTTCGGCAGCCGAATGTCCATTTTTCAGCGAAAGCAGACATTGCACTTCTGATGGGACGCCTCTTAAAATGAACACATTACATCCTGCTGCAGATTTAGGTCCGTTTAAATGCCCTCCCTCTAACGTTTGATGGAAAGGAAAGTCATGTCGGTCAAATTTGCTGCTTGCTCCGCGTTCGCCGCCGCACTGTCTGGTCTTGCTTTAATGACAGCGCCCGCACACGCATATGTGGAGGTGGGCATGCTGAACTGCCGGAGTCTCGGGACGTCAGGCTATATCGTCTATTCGGCGCGCACATTTAATTGTGTCTTCACGCCATCAAACGGAAGTCCGAGCCAGTATTACCAAGGCACTGTCGGTCGCTTCGGAGCCCAGATTGGGTTCACGAACGATGTGGGCCTTGGCTGGGCGGTTTTCGCGGCGACATCTCGAGTGGGGCCGGGTGCGTTGGCTGGCGGATATGTAGGCGCTTCCGCTGGAGCAGCAGTCGGCATCGGTGGGGCGGCTAACGGCCTCGTTGGGGGGTTTAATAACTCATTCGCTCTTCAACCAGTCAGCCTAGAGGGACAGACCGGACTCAATCTTGTTGCCACCGTGACCGGACTGGATTTGCGTTCCGTCAAGCCCGTTCGCCATCACCGACGTAATCGTCATTAGCAAGATGAAGGGTGAGACCGTCGTCCGGCGGTCTTACTTTTAGCTGTGTGTCCGCTTCTGAGGCTATAAGCTCAGAGCGATCAGCCAAGCATGACTTAGGTTATGTTCGACGGCAGCACGACGACTTTGGTCCCAACAGGTGCCCGCTCATAAAGATCGATCACATCGTCGTTCAGCATTCGAATACACCCGGAAGAAACATTAGTCCCGATCTTCCACGGTTCGTTTGTGCCATGGATTCGGTATAGCGTGTCTTTGTTGCCCTGCCAGAGATAAAGCGCGCGAGCGCCCATAGGACTATCGGGACCGCCGGGAATACCTTCCCCACTTTGTAATTGCTTTACACCAGTTCTCAGCTCCGGGTGGCGTACAAGAATGTCGCCAGTGGGGTACCAATCCGGCCACTCCTGTTTGCTGTGGACCTTTGCCAAGCCCGACCAGCCAAATCCTTCACCACCGACGGCAACCCCATATCGCAGAGCCTTGCCGCCTCCTTCGACGTAGTAGAGATAGTGATTCGTCGGATCCACAACGATCGTGCCGCGCGCCTCTCGTGTGACATACTCAACTTCCATTCGGCGGAAAGCGGGATCGATCTCCGTCGAGTGTATCGGGTTGCTCGCGCAGCCAGCGACTCCCAAAATAGTAATTACAGAAATACCTCCAATCAGAATGTGATGGCTCAGAATGCGCATGTGAAAAATATTGAGCCCGCGCCTTAGCGAAATTAAGATAAGGAGAATGCCTGCCGTAGCGCGGGTTCCTGGCCCAACCTCAATGTCCGGATTAGCACTTAGCGCGTGCGCTTTCGCACCGCACATGTCTAGAAAGTGACTTTTTTGGCACAGTGCGCGTGAAAGTGTGGGTAGCGCTTCGATATTTACGTAGGAACATGTTTTGGGGAGTTAAACAGTCCCGACAGGGGCCATGTCCTCGTCGATTGCAGATTTTGGTGAGCGTGGTCTTTGAGCATTTAATCTGGGGACTCTCATGAAGAAAATACTGTTTGTGATCTGCTCTGTGATACTGGCTTTTGGTGTTTCTGGTTGTGTGGGCAAGGGCAAGGCTCCGGTTGGCAAAGGCAAGGCACCGGTAGTCCAAACCAAAGGCTAACTGCAAACTCGTGGTTTGAATTTTGGAAGGACCGCCTGCGAGGCGGTCTTTCTTTTTGCAATGTCCGCTATTGGCCCTTAGCGGACATGCGCTACTGCTCTGCACATGTCTGCGTTTGACCCAAAGCGGACATATCTCGTAGCCACGTCCGCTTATAGCGAACATTGCCTATTGCACTGCACATGTCTGCTATTGACCCAGCGGACATTGAGCGTACAGGCATTCGGCCTGAGAGCCTCTTGCGCTGCTTGGACTAGCTGCTCAGCGAAAAGCCCCAAATCGCGAGCAGAGCAGCAACGACAAGGCCTGCCCACGAAACAGTCATGGACACGGAATGGGGTCCAATCTGGACAGTCCACCCTTTAAAGATCCTCCAGGCGTGAAGGATCGCTACCAACGAAAAGATGAGTGCCGTAATTAATGCATAAGGCATCTTATCTTCCCCTCATAACTGAGTTGCCCATGCGACCTTGCTCAAGGGCGGTTCACCTTTCGACCGACTGAAATGAAACTGTGGCCCTGCGTGCCCGGCCCTCCGATCATAATCGCCTCGACGATGGGCTCATCAATCATTTCTGGCGAGGACCAATCGACGAGGAAATTTGCGCCTTTGATTGCCATTCGCTTACAAGCTTCCTGGCTTCGAGTATCTGAGCCTGGCTCATGTGGCTGGCGATGCGGTCGAGATTGTTTATCGCGTCTTTGTCACCTTGCGCCGCCGCCAGGCTAAACCACAAATATGCGCTGACGTTATCTTGTGTGACGCCTTGCCCCTCAGCGTACAAAGTGCCGAGGTTGTTCTGCGCCCCAGCATGGCCTTGCTCGGCAGCGAGCTGCCACCACTTTGCCGCTTCGACATCGTCCTTTGCCACGCCTTGGCCGTTTCTGTACCTATCGCCAAGGTTTTTTCGGGCGCCAGCATTACCCTGATCCGCGGCAAGGCGGTACCATTTCATGGCCGCAACGTAGTCTTGAGGAACGCCTAGGCCTTGGGCGTACATGTTGCCAAGATTAGTTTGGGCACTAGAGTTACCTTGATCGGCGGCCGAGCGGAACCATTTCAGCGCCTCGCCGTAGTTCCGAGGTACGCCTCGGCCTTGAAGGTAGTCGTACCCGAGTTCATTCTGGGCACCAGAAAGGCCTTGGTTTGAGGCGAGACGATACCACTTCACTGCCTCGACATGGTCCTGCTCAACGCCCCAACCGTTCGCGTACATGAATCCGAGATTTTGCTGGGCAGAGGCCAAGCCTTGGTCCGCTGCGAGGCGATACCATTTCAAAGCCTCTGCGTAATTCTTGGGGACACCCCGGGCGTTAGCGTACATAAATCCGAGATAGAATTGGGCACTTGGGTTACCTTGCTCGGCAAACTGACGAAGAAGTTGAATTGCAGTTGCATAATCGCCCCCGCGAAATGCGGCGACACCGTCTTCCAACGGCCCTGCGGCGATGGGCACAATGCAATTCAACGACAGAATACTTGTAAGGAAGATAGACTTCAGGCCGGGCATGTCAGTGGCCTTTTCTGTTTGAACCACCCTCGCGCTCTAAATTTGGACGGTGACAAAAATGGAGCGGTGGGTAAAGCGGACATACCTTATTGCGGCGCATATGTCCGCTATTGGCCCTTAGCGGACATCCCTAGTTGCACCGCGCAAGTCTGCTTTCGGGGTAGCGCGGACATCGGTCTCAGCCGGGTAAGTCGCGCAATATGCTCGCGCTAAATGCGACTAGACTTTTCTTGATATGGGTCAAATCACCCTCTCCCTGGATTGAGCTATAGACGGGTGGCCGGAGCGCTCATTAACGGTCGCTGCAGATGGGGGGAATTCGACCGTGATCTCCCGTATTCTCGATTGTTTGACGTGGTGGATCGAGCGTTCCCTCGCTTATGCTTTTATTGCCGCAATCGGTCTCAACTTCATCAATGTGATAGGGCGTTACGGTTTCGGCACTACCATCCTCAGTGCCGACGAGCTGCAAATCTTCATCATGGTCTTTATGACCTTCCTCGGCGCCGCAGTGGTCGCCTGGCGCGGCCAACATCTGCGGATGGACGTACTTGTGAGCGCGTTGCCCCCATCAATTCGGTGGCTGCTATCGATTATCGAACTTACCTTCATTGCCGTCCTCACCAGCTTCGTGATGTGGAATTCGGCTTACTATGCTCAGCAAATGTTCAACATTAGCCGTGTGAGCGACATGGCGCGAGTGCCGATGTGGATTCCGCATGGCGTGGTCGTCGTGGGCTTTGGCCTAATCGCCCTCATTTGTTGCCTGCGCCTCATCAATCTTCTTGCTGGGCACAGGTCAGTCGGCAGCAAATCCGGTTCGGAGATATAGGTCATGTCGTTCGCGCTCGGCATTTTGCCGGTCATTTTGTTGCTGCTGGGATTTCCGATCTTCATCGTTCTATTAGCGTCGGTCAGTGTTGCACTGGTTTTCTTCATGCACTTGCCACTGGCGGCGCTGCACCAGAACATGTTCGGATCGGTCAATGGCTTCGCACTGCTAGCAATTCCATTTTTTGTCTACGCGGGCGAACTGATGGGGCGCGGCAGCGTTGCCCAGCGTTTGGTCGATTTTGTCCAGTCCGGCGTCGGCTCCGTGCGTGGCAGCCTTGCCGTCACCACAGTGGGCACGTCCGCTATATTCGGCGCGATCTCCGGTGTCAGTGCGGCTTGCGTCGCCACCATTGGTCGCATCATGTATCCGGCGATGCGCCGAGCAGGCTATCCGGAACACTTCGCCGCCGGTTTGGTAACTGCTGTCGGCGCGATCGATATCATCATCCCGCCCAGCATACCAATGATCGTTTACGGCGCGACGGCAGAGGAATCTGTACCGCGACTCTATGCGGCAGGCGTGGTGCCTGGTGTGATGCTAGCGCTCATGCTTGCGGCCTATGTGATGTGGTTTGCCTGGCGCAACGGCATCGGAGCCGGCGAGGCGTTCAAGCTCGATCGTTTACTGCACGCGACCGCCCGCGGCGTCTGGGCGCTCGGCATGCCGTTCATTATTCTTGGCGGCATCTATGGCGGCATATTCTCGCCGACTGAGGCGGCAGCGGTCGCTTGCGTTTATGCTGCTTTCGTCACCCGGTTCATTTTTCGTGAGCTCGGTTGGCGTGATATCGTCGAGGCCGCTGCCGTCACTGTCACCTTCACGGCGCAGATTCTCATTATCGTCGCTAGCGCCGGAGTTTTCTCCTGGCTACTCACCGTCAATCAGGTTCCCGCCGCAATTGTTGCCTGGCTGCAGGCCCTCAATATTTCCGCCTGGATGTTTCTGCTGACCGTGAATGTTATTCTCCTTGCGGTCGGCTGCTTCCTCGACCCGCTCTCAGCAATCCTGCTTTTAACTCCGTTACTGGTGCCGTTAGTCAAAGCGTTTGGCATCGACACCGTCCATTTCGGTATCGTTGTCACGGTCAACCTGGCGATCGGCCTGTTCCATCCACCGTTTGGGATGAACATTTTCGTTGCCCAGTCTGTGCTCGGGCTCGACTTGCGCGCGATTTATCGTGGCATCATTCCGTTTCTAATGATCTATCTTGTCGCGCTCGTTCTAATCACCTACATCCCGGCGATTTCGCTCGGCGGGATGCGTCTGATGCTGGGGCTCAACTGAACAATCACGTTTGCTACCGAGCTCTCTTTGCCGCCGCGATGACTGTTTCATAATCCTCTTTCATCTGTGCATTAGTCGCTAGCACGGCCGGTATCACCGAAGTTACGTCCTTTAAGTAACTGGCGGCTTCATCTGGTGCGATGGTGATCGCTTCGCCGCCGTTCTTGATCCAAATCTCCCGGGTTCGCTCAACATCGGCAACGCCAAAGGTTGAAAATACAGCTTCGGCCTTGCGTGCTTCTTCACGCACAATTGCGGCAAGCTCCGGCCCCAGCGACTTCATGAAGTTGCGGTTGACGATACCACCAACCATGAGGAATGACGCAGGAAGGTAGGTCGCTGTCTTGGCCACATCAAAATACTTGAACCCCGTGAGTACGTTGAACGATGAAATCGAGGCGTCGATCGTTTTGTTCTGCATGGCCGGCAGCACTTCGCCGAGCGGGATTGATACCGGCGAAGCGCCGAGCTTCTTGAAGGGCTCGATGTGCAATGGCGCCGCACCCGGCACGCGAATTTTCTGTCCCTTAAAGTCAGCCACCGTGCGGATCGGCTTATGTGACACCACCATCAAGGGGCCGTTGAGTGCCATTATCAGTGGTTCGACGCCCTTGGCCTCGCCGAAGCTCGCAAGCCGCGCCCGCACAGCAGGATCTGCAAGCACCTTCTGACCATGTTCGACACTGTCGAACAGGCCCGCAGCATCGAACATCTGGAAGCGCGGCTCGAGTCCAATCAGGAAGCCGACGGCAGGCATGGCAAATTCGATAGTCCCAAGCGCAACGCCGTCGACCGTTGTCGGGATTTGCCCGAGCTGACTTGCGGGATAGAGTTCCACCTTGATGCGGCCGCCCGAACGTTGTTCGACGCCGGCCTTGAATGCCTTCATCCATTCATGAGGGGCGTCGTTGACCGTCGGCGAGGACAGCTTCATCGTGAATTGTTGGGCATTCGCTGCGCCCGCTAAAACAAGCATGGCTGCAACGGCGGATAGACGACAGAGTAAGCTTCTCATATTTGCCCCCGGCTTTGCATTTTGTGAGTTCGGGCAACAATAATGCGCGGGGCGGGGCGGCCGCTATTGACCTAGATCAATTCTAAATTGCGTCGAGGGAGCATTGATGTGGCTGATACCGTGCTGAACGAAGATGTCCGCAGGGTGGAAAGCGGACCTATCTGGATCTCTTTCAAATCAACATTTTGATGGAGAGCGAGAGCTGGCGGAATAGAATTCGATCAAGCGTCATGCCCCTTTCGCCACAGCAATTTCTAAAGGAAAGTCGTCCACCACTTCGTGACCACTATCGGTCACGATAAATGTGTGACCGAGAAAAATACCAAAAAGGCCGTCTGAGGTGATCGGATTGGGTTCTGCCATGATGACCATACCAGGCTTTAATGTCTCCTCGAATTTTTCGGCCGAAACGTGCTCTGCAACGACGTGCGGTTTATCGGTGACGAGGTCAATCCCATGGCACTGGGTCGGCCGGGATTGGTAACCCTTGTCGCGAAAGAATTTGCTGGCGATACGCATGGCTTCGACAGGTTTCCCCGGCGCAATCTCGGCAATAATGCGTCGATATCCCGGCAGCGTAATTTCGCTCCAGAAGTTTTTCACTATCTCGGTCGGTTCGCCCAGACAGATGGGTGAACCGATTTGGGCGGTATAGCCGCGATAACCAGCGGCGAGCTCCATATTTATGATATCGCCGTTTTGCAGAACGCGGGCCGAGGGGCGGGGATTGCCAAAAATCATCGAGGGGTTCGCCATGGGAGTCGAACCGATGATTAAAAAATCAATGTCGCCGCCGCCCTCGAGGATCGCCGCGCCGGCGGCCGCGCGAAGTTCGTATTCCTTCACGCCGGGGCGAGCCCGCGCCACCATCGCGTCCATAGCGTTGCGGCACAGCACGCCGGCTTTTCGCACGCAATCAAGCTCTTCAGCGCTGTGGATCGAAAGTAATTCATGTAAAAACCCGCGCGTGAATTCCAGTTTCGCATCGGGGAGATTTTCTCGGAGCACGTTGTATTGGTTGACCGGCAGATAATCCGCATGTCTCGGATCAATCTCCATCAACCCGATTCGGCCACGCTCTAGTTTCAGCTCCCGGATACGCTCGACCATGATATCGGCGTAGCGACCATTGCGGCTGTGACGGACATCCTTAACGGCGACCTCCACTTGCCGGCGCACGGCCTCAGCGTGCGTGCCGCCCATGGAATAGATTAACGTCGGATCCCCTTCGATGGGCACGAGTATGTAGCTAGAAAGCGCATGCCATTCCCAATGGCCCGTTAGCCACAGCATGCCGCCGCCAAAGCTCCAATGGCTCGGGCCGCCGGGCACGATCATTACATCGAGTTCTTGCTCGCGCATTTTCTGACGCAACGCACGATAGCGACGTTCATACTCGGCTTTAGAGAATTGCTCCCATACAGCATCTCGGTAGTAAGGCGTGTCTCGCATATTGGCGAACGGCAGCGCCTGGTCGAGTTTTGTTCGAACGACAGCCCATGGCTGTGGCCCGATACGCGGCGGGGTGATGCTCATTCCTGGTGTTCCTCGACGATAAATATTTGCGGGATCTAGGCCAAAGGCGAGCCTCAGTCGATGGCTTGGATATTGGCATCTTTTGCAAGTTGTATAGCCGCAGCGAGGTCGTCCTTAAAAAATTGGCCAAATTCGTCCACACTCATTGGCTTTGGCTCAACTCCCAGCTTGGCAAGTTTTTCCTGAAGGGCAGGAGCATTAAGCGCCTTTTCGGTGACGTCATGCAGCTTTTGTACGATATCGTGCGGCGTCTTTGCTGGTGCCGAGAGGCCATTCCAAAAGCGGAAGATCGCGTCCGGATAACCTGCTTCAACAATAGACGGCACATCCGGCAAGACGGCTGCTCGATGCGGCGAGCTCACCGCTAGTGGCGTCAGTTTGTCGTTGCCAAGTGCGGAGGCCGCTGCGGCCAGCGGAATAAAATAGAAGTCGATGCGACCAGCCATCACTTCCGTGAGCCCGCCTTCTCGAAAAGGAACGTGGCGGACGTCAATTCCGGCAGCAAGACGGAATCGCTCAGCGGCCATGTGTGAAGAGGAGCCAATTCCTGCCGACGCAAAAGTCAGGGTGCCTGGTTTTGCCTTGGCCGCACCGACCAAATCGGCCACCGTTCTATACCCACTTTGCTTAGAAACCATAAGCACGTTTGGTGACGTTCCGATCAATACAACCGGAATGAAATCACGAACGGGGTCATAGGATAGCTGTTTGTGTAGCACGCGCTCAGTCGCCATGGAGGACGAGCTCGTGACGAGCGTATAGCCATCGGGGTCAGACCTGGCGACAGAGGCAAAACCAATACTGCCGCCAGCGCCTGGACGCATCTCGATCACCACTGCCTGACCGAGCAGACGCGACACTTCGTCAAGGACGACGCGACTTACTGTGTCAGAGGCGCTTCCGGCGGGGTAAGGGCTAATGACTCGAATTGCTCTGGTCGGCCATTGCTGTGCATCCGCAGCAGCCGCAGCCAATAGAAGAACTGCGCAACTCAGCGTCCGGAGAAACCAAGGTGAGTTTTTGACAATTGAAACCATGTCCTTGTCCTGAAAATAAGGTGATCGACCAAAGCCCCACAGCGACAGCAATATACCTCGGCAAAGTGCGCCAAAGAAAACCATCTCCTCAAATAATGTCCACTTTCGGGGGCAAAGCGGACATCCCACTTTGCATTGCAAACGTCTGCTTTTGACCCAAAGCGGACATCGCTTTCGGACCTTGATCCATGTCAAGTCCGGTCCATTCACGCCCCTCTAGTTTTGCTGACACTCTGTGTTCGGGCCTCGGAGAGGCAATGAGACGGCGCGAGTTCATCAAAGTAATTGCTGGTTCGGCAACCGCGTGGCCGCTTGTGGCGCGCGCGCAGCAGGGCGAGCGCATGCGGCGCGTCGGCGTGATCTCGGGTGGCCGCTCGGACGATCCGTCCTTACTGGCCCGTAACACGGCGTTTGTTCAGGAACTGGCGCAATTGGGCTGGACCGATGGCCGCAACGTGCGCATCGATTATCGCGCGGGCGAAGGCGATGCCGACGATCTTCGCAAATACGCGGCGGAATTGGTCGCGCTCGCACCAGACGTCATCCTGGCTCCTGGTGGCCCGGCCATAGAGCGGGTGCTTCAGGCGACCCGCGTCGTTCCGATCGTTTTTGTGATCGCGATTGATCCGGTCGGCTCCGGTTTCGTCGAGAGTCTGTCGCGGCCGGGCGGCAATGCCACCGGCTTCATGATGTTCGAATACAATCTGTGTGGGAAATGGCTGGAACTACTTAAGCAAGTCGCACCGCACGTGACGCGGGTGGCGGTTCTGCGTGATCCGGCCACCTCTACTGGGGTTGGTCAGTTCGCCGTGATCCAATCTGCGGCGCCGTCGCTCGGCGTGGAGGTCATTCCAATCAACGTGCGCGACGCGCCTGAGATTGAGCGCGCAGTAACCGCCTTCGCGCGCACTGGCAATGACGGCCTGATCGTGACGGCGGGCCCTCTGAGGGGTCATGGGAACCTGATCACCGCGCTGGCGGCCCGGCACAAACTGCCAGCAATCTACGCGAACCGCTTCTACGTGGTCGGCGGCGGGCTGGTCTCCTATGGGGCTGACTTTGTCGATCAGTATCGACGCGCGGCTTCTTATGTTGATCGCATCCTCAAGGGTGAGAAGACAGCCGACCTGCCAGTGCAGGCGCCGAACAAGTATGAGCTAGTGATCAATCTCAAGACCGCGAAGGTCCTCGGCCTCACAATTCCGCCGGCAGTACTTGCCCGCGCCGACGAGGTCATCGAGTAATCGCTTGATGTCCGCCATTGGCCCTTAGCAGACATCCGCGTTTGCACCGCACATGTCCGCTCTTGGGGATAAAGCGGACATCACGTAACGCTGGCGAACAACTCAGGAAGACGAACCTTTGAGTGCGCCTGTCGCACTTTTAGTAATTGTTTCTCCAAGGTCCTTCGTCTGTTCACTGAACACTTTCCATTGCGCTTGCATGAACTCGGTCTGAATTCGCCAAAAATCTTGGAAATCCTTAGCCTGAGATAATTTTTTCGCAAACTGAGTAGCTATAGCGATATTTTGATCGCCGTAACTTTGCATTTTCTTAGTGATATCAGATGATGTAAACAAAGGCGAAGCGGTCATATTTATTTTGAACAAATCGAGATAATTCTCCATTCCCTTGCGGGTTTGCTCAAAACTCTGCGTCATCAGGTCACTCATGCCAGTAAAAGTTGGGTCGCCTTTTGCCATGGTCGCCTCCTGCGCCTCACGAAGACACAACGGCTCAAAACAAAACCGTTTGTTTCATTCTCGTCAACATGGAAAACTGTAGCGTAAGAAAGCTACCACCGACGGTGCTCGCCCGGGCCGACGCGGTGATCGAATAAACGACTTATGTCCGTTCTTGGCCCAAAGCGGACATCAGCCGCCATCAAAGGATCCCGTCTCAGTGCGATTTATTGCTGTGCAGTTTCTCAAGCTGCTCGATTTCATCTTTCAGGTGCAATTTTCGGCGTTTCAGGTCGCTGATCATCAAATCGTCTATCGAATTGTGCTGCAGGGAATCGGCGATTTCATCTTCGAGCTGTTTGTGCCGGCGTTTGAGTTGGGCAAGATGGGGTATCATGTCTGGGCTCCAATTTATGCCGCGCGCAAAGCTGGCACACGCTTTTTGATGAGTTCACTTGGTATTGTTGCTGCAGTGTTGAGATGGTCCAGTGTTTCAAATTCGTTGCCACAACTCCAACAGCACCAGAAATGATGGATTTCCTCAGTGCTCATAAATTCTGATTGGACAGGGGCGACGGAGTCTTCTCCGCATTTGGCACAAATCGTTTGATGCCGAAAAAATGCGATGGATGTCATTTCGCTTCTCCTAGTTTGGCGGGGAAAGTGATGCCACCAACAAATTAGGTAGAAACCAGATTGGATGCTCTCGGAAAGGAAGGAACGACCTATCCGAAAGCATCCATTCTTGCAGATCTGGAAGATCCGAAGCTCCTCAGCAAAGAATCGCCCAGAGCGCATAGACGATGGCGTCTAAAGTCTGAAGGCGCGTTGATTTGGATCAATTTCGCGACGTCCGCTATTTGGCTCAAAGCGGACATGGCTTTTTGCGCTGCACATGTCTGCTTTTGACCCAAAACGGACATCGGCCGACCTTCAAGGTTACCCCCTTCAAGCAGGCGAATTGAACCAGTACGATGAGCGACGTTCGGGCCGCCGGGGGGCGGTTATGAAGCGGCGTGAGTTCATCGCGGCTCTAGGCGGCGCGGCAGCGTCGCTCGATGTTTTTGTATTGGGTCCGGCTGTATTGCCTGCGACCGCGCAATCGCAGCACATCGATTGGTGCAGAAATGCAACCCATGAGTTTTCACCGGATCAGCAAATCAGTGGCTGTACAGTGGCGATTCAGTCGGGACGGTGGAGTGGCGAGGGCCTCGCCTGGGCCTTCCAAGACCGCGGCCTCGCATATTACGACAAGCGCGACTACGATCATGCCATCGCTGATTACGATAAGGCGATAAAACTCGATCCTAAGAATGCCACCGCTTTTAACTTTCGTGGCTTGGCGTATTACAGAAAACAGGATTACTTCCACGCTATCGCTGACTTCGATGAAGCAATCAGAATTGATCCGGGAAACGCGGAAGTCTTCTATCGACGTGGCACCGTATACGTGCAGAAAAAGGACTACGGCCGGGCCATTGCGGACTACAATGTGGCGATCAAGCTCGATCCGAAATACACATTTGCCTTCAACAATCGTGGAGACGCATACCGGGCCAAGGGTGACTACGACCGCGCCATCGCCGATTACACGGAAGCGACCCGACTCGATCCTCAGTATGCCATAGGCTTCCACAATCGAGGCAATGCGTATAATGCCAAGGGCGACTACGACCGCGCCATTGCCGATTACAGCGAGGCGATCCGGCTCGACCCCAAAAACGCATACACCTACAACAACCGCGGCATCGTATATCGCAACAAGAAAGACTACGACCGCGCCATTGCCGATTACACCGAGGCGATCCGGCTCGATCCCAAGTTCACTTTAGCCTTCTACAATCGTGCCATGGCGTATGGTGCCACGGACCACTATGACATCGCCATCACCGACTACAGCAATGCGATACGACTCGATCCCAAAGACGCTGCCTCCTGGAATGGTCGCTGCTGGAACCACGCGATCATCGGTCAGCCCGAGCACGCGATCAAAGATTGCAACGAGTCGCTGCGATTGCGGCCAAACGACGCCGATACGTTCGACAGCCGCGGGTTCGCCTATTTGAGATTAGGCGCGTTCGACAAGGCCATCGCCGACTACGACGCTGCACTCAGACTCAACCCCGGGTTCGCAAGTTCGCTCTATGGTCGTGGCGTGGCGAAGATCAAGAGCGGCGAGCGCACGAGCGGGAACACAGATCTTGCCGCCGCGAAGGTGATAAAAGCGAATGTTGCCGACGACTTTGCGAAGTACGGAGTGAAATGAACGAAACTGTGCGCAAAGACGATGCCCGCTTCTGGCCCATAGCGGACATTGGCTCTTGAGCTATGCAGGTCCGCTATTGGGGGTAAAGCGGACTGAAAGCACCCCGTTGGTAAGGCGGCGATCCATACTTTCATTTCCCGAAAATTGGGTTCCTGCTTGCGCGAGAGGCATGGACCGCGCCGCACCTGCAATGTGGGCTTCCGCCCACGGCGGCGATGGTGATACCGTTCGTGCACCGGGAACAGCTGCCACTGCCATTCGACCGCACGCGGACCAAGAACGGGCGGCGAAGGCCGAACGGGAGACAATAGATATGAGCCAATCGCGGACTATTACGCCTTTGCTGCTGGGCGGCGCGCTCTTGCTCAGCGCCACATTTTCTCCTGCTGCGCAATCGGAGGAATTGCGCATCGGGTTTATTGCGCCGATGACCGGCATCTTCGCCCAGGTCGGCAAGGACATGGTCGACGGTTTCCAGATGTATCTGGACGAGCACGGCAACAAGCTCGGCGGCATGGATGTGAAGTTCATCCTCGAGGACGATCAGGCCAAGCCCGATCTCGGCGTCACCAAAGCGAAAAAACTGGTGCTCAACGATCAGGTGCAGATGTTCATCGGCGGCGTGCTGGCCTCGACCGGCTATGCGCTGGCGCCGGTCAGCACCGAGCTCAAGACAATTTATATTCCATCCATTCCGGCGGCCGACGATCTCACCCAGCGGCAGCTCGACAAATATCCTTATCTGATCCGCACCGGCTGGTCGTCCTCGCAACCGAACCATCCGTTGGGACAGTGGGCCTGCGATCAGGGCTACAAGAAAATCGTCGCCGTCTCGGCGGACTATGCCTTCGGCTATGAGCAGGTCGGCGGTTTCCAGAAGACCTTCGAGGATTGCGGCGGCAAAATCGTCCAGAAAATCTGGCCGCCGCTTGGCACCAAGGACTTCGGGCCATTCATCCCTACCATCAAGGCGGATGCCGATGCGGTGTTCTCGATGATGGTCGGGCCGATGACACTGCAATTCCCCAAGCAGCTGCGCGCCTCGGGCTACAAGAAGCCGATCGTCGGCGGCGGCACCAGTTATGACGAGTTCGCGCTGCCGTTCATGGGCGATGAAGTCGTGGGTGACGTGTCGGCCCTGCAATACAGCGCCGCCCTGGCAACGCCGAAAAACGAAGCCTTCGTGAAGGCCTATCGCGCGAAGTACAGCAAGGTGCCGTCGTATTTCTCGGAGAGCAACTACACGACGGCACAATTGATCGACGAGACGATCAAGAAATCAGGCGGCAAATGGCCGGGCTCCGAGCAGTTCATCAAGACCATGGCGACGCTGAAAGTCGACGCGCCGCGCGGACCGGTCTCATTCGATGACATGCGCAACCCGGTGCAGAACATCTATATGAAAAAAGTCGAAAAGAAAAAGATGTTCGGCTACGACAAAGACGAGCTTTGGAATACGGTGATCAAGACTTATCCCAACGTCAGTCAGTTCTGGACCTACGGAAAAGACAAATTCCTGGCGCAGCCGGTTTATAGCCGCGACTTCCCGCCCTGCAAATTCTGCGACTGATGAACAGCAAGCTTTGAGAGAGAACCCCGGTACAATGCCGGGGTTTTTTCGTGACAAGATTGCGTCGGTGTTGCAACGCATTACACAGGGTGCAGCGCGACATGGAACAAAAGTGACGCGCCGATCTTATTTTGCGCGGGCAGGAGAGGCGACGTGAAGAAAATACATGAATACCTCGAGCACGCGGCCGAGTGCCGGGAGATGGCGCGTACTGCGTCGCCCGCGCATCGTACGCAGCTGGAGCAGATGGCGCTCACCTGGGAGCAGCTGGCGGCGTCGCGCAAGCGCCATTTGGAAAAGGCCCGCAGCGCCGGCGGGGGGATCAGGCGCCGGAAGCTACCGACTGAACGCGCATTTTTTCTTTATTCCAAAAAAGATAGGAATATAGTCTTGACAGCGTCACGCTGCTCAGGTAGTGTTCCTGCACGCTCCACATTTGCACCCGAAAACAGCTGACGCAGCGGCGACATAGTGTTGTCGTTTTGTCTTCACATTCGATGTCGGAAATGAAATGCGCCGCCGCGCGCCGGAACCATTCCGCATTTGATCCGTTGAAGCCCAGATTTACGGGTGAGAGTTGAAGTTCCGAGTAACGGAGAAATCTGCCAAGCCTGCCGCAGGCTTTCCTGCTTCAGTATCAACGCAAGAGGGACCACCATGAATTGTTTGAGTATCATGGCAATACTTATCGCTTCGTTTTTGCTGCCTTTCATATCTTCTCCCGCCGACGCCTATAACTCCCGACATTTTCGCCAACGCCAAGCAGGCCATGAATTCGATCGTCAGCTGACATATCGCGGCCCGACCGAGTGCATTTTCACGAATGACGGACGGCGAGTCTGTCATGGTATCGTGGCGCGCCCGGAACTCAATGCCCGTCCCGAATTCGACGCAGCCGGCAACCGCGCATTCGCAATGGCGGATACCGGCACTGTGATCGGCGCGCGTCCGAGCGGTTGCCCGCATTCGTACTGTGGCTGCGGCCTGCGCAAATATCTCGGTCTTGCCGATGAACGTCTCAATCTCGCGTCAAATTGGGCACGCTTGCTGCCGCGCACGCCCGGTCCGGGCCCCGGCGTTGCCGCCGTGCGCAACCATCACGTGATGTACATCGAGTCATCTGCCGGCAACGGGCAATGGATGGTGCGCGACTATAACTCCGGTGGCGGACTGTCGAGAATGCACGTGCGCGATGTGCGCGGGTACGTCTTCGTCAATCCGCGTGGATAATCGGCGCGATCGCGACACAATTTGGGAACTTCCCGGTAACGGTTTGTGTGTAGAATGACATTTACCAACTGTTAACGGACGGCGCAGCGCGCCCAAATGTACCCAAATTCGGCAGAACGCCGTCGATGTACCATCACAGGTTACTGATTTCCGAACTTGAAAGCGCCGTGCGGCGCGGCTCCACGGAGAAACGCCAGGAGACGCTGCGGCGCATCACCGATCTGTTCCTGGGCGAAAAAGAGCGGCTCAGCGAGGAGCAGGTCGAGGTTTTCGACGAAGTTCTGGGTCATTTGATGCAGCGGATGGAGGCCAAGGCCCTCATCGAGCTGAGCGAACGGCTTGCGCCGGTCAACAATGCTCCGATCAAGGTTGTGCACACGCTCGCGCGCGACGATGAAATTGCCATCGCTGGGCCTGTCCTCTCATTGTCGGATCGTCTGACCACGCCGGACCTGATCGAAATTGTCCTGGCCAAGGGCCAGTCGCATTTGCTGGCCATTTCCAAACGCAGCAGCCTGAACGAATCTTTAACTGATGCCTTGATTGCGCACGGTGACGAGGAGGTCATCAGCAAGCTTGCGGAGAATGGCGGGGCCCGCTTTTCCGAAAAGGCCTTTGCCGCTCTCGTAGACAAGCCCGAGCCGAATGAGACAATTCTGGAAAAACTTGGCTTGCGCCTCGACATCCCGTTGCACATCTTTCGCCGGCTTCTTGAACGAGTGACGCAGGCGGTGAGGGAACGCATCTGGGCGTCCGCACCTCCGGAAAAACGCGATGACATCCAGGAAATCCTCGCGAGTATTTCAAATGATGTCATCGACGCAAAAGAAGAGTTCAGCCACGACTTTCCCGCTGCGGAGCGGCTTATCCAGGTGATGAGCGAAAAAGGCGAGCTCGATCAGTTTGCATTGCTGGAATTTGCCAAGGCCCGCCAGTATGCGGCGACGGTTGTTGCGCTCGCCACCCTGTGTGCCACACCGGTCGGCATGATCAAGCAAATGCTTACCGACAGCCGCAACGAACCTTTGCTGGTGCCATGCAAGGCTGCAGGGCTCTCATGGCCGACCTTGCGAGCTCTGTTGCAGGACGATCTGTTATTGGGGCGCGCCGCCAAGGACGATGAACTCAACAGGCTTAAGACCGATTATCTCAAGCTATCGCCTTCGACCGCCAAGAAGCTCCTCGATTTCTGGAAAGAGCAGAAGGCTTCGCAGGCTTAGTTTGTCTTTCCTAAAATTATGCGCGTGCGTGTCCACTTGATGGGCGGACACGCAGTGCTTACTCACCAATTTCCCTAGCCGGGTTGGCCGTGGTTCGCCATGCACTCGCCATAAACAGCGAACTGCGTGGTTTGCCAAGTGTGGAAGCTGTATTTTTCAGCTTCCTTATTGCATTCGCGAATTGCCGCTGACCTCGGCCCGCTTGCCTGTGTCTGCGGATTTGACGGCGCGCCAACTTCCGCCGGGGCATAAGCGTAGCCCAGACGAGAGGTGCTCGAAGCCGCATGGCGGTCTTTGGCAATGGCCGGCGCCGCGATGGCGAACGCACCGAGCGTCAGGGCGAGGGTAAGATATTTACGCGAAGCAATGAGCTGTTTCATGCTCTGTCTCCTTCCGTATGCACGCGTTATGTACAAACTGATCATTGCAATAACGCTGGACCCCGCCCCCGAGTTGCGGCCGGCTTGTGCTCAAGTTCCCTGCGCTGCTGCGCCGCAGGGTGATTTTGCTCAGATTCCGCTGCTGGTGCAGACAATATGATCGTGCATTGCGGCGAGCGACACAGACTCAGGCATCGCGACCTGATATTGAATAATGTCGGAGCTGACGTCAGAAGGGGCACACGATGGAGCTCATGATCATACTGTTCATCATACTTTTCATCTTATGGATGGTATGGCGAATATTCGCAAAAAATCGGGCCGTTCGTGAGGCTGCCCTGGACGAGGCCTGGCACATTGTCCTCAGCGATCCCGACTACGAGCGGCGCCGGCAGGAGGAAGAGGCGCGGTGGCGAAGAGGTTAGTGATTCCTTTGGCCACTAAGGTTTGACGTTCCATTCTTCTTCAATGCGCTGTGCTTCGACCCGCTCTTCCGCCGCGCTCGCGGCAAACTTGCTGCTCATTTCGAAATCGCCGCGCTGCTTGGCTTCCTCGGCCAGCGACTCATATTGAGTGGCGCGTTCGCGGGATTCGGCCGCCCGCCGGATCGCTTCTGTACGTTTGCTTTTTTCGGCCATGGCCACCTCATTCGATCACTTCATCGGCGCGTGCCAGCACGGTCGGCGGTAGCGCCGCATCGAGAGCTTTGGCGGTTCTGAGGTTGATGAATAGAGCGAATTTGGTCGGCTGTTCGACTGGAAGATCGGCCGGTTTTGCTCCTTTGAGCAGCTTGTCCACAAAAATCGCCGTGCGGCGATATTGGTCGGGCCGATCCGGGCCGTAAGACATCAATCCGCCGCTATCGACAAATTCCTTATAGCCGTAGACGGCCGGTATCTTGCGCATGGCGGCTTGCGCCACAATTTGCGCACGGAAACTCCAAAGAGCGGGGTCATCGAAGACAATCAAGGCTTGAGCTCGATTATCAGAAGCGCGTGCAAAGGCTTCATCGACGTCCGAAGCCCGCCGCACCTCCAGCTGTTGCAGCTTGATGCCAAGCCTTTGCGCCGCATCCTGCGTTTCGGACATGAAAATTGCACTGATTGGGTTGTCGGGGTTCATCAAGACCGCCACGCGGACGAGATCTCGAATGCACTCGTGAAGGAGCTCGAGACGTTTCCCGCTCAAATCGAGCGTAAGCAAACTCAGTCCGGTGACGTTTGCGCCCGGATGAGAGAGACTGGTCACCAAACCCGTTTTCACCGGCTCGCCAACCGCGACAATCACGATTGGAATCTTGCTGCTGGCAGCTTTGGCCGCGAGGCTTGCAGGTGTTGCAGCCGCAACGATGACATTGACATGCAGGCGCACGAGTTCGTTGGCGAGCGCCGGAAGTCGATCGTGCTGTCCTTGCGCCCATCGCGGCTCGAGCACAATGTTTTGCCCATCGACATATCCAAGATCGCGCAGACCTTCGCGGCACGCATCCCAGAGATGCCGGCCCTCCGGTTCGGTAAACGAAAACAGATAGCCGATCCGCGGGACCTTTGCTTTTTGAGCGCGCGCGGCAAGCGGCCATACCGTTGCGCCGCCGATAAAGGAAATGAATTGGCGGCGTCTCATTCGATCAGCTCATCGGCGCGGCCGGACAAGGGCAGTGGGACCGTTATGCCGAACGTTTTGGCGGTTTTTAGATTGACGTAGAATTCGACTTTTGTCGCTTGCTGCACCGGCAGATTTGCCGGTTTATCGCCCTTGAGAATTCGGCCCGTGTAGACACCGGCGAGACGATATGATTCCGCGATGTCCGATCCATAGCTCACAAGCCCGCCGGCTGCGGTAAACTCCCGTCCCTGGAAGATCGCCGGCACCGCATGGCGAAGCGCAAGCGTGGCGATCTGTACGCTCCGGCTGGTCAGGAAGGCGCCGCCGCCCACGACGAGTCCAGCCGCGCGCAATTGGCTGAGCTTGGCAAAAACCTCCTCGAGCGCGCGATCAGTGCCGGCATCCAATACATGCAGCTCAAGTCCAAGTGTCTGAGCGGCTTCCTTAGCTTCACGCGCATAGGCGGCGGCAAGACTGCCATCGGCCGAGTTGACGAGGAATGCCATGACATGCGCCGTCGGAAGCAATTCATGCATTAACTGAAGCCGCTTCGGCACCAGCTCCACGTTTGTCTGTGTCACACCCGTGACGTTGGCGCCCGGCCGGCTCAAGCTGAAAACCAGCCCGAGATCGATGGGATCGCCGCCGGTTTCAAAGATGATTGGAATGGTGGTTGTTGCTGCCTTTGCCGCCAATGTAGCTGGCGTGCTGGTTGCGGCGATGACCGCCACATTGCGACGCACGAGGTCCTCTGCCATCGCCCGCAATCGGTCGTTCTGGCCTTCAGCCCAGCGGTATTCGATTTTTACATTGTCGCTGTCGGTGAAACCGGTTTCGCGCAGCCCTTTAAGAAAGGCGGCCAGCTGTCGTGCGTAGCTTTGCGCCGACGCCGGATTGAGAAATCCAACGACGGGCATTGGCTGTTGCGCGCGCGCCGCGAATGGCCATGCCGCCGCGCCACCGAGAACCGCGATGAGTTCGCGCCGCCTCATTCGATCACCTCATCGGCGCGCGCGAGCAGCGCGGATGGGATGGTCAGACCAAGCGTCTTTGCTGTCGTGAGATTGATCACCAATTCGTATTTGGTCGGCGCCTGCACCGGCATGTCGGCGGGCTTTTCACCCTTGAGGATACGATCGACGTAACCGGCCGCACGCCGCACCGGATCGTGCGTATTGGGTCCATATGTGATCAGACCGCCATCTACCGCGTAGTAACGGAATGGATAGGTTGCGGGCAGTTTATATTTCGCCGCAAGTCTTAGGATGAGATTGCGGTGCGGCCCCGTCCCGCCCGCGGTTACGATCAGGCCGCTGTTGCCGGATCGCGCGGCCGCAGCAAGAACTCGCTCAAATTCGCTCGCATCGCTTATTCCTACTGGTGTTAGCTCCACTCCGAGCGAATGAGCCACCGACTGAATTGCACCAAGCTGGCCAATGCCAGCTGGTGAGGTCGGATCGCGCAGCACGACAGCATGCGTGACGTTTGGCACGGCTTGCTTGAGCAACTCCACCCATTTTCCACTCATGCTGTATTCGAAATTCGTGAAGCCGGTGGTATTGCCACCGGGCCGCGCGAGACTTTGCACAAAGCCGGCACCGACTGGGTCAGCGACGTTCACGAACACGATCGGAATAGTGCGGGTCACCTGTTGCAATGGTCCGACCGTTACGCTGCCAATCGTGACAATCACGTCTGGCTGGAGTGCAACCAGCTCCGCTGCATAGCGCCGTAGCCGCTCGGTATCACCGCCAGCAAGGCGAACATCGATTGTCAAATCGCGGCCGATTGTCCAACCCAGCTGTGCAAGCGCTTGCTCGAACGCGTCTTGTCGGGCATGCGTCTCGGGGTCGTCCGGACCGAGAATGAAGAGCCAGCCGACGCGCCGGATGCGGTCCGTCTGTTGGGCCCGTAATGAGACGGGACAGGCCGCGATAGCCGCGCCGCCGAGGGCCGCGATAAATTCGCGTCGTCTCATTCGATCACCTCGTCGGCGCGTGCGAGCAGCGGCGGCGGCACCGTGACATCGAGCGCCTTCGCGGTTTTGAGGTTTATCACCAGCTCGTATTTGGTCGGCGCCTGCACCGGCAGCTCGGCCGGCTTTGCACCTTTGAGGATCCGATCCACGTAACCGGCAGCTAGCCGAAACTCGTCGACGACGTCGGGTCCATAGGACAGGAGGCCGCCCGCGGTCGTTACGTAACGGAATGGATAAATGGCCGGTAGCTTGTTACGAGCCGCAAGTGTGACCAGATGATTACGATTGACGGATACAGAGCCGCTCGGTGTCACAATCATCCCGCCGTGGCCCAGCTTGCCAAAAGCGGTGATAGCGCGTTCGATTTCCGCTTCGTCCCGCACTCCGACAGGCGTGACTTGTATTTTCAGGGGCTGTGCTGCTGCCTGTATAGCGCCGAACATAGCAATCCCTGCGGGGTTGGTAGGGTCACGAACCACCGCAACACGCGTCAGGTCCGGCACGATCTGCCTGAGCAGCTCCAGCCACTTTGCGCTCAGGCTGTATTCATAGATCATGAAACCGGTCGCGTTGCCGCCGGGCCGTGCCAGCGAATCGACGAAGCCGGCGCCGACTGGGTCGGTGACCGCGGCGAAGACGATGGCTACCGTGCGGCTAATGGCTTGTACTGCCGCGACGCCTAATGTTCCTCCGGCCAGGATGACCTGCGGCGAGAGCGCCATCAGCTCTGCGGCGAATTTGCGCTCAAGCTCAACGATGTCCGCGCCCCAACGGACCTCGAGCCGAACGTCGCGGTCTACCGTCAAGCCGTGTGCCTGCAGCCCTTGCTGGAATGCCACAAGTCGCGCCTGACCTTCGGGATCATTTGCCGCCCGGTTCATCAGCACGCCGACCAGCGGTATGGCCGGTTGCTGCGCGCGCGCTGCTAAAGGCAGCATCGCTGCCGCGCCGCCGAGAAAGGTGATGAACTCGCGCCGCTGCATGCGCCCCCCGCAGGAACACATCTTCTGCGGCAAATGATAGCAGGTCAGGGGGGAGGTGTGTGGGAAATGCCACAAAACCCGGCCGCGAATGCCCTTTACCGGCGAGGAGTGATCCTGGCGTGCTAACATAATGCGGTGGCTGGTGCTGTGTGACGGGATAGCGCAATGGTCGCTTCCGACAAGCTGTTCGCGGGATCGATCCCCGACCTTTATGACCGGTTTCTGGTCCCGCTAATCTTTGAACCTTATGCGCGCGATCTCGCCGCGCGGCTGGCCAAGGTCAATCCGCGCGATGTGCTGGAGACTGCCGCGGGAACGGGAGTGGTGACTCGGGCAATCGCGGGCCGGCTGCCGAAGTCCGCGCACATCACCGCTACCGACCTCAACCAGCTTATGCTCGACCAGGCAAAGACGAGGCAACCGGGTGGCCGCCGTATCGATTGGAAGCAGGCGGACGCGCTCGCGCTTCCGTTCAAAGAAAAAGCTTTCGATGCCGTCGTCTGCCAGTTCGGTGCGATGTTCTTTCCCGACAGAGTCCGCGGCTACAAAGAGGCGCGTCGCGTGCTTAGGCCTGGCGGCCATTTCTTCTTCAACGTGTGGGACCGTATCTCGGAAAACGATTTTGCCGATACGGTCACCGAAGCGCTGGCGTCTGTCTTTCCCGAAAACCCTCCGCGCTTTCTCGCGCGCCCGCCGCATGGCTATCATGATGAGAAACAAATCCACGACGAGTTAACCGCCTCAGGATTTAAAGACATCGCGATCGAGGCCGTGGATGCTCGCAGCGAAGCGCCGTCGCCGACTGATCCCGCGATCGCGTATTGCCAGGGTACACCGCTGCGCAACGAGATCGTGGCGCGCGATCCTTCGCGTCTCGAGGAGGCAACTACGCGAGCGGCGGAAGCCCTTGCGCGCCGCTTTGGCCCGGGTGTTGTCGATGGTCGTATCCGCGCTCTGGTGATCAGCGCGGTGCCCCAGTTGCGACGTCACCCCGAATAAACCCGCCCGGCATCGCCGGGCCATTTTTTTGGTACACCATGGCAGACCCGATCGTCTCTTACGGAGTCAGTTGACGTCGGCTTAGGGCTTGCAATCCTTCGCGTACGGATCGGCATTGTCGGCAAACACTTTCTCGACCAGCGAGGTTTGGTATTTGCCATCGGCGCGTTTGACGACTTTCGTCAGATAGAAATCCTCGATTGGGTAGCCGTTGACATTGAATTTGAATGGCCCGCGCAATGACTTGAAGTCCGCCTTTTTGATCGCCGCGCTCAGCGCCTTGCTGTCCGATACATTGCCCTTGAGTGCACGCACCGCGCTGTCGATCAGCATGGCGGTATCGTAGGCCTGCATCGCATAGGAGGCAGGGATCGCGTTGTAGGCAGACTCATATGCCGCGACGAATTTTTTGTTCTGCGGATTGTCGGTCGTCGGCGCCCAGGTCAACGCGCCGAAAATGCCGTCAGCGGCCTCGCCGAGCACCGGAAGTGTCGCCTCGTCGGCGGTGAAGGCCGAGATGATCGGGAATTTTCCACTCAATCCCGCCTGGTGCATCTGCTTGATCAGATTAATGCCGAGACCGCCCGGCATGAAAGTGAACAGCGCATCGGGCTTGGCGGCGCCGAGCTTGCTCAACTCCGAAGCAAAATCGAGATTGTTCAAGGGGACCAGAGATTCTTCGATGAGCGTACCCTTGTAGGTGCTCTTGAAGCCGGCCAGCGCATCCTTGCCGGCCTGATAATTCGGCACCATGGCGTAAATGCGGTTGTAGCCTTTGTCGTTTGCGACCTTGCCCAGCGTCGCGTAGATCTGATCGTTCTGATAGGAGGTCACGAAGAAACGCGGGTTGCACGATGCCCCGGCAAACGATGATGCTGCCGCATTGGTGCTGATCAGGATTTTTCCCGAATCGATAACTGGCTTATGAATCGCCGCTAGCATGTTGGAGAAGATCGGGCCGACGACGATGTCGACCTTGTCGCGTTCGAGCAGTTCCTGGACCTTCTGGATGGCCACTTCAGGCTTCAGGGTGTCGTCGGCGACGAACAGCTCGACCTCCTTGCCGCCCATTTTCCCGCCGAGCTCCTTGAGCGCGAGTTCAAAGCCATTCTTCGACTGTTGCCCGAGAACGCTCGGCGGTCCCGACAATGTGTAGATAAGGCCGATGCGGATCTTGTCCTGCGCGGCGGCACCACTCACTGCAAATGCAAGCGTCGCAACGGCGGCGAACGCGGTGGATACGCGGTACATTATTTCCCCCCTTGAGAAAGGACCTCTTTCGTCGCTTATACCATTAAAGCACAAATTCGGCGGGCCGTATCAACGGGTCAAATTCCAACAGCGCTTCGCGTAGGCGCGTGCCCCGCGCCGAGTTCACAATTTCGGCTTGCTCCTGTATGTTGCCGCAAATCCAGTGCGGTTGCGTCAATAAAGGGGGAGTCGCGTGAGTGACCAGGTCAAGTTTGTCTTGGACGAAACCCATATTCCGAAGACTTGGTACAATCTCGTAGCGGATCTGCCGAAACCTCTTCCTCCCGTCCTGCATCCCGGAACCAAGCAGCCGGTCGGCCCAGCCGACCTCGAGCCGCTGTTTCCGATGGAATTGATTATGCAGGAGGTGTCGGCGGAGCGTTCCATCGATATTCCCGAGCCGGTGCGCGATGTATACCGGATGTGGCGACCTTCGCCGTTGATCCGCGCGCAGCGCCTCGAGCAGAAGCTTGGCACACCAGCGAAGATCTACTTCAAATACGAAGGCGTCTCACCGGCCGGCTCGCACAAGCCGAACACCGCGGTCGCGCAAGCCTGGTACAACAAGCAAGCGGGCATCAAACGGCTTTCCACCGAAACAGGCGCGGGCCAATGGGGCTCATCGCTCGCCTTCGCCGGTTCGCTGTTTGGCATTGACGTCACCGTCTTTCAGGTTCGCGTGTCTTACGATCAGAAGCCCTACCGTCGGGCGCTAATGGAAACATATGGTGCGCGCTGCATAGCCTCGCCATCCAAGGAAACCGAATCCGGCCGCGCCATCCTGAAGCAGCACCCAGACAGCCCCGGCTCTCTCGGCATCGCAATTTCTGAAGCGGTAGAGATGGCGGCAAAAGATCCCGCAGTGAAGTATTCACTCGGCTCGGTGCTCAACCATGTGCTGCTGCATCAGACGGTGGTCGGGCAGGAGGCAATTAAGCAGTTCGAGATGGCGGGCGATGACCCTGATATCGTGATTGGCTGCACCGGCGGCGGTTCCAATTTCGCCGGTCTTGCATTTCCATTTCTTGGCCTGCAATTGCGCGGAGGGCGCAAGCGGCGTGTCATCGCGGTGGAACCAGCGGCTTGTCCGTCACTGACACGTGGCAAGTACGCCTACGATTTTGGCGACACCGCCCACCTGACACCCCTCGTCAAGATGCACACGCTTGGTTCAACTTTTATCCCGCCCGGTTTCCACGCCGGCGGCCTACGCTATCACGGCATGTCGCCACTGGTGTCGCACGTAAAAGAACTCGGCCTGATTGAGGCGATGGCCTATCACCAGAAGACGTGTTTTGAAGCCGGGGTCGAATTCGCCCGTTGCGAGGGCATTGTGCCGGCGCCGGAAGCGACGCACGCCGTGCGCTGCGCGATCGACGAGGCTCTGCGCTGCAAGAAGGAGGGGAAGAAGGAAACGATCCTGTTCAATCTCTCCGGTCATGGCCATTTCGACATGCAGTCCTACATCAATTACTTCGAAGGCAAACTCGTCGACCAGAACTACGACGAGAAAGAACTGGCCATGGCGCTTGCCGGCTTGCCGAGCGTTGCCGCGTAAACGAGGTGAGGGGGAAGACAATGATCGAGCCGTATAACGCCGTCGGCCTCATTCCGAGCTTTTGGGGCATCCGACGCCGTGAAGAAATCAAACACAACATCGAACACCTCAAGGGGCTGACGAAGGCGGCGTTCTGGCTTTCCAATCTGGATATTCCGGTGCGTCTGCTCGCGATCCCCGAAGGCGCCATGATGGGTTTCAATGATGAGGTGCTCGACGTCGATCACGCCGACTACGCCAACACGTGCTGCATCGATATTCCCGGCCCTGAAACCGACGAGGTCGGCAAGCTGGCACGGCAGTGGAACGTCTACATCATGGCACAGGCCAAGGCGCGCCATCCCGACTGGAAAAATCGTTTCTTCAATGTCGGCTTTATCGTCGATCCGGACGGAAAAATTATCCTGAAGCACTACAAGCTCTCGGCACTCCTACCGGTCGAGCGTTCCGTCTCGCCGCACGATGTTTACGATTGGTGGATCGAGAAATACGGCCGCAATCTGCAGGCCTTCTGGCCGGTGGTCGACACCAAGATCGGCCGCCTCGGCATCATGATGGCGATGGAAGGCAACTATCCGGAGAACGGGCGTGGTCTTGCCATGAATGGCGCCGAGGTCGTGTACCGCGCCTCGATGCCCTGTCCTTTCACCGAGAACGATGTGTTCGAAATATCCAATCGCGCCCGCGCGCTTGAGAACAATATGTATATTGTCGCGCCGAACATCGGCAGCTATCACCTGGACGCGGACCATCCCGTCGGCATCGACGCCGGCGGCGGCCAGTCGATGATTGTCGACTATCGCGGCCAGCTGGTCGGCAAGCAGCGCGACACCAATGGCTCAACTTTCGTCGCTGGCGTCATCAACATCGAGGCCTTGCGTCACCATCGGGACTCGGCACAGGTCACGAATTGGATGAAAGATGTACGCAGTGAATTAGCGCAGATCATTTATGAGAAGCCGATCTATCCCAAGAATCGCTACCTGAAAAAAATTCCGCCAAAGCATGCGGACTACAAGCGTGACGTGATTGATAAACAGGTCGCGCTCATGCAGAAACGCAAAATCTGGAAGAAGCCATCTGTTTGAAGCTATGCGACCGGCTTTTCATTCACAGATGATTCCATCTCATCGTCTCGGCCATCAATGAGTCGGGTTCGCGACACAATTTAGCCTCACTCACCAACGGAACATTTATTTCAAGGGGTATTTAGGTAGACCGGCTGCAGCATTTTAGACACAGCCAGTGGGAAAGATGTGACCTCTCCCTGATTTTACGCGCACTTTAAGAAGGTGAATAGTACAAGCGAGTCACGGGGGTAGGGGCCTCGCGCGAAATATTAAGGGAGACTGTAATGCGGAAATCCTCGTTGACGCTGGCTGCGGCCTTCGCATTGGCTGCGAGTCAAACCTGGGCGGCCGACTTGCCGCGCAAGGCGCCGGTATACGCGCCTCCTCCTCCTCCTCCAATGACGTGGACCGGATGCTACATCGGCGGCAACATCGGTGGCGCATTTGGCGACGCCAATGTGACGGTCCCCGCCGGGGAAGTCTCGCGGAATGGCTCTGGCTTCGCGGGTGGCGGTCAGATCGGCTGCGACTATCAGTTCGCCGGCGGCTGGGTGGTTGGCATACGCGACATGTTCGATTGGACCAGCAACAGCAAGAGCGCCGTGATTCCTTTCGGCCCGCTCGCAGGCGGAACAGTCGACTTCAGGAATCGCTGGTTCGACACGCTGACCGCTCGTTTAGGCTACTCAGTGGCGCCAGCCTGGCTGTTCTATTTCCAGGGCGGTGCGGCGTGGGGTAATACCAACACGACCATCAACTTTGCTGGCCTTCAAACCGGCCAGACCTCCAACACCAGAACTGGCTGGACGATTGGCGGCGGCGTCGAGTGGATGTTTGCGCCACACTGGTCGGCCTTCCTGGAAGGCAACTGGATGGACTTCGGCTCGCGTAGCGGGGTCTTCGTCGGGCCCGTTGTCTGCCCGGCCGGCTGTGCGTGGAACGCCAAGGCAACCGAAGCCACCGTTCTCGTCGGCGTGAACTACAGATTCTGGTGAGCAACAGACTCACCTGACTTGGTAAGAGCGAAAGACCCCGAGCATGAGCTCGGGGTCTTTTTTCATGGGCAAGCACGTTGATTGATGACGTGTCAGCCCTTCGCGTTCTCGATGTGCTGGAAGACGAGAAATGCCACGACAATGACGATCACTCCGCAGCCGACGACAAGCGCTTTGCGGGCGAGCGCGAGGCGCTGGCCCTGCCCGGCGATTGCTCCCCGCACAAGGTAAAGTGCAACCGGCAGGCAAACGATCGTGGTCCAGAAAGCGCCTATGTAGGAAAAGCCGTCTTCGTTCGGATTGTTCCAGTTCTGGATCGGGGGCACGAGGCTCCATCCGAATAGCGCGATCATCGCGGCAGCAATGGCGATGAAGATAAGACGAAACGTTGGCGAAGCCTCCGGTTCTTCCGGACCCTCGCTGCTTGCAGTCTGTGGCTCCGCTCTTTTAACCCTTGGCAGCGCCAGCACGAGCAAGCCGGGGATAACGGGATAGACCAAAACGCTGATCAGAAACCAGGCAAGGCCGAAGCGACCCCGCTTGTGCGCAACGACGCCGACGACCGCCGCGAGAGGCAGCCACAGCCCGGCGGCGGTAATACCAAGGATATCCGCGGTCTCCATGCCCCCTGTCTCCGTCGCTTTTGTGCGTGTGCTTTGGAACTCCGTCAAGTGAGCCAAGTTGAGTAATAGACTGCATTGAAACGACGCCCTTCCTCTTGGTGCTAGTGCAGGCCTGATCAGCTACGGATCCAATATTGCAGATGCCTATCGTCAGGCAGGTGTCTATGTGGGACGCATCCTCAAGGGTGCGAAGCCTGCAAACTTGCCAATTGTACTGGCGAACAAATTCGAGCTGGTGATCAATGCGCCGACAGCCCGTATGCTTGGCTTGACGTATCACCATCCTTGCTCAACCGCGCCGATGAGGTCATCGAGTAATCGCAGACGCGGCACACGCTAAAGCGGCTTCCCCGGCGTCTGGCCAGGACAGTCACCGATGCGGCGCATCATGGTGAGGATCGAGGAGGAGTATTTCGGAGCGTCCACGATCAGTGTCTCGATCGTGCTGCTCACGAGATCCTTGGCGAAATGAAAGCTGAGAACCGTTTTCGAGCCTTTGCATTGCATCGCAAAAGCAAAGCCGTTCGAGAGCGTCTTTGTGTCGCTGAGGCGGCAGTCTTTCTCGAATTGAGGCGCCTTCTGATATTGCGCCATGGTTTCATCCCGGAAGGCATCGAAGTTGGTCGACGAGATACAAGTTGTGCTCTTGACGGGCTGATTCTGGAACGCGGAGTTGCGGCTCTCGGTCTCGTAGAGGCCGGGAACGAATCCCGGTTTTGGCTCCAGCAACGGCACTGACGTCTGCGCGCCGGCGGAGGCAACCAGAGAGACAAACGTTGCAGTGCACACCGGAAGCCATTTTGCCAAAAGCATAGACTTCATTCTGTTGTCTACCCGATGCGCCGTAGCTTTACCCCTTCCAGTATACCAGTGTGACCCGGTACAATGATACGTCTGGGTCATGGGGGAAAGGCAATGAGGCGGCGCGAGTTCATCAAGGGCCTTGGTGGAGCGGCAGCCGGATGGCCCTTTGTCGCGCAGGCGCAGCAACCCACGGCAACGCGCCGTATCGGCGTGCTGATGAGCACGGACGACACCGATGCGCAATCGAAGATCGGGATCTCGGCTTTTGAGCGCGGTTTGCAGGAACGCGGCTGGAGGCCTGGCGGCAACCTGCAGATTGAATATCGCTGGACCGCCTCCAACGCGAACCTTTATCGGAGATTTGCGCAGGAACTGGTCGCGCTTGCCCCCGACGTCATCATCGCGGCTGGTGCTACGGGCGCCAGTGAACTGCAACAGGTGACGCAAACAATACCGATCGTATTCCTGGGCACAAACGACCCGATCGACCGCGGTCTGATCAAAAACATGGAGCGGCCGGGGGGCAATGCGACGGGATTTATCGACTTTGAATTTACCATGGGCCGGACCTGGCTGGATTTGCTCAAGCAGCTTGCGCCTGGCGTGTCGCGCGTAGCGGTTATCCGCAACCCCGTGCAATTTTCGGGGATCGGCCTGGCTGCCGTCGAAAAGGCGGCGCCGTCATTCAATGTGGAGGTAGTCCCGATCGACGGGCGCAGTGCGATAGAGATAGAGCAAAATATAACAACATTTGCGCGCGGTACGAACGGGGGTCTGATCGTGACACCGAGCCCGTTTTCGGTGCTCTTCCGCGATCTGCTCGTCAAGCTTGCGGATCAGTACAAACTACCCGCGGTCTACTTCAACAAATACTTCGTAGCGGCCGGCGGCCTGATCTCTTACGGGCCTGATCTGCTTGAACAATACCGAGGTGCGGCAGGCTATGTGGACCGCATCCTCAAGGGCGAAAAGCCCGGCGACTTGCCAGTTCAGCCGCCGGCTAAATTCGAAGTCGCCGTCAATCTCAGAACCGCCAAGGCGCTCGGCCTCAACGTCCCCAGTGCCCTTGTCGGGCGCGCGAACGAAGTGATCGAATAAGTGCCGCGGAGCCCGCCGACAACCGGGCGGGAATTAAAGACCATGCATCACTGGGTTGCTGACGTCCTGCGTTGCGTCATTTTACGCCAGAACGCGCCGGCGATATTTGAATAATCATCTGTCCAGGTACGAAGGTTCGGATCGGGCGCGGTTAACGTCCAGTTTGCGGATTGCGCGACGACGCCGACATATTCAGGTTTTCCCGCTGATACGGCGACTTCTGACGGGTAAATATATTTTGCCACGTCTGCGCCGCGATACGGATCATTCCAAACCCAGGTTTGCATACCATTCGCGGCGGCAATCCCTATGGCGACGCTCTCTAATTCAAGATAGCGGTTCGAAATGTGCGTAATGATCGCGCCATCCTGCGCAAGCTTGGACTTGTAAATTGCCATGGCTTCTCTCGTGGCAAGATGGACAGGAATGGCATCGCCCGAATAGGCATCGACGATGATCAAGTCGTAGAAGCCCGATGGCTCGTTGGCGATCGTCAATCGGGCATCGCCCAATATGATGGGTAAGTCGGGCGCACACTGGCTGATAAAACTGAAATGGCGTGGATCACGCGCAATGTTGATGACGGCAGGGTCGATCTCGAAGAATCGCCACATTTCGTTGGGCGCGATGCTGCAAGCAAGCGAGCCGGCACCAAGACCAATGACCGCAACGCGCATTGGCCTTGTTTTACGAGCTCTCACCGCTTCGATGGCGGAAGAAATCGCGCCGCGCTCAGAGTAGTAGGTCAGCGCTTTCGGCCGCCCTTGAATCGTTGTGCCGTCATCTGCGGTCAGCTGTTGCGCACCATGGATGGTCGAGCCGTGCTCGAGTATGCGGAAACGGCCGCCAGCGGTTTCATAGATCTGGCTAACGCCAAAAAAGCTTCGAACGGTCTGACGGTGATTTGCATTAATCGGATATGCGTGCATGACGACCAGTGCCAGCAAGACTGCGGCTGCCGATTTGCGCGCGTCCCGCATTAGCATGATTGAAACTGCAGCGAGGCCGAGCACAACGATATCAAGAGCTTTAAATATTGTTTGCGGCAGGAAGCCTTCGACAAAGGTGGGCGCGATCAACATTGCTGCGCAAGCAGCTGCCAGAACCCAGAACCGCGTTTCGTATCGACGCGGCTTCTCCAGCGGGCGGCAAAGCACTGCAAGGACAAGCAGTATCGGATACTCGGCGATCCAGGAGAAAATGTACGGCGCCAGCAATCCGGCAAAGAGACCCCCGACCATGCCGCCGAACGACAACGAAACATAAAAAGAGGTCAGATATATGGGCGACGGACGGCTGCGGGCCAACTCGCCATGGCAGGCCATTGCGATGACAAAAAAGCCGAACAAATGCCCGCCGAGACTTGGCAGTACCGGTATACGGTTTCCGAGATAAAGCAGGGCTACGACCCATGCCACGGCAAAAGGTTGTAAGCGCCAAATGAATGCGCGGGAAAACACTGGGCGTCGCTGGAAGGCGAGAACCCAGGTCAACAGATAGAGTGACAGTGGCATTACCCACAGCAGTGGTGCCGAGGTCAGGTCGGTTGAAATGTGTGCGGTGACGGCGACAAGCAGCCCCGACGGTATTGTAGAGACAAAAATCCAGCGGCCGATTGTCGGCCAGCTCGGCCTGACCCCATCTGCATCTTTTTGCCGCGAGAGGTCGGCGTCAGGCGGCGATCGAACCAGCAATACGGCGCAACCGGTGATCAGCATCGCCAGCAGTGCAAAGCCTCCTGTCCAAAGCTGTCCTTGGGTTTGCAGGGTTAGTGCCGGTTCCAAAATGAGAGGGTACGACAAGAGAGCCAGAAAGCTTCCAACGTTGGAGGCTGCGTAGAGGAAGTAAGGATCGCTTCCGGCGTGCCGGCCGGTACGTACGAACCAAGTTTGAAGCAGCGGGTTATTTGCGGCCAGGGCAAAGAACGGCAAACCGATTGAAGCGGCGAAGAGGGCGAATAGCCACAGAGCCGTTCCTGACGCGGGCGGCGTCCCAAACGCTTCGGTGATCGATAGCGGCAGCATGAAAGCGGCGCCAGCCAAAACCGCAATGTGAATAACCACAGACAGCAAACGCTGCGGCATTTGCGCCAGCAGATGTGCGTAGGCATAACCGATCAGCAGCAGCGATTGGAAAAAGACCATCGCTACCGACCAGACGGAGGGCGAGCCGCCCAGTCGTGGAAGAACCATGCGCGCGAACATCGGTTGCACGGCAAAGAGCAGAAGGGCGCTGAGAAATACAGCTGCTGTGAAAATGCCAAGTACAAGCGTTCCGCTGCTCACGCGAAGCGACGAAGCCATCGAATGGTGAGCCATTTTAACTCTTAGTTCGTCATGGAAACGTCCGCATCGGCGGCGGGCACAAGCTAGGTGCGAAGTCTTAAAATAAAGCTACAATAGGTTGCGACGAAAATCGTGAACAGCGATTGTGCGGCGAAATTCCGCATCGGCACGTTAAGCCGCTAGATTGGTTTCATTGAGCAACGCCAAGCGATGACGGGGGAAATATGTCCGAACCAACGCGCCGGGTAACCAGAATTGCCTCCAATTTTCATACGGAGATAAAGGATCTTTCCGACGCATTCGGGACGCTCCTGGTTGATGCGTTTCATTATCTGGCGCTGTTCGCGATTGGCGCGACCACAGTATGGTCTGCCGTGGCGGCGTTCCTCGGCATGGCGCAACGGGGGCGAGTCGAACTTGCCGACATCCTGCTCCTGTTTATCTATCTGGAAATCGGCGCGATGGTGGGAATCTATTTCAAAACGACAAGGCTGCCGGTCCGCTACCTGATCTATATTGCGATCACCGCGCTCGGGCGCGTTCTCATAGAACTTGTCGGCGCGGAGCATCGCACGGGGTTGGATATCCTCATTGTTTCGGGGGCAATTCTTTTGTTGTCCTTCGCTGTTTTGGTTCTGCGAATTGGATCGAGCAAATTCCCGTCGAACGGACCCGTGAGTGACCTGAAGTCAGGTAAACGGTCGCAGCGCGGGATATCGGCGACGGCTTGATCCCCGGCAGACGCTACGTACAGGCACTCGGCCGTCCGTCGTTACCAACGTCGCGGTCTCTTCTCCGTCGGGCCGCGCGGAATATGCGCCGTAGTGGGGGTGTTATTTGTCGAGTGGGAGACGGAGCCATGGCGTCAGCGGCCGAATGTCTGAAATTCGCGATTGAATGTCTGGACATGGCGGAAAATGCCGAACGGCAGGAACGGCGTCAGATTCAGAAGATAGCCGCCGCCTGGCTCAGCCTCGCCAATGAAAAGCTTCAAGGTGAGACGGACGCCAAAACGGCTGGCGAAATCCAATAGGCCGCCGCCACAAGGATAGTCCCTATTCAAGGGGCCAAAAAAATTTATTATAGCTCTCGTGGCGCATTGATCGAAGGCGGTCATAGAAGAAAAAAGGCCGCAGCTATCAAAGTTGTTCGATTGTCGAACTGCGTAAACGCATGGGGGCGCGTATGAAGTCACTTCTTGTTATTGCAACGGTCGTCAGTCTGACGGTGCCCACGTTGATAAACGCTGCCGACATTAAAGTCCTTTCCACGCAGGCCACCGAACAGGCCTATCGCGAGCTTACGCCGCAGTTCGAACAGGCTACAGGCCATAAGGTCACGACCATTTTTAGCGGCACACTCGATGTGCAGAAACGCCTGGCAGCCGGCGAAAGTTACGACATGATCATCATGGCCGGGCCGGCGATCGATGCGCAGATCAAGGCAGGCAAAGTTGTGGAAGGCAGTCGCGTGGACATAGCCAAATCCGGCGTTGCTGCCGGCGTGCCGGCCGGCGCTCCCAAACCCGATATCAGCACGACCGAAGCGCTCAAAAAAACGCTGCTGGCCGCCAAGTCGATTGGCTATTCAACCGGCCCAAGCGGCGTCTACATGATGGGCCTGTTCGAGAAGTTGGGCGTAGCCGATCAAATCAAGGACAAGCTCAAGCAGACGCCGACCGGCGTGTTCGTCGGCACCATCATTGCAAGCCGCGAGGTGGAAATCGGATTCCAGCAGGTGAGTGAGCTTGGAAGCTTTCCCGGTGTCGACTATGTCGGCCCGCTGCCTGCTGACGTACAGCAGACGACTGTGTTCTCCAGCGGCATCATCGTGAATGCCAAAGAAACCGACGGCGCCAAGGCGCTGGTGAAATTCCTGACCACCCCCGAAGCGGCTGCTGCATTCAAGAAGCGCGGGATGGAGCCAGGCTAACACTGTTGGTGTGCTCGGCTGCAGCCTCGCGCCGATGCGACTCAGAGATTCGAGAGCTGCAACAGCTTGCGGTCGCCGATCCAGGTTTTGGCAAGGTCCGCTTCGGATTTGCTCGCCGCCGCGGTGTTGCCGCTCGCCTTGTACAACTCCACCAATCCGAAATATGACCAGCCGTTGGCCGGCGCGCGAACCAGCGCCCGTTCGAATTGCCGTTCCGCCTCGTCGTAGCGTCCGGCTTGAACCATGGCGGCGGCAAGAGACTGCCGGATCGGATAGTACCAATATGGCGGCTCAGTGTAGGGCAGGGCGTCCTGCAGTGCCGCCGCCTGTTCAAATAGCAAGATGGCTGAGCTGGTTTCGCCTTTTGCCTGCGCGACCCGCGCCTGAATCAGCGTGCGCGCAATGCGCAGAACTTCCTGCGCCGGGATACCGGAATCTTTCAGCAGCTTGAAGTCGGCCGTCCGCTCCAGTGTTTCGATCGCATCAGCCGCCGTTGCCGCGCCCGCGAAGTCCTTTCTGGCCGCGAGAGCGACGCCTCGCGCATAGAGCCACATCGCCTTGACATAGGGGATGGTGTCGCCGGGATCGGGCAACGCAAGGATGGCGTCCGGCGCGCTGAACTGCGCGTGGGCGAAATATGGTGCGGCCTTGACCGGCTGCACCATTGCGATACCCCGCGCGGCCTCGTCAGGAATAAGCTGGCGCAGCTTCTCTGCCGCTGCGATCACGGTTGGCCCATCACCGGCCATCTGCGCCGACGCCATCACGAAGTGCACGTTGTGCGGATAGTAGCCCAGCCGATAGACGCCCAGCGGCGCATTGGTATCGGTCAGGTATTTTTCATCAACCTTGACCGCCGTCTTATTGTCTTCCAGCGCGTCCAGATAGCGGCCGACCCGATAGTAAATATGGCTCGGCATGTGCACGAGATGGCCGGCACCGGGGATCGCCCCACGCAGCCGGTCGGCATAGGGTTCAGCGCGTTTCGGCCGGTCTGACGCCTCAACCGCGTGAATGTATAAATGAATCGCACCGGCATGATCCGGGCTGCGTGTCAGCACACGCTCGAGCGTAGGAACGATCGGCTCGCTCTGCGGGTTGGGTCGTTGCCCTCCAGGCATCCAGTAATCCCAGGGGCTGAGGTCCATTACCGACTCCGCATAGAACGTGGCGATTTCGTCATCGTCGGGAAACTGCGCACTGACCTTGGCCATTTCGGCGGCGTAGGCTGAGTCAAGCGGCTGGCGCGCGGCCTTCGGATCACTGGTGTAGCGCGCCGTGAGCGCGCCGATCAGCGCCTGCTCGCGTGGGGTCGCCTTGCCCGCAAGCGCCTTCGCCTTCTGCGCAGCGGCGAACGCGGGCGCGACCGCGTCTTCCTGCATCGGAAGATTTATGTTGGGACCGAGCACGAGCGCCTCGCCCCAGAAGCACATAGCGCAGTCCGGATCGAGCTTCTGCGCCATGCGGAAAGAGCGCTGCGCTTCGCCGTGATTGAACGCGTAGGCGAGACGCAAACCCTGATCGAAGAAAGCCTGTGCGCGCTCGTTCGCGGTCGTAATCTTGTAAGAGACGGAGCCAAGGCCGGTCCATAGCGGCGGCTCGGTATCGGCAAATGCCGGTGCCGGTTTAGCAGCGCTCATTTCGGCGCGCGGCACTTCGGTCTGTACCAGGCGGAACATCATCTTGGGCGCGCCGGTTGCAGTCGGCGTCTGGCAAATCGGAAAATCCGTGCCGCCGAAGGGCGGCGATATATCCGATGTGGCTGCGCCCGCGCCTGCGATGGCAAAAATCTTTCCAGTGAGCAGCGTCAGCAGGGCCGCGCCGCCGAGTGCCGTTGCTGCCGTAGAAGCCAGTAATCTTTGCGATCGCTTGAATGTCGCCATATCGTCCTCCTGAGCGGGCAGAGGAAATCCGCCGATCCAAAGGGTGGCATCGGGCCGGGACGAGCCCAAACTGCCGCGCATCTTTGACCTGAAGTTGTGTCAAAACAACTACAATATTTGACGCTGCGACACTTCGAGGCGGAAATACCACCTGTGTCGGGAGCTAGTCGAACAGCACGATTGCGCTGTGAAAGCGTTACGCTGGCGCACGCGAGGGAAAGTCCGGGCACAGAACCAGCCTGCCGTCGAGACCGCCCGCCTCGAGACGGTGGTGTGCCTCGGCGACCCGATCAAATGAAATCCGCTCCGCGACGCGCGGGCGGATGACACCGGCCGCCAACAATCCGAACAGATGCGCAAGGTCTTCCTGGAACCACGCGGGATGCCGAGCCCGCAACAAATTTATCGAATAGATGCTGACGCGTTTACCGCCTGGGAACCAACTCAGCAACCGCCTCCACAGATATACACGCGCAATCCACATCAGCGTCGCAAGTAGCCGGCGTTGCCCAGTTACACCCGCCGAGTAACCGTAGGCGCAAAGCAGGCCACCAGGTTTAAGCGCAGCGAAAGAGCGGCGATAGCCGTCCTCGCCGACTCCATCGAAGACGAAATCGAACCCTCCTGGGAGAACCCGCGCAAAGTCTTCGCGTTTATAGTCGATCGGCGTCGCACCCAACTCGCGGACCAGTACCGCATGCGCGCTGCGCACGGTGGCCCACAGTTCGAGGCCGGCCATCCGGCCAAGCACCAGCAACGCTTGACCGAGCGCGCCGGCGGCGCCCTGAACGAGCACGCGCTGCCCTCGCTGCACCCGGGCCGTGCGGTGAAGGATCTGATACGCGGTCGTCCAGCTGAGGATCAGCGCGGCTGCCTCTGCCGCGTCAACGTCTGCCGGCACGCGGGTCAGGTCCTTGGCTCGGAGCGTGCGATAGGCGGCGTTAGACCCGACCACTGTCATATCGGCCACCCGGTCGCCAAGCTGAAAGCCGGTCACGCCGGCTCCGAGCTGATCGATTTCCCCGACGACATCGTAGCCAAGGACGAACGGCGGCCGTATGGCCGCAGTTTGTGCATAGACGTGCCGCCGGATCGTCACGTCGGTGTACTCCACACTCGATGCGAGTATGCGGACTCGCACCTCGCCCGGACCCGCCGTCGGCAGGGGAGCGTCGACCACTTCGATGACGTCAGGGCCGCCAAAACGACTGATCTGAACAATCCGATTGCGCGGCTCGCTCATGGCCAGTTCCTGCAACTCGTGGTCCGACTGTTTCGCCCAACGCACGTCCGGTCATTGAGGAAGATCAAATTCGCCCGTCATCGGGCAGCATCACGACGGCACTTTATCTGCCGTGTGTTTCCGTGTGGCTGAACAACCGCCCGCTTTTTTTTGCGCGCTCGTTAGGAGGCGGGCGGCTTGTACAGCCCACACCATTTCGGCTTTGATGGATTTTTGGCAGAACAATTTTTCCTGCAGCTTTCGTCGCAATCCATAAGGCTACCGGTTTTCTCGCCGCTCGAACCGAGGTTGGTTCCAGTTGTCCTTGGGTCCGCCGGTTTTTCCGGCTGTGCTGCTCTCGGCGGGAGAGGTTCAAGGGCCGGATCATCGACCATCCCGTGCGGTCGCAATGTGGACTTGTCTTCGTGTTCGGTCGTGAGGCTCGCGGTCGACGAACAACCGGAAACCAGAAGGAGCAAGACAAGGGCGCTGAATATTCTCATGTCTTTCGATGCTTCAAAAATCCGCCAAGAACGCGACCGGATCATGGCAGGTCTTCCCATTGATAGTCTATCTGGCCGCGCGTGGTATTTGTTCCTTCCTGAATTTTGGCCGTCTCCGCATATCACGTGTTGGGCGGGCTTGTGATCAGCGGGGGCCAATTCTTCAACAGCAGAAGCAAGCAACTCGTCGCAGCGGCGCTGCGATATGCGGTACCAATGATCACCCCCTATGCCGATATGGCTGCGGCGGACGGCCTGATGAGCTACGGCACGAGTATTACGGATGCCTACCGCTTTGCCGGCGTCTATACCGGCCGGGTTCTCAAGGGCGAAAAGCCCGCGGACCTGCCGGTCCAGCAGGCCACCAAAGTGGAGCTGGTCATCAATCTCAAAACTGCCAGGGCACTCGGCATAACGGTGCCGATGTCATTGATCGGCCGCGCCGACGAGATCATCGAGTAAAGAAAGAGGTTCGCCCATTATTTTAGATTGAGCCCCGCGTTCCCCAGTTGCTGGATGACGTCCGCGCGGCCTATCCTCGCGATGACAAAAAACATATCGCCCTCCGGGAGGAGACCATGTATTTCCGTGCGATCTTCATCGCAGCCGGCCTTGCGGTCGCGATTCCGCTTTCCGAAACCGCTTTGGCGCAGTCACCCGGCGCCGCCCTGACAGGCCTTGTCGGCTCCGCCGAGGACAATGCGATGGAAGGCGTGCTGGTCAGCGCCAGCAAGACAGGATCGCCCGTTACGGTGACGGTGGTCACGGGCAAAGACGGGCATTTTTCCTTCCCGGCGAGCAAACTCCCGCCCGGTCAATATTCGCTGGCGGTGCGCGCGGTCGGCTATGACCTCGATGCGCACAAGGTGATTGAGATCAGCGATCAGAAGACGGCAACGGCCGACCTTCAGTTGCGCAAGACGGAGGATCTCGCCGCGCAACTGTCGAATGGCGAATGGCTGGCCAGCATCCCCGGCACCGACCAGCAAAAGGGCCAGTTGCTCAGCTGCGTCGGCTGTCACACGCTCGAACGTATCGTGCGCTCGAAGTATGACGCGGATACTTTCCTTGCCCAGGTGTTGCCGCGCATGCAGGGTTATGTGAACCAGAGCATACCGGCGCATCCACAGCTGCGCCGCGCCGAGCGGTTGATGGAAGAGCGCGGCGATCAGCGCGTCCAGGTCTACCGCGCGGCGGCGGAGTATCTGAGCACAATCAATCTCAGCGCCGCTTCTCAATGGAGCTACGCACTCAAGACATTCCCGCGCCCGACCGGGCGGGCGACGCATGTCATCTACACGGAATACGCCTTGCCGCGCGAGACGATTTCGCCGCATGACGTGATCGTCGATGCCGATGGCATCGTCTGGTATTCGAGCTTCGGCGAGCAAAATCTGGGCAGGCTCGATCCAAAGAGCGGCAAGGTCACCGAATATCCGATTCCGGAACATAAGCCGGGTTTTCCGACCGGCGGTCTCGGCCTGCGCGCCGACAAGGACGGCAGCCTTTGGCTTGGCAACATGTATCAGGCCACGATCGTCAATTTCGACCGCAAGACCGAGTCATTCAAATTCTGGCCGCTGCCGCCCGAGCAGAACATCGACGCCGCGCAAGTTAATATGGTGAGCCCGCAGAGCGCGCACGTCGACGGAAAGGTCTGGGCGCAGAACAATGGCTTTGCCGGCGTTCATCGTCTCGACATCGCGACCGGCAAGATCGAGACGTGGCAGCCCTTCAAGGACGCGCCGAAAGGCGAGCCGCACAACATCTATGACGTCATTCCTGACTCCAGCAACAACGTCTATTTCACCGATTTCCGCCAGCAAAATATCGGCCGGATCGATGCAAAAACCGGCGAGGTCAAGCTGTTCGAGGTTCCCACGGCGCGCTCCGCGCCGCGGCGCGGAAGCATGGATGCGCAGGATCGCCTCTGGTTTGGCGAGTATCGTGGCGACCGTATTGGCATGTTCGACACCAGAACGGGGCAGTTCAAGGAGTGGAAACTCAACACGCGGTGGGCATCGCCCTATGACGTCATTCTCGACAAGAACGAGAACGCATGGACGGGATCAATGATCACCGACCAGGTGACCCGGCTGGACACAAAAAGCGGCGAGATGGTCGATTATCTGCTGCCGAAGTCGACAAACATCAGACGGGTTTTTGTAGACAATGCGACGACGCCGGTCAGCTTCTGGGTTGGCAGCAATCACGGCGCTTCCATTATTAAAGTCGAGCCGTTGGACTGAGGGGGCGAGCCAATGAAAGGTTTTGCATTCGGCATTTTTGTCACGTTGGCATTCTGGCCGGCGGCGGCATCGGCGCAACTGAACGTTATGATATCCGGAGGTTTCAGTGGCGCGTACGAAAAGCTGTTGCCCGAATTTGAACGAGCAAGCGGCATCAAGGTTACGACAGGATCGGGCGCTTCGCAGGGGACCGGACCGCAGACGATCGCCGCGCAGCTCGCCCGCGGTGTGCCCGCCAACGTGGTGATCCTCTCGAGAGAAGGCCTCAGTGAATTGATCGCTGCGAAGCGGATTGCCGCGGGGACGGATGTGGATCTCGCGCGCGTACCGTTGGGCGTGGCGGTGCGGGCAGGGACACCGAAGCCGGACGTGAGTACTGTCGAGGCCTTTAAGCAGGTTCTGCTCAACGCTAAAACCGTCGCCGTCCCCGGCAGCACCAGCGGTATCTGGCTTAAGACCGATCTTTTTCCGCGGCTTGGCATCGCAGAAAAGATCAACGTCAAGGCCACGCCACGCGGCTCGGGCGCAACCGGCATGGTCGCCGCCGGCGAGGCCGATCTTGCAGTGATGCCCGTCAGCGAAATTGTGCACGCGCCAGGCGTCGAACTGGCGGGCCGTCTCGCACCGGAGATTCAATTCGTCCAGACGTTTTCAGCCGCTGTCGTCGCCGCCTCGGGAGATATTGAAAGCTCCAAACGGCTTATCGATTTCCTTGCCTCCCCACGTGCTTCTGAAACCATCAGGAGCGCCGGAATGGATCCAATTACGAACTCGAAATAGGGATTATACGGTGGATGCCTTGATCAGCGGCTTTGAACGAGCACCGGTCGCTTAGGAAAATTGACATTGCACGAATACTCGCAGCGCGGGCACTGAACGGCCTGTTTGTCGGCGCCCGTCTTTTCAACGCGAACACGAATGCTCCTCATCGGCGCTCTGCACCGGGACATACCGGGCGGCCGTAGGTCATTTCTGACGAGGAACGGCCACTGCTGAAGAGTGCCATCTTTCACCTCCAGAATCAGGCGAAAGCGCAACTGTCTCTCGGCCATCTGCAGATTGAACGGAGCGGCCCTGCGATACCTGCGTCGACTGGAACTCTTTAATATGGAACTTTCAGAATGCCTGTGGGAACAAGGTATTGGCGTGAGCAGGCGGCGATCTTTGCTTTGACACAGCACAGCGAATCGGGCTCGGCATATATCGAACCGGCACGGAGCGCTGTATGTCGATCTCTTCCCCGGTACACACTCGCCAGCCACGGCAACCGTTACTCCCGTCGCAGGCGGCTAGCAGCCCGCCGCCGCGGGGCGAAGCTGCGGTTATTGTTGTCAGATCAATTTTGTTTGCAGTTGCTGCAATCTCGGTGATCGCCACGAGCAACTATTTCGCTTACCTGATCGGGCGTAAGCAGGTTGCCTATGAAGAGTTACGCCGACAGGTCGATCGCGTTGTCCAGTTGGTGGACAGGACGCGGGCCGAAGACGAACTTCTTCCGGTCACCACACTGAAGCAGCGGCAGGAGAGGTTGGAGCAGACTTCGTCGAGCCTCACCGGCCTGACGACGAGCACGATCAACGGGAAGACAGTCGCTACGCCAGAACCGTCGCCCGATGGAAAACCGGTGGCCGCGGTGCTGACGAATGACGCGGCGGCCGCGCTGGATCATGAGGTGAGCTTGCAGCCGGCAGAATCCTCACCGAGCGCCGCAGCAAAACCGCACGATAAGCATCTCGTCTCTCAGCGGCGTCCGCGCCGGCCGAGGGTGCCCCCAACGTTGGCGGCGTCTGGACAGGGTCAGGCCGGACAGGCATTTGCCGCGCAATCCGGTCAAATAACAAACGCGGCGCAGCCCGCGCCGGACGCGGGTCTCGCGGGTCAGTAATCCGCTGTAAAGCCGGCCTCGCGTTGCAACAAGAAGATCAAGTCGCGGTAAACGCCTGCACGCCGGGGAACGCCGCTTGAAACATATTAGTTGCCCTCGCGTTAGGGGCTTGGGGGCCCAAGCGAGGGAACTTGGCTATGGAGCACTTGATCCGCGAGTTCGGTGTATGGCTCAAACAAGGCTTTGGCTGGCTCGTCGATGTGATTGTATTCGGATGCCTCTGGGGCATTAGCCAGGTCTCGCGCCTTCTTGGTACGCAATTTGACGGCGCTCCGATCCTGAAGCTTGTCGTGCTCGTGCTTGTGCTCCTACTCCTCTTGTATGCGTTCTATTGGGTCTTCGGCCGCTTCATCGGAGTGATCCGATGGGCGCTCGACAGGATCGCCTATGCGTTAGGAGTGATTCTGTTCAGCGCGGCGGTCGTATCGGGCGTGTTCGCCAGCGCAGGACTCGTCGCGGCCGTGACAATCTGGGTGATGGGCAACATCAATTTGGCCGCGCGGTGAGTCAGCGCACTCTCTGCTCCTGACATGAAATTTATGCGACGCGGACGCTGGTAAGCCCTTGCTGCCCCGTCTGGGGACGCCAAAAGCGGGCCCGATTTAAGGCATATTCGATCGCTTCTGGTGTTCTAACAACGTGAATACAAGGCATTTGCAGCCTTCGGGGGGCCATCATGAGGCGGCGGGAATTTCTTGCATTGGCGGGTTTCGCTTCGGCCTTTCCCGGAGCGACGTGGGGACAAACAGCCAATCGCGTGCGCCGGATCGGTGTGCTCCTGGCCGCGACACCCGACGATCTTCAATATCAGAATCGCCTTAAGGCCTTTAGCCAGACACTGGCGCAATTGGGTTGGACAGAAGGACAAAATCTGCAGATCGACACGCGTTGGGGCGGGGGCCACAGCGAGCTTACGCGCCAATATGCAGAAGAATTGGCGAAACTTGCGCCGGATATCATTCTGGCATCAGGCAATGCGACAGTAACACCGCTATTGCAGG
>DASPUD010000040.1:0-19046 GCA_035623095.1 Pseudolabrys sp.
TCGGGCGGCGAGCAGCAGATGTGCGCGCTTGGCCGCGCACTCATGTCGCGCCCGAAAATGATCCTGCTTGACGAGCCATCAATGGGCCTTGCGCCGCAAATCGTTGAGGAAATTTTCGAGATCGTGAAGGACCTCAATGAAAAGGAAGGCGTTTCCTTCCTCCTGGCAGAGCAGAACACCCATATGGCACTGCGGTTTGCGCGATATGGCTACATTCTCGAAAACGGACGTGTCGTTATGGACGGCGAGGCCAAGGCCCTGGCCGAAAACGAAGACGTAAAAGAGTTTTATCTCGGCATTTCCCAGGGCCGGCGCAAATCTTTCCGCGAAGGCAAGCACTATCGCCGGCGCAAGAGGTGGCTGGCGTAAGTCATGCCGGGATACTACGACGCCCTGGAAATCCGCGACCCCGTCGTGCGTGAGCGGGAACAGTCGGCGCGTCTTAGTGAAGTTGTTGCGCGTGCGACGACCGCGCCGGGCTGGGCCAAACACCTGTCGGGCGTTGAGGCAAAATCGGTGACGTCACGCGCGGCGCTGGCGAAGCTGCCGGTCCTGCGTAAATCGGATATCGCGGCGCTCCAGAAGGAAAACCCGCCCTTTGGCGGCCTCAATGTCGTCGCGCCGAATAAGGCGCGCCGCCTGCTGATGTCGCCTGGGCCGATTTTCGAGCCGGAGGGTGAGGGCACCGATTGGTGGGGTGCGGCGCGCGCGCTGTATGCGGCGGGCTTGCGCAGAGGTGACATCGCGCATAATTCCTTTTCCTACCATCTCACTCCCGGCGCAATGATCATGGAGTCGGGCGCGCATGCTCTTGGTTGCACGGTTATTCCCGGTGGAGTTGGCAATACCGAGCAGCAGCTCGAAGCGATCGCCCACTACAAGCCTTCGGGCTATGTCGGCACGCCGGATTTCCTGAAAATTCTGCTCGATACGGCGAACAAGACCGGCAAGGACGCATCCTCGCTCAAGCGCGGCCTTGTCTCGGGAGCCGCTCTTCCGGCTTCATTGCGTGAAGAACTCGGTAATCGCGGTGTCGCCGCGCTGCAATGTTATGCGACCGCCGAGCTGGGCGTGATCGCTTATGAAAGCGAGGCGCGCGAAGGAATGATCGTGAATGAAAACATGATTGTCGAAATCGTGCGGCCAGGGACGGGCGATCTCGTGACGGAAGGCGAAGTCGGGGAGGTCGTCGTCACGTCGTTCAACCCCGACTACCCGATGATCAGGCTCGGCACCGGCGATCTTTCGGCACTGATGACGGGTGTCTCGTCGTGCGGGCGCACGAACGTGCGCATCAAGGGCTGGATGGGCCGCGCCGATCAGACCGCGAAAGTAAAAGGCATGTTTGTGCATCCCAAGCAGATCGCCGACATCGCCGCCCGCCACCCGCAGCTCAAACGGCTTCGCCTCGTGGTCGATCGCCAGGCCGAGCAGGATACTATGACCCTGCTGGCCGAATGCGCTCCATCCGACCCGGCGCTTGAAACCGCAATAGCCGAGACGCTGCATTCGGTTACCAAGCTCAAAGGCTCGGTGAAACTGATGGCGCCGGGTACATTGCCGAATGACGGCAAGCTGATCGCAGACGAGCGCAAATCATGAGTCCGGAAACGGTTCCGGTTGCGGGTAGCCGCATCGGCGTCCTGCTCGTCAATCTCGGCACGCCGGAATCGACTGGCTACTGGGCCATGCGGCGCTACCTGAAGGAATTTCTTTCCGACCGGCGCGTGATCGAGGAGAACCGGTTCAAATGGTGGCTGATCCTCAACTTGATCGTCTTGACCGTCCGGCCGGGCCGCAAGGGCCGCGACTACGACAAGATCTGGAACAAGGAGCGTAACGAATCACCGCTCAAAACCATCACGCGCTCGCAATCGGATAAGCTCGACGAGATGCTGGACAAGTTCGACAAGCGAATCCGCGTCGACTGGGCGATGCGCTACGGCAAGCCGTCGATCCGCTCGCGGCTTGAAGCGCTTGCCGCACAGAACTGCGAGCGCATCCTGATCGTGCCGCTGTATCCGCAGTACGCGGCGGCGACAACCGCGACCGTCTGCGATGAAGCTTTTCGTGCGCTCAAGCGCATGCGGTTCCAGCCGACTCTACGTGTGGCCGCACCTTATTATGCGGAGCAAGTCTATATCGACGCGCTTGCCGCCTCGCTCAATGCAGCGCTCGCGAATCTCAAGTTCAAGCCGGAAGTAATCGTGGTCTCGTATCACGGCATGCCGGAAGACTACGTCGCCAGAGGCGACCCCTATCTCAAACAGTGCACTGAGACGACGGCGCTGCTGCGAAAGAAGCTGAAAATGACGGACGAACGTCTGATCATGACCTTTCAGTCACGCTTCGGCACAGCTGAGTGGATCAAGCCCTATACCGATGCGACCGTGAAATCATTGGCTGAGCGCGGCGTAAAAAATCTTGCGGTCATCGCCCCCGGTTTCTCCGCCGATTGCCTGGAGACGCTGGAGGAGATCGCCATGGAAAACGCCAAGATTTTCCGCGACGCGGGCGGCGAGAATTTTGCCGCCATCCCATGCCTCAACGACACGCCCGGCGGCATGGCAGTGATCCGGGACGTAGTTGCGCGCGAGCTCAAGGGCTGGATTTGAGCCAAAAAAGCCCGGCGCAGCGCCGGTCAACGCCCCGTTAACCATAAGATTTTAGCTTCCGTTAACCAAATCCCGCGTTTCAGCGGGCGCGCTCTGAAGGGGTGCGCGCCGCGCTTTGGCGCGCGGGTTTTGGCGAGATGCGGACGAGGAGAAATTTTTCGGTGGGGTCTCTTCGCAACGGTCGTGGGGTTGTGCCGCGCGCAATCGGTATGCTGGCTGTCGCCGGCACGATGCTTTACCATGCGGATGTGCGTGCGCAAACGGTCGCCGCGTTATTTCCCGACGCGTTGACCGCGACCGTAAGCGACCCGCGCAATCCGCCACGTTTTCAGAAGTTCGATCGCGCTGCACTTGCGCAACTCTCGGCGCCACCCACCTTTACGCCGGCGGCTTCGGGCGCGGGTGCTACTGGGTTTGATTCAACGAACGCTCGCAAGACCAAACCTAAGGCGAAGAGCAAGACATTGGCCAACGCGCAGGCGATCGCGCCTGGCGTGCCAATGCCGCCCACGACGTCCAACAAACCTGCCGATGTCACCGGGAGCATCTCATCCGGCGCGCCTGGAGCGCCGCCGGTGCAACTGGGCCCCATCCGGACATTTCCAAAAAAGCGCAAGCCGTACGAGCCCGAGGATCCTTACGCTCCGCTCGGCATTTATGGCGAGTCCTTCATTTTCTATCCGGCGATAGAATTGATCGGCGGCTATGACACCAATCCTGGACGCACGCCGAACGGTACCCCCGCTGGTTTTTACACCGTTGCGCCGGAGCTGAGAGCACAGTCGGATTGGTCGCGTCACGATCTCAAAATTGATCTACGTGGCAGCTACGTCGGGTACAGCCCCGATGAGACACCGAGCCTGAGCCGCCCCTATCTGAATGGCAAGATCGATGGCCGCGTCGACGTGAGCCACGAGACACGGATTGATCTTGGCGGGCGCGTGATCGTGTCCACCGACAATCCGGGCAGTCCCAATTTGCAGGCGGGCCTTGCCAAGCTTCCGATCTTTGTTGTCGGCGGCGGCAGCATCGGTGTTGGGCAGCGCTTTAACCGTTTCGATTTTTCGATCAAAGGCGATGTAGAACGCACAATCTATCAGCAATCGTTGCTGACTGACGGGACGACCGCCAGCAACGATGACCGAAACTACGACCAATATGCCGGCGTGTTGCGAGGCAGCTACGAACTGTCGCCCGGGCTCATGCCTTTCGCTGAAGCTGCAGTGGATACTCGCATCCATGATCTTAATACCGATTCCTCGGGCTATCAGCGCAATTCAAACGGGTTCACGGCCAAGGCTGGGTCCAAGTTCAATTTTACACCCGTACTCACCGGCGAAGCCGCGCTCGGTTATACGCAGCGTGTCTACGAAGACCCGCGCCTCGCTGATATAACCGGCCCTATCGGCAGCGTGTCACTGCTCTGGACTCCGGATGCACTCACCAGCGTCAAGTTGCTGGGTGCGTCGACGATAGGAGAATCGACGGTCCCTGGGGTGTCCGGAGTCTTCTACCGAACAATCGGGACGCAGGTTGATCACGCATTCCGGCAGTGGTTGATCGGTAGCCTCAAGCTTGGCTTTGAAATTGACAACTATGTCGGTCTCGACCGCGTTGACAAGATTTATACCGTCGGCGCCGGCTTGACCTACAAGCTCGACCGTTCGGTTCAGGTCAAAGGCGAATTCCGGCAGAACTGGCTGCACTCGAATGTCGCCGGTGTCGACTACGCCGAGAGCGTCTTCATGCTCGGACTGCGATTGCAGCGTTAGTTTACTTCTCGCCAAGAAGGCGGCGTATTTCAGAACGAAGATCCGGCGCAATGTCCTTGCGTTCTAGTCCGTAGGCGACATTGGCGGCAAGAAAGCCGATCTTGGACCCGCAGTCGAAAGTACGGCCGGCAAATTTTAATCCGTAGAACGGTTGCGTGCGTGACAGCGCCAACATGGCGTCCGTCAGCTGTATTTCACCACCTGTCCCCGCAGCCTGTTTTTCCAGCAGATCAAAGATCTGCGGCTGCAGGATGTAGCGGCCCGTAATTGTGAGGTTCGAAGGTGCTTCGCTCGCTTTTGGCTTCTCGACCATTTTCGTGATGGCAAAAGCCTTGCCCTTGGAAGCGCCGACGCCGACGACACCGTACATATGCACGCGTTCTTTCGGCACTTCCTCGACGGCGATGATGTTGGCGTTGCCGTCGAGATCCTTGGCGGCGTCGATCATCTGCGCCAGGCACCCGCGGGGGTGTTGCACAAGCACGTCGGGCAACAGCAACGCAAACGGCTCCTGTCCGACCAGCTCGCGCGCGCACCAGACGGCGTGCCCGAGACCCAGTGGAGATTGCTGGCGGGTGAAACTTACGGTCCCGGCCTCAGGCAGATCCCCAGAGAGCAAGGCGAGTTCGGCCTTCTTCCCGCGTTCGGTCAAGGTTAACTCGAGCTCGAACTGGCGATCGAAATGATCCTCGATGACACTCTTGTTTCGGCCGGTCACAAAGATGAAGTGCTCGATGCCGGCCTGCCGCGCTTCGTCGACGACGTGCTGGATGAGCGGCCTGTCTACCACCGGCAACATTTCCTTCGGCATGGCTTTGGTCGCCGGCAGGAACCGGGTTCCTAGGCCAGCCACGGGAAATATGGCTTTGCGGATGCGGGTCATGCGAAAATTTTCGAGGTCACCGGTGAGTCGCGAATTCGTCAAACCGCAGAAAGCATGGGTTTAAGGCGGGGTCCAGATGTCGCAGGCCAAAGAAAGATACACTATTAACGCCCCTGAAATGATATCGGATCACCCATAGAATCCGGGGTACAGGGTGGAGACGCAGATCGGCATGCGGAAAGCATGGCCCATTCTTCTTGCGGCGGCTTTCTTTGCTGCCGGCGGTGGCGTGGCCGCGGCGCAAGACGGCCGTGATAGCCGCAATTCAGGGGTTACCGGCGCGATTCCGCCGAATACCGGTCAGCCGCCGGAGTGGAGCGGGGCGTCCGGCCCGTCGGGCGATCCATTGATGACGGCCGAAGCGATTCGTGAAGCAGCGGCGAATTTTCCTCAGTGCATCGAGCGGCTGTGGCAGGCAGCGGCACGTCGCGGCATTTCGCGAAGCGTGTACCAGACCTACACAGCATCGCTGACGCCCGATCTGCGGATCATGGATCTTCTGGACAATCAGCCAGAATTTACAAAATCATTTTGGGACTATCTCGATATCCTTGTCACGAATGAGCGTATCGAGCAGGGACGTGTTTTGCTCGAAAAATATCGCGCCACATTTGACGCGGTCGAACGAAGCTACGGTGTGGATCGCTACACAATCGCTGCGATTTGGGGCGTTGAGACCAACTACGGCACTTTGACCGGCGACCGCCCCGTGATGCGTTCCACCGCGACGCTTGCCTGCATCGGCCGCCGGCAAAACTATTTTCGTGAGGAATTCCTGTCGACGCTGGAGATTCTTCAGCGCGGCGATGTACGGCCTGACCGCCTAGTCGGTTCATGGGCCGGTGCTTTCGGTCCGACTCAATTCATGCCGACGGCGTTCAAGAAATATGCGGTCGATTTCGACCGCGATGGTCGCCGTGACGTTGTCGATTCCGTGCCCGACATCGTCGCTTCGACGGCGAATAATCTCAAAAAGGATGGTTGGGTCACCGGCGAGACCTGGGGTTATGAGGTCGTTGTGCCCGCGACGTTCAATTTTCTCCTCGCCGACCACTTGCGCCCAATGAGCATCCGGGAATGGGAAAAACAGGGAATACGCCGCCCGGGTGGCCAGCCATTCCCGCGGCCGAACGACACTGCATTCCTGCTCGTGCCGGCGGGAATCCAGGGGCCGGGATTCCTGATGCTGACGAATTTCCGCGTCATCATGAAATACAATCCGGCCGAAGCCTACGCCCTCGCGATCGGGCATCTGGCTGACCGGCTGCGTGGCGGTGCGCCGTTCTCGCAAGACTGGCCGCGGTACGAGCGCGTGCTGTCACGCTTGGAACGGTTGGAACTTCAGCATCTGTTGGCGCGTCATGGTTATGATGTAGGCGAACCAGACGGCCAGCTTGGACTCAGAACACGCGCGGCAATTCGCGATTTCCAGGCCAAAAACGGCCGAATTCCCGACGGTTTTGCCTCGGCAGGTATTCTGGACCAGCTACGCGCGCGTTAAGGATAGGATTGCGGCCACCTTTGAGTTGACATTTTTGAGGCGCTATTGGCCCATGGTGGCGATGGGTCAACGTTGCGAGCGGCCTTGGGCCCGTCGGCAGAAAATTGGCGTTCGGCATGATTGGCAAATTCCGGATTTCCCGCTGGCTTGTCGGTGCAGCGCTTGTTGCCGCGATCGATTGCGCCGGCATAGTTGCGGTCGAAGTCGCCCTTACATTTCCCGCGCAGGCACAATTCCGCGATGACCGGTTTCCGTTCTTAAGGCCTGGGCGCGGTGGATTTTTCGGCGGATTTTTCGGCGGTGGTGGCGGCGGTGGCAGCCAGCAGCAGTACGACAATTATGAACAGGCGCCGGTCGACAATTCGCGCGCGCCGCCGCCAAAAAAGCTGGATCCGAAAGCCGAACAGGTGACGCCGACGACGTCCGTTGTTGTGCTCGGCGACGCCATGGCCGACTGGCTTGCCTATGGACTGGAAGATACTTTTTCCGATTCACCGGAAATCGCCGTCGTGCGAAAGAACAAGATCCAGTCGGGCCTGCTGCGCTATGACACGAAAGGCGACCTCGATTGGTGGCACGTTGCCCGCGATACGCTGGCGGCGGAGAAGCCAAATTATGTCGTCATGATGCTTGGAGTCACCGACCGCCAGAACATCCGCGAGCGCGACCTGGCGAAAGAGGCCGACAAGAAAAAAGAGGCGGACAAGAAAAAGGACAAGTCCCAGGCGGACAAAGGCAGCGCTGACAAAGACGCGCAGACCAAGGATCAAACCGACGAGCAGGAGCAGGCGATCGTCGCCCCCGAGCCGCAGCCTGGAAAGAAAGCGAATGGCGTTATTGAATTCCGCTCCGATCAATGGGCGGAAATCTATTCGAAGCGCATCGACGAGACGATTGCGGCACTCAAGAGCAAGGGCGTGCCGGTGTTCTGGGTCGGTCTACCGTCAATCCGCGGCACGAAGTCGACGGCGGACGCGGCTTATCTCAACGACCTCTTTAGAGCGCGCGCAGACCGCGCCGGCGTAATCTACATCGACATCTGGGACGGCTTTGTCGACGAAGCCGGCAAATATTCGAATTTCGGTCCGGACTATGAAGGCCAGACGCGCCGCTTGCGCTCGGCCGACGGCGTCTTCTTCACGAAATCGGGTGCGCTCAAGCTTGCGCACTACGTCGAGCGGGAAATCCGGCGCTATATGAACAGCCGCGTAACGCCGGTCGCCTTGCCGACCAGTCCGCTCGCGCCGGCGACGCCGGACGGCAAACCGGCAGCGCGGCCAGTGGCCGGGCCGGTTGTGCCGTTGACGACAACACCGGGCAATTCGGACGAGTTACTCGGCGGCGCCAATCCGAGTTCACCGCATGGCGATGCCATTGCGGCACGCGTCCTTGTTAAGGGCGAGCCAGTGCCTGCGCCGCCCGGCCGCGCTGATGATTTCGTTTTACAGCGCGGAAATGAGCCCAGCGCTCCACAGGCCGTTACGGCGCCGGCTGGCGCGCTGGCGTCTGCGCCGGCCGATACACCGGCTCCGCCGCCGGCCGCGGCAGCCACCCCCGAGAAGAAAGCGGCCACGCTGAAAACCGCCCCGACCGCCAAGACGACGCAGAACAACGCGACCAGCACCACGAAACCCAAGCCGCCGCAGCAGCGGCAGGACGATGTACCGCGACCGCCGCGTGGAATTTTCCCGTCCGGCGGTGGGGGTTTCAGTCTCTTCCGTTGATCTGAAAATCAACGCGGCAGAAGCGTCGATCCCATCAGGAATTTATCGACTGCGTGCGCCGCTTGCCGGCCTTCGCGGATTGCCCAGACCACCAACGACTGGCCGCGCCGCATGTCGCCGGCGGCGAAAACCTTGGGTACAGAGGTCTGGTAAGCGGCCGTGTCCGCGGACACGTTGCCGCGCTGATCGAGAGCGACGTTCAAGGTTTTCAGCATTCCTTCATGCACGGGATGCACAAAGCCCATGGCGAGCAGCACGAGATCGGCTTCGACTTCAAACTCGGTGCCGGAAACGGGCTTGAACTTCTCATCGACGTGCGTGCAGTGCAGTCTTTTCACCTGGCCGTTTTCGCCGGTAAATTTCTGCGTCAACACGGCAAATTCGCGTGCAACCCCTTCCTCGTGACTTGAGGAAATGCGCAGTTTAAGGGGCCAGTCCGGCCATGTGAGCATTTTGTTCTCGTGCTCCGGCGGCTCCGGCATGATTTCGAAATTGGTGACCGACGTCGCGCCCTGGCGGATCGACGTGCCGATGCAGTCGGAACCGGTGTCGCCGCCGCCGATGACCACGACCTTCTTGTCTGTGGCAAGAATTGGATCGACCTTGCCCTGCGGCTCTTTGCTCACGCGCCGGTTCTGCTGCGGCAGAAAATCCATGGCGAAATGGATGCCCTTGAGCTCGCGGCCCGGAATCGGCAGGTCGCGCGGCTTCTCGCTGCCACCGGTGAGGACGACCGCATCGTGCTCCTTGAGCAACTTGTCGGCCGGGACACTGACGCCGACGTGGGCGTTGTAGTGGAACACTACACCTTCGCCCTGCATCTGCTCGACGCGGCGGTCGACGTGGATTTTCTCCATCTTGAAGTCCGGAATGCCGTAGCGCAGCAGGCCGCCGGCCTTCGCCCAGCGCTCGTAGACATGCACTTCGTGGCCGGCGCGCGCGAGCTGTTGCGCGCAGGCAAGGCCCGCGGGACCTGAACCGACGACGGCCACTTTCTTCCCGGTCTTTCGTTGCGGCTTGTCGGGTTTGAGGCCTTGCGCAATGGCCCGATCGGCAATCTCGCACTCAATCGTTTTGATGGTGACGGGGTTTTCGTCGATGTTCAGCGTACAGGAAGCCTCGCACGGCGCCGGGCAGACGCGGCCGGTGAACTCCGGGAAATTGTTGGTCGAATGCAGATTGCGCGCCGCTTCTTCCCAGTTGCCGCGATAAACCAGGTCGTTCCAGTCGGGAATCTGATTATTTACCGGGCAACCGGTGGGTGCACCGGTGATGCGGCTGGTGCCGTGGCAATAGGGCACGCCGCAATCCATGCAGCGCGCAGCCTGGTCACGCAGTTCTTTTTCGGGCAGCGGCAGCACGAACTCGCGCCAATGCTTCACGCGGTCCGCGACCGGCTGATAGTCGCGATCCTCCCGCTCAATTTCAAGAAAGCCGGTGACCTTACCCATACCTATTCCGCGGCCTGCATCGTGGCAGACTTCTCCTTCGCCATCTCAGCGAGTGCGCGGCGATATTCGACCGGCATCACTTTGCGGAACAGCGGACGATAGCGATCCCAATCGGCAAGGATTTCCGCAGCGCGCTTGGAGCCCGTGTAGCGGGCATGGTGGGAGATCAGGAGATGCAGGCGCTCGGCGTCCTTGGCGGTCAGGTCAGACATGACATCGACAAGGCCATGGCTTTCAAGATCGTTGTGCTGGCCGAACTCTTTTTCGGCAATCTCTTCTTCCTGCGGCACCGGTTCGAGTTCGACCATCGCCATGTTGCAGCGAGACTTGAACGTGCCATCCTCATCGAGCACGTAAGCAATGCCGCCCGACATGCCGGCGGCGAAATTGCGCCCGGTGCGGCCCAGCACCACCACGACGCCGCCGGTCATATATTCGCAGCAATGGTCGCCGGCGCCCTCGATCACCGCCATGGCGCCGGAATTGCGCACGGCGAAACGCTCGCCGGCGACGCCGCGGAAGTAGCATTCGCCCTCGATCGCGCCGTAAAGCACCGTGTTGCCGACTATGATCGATTCCTCGGGCACGACGCCCGAATCCGCCGGCGGCCGAATGATCAGGCGTCCACCCGAAAGACCCTTCCCGACATAGTCGTTGGCGTCGCCGTCGAGCTCGAAGGTGACGCCGCGCGCGAGCCAGGCGCCGAAGCTTTGTCCCGCGGTGCCGGTGAAACGCACATGGATCGTGCTGTCCGGCAGACCTTCGTGGCCATAACGTTTGGCTACCTCGCCGGAGAGCATGCCGCCGCACGCGCGGTCGGTGTTGTGAATGACGGATTGCAGACGCACCGGCGCGCCGCGGTCGAGTGCGGCCTGCGCTTCCGCGATCAGCTTATGGTCAAGGATATCCTTGATTTTGTGATCCTGCGGCTCGCACTTGTAGACGTTCGTGCCCTTGTCCGCCGGCGGCTTCGTGAACAGCTTGGAGAAATCGAGGCCCTTTGCCTTCCAGTGCTCCACCAGCTTGCGGCGGTCGAGCATCTGCATCTGGCCGATCATCTCGTCGAAGGTACGGAAACCGAGCGTCGCCATGAGCTCGCGCACTTCCTCGGCGACGAAAAAGAAATAGTTGATCACGTGCTCGGGCTGGCCCTTGAAGCGCTTGCGCAGCACCGGGTCTTGCGTGGCGACGCCCACCGGACAGGTGTTGAGATGACACTTGCGCATCATGACGCAGCCGGCGGCGATCAACGGCGCGGTGGCAAAGCCGAATTCATCGGCGCCGAGCAGGGCGCCGACGACGACGTCACGGCCGGTGCGGATGCCGCCGTCGACCTGTACCGAAATGCGGCCGCGCAGCCGGTTGATCACCAGCGTCTGATGCGTCTCGGCAAGGCCGATTTCCCAGGGGCTGCCTGCGTGCTTGATCGAGGTGAGGGGGCTTGCACCGGTGCCGCCTTCAAATCCGGCGATGGTCACATGATCGGCGCGCGCCTTTGAGACGCCGGCGGCAACGGTGCCCACGCCAACCTCGGAAACAAGCTTCACCGATACGTCGCCCGCCGGGTTGACGTTCTTCAGGTCGAAGATGAGCTGCGCCAGGTCCTCAATCGAATAGATGTCATGATGCGGCGGCGGCGAGATCAGGCCGACGCCCGGCGTCGAATGCCGCACCTTGGCGATGATCTTGTCGACCTTGTGCCCGGGCAGCTGACCGCCTTCGCCGGGCTTGGCGCCCTGCGCCATCTTGATCTGCATCATGTCCGAGTTGACGAGATATTCGGCGGTGACGCCGAAACGTCCGGATGCGACCTGCTTGATGGCCGAGCGCATCGAGTCGCCATTCGGCAGCGGCTTGAAGCGATCCGATTCCTCGCCGCCTTCTCCGGTATTTGACTTGCCGCCGATACGGTTCATGGCAATGGCGAGCGTCGTGTGCGCCTCGCGCGAGATCGAGCCGAACGACATGGCGCCCGTCGAAAAACGTCGCACGATGTTCTTGGCCGGTTCGACCTCCTCGATCGTCACCGGCTTGCGGCTGTCTTCTTGGGCTGTTTTCAGGCTGAACATGCCGCGGATTGTGAGCAGCTTTTCGTTCTGCTCGTTCACGATCTTGGCAAATGCGCGATAGTGCTCCTGCGAATTGCCGCGCACCGCGTGCTGGAGCCGCGAGACTGTTTCGGCGGTCCACACGTGATCCTCGCCGCGCACGCGCACGGCATAGTCGCCGCCGACGTCGAGCATCGAGCGGTAGATCGGTGAATCGCTGAAGGCATCGCGATGACGGCGCACCGATTCTTCCGCGATCTCGGCAAGGCCGACGCCCTCGATGCGCGTGTGCGTGCCGGTGAAATATTTGTCGACGAAATCCTGCCGCAGGCCGACCGCATCGAAGATCTGCGCGCCGCAATAGGACTGGTAGGTCGAGATGCCCATCTTGGACATCACCTTGAGCAGCCCCTTGTCGATCGACTTGATGTATCGCTTGACGATCTCTTTTTCCTCGAGCTTCTGCGGCAGATCGTCCTTCATGGCGACCAGCGTCTCGAAGGCGAGATACGGATTGATGGCTTCCGCGCCATAACCGGCCAGACAGGCAAAATGATGCACCTCGCGCGGCTCGCCGGTCTCCACCACCATGCCGACCGACGTGCGCAGGCCGTTGCGGATGAGATGATGATGCACGGCGGCGCAGGCGAGCAGCACCGGAATCGGTATGCGGTCAGCGCCCGCCTTACGGTCGGACAGGATGATGATGTTGCAGCCTTTGCGCACTTCCTCTTCAGCGCGCTCACACAATTCAGCGAGCGCCCAGCCCATACCGTCCGGGCCATGTTCGGCCGGGAAGGTGATGTCGAACGTGCGGGACTGGAAATGATCGCCGCTCATCTCTGAGATCGAGCGGATTTTCTCCAGATCGTCGTTGGTGAGAATCGGCTGACGCACCTCAAGCCGCTTGGTCTTTGATGCGCCTTCGAGATCGAACAGGTTCGGGCGCGGGCCGATGATCGAAACGAGGCTCATCACCAGCTCCTCGCGGATCGGGTCGATCGGCGGGTTGGTGACCTGCGCAAAGTTCTGCTTGAAATACGTGAACAGCGATTTCGGCTTGTCCGACAGCGCCGAAATTGGCGTGTCGTTGCCCATGGAGCCGACCGCTTCCTCGCCGGTGGTTGCCATCGGCGTCATCAGGAATTTCAGGTCTTCCTGGGTGTAACCGAACATCTGCTGGCGATCGAGCAGCGAGAGGTTTGAAATCGGGGCCTCGTTGGCAGTCCCAGGCAATTCCTCAAGCACGATCTGCGTACGCCCGAGCCATTCCTTGTAGGGATGGCTCTTTGCCAGTGTCGCCTTAAGCTCTTCATCGGGAATGAGCCGTTGCTCGTCGAGATCGACGAGCAACATTTTGCCTGGCTGCAATCGCCATTTCTTGATGATGTCCTTTTCCGGAATCGGCAGGACGCCCATTTCGGAGGCCATGATTATGCGGTTGTCGCTCGTCAGCAGATAGCGCGCGGGGCGCAGGCCATTGCGGTCAAGCGTGGCGCCGATCTGCCGGCCGTTGGTGAAGGCAATCGCCGCCGGGCCGTCCCACGGCTCCATGAGCGCTGCGTTGTATTCGTAGAAAGCACGGCGTTCCTCGTCCATGAGCGGATTACCGGCCCAAGCTTCGGGAATCATCATCATCATCGCGTGGGCCAACGAGTAGCCGCCCTGCGTCAGGAACTCGAGCGCATTGTCGAAGCACGCGGTGTCGGACTGGCCTTCATATGAAATGGGCCACAGCTTGTTGATGTCCTTGCCGAACAGCGGCGACGACACCGATGCCTGCCGCGCTGCCATCCAGTTGACGTTGCCGCGCAGCGTGTTGATCTCGCCGTTGTGCGCGATGTAGCGGTACGGATGCGCGAGCGACCACGTCGGGAACGTATTGGTTGAGAAGCGCTGGTGCACGAGCGCGAGCGCACTTTCAAAATCCGGATCGTGCAGGTCGGGATAGTAAGTGCCGAGCTGATCGGCGAGGAACATACCCTTGTAGATCACCGTGCGGCACGAGATCGACACCGGATAGTAGCCCGACGTCCGCCGCTCGCGGCGGCGGTAAATCGCGTTCGAGATTGACTTGCGCAGGATGTAAAGACGGCGCTCGAACTCATCCTCGGAGTATTTCTTTTTGCCGCGCCCAATGAACACCTGCATGTGTTTGGGCTCAGTCGGCTTGACCGATTCACCGAGCGTCGAATTGTCTGTCGGAACATCGCGCCAGCCGAGCAGCGTAAGGCCCTCACGCGCGATCACTTCCGAATAAATGTCGCGAATGATCTGCCGCCAGTTTGCATCAATCGGCATGAACAGATAGCCGACCGCGTATTCGCCGGCCTTCGGCAGCTTGAAGCCGAGCTCCGCGGTCTTCTTGGCGAAAAACTTGTGCGGGATCTGCACAAGGATGCCGGCGCCGTCACCCATGCGCGGATCGGCACCGACAGCACCGCGATGTTCGAGGTTACAAAGAATGCGCAAGCCGTCTTCGATGAGCTGGTGCGACTTGCGTCCCTTGATGTCGGCGATGAATCCAACGCCGCAGGAATCCTTGTCGAGCGCCGGATCGTAAAGACCCTGCGCAAGCGGCACGCCGGGATCGGCGGTTGAACCGCGTCCGGCAAATCCTGCGCTGCACTTCTCCTCGCTCATCTCGTTCTGCCTCGCCGGCAAGTTGTCCCGGCGTACCCGCCTCGTCCGCAAGCTCGTTACGCTTGCGGTCGACGCGTCACTGATCTTGAGAAGGGCAACCTTGTCGGGTTTGTCGCCGCCCGTGGCTGCTCCTGCCGGCCGCCACCGATGTCTGCCCCGCCGAATTAAGGCCGCCACCGAGGCTACCACTATTAGGACAGCACTACTGTCCTAATTGACCATGCCAAATTTTGCCTCGTCAGACAAGGCCGGTCCACGCCGGAATGGCGAAAATCTTATGTTTTATTGCGGCCTCGCCATGCTCCGCGCAAGAACAACGCAGCACCCGCGTTTTCGGCGCAATGCCATTGCGTGACGGCTCCTTTGCGGGGCCTTGAAACGGGCCTCATGCAGGCAAAACGAAAGCGCCCCGGAATACCGGGGCGCTACGTTCTTAGTCAGTTGTCCCGCGGTTAGGCTGCGGCCTTGGCGTTGACCACCTGGGCCTTCCCGTTGTTGCCAATCGGGATCTGACGCGGCTTTTTCGCCTCGGGGATTTCGCGCACGAGATCAACGTGCAGCAATCCGTTCTCGAGGCTCGCGTTCTTGACCTGGACATGGTCGGCAAGCTGGAAGACGCGCTCAAAAGCGCGGGCGGCAATGCCCTGATAGAGCACCTCGCCGTTCTGCTCTTCCTTGACCTGCTTGGAGCCTTTGATGGTCAGGGTGTTCTCTTTTGCCTCGATCGAAAGGTCTTTTTCGCCGAAGCCGGCTACCGCAACAGTAACACGGTAATCGTTCTCACCGGTCCGCTCGATATTGTAGGGCGGGTAGCCCGGCGCGGTTTCAAAGCCATCAAGCATTGAAAACAGCCGGTCAAAGCCAACGGTGGAACGGTAAAGGGGAGCAAGATCGAAAGTTCGCATGGCATATCCTCCTTGTTGAGCGACATGCGGCGGTCCGCCGAATGGCCGGACCAAACCGTGCGCAGCCGTCAGTGGCCTGCGCAAACCTGATATGGGAGCGGGTTCTGGGCCTCGCAAGTACTCGGGGAACCAAAATAAACGTCTGAAATTGCTGGATTTTTGTGCTTTGGCGGCGGCCAATTGAGCGCGCTTGCCACCCTGCTATAAGGCGCAGGCGCCGCGTCCGTCTCACCTTCCGGCCTCATGAAACTCATCGCCATCCCAGCCAACCCGGTGCCCGACGATGTGGTGGCCGGCGCAATCAAGACCCCTGACGGAGTGAGCCTGCGCTTTGCCCGCTGGGCACCGCCGCCAGGCCGCAAGGGGACGGTCGTCGTTTTGCAAGGCCGTGCCGAGTTCATCGAGAAATATTTCGAGACCGTGCGCGATCTGCGCGAGCGGGGATTTGCGGTGGTGACATTCGATTGGCGTGGGCAGGGGCTTTCGGATCGCGCGCTATCTGATCGCCACAAGGGCTATGTGCGCAGCTTCTCCAACTACATCACCGACCTCGAGGCGATGATGGAGCAGGTCGTTCTGCCCGATTGCCCGCCGCCGCTTTTCGCGCTCGCGCATTCGATGGGCGCAGCGATAGTCATTCGCGCATGCCACGACGGCAGCCGCTGGTTCGAACGCACGGTATGTTCTGCACCGATGATCGCGTTGCCTTCGGGACGCTTCACGCGCGTCGCCGGTCCGCTCGCGCGCTTCATGCGACTCGTTGGCCGCGGAGGCGCCTATGTGCCGAGCGGGGATTCGGCTGCCCCGGGCACAGAAAGTTTCACCGGCAATGTTCTCACCTCCGATCCGGTGCGCTTTGCACGCAATACCGCGGTGCTTGAGCAGGAGCCGGCGCTCGGTCTTGGTGCGCCGACAGTTGCGTGGGCGGACGTGGCGCTGCGGCAGATGAAGCAGTTCGCCGAGCCTGCCTATTCGGCGAGTATCCGCCAGCCGATTCTGTTAGTGGCAGCCGGTCGGGACGAGGTCGTCTCAACGCCGGCGATCGAGTCCTTTGGACAAAACCTGCTGGCGGGGCGCCATCTCATCATTGCCGGATCCAAGCATGAGATTCTGCAAGAGCAGGATCAGTATCGCGATCAGTTCTGGGCAGCATTCGATGCGTTTGTGCCCGGCACGCCGCGATTCTAGCGCGCAAGAATTTCCAGCGCGGCAGTGTGCACGCGTTTGTCGCCGGCGACGATGACGCGTCCGCCGGCTTGCGCCGGTCCATTCTCCCAGGTCGTGACGATGCCGCCGGCGCCGGTAACGATGGGGATGATGGCAACGATGTCGTAGGGTTTAATTTCCGTTTCGACGATCACATCGATCAATCCAGCCGCCAGCATGCAATAGTGATAGCAATCGCCGCCATAGCGCGACAGCTTCACCTTGTCTTCCAGTTTGCTGAACGCCGCGCGGTCGCTGCGGTTCATCAGCAGCGGGCTCGTCGTGAACATCACCGCGTCGGAGAGCGAAGCACATTCGCGCACGCGAAGTTCGCGATTGCCTCCCGGCCCGCGATAGCGGGCGGCGCCGCCATCACCGGAAAAGCGCTCGCGTGTGAACGGCTGGTTCATCATGCCGAACACCGGTTCGCCAAAACGCATCAAACCGATCAGCGTGCCCCAGACCGGCATGCCGGCGATGAATGATTTGGTGCCATCGATTGGATCGAGCACCCACACATACTCCGCGTCGGTGTGCTCGGAGCCGTATTCCTCACCAAGGATGCCGTGACCGGGAAATTGCTTGCGGATGAGCGCGCGCATGGTCTGCTCCGCGGCTCTGTCTGCAGCCGTAACTGGATCGAAGCCGCCGGTTTTCTTGTTCTCGACCGCAAGCGCGGTGCGAAAGAAAGGCAGGATCGTATCCCCCGATGCGCTGGCGAGCTGATCAACAAAACTGCTGAAATCGATGGCCGTCATGCCGCTTGCCTACCGGACAGCCCAGGCATCGCGCCAATCCGCGGCGTAAATGACCGGGCCAAAGGCGAGGGGAGGTCAAAATGCTGCTGCACTGCGGGGGTCCGGACCGAACGAAAGCGCATAAGGCTATGCATCAAGGGCTAAGAGAAGTATCTAGGTATGCAAATTTAGCATAGGAAAAGCCCTTCCAATCCTTGATTTTTGTGCGTCGCGATGTAACTTATTGCACTGCGGTAGCGAAAGTTACCGCTGCCCTCCTTGGGCGTTTCCTCCCTAGACTTGGGCCGCTTGCATCCGCGAGCGGCCCTTTTTTCGACCAGTCCTACTCGGCCGCCGCGCGGTAAGGGCGCAATTGCTCAAGCGGAATCTCACCGACCCGCTTGGCCAGCGTCTCCATATCGGTGGCCAAGCGGTCGAAGGTCGATGAACGCTGGTACCGCCTTTCATCCATATAGAGGGCGCGATTGATCTCCAGCTGGATGGCATGCAGGCCGGCGGCCGGATTCCCGTAGTGTTCGGTAATGAACCCGCCGGCATAAGGTTTATTGCGGCTGACCGTGTAGCCAAGCGACCGCAGGGTCTTTTCAACGGTCTCGGCGACGATTCCAACACAGCTGGTCCCATATCGGTCGCCGAGCACAAATTCCGGCCTTGGCCGTTCGTCTTTGTGACCGGCGGTCGATGGCATTGAATGGCAATCGATCAGGACGGCGGCGCCAAAGTCCCGATGAAGGCGGGTGAACAGGCGGCGCAAAGCGCGGTGATAGGGCTTGTAGAGGCTCTCGATCCGACGCAACGCGTCATCGACCGGAATGCGCTGGTCATAGATCTCCTGGGCGTCACCAACGACCCGAGCCACGGTTCCGAGGCCACCCGCCACACGCATGGACCGGGTATTCGCGAAAGATGGCAGCCGGCCGTCGAACATTCGCGGATCGAGTTCATACGGCTCGCGGTTTACGTCCACAAAGCAACGCGGAAAGTGCGCCCGCATCATGGGATACCCGCGGCGGACGACGCCGGCGACCAATTCGTCGACAAAGCTGTCTTCGGAGCGCCGCAAAGTGGCGATATCCAACCGGCATGCCGTCAGAAACGCACGCGGATAGGTCGAGCCGCTATGCGGAGAATTGAACAGCACCGGCCCCCGGCACGCCTTGGGTTCAAGGACCTCGAAAGGCGGGTCAAGTTCGTCGCGAATTTCGCTCATAAAACAAAGGCCATCGTTCTTGAATACCTACCTGATCCGGTGAATTTTAACGCTCCGTTATATCCTCTATTGTTCATGGTCAGGGCGCAAAGTGAAGTGATGCTTTCGGTTCACCCGTTATTTACCGGGCATAAGTCTTAATCGGCTGGTTGGGCGGTCCAATAGCGGCCGGACGGGGTGTTGAGTAGTAATGTCCAAAATCCTGCTGGCCGAAGACGACACTGACATGCGGCGCTTTCTGGTCAAGGCGCTCCAGAACGCCGGATTCGACGTTACCTCCTACGATAACGGTCTTTCCGCCTATCACCGGTTGCGCGAGGAGCCGTTCGA
>DASPUD010000041.1:0-20463 GCA_035623095.1 Pseudolabrys sp.
CGCCCGCCGAGGGCGCGGTAGAATTCCATGGCTGGTTCGTTGTCGGAAAGCGCCCACACCACCAGGCTCTTCAGCCCGCTTTGGCTGAGATCCTTGCGCGTGGCGGAGAACAGCCGGCGGCCAAACCCGAGACCTTGGAACTCGGGCCTCAGATAAATCTCATAGATTTCGCCGTCATAAAACAGACTGCGTGCACGGTTGCGCCCATAGTTGGCATAGCCCGCGATGCGCTCGCCAAATTGCAGGATCGTGATACGGCTGCCCTTGCGGATAGCCGAGTCCCACCAGTCCGGTCCGCGGCGGTTGATGAGCTTGTCGAGCTCGTTGCCCGGAATGATGCCCTGATAGGCGGTGCGCCACGCCTCGTCGTGTGTGTCAGCGACGTCCTTTGCGTCGGATGACTTCGCGCGACGAATCTCTATGAGGGTCGTAGACATTTCGCGATAGAAGCAACGAACTTTGCGGCCTTCAAGCCCTATCGTTAATGATAGGTTAATGGTGTGGATTACTGGTCACAGATGGCGAAATGCCGCGATTTTGTTTGGTGAATTTCATGGCTGCAAACGGCTCAAAGTTGGATTTGACATGCGTCAACGCTTCGGCGCTTCGCGTGCAATTGGCCGCGAAAGCGAAGTTCCCAAGCAAGTGATTCGCCGATCTGGCGGACAGGCGAGCAGGAAGGATCGCTACACCGTCTCGGCTTCTTTCGCTCGCTCGGCTTTCTTGCGGTCGTTCTCGTCGAGCAGTGCTTTGCGGAGGCGGATCGACTTCGGCGTCACTTCGACCAGCTCATCGTCGGCAATATAGGCCAGCGCCTTTTCCAGCGTCATGCGGATCGGCGGCGTCAGGCGCACCGCCTCGTCCTTGGAGGTGGTACGGATGTTGGTGAGCTTCTTACCCTTGAGCACATTGACGACCAGATCGTTGCCGCGCGTGTGCTCGCCCACAATCATGCCGTTGTAGACCTTCCAGCCGGGCTCGATAATCATCGGCCCGCGGTCTTCCAGATTCCACAGAGCGTACGCGACGGCCTCGCCCTGATCGTTGGAAATCAGGACGCCATTACGCCGGCCCTGGATCGGTCCCTTGTAGGGCGCGTAGGCATGAAACAGCCGATTCATGGTGGCCGTCCCGCGCGTATCCGTAAGCAACTCGCCCTGGTAGCCGATCAGGCCGCGCGTCGGGGCGTGGAAAACCAAGCGTAACCGGCCGCCGCCGGACGGTCGCATTTCCATCATCTCGGCTTTGCGCTCAGCCATCTTCTGCACCACAATGCCGGAGTGCTCCTCGTCAAGGTCGATGACGACTTCTTCGATCGGCTCCAGCGTTTCGCCAGTGGCAGGATCCTCTTTCAGCAACACCTTGGGTCGCGAGACCGAAAGCTCGAAACCTTCACGCCGCATGGTCTCGATCAGAATACCGAGCTGCAGTTCGCCACGGCCGGCGACCTCCATCGAATCCTTTTCGTCGGATTCGCGCACACGCAGCGCGACATTTCCCTCGGCTTCGCGCAGAAGGCGGTCGCGGATCATGCGGCCAGTAACCTTGTCTCCCTCGGTCCCTGCTAGGGGCGAATCGTTGACCCGGAAGATCATCGCCAAAGTCGGTGGGTCGATCGGCTGGGCGGGAAGGGGCTTTTCCACCTCGGGCGAGCAGATCGTATTGGAAACGGTAGCGCTCGGCAGACCCGCGATGGCGACGATGTCGCCGGCTTCCGCCTCTTCAACGCCGGTGCGCTCAAGGCCGCGGAAGGCGAGGAGTTTCGTCACGCGGCCTGCCTCGATCAGGTTGCCTTCGCGGTCGAGCACTTTCACGTTCTGGTTCGGCTTGACTGTGCCCGACGTGATTCTGCCAGTGACGACGCGCCCAAGATAAGGATTGGCTTCAAGAATAGTCCCCAGCATGCGGAACGGGCCATCCTCGACGTGCGGCGGTTTCACGTGCTTGAGCACAAGATCGAACAGCGGCGCCATCGACTCCTTCGGCCCTTCCAGCGCCGACGCCATCCAGCCTTCCTTGGCCGAGCCGTAGAGGATGGGGAAGTCCAGCTGTTCGTCGGTTGCATCGAGCGCGGCGAACAGATCGAAGACTTCGTTGACGACCTGCGTTGCGCGGGCATCCGCGCGATCAACCTTGTTGATGACCACAATGGGCTTGAGCCCCATCTTGAGCGCCTTGGACACCACGAATTTGGTTTGTGGCAGCGGACCCTCGGCGGCGTCGACCAGCACCAGTGCGCCATCCACCATGTTGAGAATGCGTTCGACCTCGCCGCCGAAATCCGCGTGGCCGGGTGTGTCGACGATATTGATGCGGGTATTTTTCCAGACCACCGAAGTCGCTTTGGCGAGAATCGTAATGCCGCGCTCGCGTTCGAGGTCGTTGGAATCCATGGCGCGCTCGACCACGCGCTGGTTCTCGCGGAATGCTCCCGATTGCTGCAAAAGCCGATCGACCAGGGTCGTCTTGCCGTGGTCGACGTGCGCGATGATGGCGACGTTGCGAAGGTCCATTGCGGGTCCTGAAACCAAGCGCGGGCCCGACATAGTTGGGCCCGCGACTCTGTTGCGGCGCAATATAGTCACGCGCCGCCAGGATGCAACTGTTCGTCGGGCCTACTTACGATGCAAGGTAAACCAGCGTAGCCGGGCTCTAGCCGCGCGCCGGATCGAGCGTTTTTGCCCACAAGGACCGGTCGTCGACGTCCTTGAGCGTTACTGTCATCTGTTTGCTGGCGCCATCGATGGCGATGTGCCCGAAGAACTGCATGCCTTTGCTGGGCGGCAGATTCTGTCCTTGCTCCTTGCTCGGCGCCTTCACGTAAGCGAGCTGTGGACCGAACGTTTTATCAAGCGCGTTTGGACCGAATGTGCCGGCATGGATCGGTCCGCTAACGAATTCCCAGAATGGGTCGAAATCCTGAAACGCGGCCTTGTTCGGATCGTAATAGTGAGCCGCCGTGTAATGCACATCAGCGGTGATCCAGACGGTGTTGCGCACACCCGAACGTTTAATGAATGAGAGCAGGTCGGCGATTTCCAGTTCGCGGCCGCGCGGTGCGCCATCATCGCCCTGCGCCACGGCTTCAATTCCCCATTTCCGCGTACCGTCATAGACAACCACAAGGCTGATCGGCATGTCGGCGGCGATCACTTTCCAGGTTGCGCGAGAATTGGCGAGCTCGCGCTTGAGCCATGCGAGCTGTACGGGCCCGAGAAAATAGGTGGGCGGACCGTATGTTTCTTCTTTGCCTTCGGCGTTTGGGCCGCGATAGGACCGCATGTCGAGCATGAAAATGTCGAGCAATGGCCCGTAGGAAATTTTCCGATAGACGCGTCCCGGTTCGGCGGGCGTCTCGCGCATCGGCATATATTCGTGGAAAGCCCGGCTCGCGCGGGCGGCAAGGATAAGACCGTTCTTCTCAACGTACTTCTTGGCGACGAGCTCCGCGCGCGTCATCGGCTCGCCGGGCCACCAATTATTATAGACCTCGTGGTCGTCCCACTGTGAGAAGACCGGCACCTGCGCGGCGAAAGCCAGCAGGTTCTTGTCGAGCAGATTGTATTTGTAAGCGCCGCGAAACTCGGCGATTGTTTCCGCCACCTTCGATTTGTCTTCGGTGACAATATTCTTCCAGATCTCGCCGTTCGGCATCTTCTGCTCGGCGGCGATCGGCCCATCGGCGTAAATGTTGTCGCCGTTGTGGATGAAGAAATCCGGGCGATTCTTCAGCATCGTCGCATAGGTGCGCATGCCGCCCCGCGATTCATCGATGCCCCAGCCCTGTCCGGCGGTGTCTCCCGACCAGACGAAACTGATAGAGCGCTGATCATTCGGCGCGGTCCGAAACCGGCCGACTTGTGGTTCGCCAATGATGGTCGGGGAGGCGAGGTCCTGGAAGCGGACGCGATAGAAAATGTCCTGGTTGGCCGGCAAGCCCTCAACCAGATACTTGGCGGTGAAATCGCTTTCCGGCAAAGCATCGACATACGCGCTGCTGTGAATGTCTCTGAAGCTGTCGGTCGTGGCGATATCAACCAGCATGCGTGAGGGCCGGTCGGCGCGCGCCCAGACTACGCCGGAATCCGCCGATACGTCGCCTGACTGCAAACCGTGCGTAATGGCGGGGCGATCGTTGGCCCGGCTGATGAAAGGGCGCGCAATGCCACCGATCGTGGTCAAAGTCGCCGCAGCCGTGGTGGTCTTGAGAAACCGCCGGCGCGTGGTTGCCGAGCCGATGTGCAGGGTCATGTCAGTCTCCGCTTACCCGGTGAGCGCGGACCTTGGTCGCGGCTGCTGACAAATTGCCGACGGCTGCGTGACGGATTGGTGACAGCAGTCAGAATCCTGTGGTCAAGCGCCGGCCGGCCGGCTCCATGGGCCAATGCGCACGCCGCGTGGCAGAGCTTCCTGCAACATCATCATCTCCGCAATAGTCTCGCTGGTAACCAGCCCTACCAGCCTGCCGCTTACGTCGGTAACACCAACGGCCGGCGCTGATTTCTGCTGCAAGATCTTAAATGCATTTTCCAGCGTGGAACGATGGCCGATAGTCGGTAGCTCGGCGGTCATGGCGTCAGCGACGTGCGCGTCGGCACCCTTTGTCTTGATGACGCGGATAAGGTCGCCGCGGCCAAGCACGCCGACCGGCTTGCCTGCGCCGTCGACGACAGGAAACTCACCCTGGCTGGTCTGCAAAAGCGTTTGTACCGCCTGGTCGATGTGCGCGTCAGGCGACAGCGTCGCAAATTGCGTCATCATCGCGTGGCTGACAGGCACGCCGCGCGAAGCCGCCCGCAACGCCACCATGTGCGCTTCCGAAGATGCGGCGAGGTAAACAAAGATGGCGATGAAGATGAGTATCGGATTAAACATCAATCCGATAAAGCCGAGGGCGAATGCGACAAACTGCCCGATCGATGCTGCGATTTCTGTCGCGCGCACGTAGCCGAAACGGCTTGCCAAAAGCGCGCGCAAAACGCGGCCGCCATCCATGGGGAAGGCGGGAATCATATTGAAGACGGCGAGGAACAGGTTTACCGCGGCCAGTCGATCAACCAGTGGGATTTTCAGATTTTCAACGCCCATCGCCGCACTTGAATGCAAATACGCACCGAACAGGTACACCAGCGCAAAAGCGATCACGATGTTGACCATCGGCCCGGCGATGGCGATCAGAAACTCCTCCCATGGCTCTTCCGGGATGCGCTCAAGTTGCGCCACGCCGCCGATCGGCAACAGCGTCACATAAGGTGTTGGCACACCAAACGCGCGCGCGGTGAAAATATGACCGAACTCGTGCAGCAGCACGCAAAAGAAAAGCAGAACCATGAAGGCGAGGCTGTCCCACGCCGTTGCCGCGCCGCCGGACGCGTAGCTGGCGGCGAAGATCCAGGCGAGAAAGAGCAGAAATGTGAGGTGGACGCGGACAACCGTGCCCGCCACCTTGCCGATATTCAATGACCAGGACATGGATGCCTCATATGGTCGGGATCGACCCATAAGAGTTAATATTGGCAAGGGCCCTTTGCGAGGGTCCGGCGTTCGTATCGGCAAGGATCATGGCAATGGCGCAAAAACTGACCGCAGAAGCTCGTAAATCGGCGCTCGGAAAGCTCAATGGTTGGTCCGAAGTCGCCGGCCGCGACGCCATCACGAAGAAATTCGTGTTCAAGGATTTCAATCAGGCCTTCGGATTTATGGCGCGGGCGGCGCTGGTTGCAGAGAAAATGGACCACCATCCGGAGTGGTTCAATGTCTATAAGACCGTCGAAGTCACGCTCTCGACCCATGACGCCGGGGGGCTTACCGAGCTCGACGTAAAACTTGCTGAAACCATGGACAAACTGGCGGCCAACTAGCTTTACCGCCCCGACCTTGCAGGCGCCGCAATCGCCAACCACATTAACCGCCATGAGCTTCGCAGATTCGGCATTCCGGCAAGGTAGCGGCGACGAAAGTGCGTTTCGCGAGCATTTCTGGCGAAAGACGCGCAGGGTTGCGGCATCGATTCCCTTCGCTGAGGAACTGCTCGCGGCCTACTACTGCGCGTTTGACCACAACACTCCGCTACCGGTGAAGACCGCCCTGATTGGGGCGCTCGCGTATTTCGTGTTGCCGATGGATGCCATTCCGGACATTTTGCCGGTGCTAGGCTTTGCCGACGACGCCGCAGTACTGGCGACGGCGGTCAACATGGTGACCAGCCATATCCGCCCCGAACATCGCGAGGCGGCGAAACTCAAGCTTGCGGAATTTGCCAGCTAACTTTTTGAGTGGCAGGAGACCGTCACGGTCTTAGTATGACCTTGCCCATCACTTTGCGCGCGGCGATAGCCTTGAGCGCAGCTTGTCCCTCCGCGAGCGGATAGACGGCGTGAACGTGCGACGATAGTTTTCCTTCCATACACCAGGCCAAGAGCTGTTCGGTATTGGCGCGGTGGCCGGCCTGGTCGCGTTCAATCCATGATCCCCAGAAAACTCCAAGCACGTCGCAGCTCTTGAGCAGCACGAGATTGAGCCGCAATTTCGGGATTTCACCGGCGGCAAAACCAATGACAAGAAAACGTCCCTTCCATGCAATCGAACGTAGCGCCGGCTCGGTGTAGGGCCCGCCGACGGGGTCATAGATCACGTCAGCGCCCTTCCCGCCGGTGATGCGCCGCAGGGCCTCCTTCAGATCGTCCTTGGCGTAGTTGATACCCTCGTCGGCGCCGTGCTTGTGGGCAAATGCCAGTTTCTCATCCGACGATGCGCAGGCGATGACGCGCGCGCCCATGATTTTACCGAGCTCGATGGCGGCAACTCCGACGCCACCGGCGGCACCAAGCACCGCGAGCGATTCGCCGTGTTTAAGCGCGGCGCGATTCTTCAGCGCATAGTAAGTAGTCCCGTAAGTGATGCAGATGCCAGCGGCCCGATCGAAATCAAGCGCATCTGGAATTTTTATCAGCCGGTCGACGCCGACCGCGACGCGCTCACGCGCGGCGCCATGTGTGAGATAACCGAGCACGCGATCACCGGGCTTCAGCCCGTTGACATTCGCACCAAGGCTCTCGACAACTCCGGCAAATTCGGCGGCCGGAGAAAAAGGCGGCGCCGGCTTGTACTGATACTTGCCGGCGATGATCAGCGTGTCGAAAAAGTTCAACGCCGCCGCGTGGATCTTCACCACAGCTTCGCCGGTTCTGGCCCTGGGGTCGGCAATATCTACGAGCTCGAGATCGTCCGGCGTGCCGTAGCGCGTGCAGAGAAGGGCTTTCATGGTGTTCCGCAAATGGATTGTGCAGCGCGAATAGCAAGGCTGCGGCGTCCTGTCAGCCTGTTTCCTGCGCGCATCGTTGCTGTGAAATCCGGCATTCGGCGGCGGATTGCCGCCTTCACATTGCCGACATTCGCCGATAATGAGCTAGTATTCAGCGATTCTGTACGAAACTGGATTAGCCAAGCGGTCGGCCCGATGAATATCAGCGCTTTATTCCGCACCTTCGTTGCACTGTTGATCGCTACAGCGTTTTGCACCGTAGCGTCGGCGCAACAGAAGAAAGCGGCGTCTCCGGCGGATAAGAAAGCGGCGCCTCCTGCGGATAAGAAAGCATCCGGTCCCGCGGATAAGAAGACCTCGAGCCCCACAGATCAAGCCGTATTGCTCGGGCAATTCGGAGAGTGGGGCGCATACAAGGCGCTACCGGGCGGTAAGAAGATTTGCTTTGCGCTCTCCAAGCCGACGTCGAGCACAATCGAGCCGACCGGCCGCACGCGCGATCCCGCGTATGCGTTCGTTTCAACGCGGCCTTCGGAGAAGGTCAAAAACGAAGTGTCGGTCATCGTCGGCTATCCGCAAAAGCCCGGTCAGGACGCGACCGCCGCGGTCGGAGCGGCGACTTATGCGATGTATACGCAGAATGATGGTGCCTGGGTGAAGAACGCCGCCGAAGAGGCGCAGATGGTTGAAACGATGCGCAAGGGCGCCGATTTTGTGGTCAAGAGCGAATCGGCGCGTGGAACCAGGACAACCGACACTTTTTCGCTCAAGGGTATTGCGCAGGCGCTCGACAAAGTCGCTGATGAATGCAGGTGATTGCCGCCACAGAGTGGCGGGACCTAGCAATTCCACTTAGATAGACTGTGCCGTGCCAGCCGGGATCGCCGGACAAACGCTGCGGTGACGACGTATTCTTTGCCGATGACATTGCAATTGGAAACCACCGATCTCATCGAAAAAACGCCGCTTGAGCGTTATGTGGCGCCCGAAAAGCCGTCGCTGATCGGCTACACGCGCGCGCAGCTTGCCGATGCCCTCGGCTCACTTGGCGTGTCAGAGTCCCAGCGCAAGATGCGCGTGCAGCAGCTTTGGCACTGGATCTATTTCCGTGGTTTTACGTCGTTTGACGACATGACCAGCGTGTCCAAGGAGCTGCGAGCGTCGCTGGGCGAGCACTGTACCCTGGCGCGTCCCGAAGTAGCGGCGGAGCAGGTCTCTGTCGACGGCACCCGTAAATGGCTTTTGCGGTTGCCGGGAGAAGTTCAAGGCGAGCAACCGCACGAAGTTGAATGCGTCTACATTCCCGATTCCGAACGCGGCACCCTGTGTGTGTCCAGCCAGGTCGGCTGCACGCTCAATTGCAGCTTTTGCCACACGGGGACCCAGCGCCTGGTGAGAAACCTCACCGCGGGTGAGATCGTCGGCCAGGTAATGGCGGCGCGCGATCGCCTCGGTGACTGGCCGGGCGGTACGCGGCCGACCGATGGCGTGGTGCCGAGCGGCGAGCGCTGCATCACCAATATCGTGATGATGGGCATGGGCGAGCCGCTCTACAATTTCGACGCCGTGCGCGATGCCGTCCTCATCATGGCCGATGGCGAAGGCATTGCGATTTCCAAGCGGCGGATTACGCTGTCCACTTCGGGCGTAGTGTCGAATATTGCGCGAACCGGCTCGGAAATCGGGTGCATGCTGGCGGTATCGCTGCATGCGGTGCGCGACGAACTGCGCAACGAACTGGTGCCGCTCAACCGCAAATATCCCATCGCCGAATTGCTCGAGGCCTGCCGCAACTATCCGGGCGTCTCCAACGCAAAACGCATTACATTTGAATATGTTATGTTGCGGGGCGTGAATGATTCCGCCGAAGATGCCAAAGCGCTTGTGCGCTTGCTCAAAGGCATCCCAGCCAAGATCAATCTGATTCCGTTCAATCCCTGGCCTGGCACCAGATATGAATGTTCGGACTGGGAGCAGATCGAGAAATTCTCACAAATCGTATTCGACGCCGGCTACGCTTCGCCGGTCCGTACCCCGCGCGGCCGCGATATTCTGGCGGCCTGCGGTCAACTCAAGAGCGCAACAGAGAAACTTTCTGCGCGCGAACGCCTGGCTTTGCGGGCAATGGCGATGGTGGAATGATCCAGGCAGCTTATTGAAGGACACGACATGTCATTTTTCGGCCGGATCATCGTGATTTTCTTCTCGCTTATGGTGGCGATGATGATCGCCGGCATTACGCTGGCGATCGGCGTCATCGCGCCTGATTGGCGCGGCATCGATTCCGATCCAATCGAACGGGTGAATTTCTTCATCGTTTCATTCTTCGCCACCAGCTTTGCCGGCGCGGTGGCTTTCATGCCGGCATTGATCGTCGTGGTGTTTGCCGAGATCGCGCGCATGCGCAGCTTCATATATTACGGCGTTTGCGGTGCACTGATTGGGCTGGCGTCGTATTACGGCTCGGACATTTCTATCAGGCTGGAAAATACAACGGACGTCGCGCCGGTAGGCAACGCCCTGCAGTTGGCGGCGGCGGCAGGGATCGTCGGCGGCCTCGCGTATTGGCTGCTTGCCGGCCGCAACGCCGGCCGGTGGCGCGAACCGCGCAACAGCTAACGCGTCGCCCAATTCAACGCGGCTTCCAGCCGGTCGTTGCCCCAGAACAGCTCGCCGTCTGCGGTAACGAAACTCGGTGCGCCAAATATACCGAGCTTCTGCGCTTGTTCGGTTTGCGTGCGAAGCCGCGCCTTGACTTCCTCCGACTGGGCCAGCGTCAGCACCGCCTCGACGTCTCGGCCGAGTTCATTCAAGATATCGGTAATTGTTGAAGACTCAGAGATAACTCGGCCTTCGCCAAATTCAGCGCGATAGACGGCACGGCAATAGTTTTCGCCCCAGGTGTCAGCCAATCCGGTCAACGCAACACGCGCTGCCAGCAGGGAATTCTGCGGAAACGGTTCGGGTTGCACGAATGGCAGGTTGAGCGCGCCGCAAACCCGTTCAAGGTCCCGCCACATATAGCGGCCTTTGTCCGGGTAAAGATTGAAAGGCGAGGTCTGCCAGCCTTGCGCTTTGAAAATGGGTCCAAGCACGAAGGGCCGCCAGCGCACATCGACGCCGCCTGCTTTAGCCAACGGCGCAATGCGCATCGCGGCCGGATAGGAATAGGTAGAGGCGAATTCAAACCAAAAATCGAGTACGGGCCTTGCCATGACGGCAATATAACGTGCCGCGGGCGATGCCGCCTTTCTATTTTCAAAAGTCTCGGCTAGAGGGAGCGCGCATGAATCGCACGGGTCTTATTATCGCGCTCGCCACTGCCGTTGTCGCCGGTCTGGCCTTCGCTCTCTATCCTGAAATCGATTTGCGCGTCGCGCGGTACTTTTACGAAGTCACCGACGTGAACGGGAATCGTTTTGCTTGGCGCATCTATCGACCCACAATGCTGGCGCGCGATGTCGGCTTGTGGATCGGGGCTTTGCTGGTTGCGCCTGCTGTTGTTGCGCTTGTTGTCAAATTCATCTGTCCGAGGCGAAAGCTGCTGATGCCCGGCCGCGCCATTGTTTTTCTCGTCGCGACTTTGGCGCTTGGACCCGGCCTCCTGGTCAATGTGGTGCTGAAGGATCACTGGGGCCGGCCACGTCCAATCGACGTCACGCAGTTCGGCGGCCGCCAACATTTCGTCGCCTGGTGGGACCCGCGCGGCCACTGTGCGAGTAACTGCTCGTTTGTGTCTGGCGATGTCTCCGGTGCATTCTGGACGATAGCTCCGGCAGCGCTCACGCCGCCACCGTGGCGCGCGCTCGCCTATGGCGCAGCGCTCGCACTCGGAACAGGGATGGCGGCGATCCGTATCATGGCCGGGGGGCACTTCTTGTCCGACGCCATTTTTGCCGGCGTTTTTATGTTTCTCATTATTTGGATCATGTATGCCCTGATTTATCGCTGGCCACGCACGCGGTTCTCCGATGCTGAGGTCGACCAGGCGATCGAGCGTGTGGCATTGCCGGTTTGCAATTTTGTCACCGGATTGTTCGGCACCAGGCCAAAATAGCGTTTGGCCGAAAGACCTCGTACTTTGCTCCTCTTATCTTTGGCCCTATAGTCCGCCGCGATTTTTCCCTGCGGCGGCCAATCCGATGCAAGACGGTAAGTCGAAGAAAAAGGTGAAAAAAGTCGTGCTCGCCTATTCCGGCGGTCTCGACACGTCGATCATTTTGAAGTGGCTGCAATCGGCCTATGGCTGCGAGGTGGTGACGTTCACGGCCGATCTCGGTCAAGGCGAAGAGCTCGACCCGGCGCGGCAGAAGGCGCTGCTGCTCGGTATCAAGAAGGAAAACATCTTCGTCGAGGATCTGCGTGAAGAATTTGTCCGCGATTATGTATTTCCGATGTTCCGGGCAAACGCGCTGTACGAAGGTCAGTATCTGCTCGGCACTTCGATCGCGCGGCCGCTGATCGCCAAAAAGCAGATCGAAATCGCCGAAAAGGTCGGTGCTGGTGCGGTGGCGCATGGCGCAACCGGTAAGGGCAACGACCAGGTCCGCTTCGAGCTGACATACTACGCGCTCAAGCCCGACGTGACGGTGATTGCGCCGTGGCGGGAGTGGGATCTCACATCGCGCAGCAAGCTCATTGCATTCGCCGAGCAACACCAGATTCCGATCGCCAAAGACAAGCGGGGCGAAGCGCCATTCTCGGTCGATGCCAATCTCTTGCATACCTCATCTGAAGGCAAAGTACTCGAGGATCCCGGCCAGGAAGTTCCGGACTATGTGTTCTCGCGCACCGTCGATCCGGAAAAGGCGCCAGACAAGGCAACCTATATCACCGTTGATTTCGAACGGGGCGATGCCGTTGCGATCGACGGAAAGAAGCTCACGCCTGCGGTGTTGCTCAAGCAACTCAACGACCTTGGCCGCGCAAACGGCATCGGCCGGCTCGATCTGGTGGAAAATCGTTTCGTCGGCATGAAATCGCGTGGCATGTACGAGACACCGGGCGGGACGATCTTGCTTGCCGCGCACCGGGGCATTGAATCGATCACGCTCGATGCCGGCGCGGCGCACCTCAAGGATGAGCTGATGCCGAAATATGCCGAGCTGGTTTATTACGGTTTCTGGTTCGCGCCGGAACGCGAAATGCTGCAGGCGGCGATAGACGAGAGCCAGGAATTCATCACCGGCCGCGTCAAACTCAAGCTCTACAAAGGCAACGCGACCGTGGTCGGCCGCGAGAGCAAATATTCGCTGTACGATCAGGAACTGGTGACCTTCGAGGAAGGCGCGGTTGCCTACGACCATCGCGACGCCGAGGGGTTCATCAAGCTCAACGCGCTGCGCCTGCGTACGCTTGGCCAGCGGCGGCGAAAGCTCAAGCTCGACTAGCGGGGCGAATGTATCGATGGGCGAACGTATAGCAAGTCTGTGCTTGCTTTCGGCTGTTGCCTTGAGCGCCGCCGCCTGCTCGTCGTCGAGCAAGGCGCCCGAGGAAAATCCCAATACATTTCCGGCCAATTACAAGGACGAAATCCTGCTGACCATGACGAATTCACTCGAGGATCCGACCAACGTGCGCGATGCCTACATCACCGAACCCATACTCCGTCGTGCGGGTAACGATGAGCGTTACGTTGTGTGCGTGCGCTCAGACTCAAGAAACGCAAACAAGCACTACACCGGCAGCAAGGACCGCATCGCCTACTTCTATGCCGGCCGCCTCAATCAGCTGGTCGAGGCAACAAAAGACCAATGCGCCAATGCGGCTTACAAGCCATTTCCCGAGTTGGAGAAGCTGTGTCAGGCCAAGAAATGCATGTGAGTGGAAGCGCCCGTCAGTGAACGCTTTCTTCCCGACTCATGTGATGGTCGGCGTCGACCGGCATATTCTTTAATTCGGGCATGAGCGGCGCCTTGCGGCGCCGCTTGTCCGTGATTTCGGTAGCGACCTTTTGCATCTGAACAAAGCGTACTGCCGTGATCGGGTGCGTCGTAGCGATGCGGATGCTGTCGGGTTGCTCCAGGGATAGGGCGCGCCAAACCTCTTCGGCCCCAGCGAGATCGTAGCCGGCGCGCGCCGCGTAATAGGCGCCGACATAATCAGCTTCCCGTTCAAATCCGACGCTGAAAGCGCTGGCGCCGGCGCGGCTGAATGCCTTACTGAAGGCGCCGCTGGTGGAAATTCCACCAAGCAGGATCCCGGCATCGAGTGCGGCACCGCTGGCCCATCCTGCAATTGTATTGACCAGCTGGGCGTTGAGATGGCCAAGATTGGCGTGTGCCAGTTCATGGCCGACGACGAGGGCCAGTTGCGCATCGGTGCGGGCGACCCGCAATATGCTTGAGTGGATGACGATTCTGTCGCCGGCGGTAAAAGCATCGACGCTTGAATCCGATATCAGTTCGATGGGAATGCTACAGGCCGTGATAGGGGTGACCGTGTGCGTTGCGTCGATCCCATCGCGGCGAACCAGCAACTGAATTGGGCTTTCGCCATTGTGGCGCACGAAATCAGCGATCCACTGGGCCGTGGCGTAGCGAGGGACCTGCTGGTTGTTGAAAGTCAGCAGATGATCGCCGGTTTTGATTCCTGCGGCAGCCGACAGCGATGTGTCGGCAACCGACAGTACTGTCGCCTGTGTCCAGCTTACCGACAGGGCTTCGTGCGTGAATGAACGATATTTGCGCGGCAAGCTCGCCACGGTGCCTGCCGCGACACCAATTTGCGCGGATGTCCGTTCCTTGCAGTCATCGCGGTTGGCGACGCGAATGCGGAAAGCGACGTTCTGAAGCCGGTTTAGCTGCGCGAAATAATCGCGGATATGGTCGACCTGTTGCTTGCGCTGTTCGGCCTCAGCTTCGGTGGAGGGTAGTGGAGGGAGTTTGGTCGTTGGTGCGCATGCCACGCACGACAACAGGCAAGCGACAAGGCACGCCCTCGGATTCCCACGCACGCAACAGCACCCCGCCGCCCCGGGGGCAAATTTGCATGGGCGATTTAAGCGTTCAAGCGAAGTTATATGTCGCCAAATGACAACTTTTTCAGAGCTGGCGGTCGACCAACGCCTTTTTCAGCTCGGCAATTTCCTTCGCGGGGTTGAGACCCTTCGGGCAGGCCTTCGAACAATTCATGATGGTGTGACAGCGATAGAGCCGAAACGGATCTTCGAGGTTGTCGAGCCGCTCGCCGGTTGTCTCGTCGCGGCTGTCCTTTACCCAACGATTGGCTTGCAGCAATGCGGCCGGCCCGAGATAACGATCCGAATTCCACCAGTAGCTCGGGCAGGACGTGGAACAGCATGCGCACAGGATGCACTCGTACATGCCGTCGAGTTTGGCGCGGTCGTGGTGGCTTTGCCTCCACTCCTTCTCGGGAGTTGGCGTCGTCGTCTTCAGCCAGGGTTCGATGGATGCGTATTGGGCGTAAAAGTTCTTCAGATCCGGCACCAGATCCTTCACCACCGGTTGATGTGGCAGCGGATAGACCTTCACCGGCGCGTGCGCGTCATCGATCGCTTTGGTGCAGGCAAGCGTATTGGTGCCGTCGATGTTCATGGCGCAGGAGCCGCAAACGCCTTCGCGGCAGGAACGGCGAAAGGTGAGAGTCGGATCGACGATATTCTTGATCCAGATCAGCGCATCGAGAACCATGGGCCCGCAGTCATCGCGGTCGACGTAGTAGGTATCGACGCTCGGGTTCTGGCCGTCATCCGGATTCCAGCGATAGATGCGGAACTCGCTCACATGCGTTGCATGTGGCGTCCGCGGCCAGGTCTTGCCCTGGGTGATCTTGGAGTTTTTTGGCAGCGTGAATTCGACCATGGCAGGGTTCCGTCAGTAGACGCGCGCTTTTGGTTCGATGTAGGCGACGTCATTCGTCAGCGTGAACGCGTGCACGGGACGGTAATCGAGCTTGACCTTGCCCTTGCTGTCCATCCACGCCAGCGTGTGCTTCATCCAGTTTTTGTCGTCGCGTTCGGGATAGTCCTCGCGCGCATGCGCGCCGCGGCTCTCGGTGCGGTTTCTCGCCGAATCCATGGTGACCACGGCCTGGGCGATCAGATTGTCGAGCTCAAGCGTCTCGATCAGGTCGGAATTCCAGATGAGCGAGCGGTCGGTGACGTGGACGTCAGCCATGCCCTCAAATACTTCGTGAATGCGCTTATGGCCCTGGTCCAGCACCTCGCCGCTGCGGAAGACGGCACAATCCTCCTGCATCACTCTCTGCATATTGAGCCGCAATTTAGCGGTAGGCGTCGCGCCCGAGGCGTGCCTGAATTTATCAAGGCGCGACAGCGCAAGATCGGCGGAATCCTTCGGCAATTGCGGATGTTCTTCGCCCGGCGTGAGCAAATCGGCGCAGCGCAGCGCAGCGGCCCGTCCGAACACGACAAGATCGATCAGCGAATTGGAGCCAAGCCGGTTGGCACCGTGAACCGATACGCAAGCGGCCTCGCCGAGCGCCATCAGGCCGGGAATCACAGTGTCATCATTGCCGTTCTTTTTGGTAAGCGCCTCGCCATGATAGTTCGTGGCGATACCGCCCATGTTGTAGTGAACGGTCGGCAGCACCGGGATCGGCTCTCGCGTCACGTCAACATTGGCAAAAATCCGCGCCGTTTCGCTGATCCCGGGCAGCCGTTCATGCAGAACCGCAGGATCGAGGTGGTCGAGATGCAGGAACAGATGATCCTTGTCCTTGCCGACGCCGCGGCCCTCGCGGATTTCCACGGTCATTGCGCGGGAGACAACGTCGCGCGAGGCCAGATCCTTGGCCGACGGCGCGTAACGCTCCATGAAGCGCTCGCCTTCGGAATTCACGAGATAGCCGCCTTCTCCGCGTGATCCTTCCGTAATCAGGCAGCCGGCTGGATAGATGCCGGTCGGATGGAATTGCACGAATTCCATGTCCTGCAGCGGCAAGCCGGCGCGTAGCACCATCGCGTTTCCATCGCCGGTGCAGATGTGCGCCGAGGTGCAGGAAAAGTAGGTCCGTCCATAGCCGCCGGTTGCCAGAATGGTCATGTTTGCGGAAAAGCGATGAATCGAGCCGTCATCCATATTGAGCGCAACAACGCCACGGCAGCGGCCGTCATCATCCATGATCAGATCGATGGCGAAATATTCGACGTAGAACTCGGCGGCGTGACGAAGTGCCTGTCCGTACATCGTGTGCAGCATGGCGTGGCCCGTGCGGTCGGCTGCGGCACAAGTACGCTGCGCCGTGCCCTTGCCGAAGTGCGTCGTCATGCCACCGAACGGCCGCTGATAGATTTTTCCGTCTTCTTCGCGCCGCGAGAACGGCAAGCCCCAATGCTCCAGCTCGTAGACGGCGGCTGGCGCATTTCGGCAGAGGTATTCGATCGCGTCCTGATCGCCGAGCCAATCGGCGCCCTTGACGGTGTCGTACATATGCCAACGCCAGTCATCTTCGCCCATGTTTCCGAGTGCAGCTGCGATGCCGCCTTGCGCGGCAACCGTGTGTGACCGCGTCGGGAATACCTTTGTAATACAGGCGGTGCGAAGACCCGCCTCGCTGCAGCCGACAACGGCGCGCAAGCCGGAGCCGCCCGCGCCGACCACGACTACATCGTAGCTGTGATCCTCGATTGGATAAGCGCGGCCGTTAACTGCTGGGCCACCGTTCGATTTTCCGTTCTTGTCATTCGCCGCCATGGATCACACTCCGAAAGACAGCTTCAGGATCGCGAACACACTCGCCAAAGCTACCGCGAAGACGAAGAACGTATTTGCCATCAAGCTCAAAAGCTTCAGCTTGTCCTCATGGACGTAGTCGACAATGATTTCCTGCATTCCAATCCACATGTGATAGGCCATGTTGATGATAAACAGGAGCATGATGATCGCGACCAGCGGCGAGCCGAGGATTTGAACGACCGCGGCATGCGTGCGCCCGAGCAGCGCGGTGATGATCAGCAGCAATCCTATCGTGAGTGGAATTCCGGCGACCGAGGTAATGCGCTGATGCCAGAATTGCTGCGTGCCTGAATGGGCCGCGCCCAGACCACGAACACGCCGCATCGGCGTACGCATCTGCATGGGTTCTTTCATCGTGGTCCTCCCATGACCAGATAGCCGACGACCCAGAGGATGAGCGTGAGCGAGGCTGAACCAATGATCGTTGCCAGCGCCAGCATCTCGCGCTCGGCCGGCTCGAAACCATGGAGAGTGTCCCAGATCAGATGGCGGACACCGCCGAGCATGTGATGCAGCAATGCCCAGGTGTAGCCGAGCAGCACCAACCGTCCGATCCAGCTGCCGATGAACCATTCGAAGTTGGCGTAGGCGTTGGGTCCGGACGCGGCAGCCACCAGCCACCAGGCGACGAGAAGCATGCCGAAGTACAGCGCCGCTCCCGAGATGCGATGAAAGCCCGACATCACGAATGTCAGCATCAGCCTGTAGACGCTCAGGTGGGGAGAAAGCGGACGCGCTCGTCCTGCTTCAGTGGTCGCTCCTGCCTCAAGCTCGCCCATTTTCAGCCTCCAGGAAACCTGCTGCTTGATGATCGCATCGAAGAGAGCGATCGGTAGCTAACCAATGCGGCCTTGGCCCGGCAACGCGCTGTCCGGGAAACGCCCCCGCTATTTTGCGAGAGACGTCCAGGAGCCCTGGCCGCAGCGCCTGAAGGGCCAATCCCTGCAAATTCCGCTTGACCCAAAGCCCCAACCCGTTACTTCATATAACGCGAAGCTTGGACTTGAAAACACTAAGCGGCAATATGTGTTTTGTGTACCCTACCTTCGTAAAATAAGAAGGTAACCCCCATGCGCTTCGATTTCACCGATCTGAGCCTATTCCGGCACATCGTTGAGGCGGGGAGCATTACCCATGGGGCTGCCCGCTCGAATATCGCGCTGGCTGCCGCCTCGACCCGCATCCGCAAGATGGAACTGGGCTTTGGCACCGAACTCCTGGTGCGTGGCCGCCAGGGCGTGACGCCTACTCCGGCTGGCCGAACGCTGCTTCAGCACGCGCGCGCGATTCTTGCCGAAAGCGAGCGCCTGCAGGAGGATCTCAGTCCCTATGCCCGCGGGCTCGCCGGGCAGGTGCGCGTGCTTTCCAACACCAACGCCCTCACCGAATTTCTTCCGGAATCGCTCAGCTCGTTTCTGATGGCGCATCCGGACGTCAGCGTCGACCTTGAAGAGCGACTGAGCGATGAGATCGTCGGGCTGATAGCCGAAGACGCTGCCGACATTGGCATCGTTGCCGGGACGGTCGACTATGCCGGTCTGAACACGTTTCCGTTCCGAAGCGACCGCTTTGTGCTCGTGGTGGCAAAGGGTCATCCGCTCGCCAGCCGTTCGCGCATCGGGTTCGCCGAAGTGCTCGACTACGACATGGTCGGGCTTGACCGCGCCAGCGCCATCCAGCGCTTCCTCGCAGACAAAGCTAACCGCATTGGCCGTCCGCTGCGCTTGCGCGTGCAGTTGCGCAGTTTCGATGCCATCTGCCGGCTGGTCGAGTGCAACGTCGGCGTCGGTATCGTGCCGGAGACAACCGTGCAGCGAACGGAGCGCACGATGGCTATCAGCGCCGTGCGGCTGACAGACTCATGGGCATTGCGCGAGCTCACCATTTGCGTGCGCAATGTCGAGGCGTTGCCGCCTTACGCGCGACAATTGGTCGATCATCTGCGTGCCGGTGCATCGCCTCAGCGTGGCAAGAGCACCCAGTAATCCAGATCGAGAATCACAGCCGGATCGTAGTCGTCACCGCTCTTGAGCGGAAAGTCCGCGCAAGGCTTATCCTTGGTGGCGATGGTGCGCAGGCGCAACGCGCCGATATCCTTGCGTTTCGGCACTTCGACTGTGGCGAGTACTTCCGACCACGCGAACACCGTGCACCCGGCAAACAACGGCGCTACATGACGCCCGCCGTTGATAGCCGCCACATGGAACGCGTTACCGAGGCCGTTGAACGACAACGAACGTGCCAGTGATATGGCGTGGCCGCCATAGATCAGACGGCGGCCGAAACGACCTTTGCTCTCGACGAAATTGTTAAAATGTATGCGAGCAGTGTTCTGGTAGAGCCGCGTCGCGATCATGTGCTCGGCTTCTTCCACGGTGACGCCATCGACGTGGTCGATTTTTTCGCCAACTTTGTAGCCGCCGAAGCGATGCGGACTCCCGGCCAGTGCGTTGTCATAAGCCGCAGTTTTGATCTGCGGGCAGGCGGTGCCGAGTTGCGTCGGCTCCACGATCTTGGGAAGCTCTGGCACCTTTTCGCCTGGTGCGGGCGAGCCTTCGTCGCGCTTGCGCACCATGACCCAGCGCGAAAATTCCAGCACCGATTGGCCGGTTTCGTCAAAGCCGCGCGAGCGCACGTAAACAATGCCGGTTTTTTTGTTGGAGTTCTCCTTCAGACCGATGACTTCTGATACCGCGTTCAGCGTTGCGCCGGGATAGACCGGCTTGAGAAAACGGCAATCGGCGTAACCAAGATTAGCGACAGCATTGAGCGAAATGTCCGGCACGGTCTTGCCGAATACGACGTGAAAGACGAGGAGGTCGTCGAGCGGTGCGCGCGGATAGCCGATTTTCTGCGCGAAAATGTCGGACGATTGCACAGCAAAGCGCGGGCTGAACAAGCCGTTGTAAACCGCGACGTCGCCCGTTGTGACTGTGCGGGGCGTTGCGTGATTGATCTGCTGACCGATACGGAAATCCTCGAAAAAACGACCGGGATTCGTTTTGGGGGCAGGCGTCGCGCTCACGATCGGGTTCCTTCAGACGATCAGGCCAGGCGCGACATTCTCACAAAACCGTGAGCCAAACGCCAGCTTGCGGCAGCGGGAAACTGATGAGGACGTAATAGGGTTCTGTGATAGCTCGTGAGCGAGAGCGAGCAGCCTCAGTCCAAGGACTCAATGAAGAAAGATGATATGGCAAAGGATCGCATGTTCAGGGACGACATGAACAAATAAACTCGATAATGGCTGTGTTTGCGCATCTGTTGACCCAGCCTTGCCGTATATCTGACGAGACTGCGTAGAATTCTGAGAGGGCAAAGGTTGTGATGACTGCGGAGACTATGCCGATAGTGGCCACCGAGGCGCCAATTCACCCACTGTGGGTACGCGTTTGTCATTGGGTCAACGCGCTGGCCATCCTGGTGATGATCGGGTCCGGCTGGCAGATCTACAACGCCTCGCCGTTGTTCGACTTCGAG
>DASPUD010000042.1:0-11467 GCA_035623095.1 Pseudolabrys sp.
ACTCCTGCTCCCGGTCACCGCTCATATTGTCGAACGGCAGCACGGCGATCGATGGTTTGTCCGGGAGCGGTAGGGGCTTTGGTGTCGTAGCGGTGCTTCCAGGCACGTCCTTCACGTTCTCGGCCTCACAGGTCACAACGCCGACAAAGCGAAAGCCCTTGCGCGGAACTGTGCGAATCAACCGCTGCTCTTCACCAGTGTCGCCGACCGCTTTGCGTGCGGCATTGATGCGGGTGGTCAAGTTCGACTCGGAAACGAAACGTCCGGACCAAATCGCGTCCAGCAGGTCATCCTTGGTGACCACGCGCTCTCGATTCTGAACCAGATAAACCAGCAAATCGAAAACCTGCGGCTCGACGGCGATCTGCTGGGCACCTCGCCGAAGCTCGCGCCGGTCGATATCCAAGGCATAGTCCTCAAAGAGAAATTGCACTTCGACCCTCCAACGGTCGCTGGCCTGCGGCAATCTTAAGAAATAATCGAGCAGACCTTAAGAGCAAATTGAGCGACGCTTAAAGCCTTTCCTGGCTCGCACAGGCATCATTCCCGTTATCGAGACGCTCGCGAAATCAACGGAGAGATACCATGAACGCGCACCCGCGGCCCCATCCGGGGATGGCCAGGATCAGCTTATTCGGCATTGCCGCAATCTTGATGCTCGCCGGCATTGTGGCATGGGCCAGCCCAACTCACTCTGCGGTTAAAGACGTAATTGGACCCTCCCCGATCGACCCGCTCTCGCTCATGGCGACCGCAAAGAATTTGCCCAGCATGCACGTTGCAGAAGTCATCGGATATGTTGCCGCCGTCCTCGTTTTCACGACGTTTTACATGAAAACGATGATCCCGCTACGCATAGTGGGGATCTGCAGCAACTGCGCGTTCATCATGTACGGGTATCTGGATGGCCTGTACCCAGTCTTGATTTTGCATCTCATTCTTCTGCCGTTGAACAGTCTGCGCCTGCGCGAGATGTTGAAGCTTATAAAACAAGTGCGCGAGGCAACGGGTGGCGACCCCAACATGGACTGGCTAAAGCCGTTCACATCGACACGACACGTGCAACCCGGTGAGAAAGTGTTTCACAAAGGGGAGCCCGGCCGAGATATGTTTGTCGTGATGTCAGGCCGTTTCCGACTGGTGGAGACTGGTATTGAGCTTAAAGCTCGGGATGTGGTTGGCGAATTCGCCTTACTCACGCGCAAACACGGCCGCACGCAAACGCTCGAATGCACCGAAGCGGGGATACTCCTCCAGATCTCCTATGGACAGGTTGAACAGCTGTTTTTTCAGAACGCCCGGTTTGGATTTTATTTTCTCCAGTTGATCTCGCATCGTCTATTGCAGAATAACGCGCGACTCGAAATGGAGCTTGCGCATTACCGACGCGCACCCGTGGTCTATCGCCCGCAGTGGCAGCGCGCATTATCCCGCACCGAAAAATCCGCCACATTAGGGAATGAGAGCCGGCATGGAGGGTGGCGACGTAAGTCCGCCGGGCGCGCCGTCGCTCTGTGCCAACCAACAACGAGGAGGCATTGATGGACATCAGGATCGGGTCACCGGCACCTGACGCCGGACTGGATTATTGGATAAGAGGCGCCCATGGGCCCAAGCGTATGACGTTAGCCGAGCATCGCGGTAAGTGGGTTGTGCTGTTCTTCTATCCACGGGATTTCACATTTATCTGCCCCACAGAACTCGTCGCGTTCGGGGAGTTGGAGGCCGACTTCAAGGCCGAGGAAGCGGTCGTCATCGGGGCCAGCACCGACAGCTTCTTCAGCCACAAGGCATGGTTCGAAAGCGACGCGCGGCTGCTGCGCGTGAGCTATCCGGTGCTGGCCGATACCTCCCACCAGCTCAGCAAGGGGTTCGACGTCTTATTGGATGACGGCGCGAGCCTGCGAGGAACATTCATTATCGACCCCCAGGGCGTCGTGCGCCATATCACCGTGAACGATTTGGAAGTGGGTCGGAACGTTCAGGAGATCCTGCGCGTGCTCCAGGCCTTGCGCTCGGGAGAGCTGTGCCCGGTAGCATGGAAGCCGGGAGAGTCGACCCTTACGACGTACAATGAATGGGTCGCTCAGACATTTCCGCGGCTGAGTAAGGCAGCTTTGGCCCGCGCCTCCAACCGTCTGCAGACAATGCGATTCCAGTCGGGCGATGTGGTGATCCGGCAAGGAGATGAGCCGGACCGGTTCTACATCGTCGCCGACGGCGAGGTGGACGTGGTGCAACATACGGTGGAGGGCACGAACGTGCCCTTGGCTACGCTTCACCGCGGGGAAGTTTTCGGCGAGATAGGAATCCTCGAAGAAACACGGCGCACCGCCGATGTACGGGCGCGTACCAACGTCGAAGTGCTGGCGTTGGACTGGCGGGACTTCAAGGACCTGCTCGACGCTTCAGATCCCACAGCCCGAGATTTCATGCAAATCGTCGAGCAACGCAGAGCGACGCTGTCGCCATAGCACACAGTGGGACCTTTAAGTCCAATTGGAACTGGTCGCATGTCCGCTTTGGGTCAGAAGCGGACATATGCAGCGCAAAACGCCATGTCCGCTTTACCCCCAATAGCGACCAAAAAAGCGGCCATTCCGGCCTCATGAAATGAAATAATATGAACGTTAGCGCGCCAAATTAATTCGGTTTGCTCAGCATCAGATCGACACGCAGTTCTGGGAATTGCAGAAAACCAACCTCTTTTCGACGAAATGAATTTTTCTGTTCAAAAAAATTCATATTCGTTCCCGGTGCCTACAGCCTCGTGCGCGACAATCACTCGCCTGTTCTCCGGCTTGGCCGCGTGCTTGGCCGTCGGTCGTGTCTCACCTACTTCATAGGGGATGCCGACGGTCTCCGCTTCGCGCAGTGCGGCCAAAAACCTGCAATGCTTCGGGTGACCACTGGGTGACCACGAGGTAGGAAATTGAAGAAATTGTCGGCAATCCATCTAGAGCTGAAATCCCCGAAGGAAAGGGCTTTTCAACGCGCTAGGAATTATGGGGAAGCGTCGGGAATTGTAAAAACTTCAGTTCGCAATGAGGAGGTCAGGGGTTCAAATCCCCTCGGCTCCACCATTACCATTGACCTGCAGAACTCGCTTTCCTGCGGGTGATCGACCACCGCCCGGCCTAACCTAAAGCGCGCGTACAGTCGTCGAACAATTCATCGACCGAAAACCGCCGCGGAATCAATTGCTGGCGGACACTGTAGTCAATAATGATCTCGAGCGACTCGCGGTTAGATTCAACGCCAAAGCGCCATGGATCAGAAACTCCGTCCGGTGGTGGCGGCACGGAACGCCGGCTTTCTCGCAGCATGCGGTAGATTTCCTGGATCAGGTCGGGGCGAGACTCCGAAATCGACTCGCGGACGACCATCATATGGTTGATCGGGATCCCGCCGTGCGTTTCCGCCCATTTGCGCGCGACCACATCGGCATCAGGAATAAGGGGCGCCAACTGCGGGTCAGGAATTTTGTCACCGACAATGGCAGCATCGATTTCGCCGTCGAGCAGCATCTGCACCAGAGTTTTTCCTTCCGGCGCGCGCGTGACGAAAGCAGGATCTTTGTATTCAGCAAGATGCGGGTTTTCGAAGGTGATCCAGCGGATCTTCAAAGGATCAACGCCGTAGTCGTCGCCAAGAAAGCCCCTGACCCATGCACCGGTCGTTTGGGTATAGGCGCGTACCCCTACCCGTTTGCCCGCAAGGTCGGACGCCTTTAACGCGCCGCGTTGCGGATTGTAGGCGATCGTATGATGCTGGCCGCGGCCAAGCACCGTTGCCGGGATAAGTACATATGGTTTGCCGTAAGTTTTTGCCTGCAAATAGGTGACAATCGCCAACTCACCCAAGTCGAATTTCGCTTCGCGGACAAGTGGCTTGAAAGCCGTGTTGGATACTTTGACGTCGGCGATTTGAAGGTCGACAAGACCGGACGTTACCACGCCTTTCCGGAGCGCGCTGGTGTTCGGATAATCACCAAGCAGCGTGTACAATTTGGTTTTCTCGACGGCCGCCATCATGATCCGCCCGTTGTGTCCGACAGCGCTGGATAAAGCACCTGCGCGGTTTTGCAAAAAATCCAATCCTGATCCCCCGCGGGCAGGAAGTTAAGCGACTGTCGCGCCAACATGAGAAGTTGCGGCAGGCTGCCTTCGCTGGAAGGGTAGTTTGACCCCCATGCGAGGCGCGCTGCACCGAATTCCGAAACAAGGCGCGCGAAGAACGTTTCTGGCGTGGCTTTACCGCGGCGCGATTCAATGAAAATGCGAGGCGTAAGTTTGAGGTAGATATTCGAACGTCGCGCGAGCTCAAACAAGCTCGCCGCATCATTGTACGGTGGTCCATCGGCCAGTTCCGGCCGCGCGCAATGATCGAGAATGATTCTGACGTTTGGAAAACGCTCGGCCATGCGAGTCGCCTGCGGAATGCCCTTGGCCGACATTTGCAGGCAAATCGAAAGACCGAGCTCCCCCGCGCATTTCCATGCAGGATATGACTTCGGATCGTCGAGCCAGTTCGCCTGCTCGGACATCGTGCTGCCGAACGTAAAAAGCCGCATTCCGGTCAGGCCCTTGGCGCGCCACCGCCGCATGGTTTCCGGGGCATCCTGCGCGAGCACGTCGACGGAAAATACGCCGGTGAAACGCTCAGGGTGTGCAGCGACCGCATCCGCTACATAGGAATTGTCGTGCCCGTAGCATGTCGAGGCCTGCACGATTGCGGCCTTAAAAATGCCGGCCGTAGCCATCGCGGAAATCAGTTGCTCCAGCGTGACGGGGCGCGTGCGCGACCAGTCCGATTGGTGGCCCCCCAACGGCGCCAACGGATAGCGCCTCTCATCGTTTGAGATGATGTGCGGGTGGATATCAATCGTCGACGTCGGCATGGCCCGAGGGTCGTAAGACAATGGATGGTGCACGTAAAGCGCCGCCGGCGACGACCTGCCGTGCATGAACAGACTGATTGTGGTCCAGCTATCGCTGCGTTATGTCATGCTGCTCACAGGCATCGGCCACTTTCCGCCATGAAAAGAAAAGTCCGATCCTACGTCGGCAAAGCGTTATTCGCTGTTGTTGTCGCGATGGCGTTCACGGCGGCACGAGCCGAGACGTATCCTTCGAGACCGGTTCGGATCATCGTGCCTTACGGGCCCGGCGGCATCGCCGATGTGACCATGCGCATGGTGGCGCAGGGTCTCTCCAAACGCTTTGGCCAACAGTTCTTCATCGAAAATCGGCCGGGCGCCGGCGGTGTTGTCGGTATGCAGGCGGCGCGCGAAGCACCCGCTGACGGATATACGCTCGTCATGGTGGGCGGTGGTCTTACCATTGCCAAAGCGCTCTTCAAGTCGTTGCCGTACAATATTGAAACCGACTTCACGCCGATCTCGACGACGGCGTCGTATGGTCTCGTCATCGCGGCCAAAGCCCGATCGCCTTACAAGACGGTGAGCGACGTAATCGCGGACGCAAAGGCGCACCCTGGCACGCTGAATTTCGGTACCATCAATGCCGGCAGCGCACAGAATCTTTCCGCCGAACTGTTCCGGACTATCGCCGGACTCGATGTTACCATTGTGCCGTACAAGACGACGCCTGACCTGGCGAATGCCGTTTTGCGCGGCGACGTGGATGTAGCATTTGAATATTTTGTCGGATTCCAGCCGGCTATCCTGAGCGGCCAGATGACCGTGCTGGCCACAACGGCGCGCGAGCGCGCGAACAATCTGCCGAACGTCCCGACCGTGATCGAAAGCGGGCTGCCCGGCTACGAGGTGACAAGTTGGAACGGGCTAGCCGTACGGTCGGGAGTACCCGCCGATATTGTCACGCAGCTTAACCGCGCTGTTGGAGAAGCGCTCAAATCGCCGGAAGTTCAGAAGTTTTCAAACGAGGCAGGCATGGATGCACGCGGCATGTCGCCCGATGATCTGCAACAACGCATCAAAAGCGACGTCGCAAAGTGGTCTAACGTCATCGAGAAAGCAGGCATCACAAAACGATAATTGCTGCAGTTACTTCGGGCAGGAATTTTCAAGCGTATCGAGCATCGCACCGATTTCCTGAGCGTCTTTTGAATTCGGATCCATGTCCTGCATCCCATCCATCAGCGAGGCGTATTCGGGACCCAATTTCGTTGCGAGCTCACCCATTTTCTGATTCAGCTCGTCAATCTTCTTCATATCCTTTTTCTGCTCAGCTTCATCAATCTGCCCGGCAAGCTTGCCCAAATCGCAGAAAACCTGGGTCTTGGCCTTGTCGCTGCTGATCCCTTTGATCACCTTTTGCGCGCTCGCTTTGGTGACCTTCGCGGCACTCGATTTTTGATTCGGTGGACTCGATTTTTGATTTTGAGCGTGGGCGCACAGCGGAACGGCGGCGATTATCAAAACAGCAACTGTCGACTTCAGGTTCATAAACGCCCCCTGTTGAAATGAGCCGCTTTAAATAATGCCTGATCCAAGACCCTTACAAAATAAAAATAACATTATTTAGGCCAGCGGCATTTCGAGGCCGAACCACGGCGATCATGCCGCCAGACCTGCAACAAAGGCTCCGGCGTCGCATATTCACGTTTTACCGTTGAAAATAAGAATAAATTTACCGCTCACGGGGCAATCATCGGCATTCGCCAGCCGGATGCCGCGTCATGGACCTGACCAAGGGGCTCACCGAGGGGCTTGCCTATGTGCCGGCCAAGCTCGGGCATCTGCTGCTATCGGGCGGTACGAGCTTTTCCTTAACGTCGCTCACCTGCGCGCTTTTCATTGCGCTCGGCTATCTGATCTGGCGCCGTCGCGTCAGGAACCGCCGCGTGCGGCTACGCACGCTCGCGCGCGCAATCTTGCCGCGCCGTATCGCCAACAGTCCGTCCACCGCCGCCGACATCGGATACTTCCTCTTCAGCGTCTTTCTGTTCGGCGTCATGTTTGGCTGGGCGGTGTTATCCTATCGCGTACTGAGCAACTATTTCGCCGAATGGCTGGTGGCGGCGTTTGGCCCGATGCGGCGGACTTCGCTGTCGGAATTCACCGTGCGCGCCGTCGTGACAGCGGCGGCTTTCGTCGCCTATGAGCTCGGTTACTGGTTCGACCACTGGCTTAAACATCGCGTGCCGATGCTGTGGGAATTCCACAAGGTGCATCACTCGGCGCACGTGCTGACGCCGCTGACAGTGTTTCGCGTGCATCCCCTTGACACGCTGGTCTTCGTCAACATCCTGGCGGTCTCGGTCGCGTTTGCGAACGGGCTGACCAATTATCTCTTCGGCATGAGCGTCCCGCCGTTTTCCGTCACCGATACCAACATCATCCTGGTCGTGTTCATCCACGCTTATGTGCATCTGCAGCACTCGCACTTCTGGATCGCCTTTAACGGCTGGCTCGGCCGCGTTTTTCTAAGTCCCGCTCATCATCAGATTCACCATTCGACCGATCCGCAACATTTTAACCGCAATTTCGGCAGTTGCCTGGCGCTGTGGGACTGGATGTTCGGCACGCTGCACGTTCCCACGCGCGAGCCGCAAAAACTGAAATTCGGTGTCGATGATCTCGGCTACGACCCGCATTCGCTGCCTGCCGGTATGGCGCTGCCGCTGCGCGACGCCGCGGCGCACCTCGCGCCGTCACTGAAAGGAGCGGCTGCTTCGCCCCCGCCGCGAATCGACGCGAAGACTGCGCCGTAGTCCGTACAAAATGTGACTGCCTTGAGCGTGGTCACATCTTCTGCAATCCCGTCGGTATACATTTTCTGAACAATATCTTGCCGGCTTAACACGAAAGCAGCATGCTTGGCAGGCGTGTCCGCGGGGCCCGCGGCCGGGCTCCTCGCAGACACCGAGGGGGAAGCCCATGACAAAACACAAATTCGACCGGCGCGACATTTTGAAAGGCGCTGTCGTCGGCGGCGCTGCCGCAGCGAGCGGGACCACGGTGGCCGCCCCTGCCGCAAACGCGCAACAGACAGCCGCCGCGCCCACAACGTCAGAAGCGGCAGGATACGCATTTCTCAATCTCGACGAGGCCGCCTTCGTCGAAGCGCTGGTGGATCACATGGTCCCCGCCGACGAGATCGGTCCGAAAGGCACTGATCTCGGCATCAACATCTATATTGACCGTGCGCTCTCCGGCGCATGGGGCAAGGGCGAACGGCTTTATATGCAGGGCCCGTGGAAACTCGGTGTGCCGAGCCAGGGGTATCAGCTGCCGCTTACACCGGCCCAGCTCTACCGGACCGGCATCGAGGCCACCAATTCGCATTGCCGCAAGACATACGGCAAGTCATTTGACCGGCTCGATGCGGCACAGCGTGAGGAGGTTCTGGTCGGCCTCTCCACGGGAAAAATCAAATTCGACGGCGGACTGCCGGTGCGACCGTTCTGGGCAACGGTCTATCAGACCGTGATTGAAGGCATGTATTCCGACCCGATCTATGGCGGCAACCGCAACAAGGCCGGCTGGGCCATTATCGGCTTCCCTGGCGTGATCGCCGTGCATCGCGAGCACATCGAGAAATATCGCGGCAAGCCATTCCCCAACAAACCTGTCAGCATTTCGGATATGAGTTGAGGGGATCGCCATGGTTACAAAACTCAAGGAAGTCGACGCCGTCATCGTCGGACTGGGCTGGACCGGCGGTATTCTTGCAAAGGAACTGACCGAGGCCGGTCTCAAGGTCGTTGCGCTCGAGCGCGGCGCGCCCCGCTCAACGGAAAATGACTTTTCCCTGCCCAATATTCGCGATGAACTGCGTTATGTCGTGCGACATGATCTGATGCAGAACACTGCGCGCGATACCATCACGATACGCAACAATCCCAGCCAGGAAGCGCTGCCGATGCGGCGGCTCGGCTCGTTTCTGCCAGGCGAAGTTGTCGGCGGTTCCGGCGTGCACTGGAGTGGGCACACCTGGCGCTGGACTGACATGGAATTCAGGATCCGGTCCAACTACGAGGAGCGTTACGGCAAAAACTTTATCCCGGAAGACATGACGATTCAGGATTGGGGCATCACTTACGCCGAGCTCGAACCCTACTACGACAAGTTCGAATACGTGGCCGCGGTCGCCGGAAAGGCAGGCAACATCAAGGGCCAGATCCAGCCCGGCGGCAATCCATTCGAAGCTGCGCGCGCGCGCGAATATCCGCTACCGCCGCTGACGCCGATCCTGGCGAGCGAGATGTTCAGCGAAGCCGCGCGAAACGCCGGCTACCACCCGTTTCCACGGCCATCCGCCAATGCGACGCAACCCTACACCAATCCTGACGGAATCAAGTTCGGTGCCTGCCAGTATTGCGGCTTTTGTCAGCGCTTCGGCTGCGAGGCCAATGCCAAAGGCAGCCCGCATATGACGGTGATCCCGATTGCCATGCGCAGTCCGAATTTCGAGCTGCGCGCGCATTCCTGGGTGACCAAAGTGCTCAAGGACAGCGACGGCAAACGCGTGACCGGCGTTGCCTACACGAATTTGCTCAATGGCGAGGAATTCGAGCAGCCAGCAGGAATCGTGTTGTTGTGCGCTTACGCCATCAACAACGTGCATTTGATGCTGCTGTCCGGCATCGGCGAACCATACGATCCCGCCACGCAAAAGGGCATTATCGGCAAGAATTATTGCTACCAGACCGGAACGGGCGCGACGCTGTTTTTCGAAGGCAAATTCTTCAATCCGTTCATGAGTGCCGGCGGTTCCAACGCCACGTTCGACGACTTTAACGTCAACTGGGAGTTCGATCGCGGGCCGCACAATTTTGTCGGCGCCTACAACGTGTCCGGTGGATTCAATACTGCACTGCCGATCGGATACCGCCCGGTACCAAGCGGCACTCCGCAGTGGGGAAGTGAATGGAAAAGAGCGACCGCGAAATGGTACCAGACCGCAATGACGATCAGCGCGGCCGGCAGTGTTATGGCCAACCGTTACAATTGCTTCGATCTCGATCCAACCTATCGCAATGCGTTCGGCCAACCGCTGATGCGCATGACGTTCGATTACAAGGCGAACGAGCACAAGGTAGGCCAGCACGCGGCCCAGGTGATCAACGACATCGCCAAAACAATGACTCCGACTAACCTCAATCCCGCGAGAGCACGCACTGATCCGTGGACCGTGGTTCCCTACCAAAGCACGCACAACACCGGCGGCACCATCATGGGCACGAATCCGCGGAACAGCGCGCTGAATAAGTATTTACAGAGCTGGGATTGCCACAATTTGTTCGTGATCGGCGCCAATGTATTTCCGCACAACGCGTCGTACAATCCGACCGGCCCGGTAGGCGCGCTGGCATATTGGACGGCGGACGTAATCAAGAACCACTACGTGAAAAACCCGCAGCCGCTGGTGCCGGCATGAGTGGTCGTGTCGGCGGGGTAACACTGGTTCTTGCGTTTCTGCTGAGTGGCGCCGCCTATGCTGACGGCGATGCCGCGCGTGGTGAAGCACGCTTTCAGGATTGTGCCGCGTGCCACAAGCTGGAGGCCGGCGTGAACAATGTTGGGCCGACCTTGCATGAGATTTTTCAACGCAAGGCTGGCGCACTCTCCGAATTCCGTTATTCGCCGGCGATGAAACGCAGCGGCATCACCTGGACACCGGAAACGCTCGACAAATTCATTACCGACCCACAGGGCATGGTGCCGGCAAACCGCATGCCCTATGCCGGAATGGCGAACCCGAGCGATCGCTCGGACCTGATCGCGTATCTGCAGAAAGCCACGAAATAGCGCGCTCCTAACCGCAAACGACGGATGATCAGCGTGAGTCCCTTGATTAAGGAAATTCGGCACAATCCCTTACTCTGGCCATTGGTGCTCGTACCCATAGTCTTGGCCGCACAGGCTCTGCGCCCGGAAGCGCATACGCTTCTGTTTGTGCTGTCCATCATGGCTATCGTGCCCCTGGCCGCGCTGTTGAGTCGCGCCACAGAATCCGTTGCCGCCAAGACGGGCGACATGATCGGCGGCCTGCTCAATGCGACCCTGGGAAACTTGACCGAGCTGCTGATAGCCCTCGCTGCGTTGCGCGCCGGCCAGTATGTTCTCGTTAAAGCGTCCATCGCCGGGGCGATTGTTACCAATACATTGTTCATGCTGGGTGCATCGTTTCTGCTCGGCGGGCTCAAGCACCACGTGCAGGAATATAACCGCAACAACGCCCGTCTTCAGGCAGGGCTTCTTTTTCTTGCGACGGTAGCGCTGCTGGTACCCTCGGTGGCCGTTGACGCCGCTCCTACCGCGGCAACGGCAAAATTCACCCAGACGCTGAGCCTGTGCCTTTCGGTGCTGCTCATCGTGACCTACGGTTTGGGTTTACTGTTTGCACTCAAAACTCACGGTGAACTTTTCGCCGGCGCGGATCATGGCGAGTCGGAAGAAGAGCCCTGGTCATTAGGTCTGTCACTGACGACACTTGCGGGTGTCACGGTGCTGGTAGCGCTTGTCAGCGAGATCTTC
>DASPUD010000043.1:0-48825 GCA_035623095.1 Pseudolabrys sp.
TTGCCGTCGAACGGCCACAAAATGAGCTGCTCGGAGCCCGATGTCGCCAGGAAGTCGCCGCCCGCTGTCCAGCTCAGCGAGCGCACACGTGCGGAGTATCCCGACATGCGCATGTGCTTGCCATCGGCGATGCGCCAGCCGTGCAGCGTCGGCTCCTGCATGCAGGTGATCAGGAATTTGCCGTCCGGACTTATTGTGATGCCAAGATGCGACCCCTTCCATTCGAGCTTTTCCGGCTGTGCGCCAGCGACATTTGGAAACCAAAGGGTTGCCCCATTGTAATGCGCGATGGCAAGGCGGAGCCCCTTCGGCGCAAAAACAAGGCCGGCCACGGTCGACGGAGCTTCATAGGAGCGCAACTCGCCCTTCTTTGCACGTACATGCGCGCTTTTGCCGGCCGACCACGCCAGTGCGCCATCGGGCCCAAGCGCGACCTGATCGATCCAGCGCTTCTTGTCGTCGGAGGCGATCACGCGGTGCTCGCCGTCCGCGCTGGTTTCAATGAGATTGCCGTCGTCGCCGCCGGTGATGATGCGCTCGCCATCCGCTGTGCTCGCCAGGATAGCGCCGCTGTGAATGGGAAGGCGGCGTTCGGTCTCACCGGCGAACAGGAGCGCTTCCTCGCCGAGCACAAACACCGGGGTCGAACCGAGAAAATGCACGCCGACGATAGCGGCTCCCGCGTTCACCTCGCGCACGCGATCGGCAAGTGAAGGGATAGGTACCTGCGTGTCGCTCACGTTAGGCGATGCAGCTTTCGAAGCCTTGACGGATTCTATCGACCGGCAGATCGCGGCCGATGAACACGATGCGGCTGTCGCGGGTTTCGCCGTCCTTCCAGGGACGCTGATGGTCGCCGTCGAGGATCATGTGTACGCCCTGGAATACGAAGCGTTCGGGATCGTCCTGGAATGACAGAATACCCTTGCAACGGAGAATGCTTGGGCCGTCCTTGGCGACAAGATCCTGTATCCACGGAAAAAATTTGTCCGGGTTCAATGGCTTGTCGCTGCGGAGTGATATGCTTTGCATCTCTTCGTCGTGAAAGTGCTTGAGGCCGTTGCCATGATGGTGGTGATGCTCGCCATGGCCGTGGTCCCCATGATCATGATGATGGTCGTGGTCGTGATCGTGGTCCTCGCCTTCCAGAAAATTCGGCTCGATTTCGAGAATGCGGTCCAGATCGAACGCATTGCGGCCGAGCACCTCATTGATATCGATCTTTGCCCGCTCCGTGCGGTGCAGCTGCGCGTAAGGATTTAGCCCGCGGATGCGCGCTTCCAGCTCGCTGAGCTCTTCCGGCGCGACTAGATCAGTCTTGTTGATCAGGATGACGTCGGCAAAGGCGATTTGATTCTTGGCTTCGGGTGCATCTTTCAGGCGGTCCTTGAGCCACTTCGCATCGGCAACGGTGACGACGGCGTCCAGTTTGGTCTTGGCGCCGACTTGCTCATCCATGAAGAAGGTCTGGGCAACCGGCGCCGGATCCGCGAGCCCCGTGGTCTCCACAATGATGGCGTCGAACTTACCCTTCCGCCGCATCAAGCCGTCGATGATGCGCACGAGATCGCCGCGCACGGTGCAACAGATGCAGCCGTTGTTCATCTCGAACACTTCCTCGTCGGCGTTGACCACCAGCTCGTTGTCGATGCCGATCTCGCCGAATTCGTTCACGATCACGGCAAATTTCTTGCCGTGCGGCTCGGACAGGATGCGATTGAGCAGCGTGGTCTTGCCCGCGCCGAGATAGCCGGTGAGCACGGTGACTGGGATTTTTGTGGCGGCGTCGGGTATAGCCATGAATTGAAAACTCCGTTGGCAACTATATAAGCAATCTTGAGCCACACTACAAAGCCGGCTCGGCCTTCATTTACGTTGCAGGCGCCGCCATATGGCCGCTGCGGCCGCCCAGATACATGCCGCAAGCATGAACGCGACAAAAATAGTTGCCGTCGCGCTCGCGAGTACAATTTGATCCTTGCCGTCCGCCCCCTCGGGAAAAGACCCGGCCGGAAAGTAGCGCGACACATCGCCGGTCAGCCAGCTAGCGACGACCGGAAACAAGATCAATCCAAGTACGAGAATGAGAAGACCGTGCCAGAGCCGATCGGCTGCTAGCCAGACGCATAGCGCCGCGAACGCGGTCAACATCAGACCTAAAGTGACGAGCGCCATTGGACATTATCTCCGGGTGGACGTATCAAACGGCCCTCACCCTTGGCCTTCTTCGTCCTGCAAGGCTATGCTGCACCAAAAGCAGAATAGACATTTTCGCCGGTGAGGAACGTCATGAACTATTCAGCCGATTTCCCCTCGATCAAGGGCAAGGTATCGCCCGAGGAATGGCAGGCACGGCTTGATCTCGCCGCCTGCTATCGGCTGGTCGACACCTACGAGATGACGGATCTGATCTACAACCACATCACCGCGCGTATTCCCGGCGAGAATGATCTGCTGCTGATCAATCTGTATGGTTTGCTCTACAAGGAAATCACGGCGTCCAGCCTGGTGAAGATTCATGTCGACGGCGACATTATCTGGAAGCCCGATACCGACTACGACATCAACAAATCCGGCTATGTGATTCATGGCGCCATCCACAAAGCGCGGCCGGATGTTGCCTGCATACTGCACACGCACACCCGCGCGGGCATGGCGGTGGCCGCGATGAAATGCGGCCTGCTGCCGCTGTCACAGACCTCGATCCGCTTCGTCGGCCACATCGGCTACCACGACTATGAGGGGCCGGCGGTTGAGCTCGACGAACGCGAGCGCCTGGTGCGCGATCTCGGACCCCACGACGCACTCGTAATGCGCAATCACGGTCTGCTCACCTGCGGACCCACCGTGCAGCAAGCGTTCAACACCATGTACCAGCTTGAACTGTCATGCCGCTCGCAGGTTGATGCGATGGCCGCGCGTACCGAGTTGACCATGCCCGGCGAAAATGTTCTGGCGCACACGGCACACATGTACCAGCCCGGGACGCGGCGGCCTTATGGTGTGCTGGAATGGCCGGCGATGCTGCGCAGGCTCGCCGCTGAACAGAAGAACAACGACTATCCGCCGTACTGGCACTGACGATTTCCGAATCCGGGAGGCACTATGCAGAAGTTCCTGTTGCGATGGACCACGGCTGCGGCGCTGCTGCTAGCGTTTTCACCGGTCGCGCGCGCCGAATATCCGGACCGCCCGGTACGGCTCATCATTCCCTTCCCGCCAGGCGGCAGCAACGACGTGGTCGGCCGACTGGTCGCGCAGCAGCTGAGCATAAAACTGGGGCAACAGGTGTACGTCGACAACCGCGCCGGCGCTGGTGGCACCATCGGCACCGAAGCCTGCGCCACTGCCGCACCGGACGGTTACACCATCTGCGTCATTTCGATCGCGCACGCCGTGAACCCGGCGCTCTATACGCTCAAATACGATCCGATCAAATCGTTTACCGCGATCTCGATCTTTGCGACCGGACCGAATGTGCTGGTCGTTAACCCGACCTCGCCGATCCGTTCAGTCAAGGACCTGGTCGCGCTTGCCAAAGAGAAGCCGGGCGAACTCAACTACGCTTCAGCCGGCGTTGGCAGCTTCCAGCATTTGGGCGCCGAATTGTTCAAGCTGCAGGCCAACGTCAATCTTACGCACGTGCCTTACAAAGGCGGCGGCCCGGCAATGCAGGACGTCATCGCCGGTCACGTGAAGATCATGTTCTCATCGCTGGTGCAGACCACGCCCTTCATCAAATCCGGACAGCTCATTGCCCTCGGCACCGGAGGCGCCGAGCGCAGCCCGGTATTGCCGGACATACCGACGATCGCGGAGGCCGGTGTTCCCGGCTATGTGGCCGATAACTGGTGGGGTCTGGCGGCCCCCGCCGGGCTGCCTCAGCCGATCATCGACAAACTCTACGCCGCAACGCAGGCGGCGCTTAAGGCGCCGGAACTCCAGGCGCAATTCGAACGTGAAGGCGCGGCTACCGTCGTGATGACCTCGGCGGAGTTCGCCGATTACATCAAGACCGAGATCACCAAGTGGGGGCGCGTGGTCAAAGAGGGCAACATTCACGCGCAGTAGCCAAAGGTACATCTATTGCGTGTCGAAGCCGCGGTGAGCCGCGGCTCATTAAGCTGCCCGTGCCGCGCAGGCCATAAGTTATTTCGATCGCTGGGGATTCCGGGTTCCATCCGGTTCCAAACCGACTTTACCTAAGCTTTACGGCCCACCCGATAAGGTGCGGCAGCGTGGGGGGCGACCCACGGCAGCTTTGGAAGGCGGCGGGAAGAATCCCGTCCAAGACAAGTAATGTCGCAGGCCGCGTCCGTTATCGATGAACTCGAACATGTTCTTGCCGCGGGCTCGAGCGATCGGCGCACGGAAATCCTCAGACGCGTAACCGATCTTTTTCTCGGCCAAGCCGAAGGCTACAACGACGAGCAGGTCGGCCTGTTTGACGACGTGCTCGCGCACCTGATCAAGCAAGTCGAGATCAAAGCGCTCGCCGAACTTGGGACCAAGCTTGCGCCCATCGAGAATGCACCCAACGGCATCATCCGCAGTCTTGCGCACCACGACGAGATTGCTGTTGCAGGGCCGGTGCTGGCGCAATCACCGCAACTGACCGACAGCGACCTCGTTGAAATTGCCGGATCGAAAGGCCAGGGACACCTTGGCGCGATTTCCGAACGCACGCGCCTGGCCGCGGCAGTCACGGACGTGTTGATTGAGCGAGGCGACACGACAGTCGTTCGCAAGTTATCGCAAAACCAGGGCGCGACTTTTTCTGACGGTGGCTACGTAACACTGACCACGCGCGCAGAGAACGATGAGCGTCTCGCTGAAAATCTAGGCGTGCGTCTGGATATGCCTCCGCATTTGCTGCAAGACCTGATGTCGAAAGCGACCGAAGCCGTGCGCGGACGTCTGCTAGCGGTCGTACCACAAGACCGCCAAGCCTTGATCCAGGGCGTTCTTGCTGCACTTTCGGACAAGATGCTGCGCAAGGCAGCGGCACCTCGTGACTTCAGTTACGCAGTCGCATTAATCGACAAAATGCAGGGCGACCGCCAACTCAACGAGGCAGCGGTCGCCGGATTTGCCGAAGTCGGTCAATATGAAGAACTTGTCGTAGCGCTTGCGCGGACTTGCGGCACGCCTGTCGAGCTAATCGAGCGGCTGATGCAGAATTTGCGCTATGACGGCATTCTCGTCGCCTGCAAGGCTGCCGAGTTCCGCTTCCCGACTTTGCAGGTAATCCTGAAAACGAAGTACGCGCCGTATGAGATGCCCGCGACCGATGTCGCCCAGGCGCGCGCCGATTTTCTCAAACTGTCAGTAGCCACCGCACAGCGGATGTTGCGTTTCTGGCTGGTTCGCGGCGTCGCGAAAATCGACGCCTAGCTCGCCCAAATGAAACAGAAACTGACTGAGCGCGGTCTTGTCAGCTGAAATGTTATAATGTTACATTTAGTAAGTCCAGTTTTTATCCCCGTGAATCGAAGGTGTTCTTCATTGCGTGTTCTTGCCATAGCGGTTGCTGCACTCACCCTGGCCTTTGGCCACGCCCACACGGCCAGCGCGGCCGACAGCCAGATCGCAGTCGTGGCGGCGGAGAATTTCTACGGCGACATCGCCAGCCAAATCGGCGGCGATCGGATCAATGTCGTCAGCATCATGAGCAATCCGGACCAGGATCCGCATCTGTTCGAAACCACACCCGGCATCGTGCGCCAACTGACGAATGCACAAATCGTTATTCTCAACGGCGCCAACTACGACCCTTGGATGGACAAGCTTCTGGCGGCGGCACCGCGGCCAGAACGCACAGTGATCAACGCCGCGCAACTCACCGGGCGTAAAGCCGGCGACAATCCGCATCTCTGGTACGACCCTGCGACCATGCCGGCGGTGGCAACTGCGCTCGCCGACGCATTCACCAGGGCGGACCACGCACATGCGCCAGACTACGCGGCGCGGCTTAAGGCAACACTCGCGTCGCTCGAGCGCATTGCCCAACGTGTTGCGCAGCTGAAAGCAAAACATTCGGGAACAGTTGTAACGGCCACCGAGCCTGTCTTCGGCCTGATGACCGACGCTGTCGGCCTCAGCATGCGCAATCAGCGTTTTCAGCTTGCGATGATGAACGATACCGAACCAAGCGCCCGCGACGTCGCCGCGTTCGAGAATGATCTGAGAGAACGCAAAGTCAGGGTCCTGATCTACAACAGTCAGGTATCCGAGAAGCTAACCAAGCGGCTGCGGGACATTGCGGTGAAGGCCAAAGTTTCGGTGGTCGGCGTCACTGAAACGATGCCGGCAAACACGAACTTCCAAGACTGGGTTCTTGGCGAGCTCGATGTCCTCGACAAAGCTCTGATCAGGCCGAACTCGTGAGCATTGTCACACTCGAGCATGCGACGCTCCGCGTCGGCGGGCGCGACGTGCTGTCGGATGTCAGCTTCGCCATCGAAGCCGGAGAGTTCATCGGCGTTCTGGGCCCCAACGGGGCCGGCAAGACGACGCTTATGCGCGCTATCCTTGGTCTGATTTCGCCAAGCGACGGCAGCATGAACGTTTTCGGCAGCGAACCAGAGCGCGGCAATCCTGCAATTGGCTATCTTCCGCAACTGCGCACGGTTTTGCCCGATCTGCGCGTGCGTGGGCGCGATTTCATTGCCAGCTCACTCAACGGCGAACGTTGGGGCCTGCCTTCGCTCAGCCGCCAGGACCGCATCGCTATCGAAGCAACGCTTGAAGCGGTTGGAGCCAAAGAGCTCGCCGGCCGCCCGCTATCGGAAATGTCCGGAGGCGAACGGCAACGGCTGTTGCTTGCGCAAGCGCTGATCGGACACCCGAAGTTGCTGCTGCTCGATGAACCGTTGATCAGCCTTGATGCGCGCCATCAGGAGGTCGCCATCGACGTCATCAGGAGGGTTTGCCGGGAGCGCAAGATAACCGTTCTTTTCAGCGCCCACGAGCTCAACCAGCTGCTCGGTACGCTCGACCGCGTGCTTTATCTCGGCAATGGCCAGGCTGTGCTAGGTACGGTCGACGAGGTGGTCACAGCGCCAGTGCTCTCACGCCTTTACGGCACCGAAATCCATGTCGTTCGCGCCAGCGGCCATATCTTTGTCATGGCGCACGGCCGCGACGTGGAACGCACCGATCATCTGCACGATCATCACGATCACGGCCACGCGCACGGCCACCAGCATCAACACTGACATGTTTGCCTACGAATTCATGACCAATGCGTTCGCGGCTGCCGGGATCGTGGCGGTCGTGTCGGGTCTGGTCGGCTATTTCCTGGTCATGCGCGGGCAAACTTTTGCCGGCCATGCGCTTTCCCACATCGGGTTTGCCGGCGCGACCGGCGCCGGACTGATCGGCCTTGCGCCACTCTGGGGCCTGCTCGCCTTCACCATGGCCGCCGGCATCACGATGGGTGCACTCGGCGAGCGCCTGAGCAACCGCGATGTCGTGATAGGGGTCGTCCTTGCGCTGGCGCTGGGCTTTGGCTTGCTGTTCCTGCACTACTACACATCGTTTGCGACGCAAGCGACCGCGCTTCTGTTCGGAAATGTGCTGGCGGTTGATCACACGATGATCGCGACGCTGGCTGCGCTCGGCGTAATTACCATCATCGCGCTCGCCGCCATCATGCGGCCGCTCATTTTCGCCAGCCTGCAGCCGGAACTGGCCGAAGCCAAGGGCGTGCCGTTGCGCTTTGTTTCCATGGCTTTCCTCGCCATCGTTGCGCTGGCGGTGTCGGAATGCGCTCAGATCGTGGGCGTGCTGCTGGTCTTTACGCTGATGGTTGGCCCACCAGCCGCAGCGCAACGCGTCACTACCGGCCTCTGGAGCGGCTTATTGGTCTCGGCCACGCTTGCCCTCGCGGAAGCCTGGCTCGGTCTGACGATGGCGTTCTACACTGACTGGCCGGTGAGTTTCTGCATTGCCGTTCTGAGCGCGTTCGGCTATTTCGCCTGCCTGGCGGCCCCGCAAGGTTCACACGCACGCGTGCACGCCTGAAAAAACAAGCGGCCCAGCCAAGGCCGGGCCGCTGCATGTTTCTATGACGCCGGTCTTACATCTTGGCGCCCTTTTCCTTGAAGAATTTGACCGCGCCCGGATGCCACGGGATGGGTGAATTTGCTGTCACCTGATTCTCAACCGTGAAACTCGTCGCGTCCTTGTGCACGGCGACCAGATCTTCCTTCTTGTCGATGATGAGCTTGACGATGTTGTAGGCGTCCTGATCCGACATCTTGTCGTTGGTCACGAGAATATTCCACACCGCCGAGACTTGATTGTCCTTGTCCTGACCGGGATAAGTGCCGGCCTTGATCACGGCAGTCGAGTAAAGGTTGTCGTACTTGGCGTTCATCTTGGCGACAACGTCCGAGTGATCGATCAACTTGATTTTCGTGCCTGGCGTGGCGGCAAGATCCGTAACGCCCGCCGTCGGCAGCCCGCCGACCCAGAAGAAGGCGTCAATCTTGTGATCCTTGATCGCATTCACCGACTCGGCGACCGACAGGCGCTCGCGCTTCATATCCTTATCCTTGTCGAGCCCGGCGGCTTCGATGACGCGGAATGCCATGACCTCGGTGGCGCTGCCCGGAGCGCCGGTCGACACGCGCTTGCCCTTGAGGTCCGCGAGCGTGTTGACGCCGGTCCCTTCAATCGACACGACGTGCATGATGTTCGGGTAGAGCACCATCAGCGTGCGTAGCGGCACCTTGGTGCCCTTGAACTTGTCGACACCGTTGAACGCATCAAGCGCGGCGTCGGCCATGGAGAATGCCAGTTCGCTCTGCCCGGAATTGATCAGCTTGAGATTGTCGACCGAGCCGCCGGTCACCTGGGCGGTCGCCTGCAAGTTTGGATATGTCTTTGAGATCAGGTTGGCGAGGGCGCCGCCGATCGGATAGTAGACGCCGCCTGTCCCACCCGTACCAATCGCGATCGCCCGCTGCTGGGCGACGGCTCCACCCCACGCGACTGCAACAGCAGCCGCCGCGGCGAAGGCCAGTTTGAATCCTCGTTTCATTTTTTCCTCCTGCGTGTTCTTGACGTTTTTACGGAACGCGGGCTGGCGAAGGCTCCCGGCTGAACCATTGCCATAATAACAAAGCGGCACCGAGCGCCAGACCAAAAGGTGCCGGATGCGGGATATCGACCCCCGAAATGCCTTCCATCATCGCCTCAAGCAGGCTCGGGAACACCAGCAGCAGGCCGGTCAGCAGGAACAGGCCACGTTCGATTAAAGTGGTGCGCCGGATCGCCCAGTTTTGCGCCGCGACTGCGAGCGCCCCTAGCCCGCAAGCCGTCACCGCCGAAATCCAGACAATGTCGACGACCGAGCCGCCCTTCGGAATTTTCAGGAGCAGGCCAATGCCGAGCGGATCGAGCACAAAAACAAACGGCACCAGGAACGCCGGTAGCGTGTATTTCCACGCCTGCATAGTGGTTCGGTAGGGATCGCCGCCGGTAATGGCCGCGGCGGCGAATGGCGACAATGCGGTCGGCGGCGAAACTTCCGACAGCACCGCGTAGTAGAAGATGAACATGTGAGCGGCGAAATCCGGCACTCCAAGCTTGATCAAGGCCGGCGCCGCGATCACCGCGCAGATGATGTAAGACGCGGTAACAGGAACGGCGAGGCCGATGATCCAGACCACCAGCGAGGTGTAGATCGCCGTCATCAGCAGGCTGCCGCCGGAGAAATCGATCACGATCGAGGAGAATTTCAGCCCCAAGCCGGTTAGCGTAACGATGCCGACAATGATGCCGGCAGCCGCGCAGGTGGTGGCGGCGCTGAGCACGCCGATCGAGCCGTCGGCAAGCGCCGTGGTGAGCTTCTTGGCGGAAGGTACCGCGCGCTGCCCTTTCGCGCTCAGGCCGAGGAAGGCGAGCACCCCGATCACCACCAGCATAAGCATCGGGAAATAAGATTGCAGCAGCGCCACAGGCGCCGACGTGCCAATCCCCGGGATGGCGGCGAGCACGGCCGTCACGCAAAGGATGACAAGCATCGACAGCAGCAATGGGCGTGGGCCCAAGGCAGTCTCTGGCGCCAGCGCGCTCATCCCGAAGGCGAGCATGGTCGAATAGAACACCGCGAGCATCGGCGAGTAGCCGATCACCATGAACACGACCACGGCGATCAGCGAAACGAAGTGGAAGCCATAGCGCTTCGTCATCTCCCAGATCGTCATTTCCTGTTTGAAAACCACTTCCTGCGCGCCGAAACGCATTGCGTCGAGCTCGACCATGAAGAAAAGCGACAGGTAGTAGAGACAGGTCGGAATAGTCGCCATCCAGATGACGTCGAGGTAGCTGATCTTGAGAAATTCGGCGATCAGGAACGCGGCGGCACCCAACACGGGTGGCGATATGATCGCACCTAGTCCGCCCGCGGCGAGCAAACCGCCGGCAGCGTCCTGCTGGAAGCCGGCTTTCTTCAGCATCGGCCAAGCAACCGTGCCGATCATCACCGTGGTGGCGACACCGGAGCCGGACGGACCGCCGAGCAGAAACGAGGAAGCGACCACCGCGCGGCCGGCGCTCGAAGGCTTACCGCCCATGACGGCAAGCGAAAAGTCGATGAAGAACTTGCCGGCGCCCGAGTGCTGAAGAATTGCCCCATAGATCGTAAACATAATGATCAACGTCGCCGAAACGTCGACCGCAACGCCGAAGATGCCTTCCAGCGTGATGAACAGGTGTCCGACGAGGCGCGCAATGTCGAAGCCGCGATGCGTCCAGGGTGGCGGCAAATAGGGTCCCAGCATTGCGTAAGCGATGAACAGGATCGCCACAACGGGCATGATTGGCCCCGTGGTGCGACGCGCTGCTTCCAGCACAAGCACGATGAAAATGCCGCCGAAGATAACGTCCCAGCGGTCGGGAACCGCGGCGCGATCGAGGAAGTCATCGCCGCCGGACAGCGCGTAAATAATGATGCCGATGCCGGCGAGCGCGGGGACTATGTCAAACCACTGCACGTGGTTGCGGAAACGCGACGCCAGCGGGAACAGCAGGAAACTCAGCAACAGAACGAACGCAACGTGGATGTAGCGTAACTCCTGCGTCGGAACGATGTCGTAGGCGGCGTAGAGGTGGAACAGCGTCATTGCGACCGCGATGCCGGTCACAACGGTTCCCACCCAGCCCGCAAGCCGGTTGGCGGCACCCTCTTCCTGCTGGACGTATTCCTCCGCTTTGCGGAGTTGCTCTTCGGAAATGACTTGCGATTCGGCGCCCGCCTTGACCTCGTCCCCCATCGTCTCCTCACTTGGTGGCGGCGTCACCCCGCCTTCCCCACGCAAGGCTAGCATGGGCGGCAGCGGTGGGAATACCTGTGAAAATTGCGTGCGCGAAGGGCTTTATGGCCGTCCCAGCGCGATCGCGAACGCCGCGGCCATAAATGGCAATGGCAGCGATACCGCTGCGCGCAGCCACACCATGCGCGCGGGCATCATCGGCACTTCCCAGATTATCAGTCGATGAATCGCGTAAAGGGCCCACGCGGTCGAATAGGCGATAACCTGCGGGGCGCCCGCCCCGCTCTTCAAAGCGGCAGCACCAAGCGAGAATCCGACCACCGGGCCTCCGGGAGTCAGCGCGCCGCCGACGGTGGCAATCAAAACGCCAAGAAATCCGGACTCCGGGCCAAGCCATGGCGCAACCCAGTCATTCGGCAATGCCTCGGCGACAAAACCTGAGCCGATCACACCGACGCCGATACGCGGCAACAGAAGCAGGAACTCCATCGCGCCGTCGCGCGCGCCGTCGTTCAGCAGCGTCCGCCCTCGCGTGGCCGCAATGAGTGCGAGCGTGCCGACCACCAGCCACAATAGAATATTGATTGCGAGGGTCATTTGACGGTCTCACGATACTCGAAACCCGCGCGCACCACGATCCGCGCCAGTAAGCCGGCGATGATTGGCAATGGCAGCGCTTCGACAATGCGCCAGATCACGAAATCGGACCCGAAGAACGGAAGCTCCCAGACCAGCGCCCGGGTGTAGCCGATCAGCGTCCAGCTCACGATGAAGGCAACCACGGCGCCGGCGTCGGCCCCCATGACAAGAAACGCGCCTGCGACCGGATAGATCGTTATCGGGCCCCCGGGCAGCAGGAAACCAAAAAACGCCGCGATCAGCAGGCCGGTAAATCCAGATTCATGCCCCACCCAGCGCGCCACCAGTTCGCGCGGCAGCAATAGCGTGACAAAAGCGCCAATGAGACAGCCGGCCAGAACTTTCGGTAGCATCTCTGCGAACAGTGTCACATCGCCAAACAAGATGGCGAGGAAGTGCTCGCTGCCATCGCGCAGATAAACGGTTGCGGCCGCGGCAAAGGCCATAAGGGCGATGGTCGCTGTCGACCAATCGAAGGCACGTCGGCGACGGCGGCGGGGCGGAGCAGTTTCGGTCAAGATGCGAGGCTGTCTAGTGCGTAGCGACAGGAGCGGTTGAGGCGATCAGCTCGCCTTGACGTGATATGCCGTTGACCGCAACGAAGCTGATCAGGGCGAGCAGCACGGAAGCATAAACAGGAATCATGATGCCTGAGAGCCTTTTGACATCTTTCTTGTCTTCGGCCGAAAGCATGACGTGGATATGATAGTGGTGGCACATCGGCGCCTCCTCGGAATCTTTTCCGAGTCTAGTGCGCAATAACAACCTTGTCTCCCCGCGGTTGACCTGTCCGACGACGCCATATAGTTTGCCCGCCGATGGGGATGGGGTTCCCCGAAACCGCTCAACAGAGCTGATGACCCCTACCGCCTTGTTGGTGCGGTGGGGGGCATTTTGCGACCCGCCTAGCGCGGGTTTTTTTGTGCCCCGCGTTTGACCTGAGAAGAAGGACGGACGTGATGGAAAATATCTGGTTTCAATCGGCCATATGGATGGCCTTGGCACTCATCGCAGCGGTCGGATCGTTCTTCATAACAATATCAGCCGCGCTTTTTGAGATTGTGGTCGGTGCGATCGCTGGCAATACGATAGGTCTGCCGCTCACACCTTGGATCAATTACATCGCTGGCTTTGGTGCAATTGTGCTCACGTTTCTTGCGGGCACAGACATCGATCCAAACGTCGTAAAAAGGAATTTTTGGTCCAGCGTGACTATCGGATTGATGGGCTTCTTTGCCCCGTATCTTGGATGTTTATTGCTGGCTCGATACGGCCTCGGCTGGCCTTGGCCGCAAGCGCAGATTGCCGGTATCTCGCTGTCAACGACTTCAGTGGCAGTTGTTTATGCGGTGATGGTCGAAACCGGTTATAACCGCACCGAACTTGGCAAGATCATTCTTGCTGCATGTTTCATCAACGACATCGGGACCGTTCTCGCGCTCGGCTTGGTGTTCGCAAATTATAATTGGTATTTGCTGCTGTTCGGCGCCGCAACCATTGCGACAATGGCTATGCTGCCTTGGATTGTGCCGAGGCTGTTTAAGTGGTTTGGCAAGCGCACCAGCGAACCTGAAATCAAGTTTCTTTTCCTCGTGCTATTTGCACTTGGGGGCCTCGCCAATCTCGGTCAAAGCGAGGCTGTATTACCCGCCTATCTCATCGGCATGGTGTTGGCGTCGTTCTTTATGCAGCACAAAGAGCTGCAACGAAGAATGCGGGCTATTTGCTTCGCTTTTCTCACCCCGTTTTACTTTCTCAAAGCGGGTTCGCTGATTGAGTCAAGGGCACTCATCACCGGCGCAGCTCTCATCGGCGTTTTTCTTGCAATGAAGATGATCACCAAGTTTGTCGGGATACTGCCGTTGACGAGATATTTCGAATTTGACCGTCGGGAAGGCATGTATACGACGCTGATGATGTCGACGGGTCTCACCTTCGGCTCGATCGCGGCCCTGTTTGGCCTGACCAATCACATCATCGATCAAACCCAGTACACCGTGTTGCTCACAGCAGTCATCGGCAGCGCAGTGGTACCAACCATAATTGCGCAGATCTGGTTTCAGCCACACTTCGAGCCGTTGGAAGAAGACGCCTAGCCGGGCTACTCCATCGCCCGCAGGCCGAGCTTGTCGAGCAGTGCCATATCGCGGTCGCGTCCCGGATTGGGCGTGGTCAGCAGCTTGGGTCCGTAGAAGATCGAATTCGCGCCGGCGAGGAAACAAAGTGCCTGCGTTTCTTCGCTCATGTCCTCGCGGCCTGCGGATAACCGCACGACCGACGCAGGCATACAGATACGCGCGACCGCGATCGTTCGGACGAAATCAAGCGGATCGAGAATCTGGACGTCCGCGAGCGGCGTCCCCTCAACGCGGACCAGCATGTTGATCGGAACGCTCTCCGGGTGCACGGGCAGACTGGCGAGCGTCGCGATCATGCCGATGCGATCCTCAAGCCCTTCCCCCATGCCGACGATACCGCCGCAACAAACGTGGATGCCGGCCTCGCGCACATGCTCCAAGGTGTCGAGGCGATCTTGATAGGTACGTGTGGTGATGATCTCTCCGTAATACTCGGGAGACGTATCGAGGTTGTGGTTGTAATAATCGAGGCCGCAATGCTTGAGCTGGCGCGCCTGATCGCCGGTCAGCATGCCGAGCGTGACGCAGGTTTCCATCCCGAGCGCTTTGACGCCCTTCACCATCTCGCAAACCTTGTCGAGGTCGCGATCTTTCGGCGAGCGCCAGGCCGCGCCCATGCAGAAGCGTGAAGCACCGGCGGTCCTGGCCGCACGCGCCTCGGCAAGCACGGCATCGAGATCCATCAGTTTCTCGGCGTTGACCCCCGTGTCGAACTTTGCCGACTGTGGGCAGTAGGCGCAGTCCTCCGGGCAGCCGCCGGTTTTTATCGACAACAGCGTGGAGATCTGCACTTCGGACGGGTCGAAATTGTCGCGGTGGATTTGCGCAGCGCGGAAAATCAGCTCCGGAAATGGCAGCGCGAATAATGCCCGCACCTGATCGCGGGTCCAGTCGTGGCAAGGCAAGCTCAACGCTGGACGCGCCGACGTGTCGTGAGCAAGCGACATTTCAAAAGCCTCCGCACCGCATCGTTCATACGGCCCAAAGCCCGATTGCGCAACGATTTCATCAGATTGAGCGCTTTATCCTGAAATGTTACGGTGTTTGCAGGGAACGCTATCCAAGGGGGAAATACTATGCGACGGGCTACAGTCGCTATCGTGTTGTTGGCGATACTCGCGACACCGGTCTACGCGCAAGGCGGCCGGGGGCGCCAGGACACGCCTGAAGACATCCGCAAGAAGAAAGACACCGAGGCGCTCGACAAGGAATACAACTCCACCCTGAAGCGCACGAGCAAGGAAGACGCCGTACGCGTCGACCCGTGGGCAAATATGCGCGGGCCGAATACGAATGACGGCAAGCGATAACCGGTGGCGATGACCCGCGACCGCATGATCAGATTTGCCGCGGTGCTCGTCGGCGCCGCTGTCGTGTTCGGGCTAGAGCAGGGTCTCGGCGCGAAATGGTATATCGCGATACCAGCCGGCGTCCTCGCTTATATCGCAACGCTACTCGCGTTGGGACTCATGCTCGGCAGCAAAACTCAGACGAAATAACTGACATCACCACCGGCGACGCCAGCCCCAGCCGCCCCAATAATAAGGATAGGGGCGATAGTACGGCCCGCCGTAATAGACCGCCGGCGGCGGCGCATCATAGTAGATGGGTCCATCGACAACCTCAGGACCTTCGGCCACTTGCGGGCCTTGCCGGTAACCCGGCGCAGCGGCCGCGGAGCGCTGCTGTGGCACGCGGCCGCTCATATTGAGCGCAGTCTGGATGGCGAAGCCTTTCTTGTCCTGCCAGGTGATCTCGCACCAGCCTTCGTCGCATGCACCCGCGTCGACCAGGCTTCCGCCGGGAATCTTCGCGATGATCTCGCTGCCAGTACCGGGGGCGGCACGCAGATTGACCGTGGACCCGATGTAGGCGGGTTTGGCCTGCGCCGACACGACAACACAAGCGATGGCAAGTCCCAAAATTTGTGGGACGAATTTCATGACTCTACCCTCCCGTCAGCTGGCAAAAACAACGGGAACCTTCGGCCGCGAAAACGGCGGGAAATGGGCAGCAAGCGGATAATTGGATTTCGCCACGGAACGCATTCTTCTTTCAACGAAATCAGCGTGAAATGCAGCGTGCTATTCAAAAGCGACACCGATTTTCGTATCGGTTCGCCACACTGAACGGCAACGGTGGCGCACACCGTCGACAATGATATCGAAGTGAGCGGGAATGCCGTAGGTCGTGGAGAGCTGAATCGCCGCGCCTGTATCAGAGAGATTTCGGATGGTGCACTCGAGTTTTGGCGCTTTATCGCTGATGATGACAAAAGCAGCCTTCAGCACACGCCTTCGCAGCGCGATCCGCTTCTCGTTCGCAGAGTCTCCCGGCATCGATATAGTCATAAACTATGACCCTCCCAATACTACCCACTAGCTGGGACATTTAAATTGGGGATATCCGCGCCATTAATTTACTGCGGTCTCGCATAAACTTAGGGGATGAATGGTCGCTAGCCCTTGGTTACCTACACCCCTTTATCCGCCGGGTCCGGTGCCAAGTACCGAAACTGATGGCCGTAAAAGCGGATCGTCGGGAAAACGCCAAAATGGCCGGCGCCGAACACTTCGATACGCCGTTCAAGTTCTTCCTTTGCGATGTCGAGGGGAATGTCGCACATCGCTGCGTATAGGCCACGCGTGCTCTTTCGCCCACTCCACTGGATTGGCAATTCCCGAATCGGCTCGGTTTGCGTCGCTAACGTTGCTGCCATTTGCCAAAACAGGCGCGCTAGCTGGCCAAAAGCCAATGCTTCCAGATCCTGAATGCGCACATCCGGCGGGATCGGGAACAGCGTAGCCGCAACGATTGGGCCAGCATCAATCTTTTCGATCATGACGTGCACGGTCGCCCCGAACATCGTGGCGCGGTCGTAGAGCGCGAAATGCGCCGGCACCCAGCCAGGATAGTGCGGCGGACCAGGATGGAAGTTGTAGGCTCCGAAACCGAGCGCATTGAGAATTCGTGGCGGAACAACAACTGGCGTGACGAATGCAATTAGCCTCGCATCTCGCAAAACATTCGAGTCGATCGCCTCCAATTCCGGCAGGGATTTGACGGGATGAATGGCCAGACTTGGATTGTGATTGCGCAGTGCACCGGCCAAGGCAGCCTCTTCGACTGGCCCCGTCAACAAAATGATGTTGTCGAGCATGGCCAGTCGCGTGCGCAGACACGCGTCGGGAGAGCGAGCATCACGTGAGCGCCAAGGACAAATCAGTCCTCTGAGAATCGCATCGCCCTCAAATCAAGTTGGTAGCCAATTGCACAGAATAAAACAATGCGAACGTAACGCGCGCAACGTGCATTTTATATTCAATTTACGCGGTGTGGATCGCGGCTGGGCTATGACGCTTCGGGGGCGCGTACTGCGAGGAAAATAATGTGGATCATGGTGGTCTATGTTCTGATCGTATTGGTATGTGAATCAATCGTCGTCGGCATCGGTCTCTTTCTCGACCGCATTTATCGCACTGCAAGTTTGCCGGTTTCGTTGACGCTTTTTTTCCTGGTGCTCTGGCTGAGCTGGACAGCCGCGGTCTATCTGACCGAACCAAAGCACGCGAAGTCGTCACGCCAGGTCAACTGACCGATTAAAAACAGCATGGCCGGGCTGATCCCGGCCAAGCCAGATTCTTGCTCTGCCGCAAACTTTTTATTCGGCCGCGACTTGCCTGGTTGCCACAGGCTCAACCTTCGCAGCGCAGAACTTGAACTCCGGAATCTTGCCGAACGGATCAAGCGCAGGATTGGTAAGAATATTCGCCGCCGCTTCCACAAACGCGAACGGTATAAACACGACGCCGTCAGGCACGCCGTCATCTTGACGCGAATTGAGCTCGACTTCGCCGCGCCGGGTGGTCACACGCACCATATCGCCCGGCTTGATGCCGAGTTTCGCAAAAGTCCCGCGCGACAGCGACGCAACAGCTGCAGGTTCAAGCGCATCAAGCACGGTCGCACGGCGGGTCATGGCGCCGGTGTGCCAATGCTCGAGCTGACGCCCAGTGGTGAGAATGAACGGGAATTCGTGGTCCGGCGTTTCGGCGGGCGGCTGCAACTTGGCCGCCACCAGTTTGCCGAAGCCACCCGGTCGCGGGAAACCCTTGTCGAACACCACGTCCCTTCCCGGCTTGTCGGGCGCGTCGGCCGGATAGGTCACCGCGCTTTCGCGCTCGACGCGGTCCCAAGAGATGTTGTCAAGTGACGGCATCAATGACGCCATCTCCGCATAAACTTCGCCGGGATGCTTGTAATTCCACTTGAGTCCGATGCGCCGCGCGAGCTCCTGCGTAATCCACCAGTCGGGCTTTGCATCGCCGGGTAGCGGCAACGCCTGGCGGCCCATCTGCACCTGACGATTGGTGTTTGTGACGGTGCCGTCCTTCTCTGGCCAGGCCGAAGCCGGCAGGAACACGTCGGCATAGACGGCCGTTTCCGTCAGGAACAGATCCTGCACGACAAGATGTTCGAGATGTGCCAGCGCTTCGCGCGCGTGGTTGAGATCGGGATCCGACATCGCCGGATTTTCGCCGAGGATGTACATGCCCTTGATCACATCGGCGTGGACCGCGTCCATGATCTCGACCACGGTGAGGCCTTTCTTCGTGTCGAGCTTGGCGTTCCACACGTTCTCGACCTTGGCGCGGATTTCCGCGTTCTCAACCGATTTGTAGTCCGGGAAGAACATCGGTATCAGGCCGGCATCCGAGGCGCCCTGCACGTTATTCTGGCCGCGCAAGGGGTGCAGACCGGTACCAGGACGGCCGATTTGGCCGGTGATCAGTGACAAGGCGATCAGACAGCGCGCATTGTCGGTGCCGTGCGTGTGCTGCGACACGCCCATACCCCAGAAGATGATTGCGCTTTCGGCACGCGCATAAGTGCGCGCCACCTCGCGCAAGATGTCGGCGGGAATACCGCAGATCGGCGCCATTTCCTCCGGCGTGAACTCTTTGATGCTTTCAGAGAATGGGCCGAAGCCTTCCACATAGGTCTGGATGTACTGCTGGTCATAAAGCTTTTCGGTAACAATGACGTTGAGCATGGCATTGAGCATCGCCACGTCAGCACCGTTCTTGAACTGCATCATCCGCCAGGCATGACGTTTCAGGGCCTGTCCGCGCGGATCCATCACCACCAGCTTGGCGCCGCGCTTGGCCGCCTGCTTGAAGAAGGTGGCCGCAACCGGGTGGTTCTCGGTCGGGTTGGCGCCGATGACAATGATGACGTCGGAATTCTTCACTTCGTTGAATGTCGCCGAGACCGCACCGGAGCCGACGCCTTCGAGAAGCGCCGCGACCGAAGAAGCATGGCAAAGGCGCGTGCAATGATCGACGTTATTGGTGCCAAATCCGGCGCGCACCAGCTTCTGGAACAGGTAGGCTTCCTCGTTGGAGCATTTGGCGGAGCCAAAGCCGGCCAGCGCCTTCGATCCATCGCGATCGCGGATCTTCTTCAGGCCGGCTGCGGCGCGATCAAGCGCCTCATCCCACGTGGCCTCGCGGAAGTGGGTCCATGGATTCGTCGGGTCGATGTATTCGTGCGGTACCTTTGGCACGCCGTCCCTGCGGATCATCGGCTTGGTAAGCCGCTGCGGATTGTGCACGTAGTCGAAACCAAAGCGGCCTTTGACACACAAGCGGTTCTGGTTTGCGGGGCCGTTCTTGCCGGTGACGTAAAGAAGCTTGTCGTTCTTGATGTGATAAGTGAGCTGGCAGCCGACGCCGCAATAAGGGCACACGCTGTGCACTTCGCGGTTGGGAAATCCGGTACGGACATTCTTGTCGTTGACCAGTGTCGCCGGCATCAGCGCGCCGGTCGGACAAGCTTGCACGCATTCACCGCAGGCGACGCAGGTCGAAGCACCCATCGGGTCGTCGAAATCGAAAACGATCTTTTCGCCATGGCCGCGACCGGCCATGCCGATGACATCGTTGACCTGCACTTCGCGGCAAGCGCGGACGCATAAATTGCATTGGATGCAGGCGTCGAGATTGACCGCCATCGCCGGATGGCTGCGGTCGGCCGGCGGCTTGCCATGGGCCGGGAAGCGGCTGGTCGCGATATTCATACGATCGGCCCAGGCCCAGAACTTCGATTGCGGATCGCGCGCCGCGGTCTTGCGGTCGGGTTGGTCGGAGATGAGCAACTCGAAGACCATTTGCCGCGCGGTTTTCGCCCGATCGGACACGGCCTTCACTTTCATGCCTTCGGTCGGCTTACGGATGCAGCTGGCCGCGAGAACGCGCTCGCCCTCTATCTCCACCATGCAAGCGCGGCAATTGCCATCGGCGCGATAACCGGGCTCGGGCGAATAACACAAATGCGGAATGTTGGTGCCGTGGCGCTTGGCGACCTGCCAGATTGTCTCGCCCTCAAGCGCGACGACTTCCTTGCCATCGAGCGTAAACTTCACAGATTTTGATTTGCCGTTACCCGCTGTCATAGTTTTGCCCTTCTTCACCAGCTTCCCAGCGGTTTCGACAGCTCATCCGGAAAATATTTCAGCACGCATAGCAATGGATTCGGCGCCGCCTGCCCCAGTCCGCAAATCGACGCATCGCGCATGGTGGCCGAAAGCTCTTCCAAAAGTTTTACGTTCCAGGGGCCCTTGGCCATCAACTTGGCCGCCTTTTCGGTGCCCGCGCGGCACGGCGTGCATTGCCCACAACTTTCGTCCTCAAAGAATTTCATCAGATTCAATGCCGCAGCCTTCATGTCGTCCTTGTCGGAAAGGATCACAACCGCGTGCGACCCTACGAAACAGCCATATTTTTCGAGGGTTCCGAAATCCAGGGGAATATCGGCCATCGAGGCAGGGAGAATGCCGCCGGAGGCACCTCCCGGAAGATAACCCTTGAACTGATGACCATCTTGCATGCCACCGCAAAACTCGTCGATAAGTTCGCGCACGGTGACTCCCGCGGGTGCCAATTTGACCCCCGGATTCTTCACCCGACCCGATACCGAGAAGCTCCGCAGACCCTTGCTGCCACGACGACCTTGCGACGTGAACCAGGCCGCGCCCTTTTCAACGACTTCTCGAATCCAAAACAACGTTTCGACGTTTTGTTCGAGTGTCGGACGGCCGAAGAGACCGACCTGCGCGACATACGGCGGACGATGACGCGGTAGCCCACGCTTTCCTTCGATCGATTCGATCATCGCCGACTCTTCGCCGCAGATGTAGGCACCGGCGCCGCGGCGCAGATGCAATTTGGTATGCGGAGAGAGATTGGCGTTCTCAACTTTCTCAATCGCGACGAGCAGCATCAGGCGCAGCTCTGGATATTCGTCGCGGATATAGATGTACGTTTCTTTTGCATCGACGACCCAGGCGGCGATCAGCGCGCCTTCGATAAAGCGATGCGGATCGCGTTCGAGATAGTAGCGATCCTTGAACGTGCCGGGCTCACCTTCGTCGGCATTGACCGCAAACATACGGGGTGCCGGCTCGGCGCGTACCAGCGCCCACTTGCGGCCGGTCGGGAAACCAGCTCCACCCAAGCCGCGCACTGCAGCGTCACTGGCTATCTTGATAAGGTCATCGGGCGCCCTCTTGCCGGCGAGACACTCACGAAGAAGCGCATACCCGCCCGCTTTCTGGTAGGCGGCAAAATCGACGTTGGGATGCCAAGCACGCGGGTGTTTGTTGGCTTTTACGTCGGCGGCAACTTTTTCGGCCGAGGCGTTAAAAGTCTGAAGGTGACCAACCGCGCAAACCGGCGCGCGATCGCAGGCGCCCATGCAAGGCGCGCGCACCACGCGGATGCCACGCCCAAGCTTGCCGGGCAATTCCTTGAGCAGACGCTCGGTACCCGCCATCGCGCACGAGAGTGAATCGCAGACACGCACAGTGACCGGTGGCGGCGGCAGTTCGCCTTCCTTTACCACATCGAAGTGCGCGTAAAAAGTCGCGACTTCGTAAACCTCAGTCAGCGCCATCTTCATCTCGGCCGCGAGCGCAGCAAGGTGAGCGGCGGAAAGGTGACCGTATTGGTCCTGAATGAGATGAAGATGCTCGATGAGCAGATCGCGCCGGCGCGGCTTGTCCGTCAGCAGCGCTTGTATTTCCGATAGCGCCTGCGGATCGACCTGGCGGCCCTTCGGGGTCCGCGGCGGGCGTCGACGGCCACCCGACCCATTCGCCCCCGGACGGGGCTTATCTTGAATATTCATTTCTTCACCTTCGCCGCACGATTTGAAGCGGTTCCGAAGTGCAGACAATCCCGTGCTCGGTATGGGTTGATAGAAGATGTCTATCGATGATAGCCTCGTTGATGACTAATTTTTTCGCAATGACATCGGCCCGATAGGACTAAGCGAAGAGGGCTAACCTTTTGATAGACAAGCTAGAATTCATTCTGGCGCTGGCGCGCGAGAGACATTTTGGACACGCGGCCGAGGCTTGCGGAGTCACCCAACCCACACTGTCCGCGGGCGTGAAGCAGCTCGAAGAACAAATGGGCGTGCTCCTGGTAAACCGCGGCTCGCGCTTCCAGGGCTTTACGCCCGAGGGTCAGCGCGTACTGGAATGGGCGCGCCGTATCGTTGGCGACAGCCGCACAATGCGTGAGGAGATCAATTCGCTGCGGCACGGACTGTCCGGCCGATTGCGGCTCGCTGCCATTCCGACCGCGCTGGCAATGGTGGCCGCGCTTACGACTCCGTACCGCGAAAAGCACCCAAATGTTCAATTCACAATCTATTCTCGCACCTCAATCGAGGTTCTTGAACTTCTCGACAACCTCGAGATCGACGCCGGAATTACATATGTCGAAAATGAACCGCTTGGCCGTGTGAATACCGTGCCGCTGTATCGCGAACACTATAGGCTTTTGACCGCGGCCGATGCCCCCCTCGGCAATCGAGATCGGGTGAGCTGGGCGGAGGTCGCTCAGGTGCCGCTTTGTTTGCTGACGCCGGACATGCAGAACCGACGCATCATCGACCGGTTGCTCAAGAGTGCGGGCGGAGAATCGCGGCCGACCTTGGAATCAGATTCCATGATCCTGTTGTACTCGCATGTCCGTACCGGACGCTGGGCCAGCGTGATGCCGGCCAAAATTGCCGACACGCTCGGCCTGACAGATACCATCCGGGCAATTCCGATATCAGAACCAGAAGCAGTACAGACGATTGGTCTGGTGGTTCCCGCGCGCGAGCCGATGACCCCAATCACTGCGGCTCTCGTGGCCGAAGCCCGCAGGGTCGCGCCACAACTATCAGGCTGAAACCAATCGAACTCGATTGATGTCAGATCGGCGCGACTGACGGCGATGGCACGAAAACAATATCGGGATCGTCGGTTGAATGGCCTTTGCCTGACTTTTGGTCACGCAGCGTCTTGGCTTGCGCGTCCCGCTGTTCCATGCGCCGCTCATGGAAACTGACAATGTTGCGGGCGGTTTCACGGCTCAGCTTCCGGTAACGTTCAAAAGCCTGCGTGATGTCGTCGGCCTGCAAGTTTCTGTTTGCGGCAAACATCACCAGCAGCTCGCGCGCCGTAGTCCACGAACAACCGGCAGCCTTGGCAAGAAGCAGCAACATGTCTTCGCCTTCGTCGAGCAGCGCACGTTCGACCAGATCGAGTGGAAGAACACCGAGTCTTGCGAGCGCGACAGCGGTTTTTTCGAATTCCTGCGCATGCGCCGGACCATGGACACTGGCTTCCGTGATCGGACGCACGTTGAAACGCCGTTTCGCTTCGCGAACGGCGGTCTTGTGCGCCTGCGACGTCTTGCGGACCTCGCGTTGCATTTCGGTGGCAACGTCGTCCACCGTATCGCGAATTGCGGCAATCATCTGTGGATTGGCGGCTTCAAGTTTGGCGCGGACGGTCGAAGAGGCCGCTTCGAGCAGCTTGAGGAAATATTGCCGGGGAATGTCGCTGCGTTCACCCAGGGCCAGCGTCAGCTTGCGGTCATAGCGCGCGCGACTTGTGAGTTTGCCATATCCAGCAAGAGAAAAACGTGCGCCTTTGTTTTTTACCACCCGGTGCACGACGCGCTGATCGCCGCGGTCGACGAGAACATCGGTAACGGCCTCGCTCAACTTCAAACGTTGCGCGATAGCAAACAGGTGATCCTGGCTCTTGGTGGTGGCATTTTCGACGAGGTCGTCGTCGGTCAACTGGGGCGAGCGAGAGAGCACGGGCCCGGCAACATCGATCTCATCGTCAAATGCGAGAGAGCGGATAAGCTTCGGCGGAGCAGTGTCCATGTCCGCCAATTGGTCCGCCAACCTGGCGCGCGCCTTGACCTCGATATCGGCCGACAGTTTATGTAAAACGTCGTCGAAAAGAGAAATCTGGTCGTGCGAATAGTTGCGCGAACCGGCCGAAAAAAGATCCGTGACCCGCTCGAGAATTCTTGACCGCTGCTTGCCGCCACCGTTCGCGACCGAGCTGATCAGCTCGTCGAGCAAAGAGCGGCTCTGCGTAAGCGCGTTGGCCTTTTCCGATGCGGCGGTTGGCATGATGTTACTGGTTAATCAGAGGTTACGCACACGCGTGATCGGTCACACTTGCGCGCAAGATAACGCATAGTTCCAAAAACTCGCTCTACATCCACACTGCAAAAATGCGAAAAATTTTAGGAAATTTGCGCGCATTGCGCTCGATTGTCTCGTCAAAACAAAGGGCCCGTTCTCGGGGGCCCCGCGCGTTGAATACTCTCTTGCGACGCTAGAACAGCCCGACGATTTGTCCCTGCGTATTGACGTCGATGGAGTCGGCGGCTGGAACTTTCGGCAATCCGGGCATGGTCATGATCTCACCGCAGATCGCCACCACGAATTCCGCGCCGGCCGACAACCGTACCTCGCGCACATTGATGGTGTGATCTGCCGGCGCGCCCTTGGCGTCCGGATTTGTCGAGAACGAGTATTGGGTCTTGGCCACGCAGATCGGCAACTTTCCGTAGCCCATTTCTTCCCAGCTCTTGAGCTGGTCTTTCACCGATTTGTCGGCCGTCAAGTTTTTGGCACGATAGATCTCGCGCGTAATCGTTTCGATCTTTTCGAACAGCGGCATTTCATCGGGATAGAGATATTTGACCTTGCTCTTGCCTTCGTCGATGACCTTAACAACGGCTTTGGCAACGTCGGCCGCGCCCGCGCCGCCCATGGCCCAGTGGTCGGCCATCAGCGCTTCAACGCCGAGTGCTTTGCACTTTTCCCGCACCAGGGCGATTTCGGCCTCGGTGTCAGCAGAGAAGCGATTGATCGAAACCACCGCCGGCAGACCGAACTTTTTCACGTTCTCGACGTGGCGCTGCAGATTGGCCATGCCGGCCTCCAGCGCCTTCAGATTCTCGTTTTTGAGGTCTTCCTTCTTGACGCCGCCGTGCATTTTCAGCGCGCGGATCGTCGCAACAAGCACGACGCAGTCGGGAGAAAGACCGGCCTTGCGGCACTTGATATCGATGAATTTTTCGCCGCCGAGATCGGCGCCGAATCCGGCCTCCGTCACTACATAGTCTGCGAGCTTCAGTGCGGTCGTGGTGGCAAGCACCGAGTTGCAGCCATGCGCAATATTGGCGAATGGCCCGCCGTGAATGAAGGCTGGTGTGCCTTCAAGTGTCTGTACGAGGTTTGGCGCGATCGCTTCCTTGAGCAGGGCGGTCATCGCACCGTGCGCCTTGAGGTCCCGCGCACGTACCGGCTTACGGTCGCGCGTATAGCCGACGATGATGTTGCCGAGGCGCTCCTTAAGGTCATCGAGATTCTTGGCAAGACAGAAGATCGCCATCACTTCTGAAGCAACAGTGATGTCGAAGCCTGCCTCGCGCGGATAACCATTGGCAACGCCACCGAGCGAGCAGACAATTTCACGCAGCGCGCGGTCGTTCATGTCCATGACCCGCCGCCAGGCCACCCGCCGGGAGTCGATGCCGAGCGCATTGCCCCAGTAGATGTGGTTGTCGATCAGCGCCGAGAGCAGGTTGTGCGCCGACGTGATGGCGTGGAAATCGCCGGTGAAATGCAGATTGATATCCTCCATCGGCACGACCTGGGCGTAGCCGCCGCCTGCAGCACCACCCTTCATGCCGAATGACGGCCCGAGTGAGGGTTCGCGTAGACACAGCATTGCCTTCTTGCCGATGTGATTGAGCGCGTCGGTCAAACCGACCGTGGTGGTGGTCTTGCCCTCGCCGGCCGGCGTCGGCGTGATCGCCGTGACTAGAATGAGCTTGCCGTTCTTTCGGCTTTGCAGGGACTTGACGTAGTCCATCGATACCTTGGCCTTGTAGTGGCCGTAGGGCTCGAGATTCTCCGGGGTGATACCGAGTTTTTCTTTGGCGATGTCGAGGATGGGCCGCTTTTTAGCGGCCTGCGAAATTTCGATGTCGGACTTCGGATTTTGGTGTTGCGAGGCGGGCATTGGATGTTCCGTTACTTGAAATTGATGATCAACCGAGCCGCGCCCCGGCGGCGAGCTTGGCAGTGGAGATAAATTCGGAGGCGTCAACCTTCTTGCCTCCGTCGGGCTGTACACGCGTAATCTTGAAGCGACCGTCAGCGCAAACGACGGTGAACCCCTCGGCATCGACTGCAACGACTTCACCGAGCTTGCCGGCGATACCTTTCGGGTCCTTTGCGGGCAGCGGTTTGGCGTCAAAGACTTTCAGCGTCTTGCCATCGAGTGTGGTCCACGCACCCGGCGCCGGGTTGCAGCCGCGGATCAGCCGGTCGATCTGTTCCCAAGGCTTGCCCCAGTCGATCTTGGCATTGCCGGGCCCGCAGCGGCCTTCATACGTCGCCTTCGATTCGTCCTGCTTGATGCGCGGCGCCTTCCCGGCTTTTACCAGATCGACCGATTCCATCATCGCGTCTACGCCCATCGGGAACAGACGGTCGAAATAAACCGTGCCTAGCGTGTCAGTGCCGGAAATCGGCGTTTTTTTCTGCACAAGGATATCGCCGGTATCCAGACCATTGTCGGGCCAGAAGATCGAAAGCCCTGTCTCCTTTTCACCCTTGATGATCGGCCAGTTGATCGCGCTTGCGCCGCGATAGGCCGGCAGGAGCGAGGGGTGATACTGGATCGAGCCGTGCGTGGGGATGTTGAGGAAGTCTTCGGGCACAAACAAAGTCACGAAAGCCATGACCTGCAGGTCGGGTTTGAGCGCCTTGAATTCCGCCCAAACCTTGGGATCTTTATATGAAGCCGGCTGATAGACCGGAAGTTTCGCGGCTACCGCGGCTTCCTTGAGTGGATCCGCCTTGGCGCCTTCTTTTTCCGGCGCCACATACACGGCAATCACGTTCTCACCGCGCTTAATCAGTGCCTCCAGCACAGCCTTGCCGAAGGCCTGCTGGCCATGAACGACAATACGCATCAGAGATTCCCTCCCCGCACTTCATAGACGTTAGTCGTCCGCCCCGCCTTCGCGGGCCGGCGACTTTACGCCGCCTTTTCTTCCTTCTTCGGCGCACTCAGCGCGCCGGAGTTCTTGATTTCCACGATTTCGGCATCCTTGAAGCCGAGCACACTCTTGAGAATCTCGTCAGTGTGCTCACCCAACAACGGCGAACGCTTCACCTCGGTGACTGAGTCCGACATCTTCACTGGGTTGCCCACCGTGAGGTATTTGCCGCGGCCTGGGTGATCGACCTCAACCACCGTGCCGGTCGCGCGTAGCGATGGTTCCTCGGCGATTTCCTTCATCGACAGAATCGGGCCGACCGGAATGTCGACACGGTTACAGATATCCATGACCTCGAACTTGGTTTTAGTCTTGGTCCACTCTTCGATGGTCGCGAATATCTGTTTCAGGCGCGGCAGCCGCGCAGGCGGCGTCGCGTAGTCGGGATCGGTTTTCCATTCGGGTTTACCGATAAGATCGCAGATCTCGCCCCACACCGGCGCCTGCGTGATGAAATAGATGTAGGCGTCGGGATCGTTCTCCCAGCCTTTGCATTTGAGAATCCAGCCAGGTTGACCGCCGCCGGAATCGTTGCCGGCGCGCGGCACCGCCTGGCCAAAGGGAACGTTTTCACCGTACTGACTGTATTCGGTCAGCGGGCCGACCTTGAGCCGTTGCTGATCGCGCAGTTTGACGCGCGCAAGATTGAGCACGCCGTCTTGCATGGCGCACAGAACTCTCTGACCGCGCCCGGTGCGAATGCGCTGATAAAGAGCGCAGACGATGCCCCAGGCGAGGTGCAATCCGGTGCCTGAATCGCCGATCTGCGCGCCGGTGACGAGCGGCGGACCCTCGCGGAATCCCGTCGTCGACGCCGAACCACCCGCGCATTGCGCGACGTTCTCGTAAACCTTGCAGTCTTCGTAGGGGCCCGGGCCGAAGCCTTTGACCGAAGCGACGATCATGCGCGGATTGAGTTTGTGGATGTATTCCCAGGTCAAACCCATGCGGTCGAGTGCACCCGGCGCAAAGTTTTCGACCAGTACGTCGCAATATTTGATCAGCACATTGAGCACGCGCATGCCCTGCGGATGCTTGGAGTCGATCGTGATCGAGCGCTTATTGCCGTTGAGCATCGTGAAATAGAGACTGTCCTGCCCCTTTACATCGCGTAGCTGGCCGCGCGTGATATCACCGACGCCCGGGCGCTCGACCTTAATGACATCGGCGCCCATGTAACCGAGCAGTTGCGTGCAAGTCGGCCCCGACTGGACGTGCGTGAAATCCAGGATACGCACACCAGTCAGCGCCTTGCCGGCCTGGCCCCAAGGCTTGGTCGAGGGCCGCGGCAGATTATCCTTGCCATTGCCCTTCTTGGGCGCTGCCGCCGTGGACCTGAGCTTCACGACTTTCTTTGACGCCGCTTTGGCTTTCCCTTTGCCTTTTGATTTCTTGCGCGTAGCCATTGACGTTTTTCCTCTCGAAAATCCTCTGCTCTGAATCGTTTATTTCTTCTTCTGAAGCTTGCTTTGCGGATTAAGATTGCCGATGCGGCCGCTCTCACTGCCGGCGGCCGGATCAATCACCGCGTTGATGAGTGTCGGCTTGCCGCTGTCCATGGCGGCGTTTACGGCGCGCTTGAGTTCGTCCGGCGACGTAGCATTGACGCCAACGCCGCCGAAAGCCTCGATCATCTTGTCGTAGCGCGAGCCTTTGACGAACACCGTCGTCGCCGGGTCGGAGCCGGTGGAGTTGACGTCAGTCCCCCGGTAGATGCCGTCGTTGTTGAAGATCACGACACAGACCGGCAGCCTGTAGCGGCAGATCGTCTCGACCTCCATGCCCGAGAAACCGAATGCAGAGTCGCCTTCGACCGCGAGCACCGGCTTGCCGGTCTCGATCGCCGCGCCGATGGCATAACCCATGCCGATGCCCATGACGCCCCAGGTGCCGACGTCGATGCGCTTGCGAGGCTGATACACATCGATAATGCCGCGCGCGAGATCGAGCGTGTTGGCGCCCTCGTTCACCAGTATCGCGTCAGGCCGCTCTTTGACGATCGTGCGCAGAACGCCGAGCGCCCCGTGGTAGTCCATCGGCGAGTTGTTGTTCATTAGCCGCGGAGCCATCTTGGCAACGTTTTCTTCCCGCTTCTTGCTGACCGCACCGGCCCAGTCCGCGCGCGCTGCCGGCCAATTGGCGCCCATGCCCTGCAGCAGAGCCGCGACGCAGGACCCGATGTCGCCGACAACAGGCGCGGCGATCTCGACGTTCGAGTCCATCTCTTTCGGTTCAATGTCGATCTGAACGAATTTCTTTGGCGCATCGCCCCACGTCTTTCCCTTGCCGTGCGACAGCAGCCAGTTGAGCCGGGCGCCGATCATCACAACGACGTCGGCCTCCTTGAGGACCGTCGAGCGAGCCGCGCCGGCGCATTGCGGATGCGTATCGGGCAACAGGCCCTTGCCCATACTCATGGGAAGAAATGGCGCGCCGCTCTTCTCTACAAATGCGCGGATCTGGTCGTCCGCCTGCGCATATGATGCGCCTTTGCCGAGGATAATCAGCGGCCGCTTCGCGCTCTGGAGAACATCAAGCGCACGTTTGACCGCTTCCGGCGCAGGGATTTGCGCGGGCGCCGCATCGATAACCTTCACCAGCGATTTCTTTCCTGCTTCCGCATCCATCACCTGACCGAAAAGCTTGGCCGGCAGATCGAGGTACACGCCGCCGGGACGGCCAGATACGGCGGCGCGAATAGCCCGTGCGACGCCGATCCCGATATCCTGCGCATGCAGCACGCGGAACGCCGCCTTGCAGAGCGGCTTGGCGATAGCGAGCTGATCCATTTCTTCGTAGTCGCCCTGTTGCAGATCGACGATCTCGCGTTCGGACGAACCCGAAATAAGGATCATCGGGAAACAGTTGGTCGTCGCGTGAGCAAGCGCGGTCAAGCCATTGAGGAAGCCCGGCGCCGAAACGGTGAGGCAAATGCCGGGCTTCTTGGTCAGGAATCCGGCGATCGATGCCGCATATCCGGCATTCTGTTCGTGTCGAAAGGAAATGACGCGAATGCCCGATGCCTGCGCCATGCGGCCGAAATCGGTGATCGGAATCCCGGGCACGCCATAGATTGTGGTGAGACCGTTGAGTTTGAGTGCATCGATGATGAGATGAAAGCCGTCAGTCAGCTCGCGCTCTGCTTCGGCCGCATTTCCCTCTATGGCTTTTTCCTTCACTGCTGCTTCAGCCATTGGCCTCTCCCGTCGCTCTCGTTTGTGGTTTCGCGCATCAACGCGCGCACGTCAGTCCAGATAGTCGGCATAGCGTTCCACGTGCTCGGCCAGTCCGAGCGCGTGGTCTCGCACCAGTTCCTCCGCCCGATCGGTCGCGCGCGCTTCAAGTGCCTCAATAATGTTCATGTGGTCCCGGATGGAGCGGTCTGCGCGATCTTTTTCCCCGATGGTCTTGCGGCGAATCATGCGCATGTGGGTGAAAAGATTCTCGGCGAGATCGATCAGCACGTCGTTGCGGCTGAGGCGAATAATTGTCTGATGAAACTCAATGTTGACGTCAGAATATTCATCAAGGTGAGCGCGTAATTGTCCGTTTTCGAAGGTCGCAAACATCTTGCGCAAGCCGGCGATTTCCTCGTCGCTCGCAGTTTGAGTAATCAATCGCGCCGCCATGCTTTCCAGCGCGGCCCAGGCGGTGATCATCTCGATCACTTCGCGTTTGGTCTTACGCACCACATAAATGCCGCGGCGCGGCACCGAACGCACGAACCCTTCGCTTTCGAGCTGCGCCATCGCCTCGCGCACCGGCGTACGGCTGATGCCAAAGTCCTGCGCGAGTTTGCGTTCGTCCAGCCGGATATCGTCACGGCTGCGATAGATATCCATCGCGACGATCGCGTTTTTCAGCGCTGTGTAGGCCTTGTGCTTGAAGCTTGGCGTGACGTCGATCGGCTGGAGCGCCGGACGCGGCGCCAGCGGAGCGCGAGCAGATCTGCGCCCTGGTACATCGACGCGACGGGGGTTACGGTCTTGGTTACTCATGCTGGTATACAATATGCCAGAAGCCAGAATATGCGGCAACCGCCTTATTTTTCCAGGGCCGCCGCGCATGGCGGCCCTTAACTCACGCTTGTATCTGCGGAGCGGATTTCACTCCGCCGGTCGCAGCTTGCCCGACCGCAGGCGCGACCAGGCCGCCTGGATCATAGGCCAGAACAGCGCGATCAAACCGAGAGACATGATCGTGCCGACCAGGGCATTCGAGAAGAACACGCCAAGACTGCCCTGCGAGGACAGCAGCGATTGACGAAATGCCTCTTCGGCTTTGTCGCCGAGGACGATCGCCAGAACCATTGGCGCCATCGGATAGTTCGTCTTCTTCATGAAATAGCCGGCGATGCCGAAGACCACCATCATGACGACGTCGAAGGTGTTGTTGTGCACGGTGTAGGCGCCGATTGCGCAGAACACCATGATCACCGGCGCGATGACGCTGAACGGAATGCGCAGGATCGACGCAAACAGTGGCACACAGGTCAACACGATCAACAAGCCGACGATGTTGCCCATATACATGCTTGCGATCAGACCCCAGACGAAGTCCTTCTGCTCAACGAACAGCAGCGGACCCGGCTGCAAGCCCCAGATCAAAAGGCCACCGAGCAAAACTGCGGCCGTCGGTGAACCGGGCACGCCGAGCGCGATCATCGGCAACAGCGCCGAAGTGCCGGCAGCATGCGCAGCCGTTTCCGGCGCGACGACCCCTTCGATCTGACCGGTGCCGAACAGGTGTCCGTTCTTCGAGATGCGTTTGGCGATGCCGTAGCTCATAAATGATGCCGGCGTGGCGCCGGCGGGGCTGATGCCCATCCAGCATCCGATCAAGCAGGAGCGCAGATAGAGCAACCAATAGCGTGGCAGCTTCGCCCAGGTCTGGAACACGATTTTCATGTTCAGCGCCGCCGGCTTGCCGCGGAAACTCAAACCTTCTTCCATCGTAAGCAGAATTTCGCCGATGCCGAACAGACCGATGACCGCGATCAGGAAATCGAAGCCATTGAGCATTTGCTCGACGCCGAACGTGAGGCGGAGCTGACCCGTCATCTGGTCAAGACCGACCGCGCCGAGTCCGAAACCCAGCATCATGGAGGCGACAGTTTTGAACGGCGGTTCCTTGCTCAACCCGACGAAACTGCAGAAGGCCAGGAAATAGACCGCAAAAATTTCCGGCGGTCCGAAGCGCAGCGCAAAACTGGCAACTAATGGCGCGACCAGCGTGATAATGATCACCGCGAACAGCGCACCGACGAAGGACGAGGTGAATGCGGCAGTAAGAGCTTCACCCGCGCGCCCATTTTGCGCCATCGGATAGCCGTCAAACGTCGTCGCCACCGACCAAGGTTCACCGGGAATATTGAACAGGATCGATGTTATTGCGCCGCCGAACAGCGCGCCCCAATAGATGCACGAAAGCATGATGATGGCTGACGTGGGGGACATGCTGAACGTCAGCGGCAACAGGATCGCGACACCGTTGGCACCGCCCAGGCCCGGCAACACGCCGACGATGACGCCGAGAACGATGCCGACGACCATCAGCACCAGATTGAACGGCTGCACTACAACCGCGAAGCCGTGAAAAAGATTGGCAATGTCTTCCATAACCCCCGTCTCTAAGGACTAGCGCGTTGCCCCCGAGCCGCTCGCAGAGCGCGACCCCACTTAGAATCCCAGCATGCTTTCCAGTGCTCCCTTAGGAAGCGGTACCAGGAACCAGATTTCGAACATCAGAAAGGTCAAGACCGGCACCACGATCGCAACAGCTGCCGAGACGATCACGTTGTAGCGGCCGAACCAGAGCATGAAGAATGCGATCAAAAGCGCAGACGCGACGTAAATGCCGATATACGGCACCAGGGCCACGTAAACGACAGTCGGCGCCAATACCGACACGACTTGCCGCAGCTGACCCCATTCGGCGAAGACACGCGTTTTGGCCGTGCTCGCAAACATTGTGGTCACATTGATCACGCAAGAACCCAGCACAACGAGACTGACGTAGAATGGAAAGAAACCGGCGCGAGGTCCTTCGTCGCCCCAGCCAATACCAACCTTCAGGCTTCCGTAGATTCCGATGAGCGCCAAGAGTGCCATGAATGCGGCCACTCCGACCTCCACATTCCGGTGGGACGGACCCGTCCCACCGGTCTTATCGACTTCTTGGTTCATTATAGTCTCGCGTCTATGCGGCTAAGGTCACCGCAGAATCAATTCGACTTGGCGAGGAAGCCGGCTTCCCGCATCAAGTTTTCGTGCAGCTTTTCATTGTCCTCGACCCACTTGGCGTATTCAGCACCGGTCATGAAGGTTGTGTTGAACGCGCCATCGGCCATCAGCTTTTGCCACTCAGGCGTCGCACGAACTTTCTTGAACAGATCGACGTAGTAAGCGACCTCGTCCTTGCTCACACCGGGCGGCATGAAGTAACCGCGCAGCATCAGGTATTCGACATTAAGCCCCTGCGATTTACAGGTCGGAATGTCGTTCCACGACATGTCGCTGGTGATCTTCTCATTGTAGTCGAGTTTCTTGCTGTCGAACACGCACAGCGGCCGCAACTTGCCGGCACGCCAATGCGCCACGGCCTCGATCGGATTGTTGACCGTCGAGTCGACGTGGCCGCCGACCAGCTGCACGGCAACCGCGCCACCGCCTTTGTAAGGAATGTAGGTCATCTTCTTGCCGGTCGCCTTTTCAAGCGCGACGGTGATGATTTGATCCTCTTGCTTGGAGCCGGTGCCGCCCATCTTGAACTGGTTGTCGGGCCCTTTCTTGATTGCGTCGATGTAGTCCTTCGTGGTCTTGTACGGCGTATCCGCGTTGACCCAGAGGATGAATTCGTCGAGCGCCATCATCGCGACCGGTGTGAGATCCTTCCAGTTGAAGGGAATGCCGGTGGCGAGCGGAGTGGTGAAAAGGTTCGAAAGGGTAATGATCAGCTTATGGGGGTCACCTTTAGCGTTTTTCGCGGCAAGGAAACCTTCGCCGCCCGCACCACCCGACAGATTGATAACGACGACTGATTGTTTTGACAGATTATGCTTGGTGATGATGCCCTGCATCACGCGGGCCATCTGGTCAGCACCGCCACCGGTTCCGGCCGGCACGATGATTTCGATCGGTTTGGTCGGCTCCCACGCTTGGGCGGGCATCGCAAGCGCCATGGCGCCACCCAAACAAATCGTCGCAAAGCTGAAGGCCTTGCCGCTTTTTCGCATTTCACTCCTCCCTTAGGTTTTCCTCCGCTCCACCGATCTTTTTGTCGGCTCGGCGTCTATCGAGCACCCTTACAGACATCGTAGCGAGTATGGGCCAATTCATAAATAGTACATATTCGCTATACGCTAACGCCTGACGCCGTACGTGGGCTATTTGCCGCGTGTAAAAGATCGCTGACATCCTGTAACGCAACAATATTGCGCGTGGTTTCAACTTTTCACTAAATAGAAAAACTTCAGGCCCGGCCAAAAGTCCGGGCCTGAGTTATGCGATCGAGTTGGTTGCGGGGGTGCGATTTGGGCAAAGATGTACCAGCCGGGCATTGCGTAAGCACGTCTAATAAGCAGTGTTCGAAAATCTCCCTTCTCCATCATATCAGGACACCTGTCCGCCCTAATGGGAACGTCCGTTATGCGTCGAAATAGACATCCCCCAGTGCAATTGCCGTGCCCGCCTTACCCCCGAAAGCGGACATTTGCAGTGCAGCAGCCCATGTCCGCTTTGGGTCAAAAGCAGACGTATGCAGTTACGGCATGTCGGCTTTACCCCCGAAACGGACATAGGCGGTGCGATCAGGAATGTAAGCATTGTCCGCATTGCTCCCGAAAACGGACACGAGAGGAAACAAATAATTTCAGTCGTTGACCAGTTCCCTAGCTGTAGTTGCGATCGGTGCTCTTCCACAACGAGATTTCGTTGCTCGACGCACAATCCCTTTCGATGAACGAAGACCTAGCTATACATTCAGGAGCCGTTTAGCTGTTCCTCTATAGACGGCTGGGCATCCCATCCGTTGGGTGAAAGCCCGACGCCAACATGGAGTCTGGAGATGAAACTCCCCTCAAAGTTTGCCATATGCTCTGCTGCTATCTTGGCAGCAATGGCTCTGTCGGCCGCACCCACTTTGGCACAAAAGAAAACGATCAAAGAGTGCCAAGCGGAGTGGCAGGCAAATAAGGCGGCTAACCAAGCGAATAAGATCACCGAAAGAGCCTACGTCACAAAATGTAGGGCTGAAGGGGCCGTCGCTCAGCCGACCCCGACCCCAGCCGCGCCACCGGCCGGAGCTTCAACCACGGCAGCCAAACCAGCGGCAGGGAAGCCAAAGGACGGTCGCCAAGCGGAGTATGCGCGCGAGCGCGCTTGCGGTCAGGATTGGAAAGCCGACAAGGCTGCCGGCAAGATCCCCGCCGGAATGAAGTGGCCGCAATATTGGAGCGACTGTAACAAGCGCAAGAAAGCAGCGGGGATGTGAGTCACCCGAGAGAATAGCCGCTGTCAAGAATCGGACGCCCGAACTAGCAAACCTAAGGAGAACACCAATGAAAGGACTTATCTTCACGACTGCTTTCTTGTTGGCTTGCGGGACCGCCTACGCGGATTCATGCAAGGTCGATGCCGCAAATAAGAAACTTGCTGGCGCTGCGATGACTAGCTTTATGAAGAAATGCGAAACCGACGCAAAGGCAAACTGTGACAAATCGGCCGCTGAGAAAAAATTGGCAGGCGCTGCTAAAGATAGCTTTACCAAAAAATGCGTGAATGACGCCGTCGGAGGCTAGCCTTTACGGGCAATTCCTCGAGTTCTCGATTTTGGGCCGGGCAATATCGCGCCCGGTCCATTTTTTGGATGCAGTTCTGGCAACAGTTTATTTTTTTGGGCTCGTCGCAAAATGCAGTAGAGTCTTACGTCATATAAGGTCGGGAGGTCGTCATGGTCGTTTCGATGGCAGTTGTTCGCGGTGTTTTGGTCGCCACGTTGCTTGGCCTCATGGTTGCGGGTTGCGGCTACAACACCATTCCCACGTACGAAGAGCAGGCCAAGGCGAAATGGGCGGACGTACAAAACAACTACCAACGCCGGGCCGACCTCATCCCGAACCTTGTTGCCACAGTACAGGGCTACGCAAAACAAGAACGGGATGTGCTGACTGCGGTGGTCGAGGCGCGCGCCAAGGCCACCAGCGTCAAGGTCGATGCTTCGCAACTGATCGATCCTGAAAAGCTTAAGCAGTTTCAAGACGCGCAAAGTCAGCTCACCGGCGCGCTCGGCCGGCTGATCGCCGTTAGCGAAAATTATCCTGACCTCAAATCAAATCAGAACTTCCTTGCACTTCAATCTCAGCTCGAAGGAACCGAAAATCGCATCGCGGTCGCACGCCGCGACTACATTGAGGCGGTTCGTACCTATAATACCGAACTCAAGACATTCCCCGGAATACTGTGGGCGGCGACTGTGTTTCGTTCGAACAAACCGATGGCGGAGTTCACAGCAAGCGAGGATGTGGCAAAGCCGCCGACAGTAAAATTCTAGTCACAGTCGCCTGAAAGCATCGATATGAGCGCGGCCGGCCTCTTTTCTGCCCGTGGGGGAAGATGGCATTTGGTTGCCGCACTTGTGGCGCAGCTTTGCGCGGTGGCGACGGCGTTCGCCGTCGATTTTCCTTCGCTTTCGGGGCGCGTCGTCGATCGGGCCGACATCATTGGGGCGGCAACGCGGACAGCTATTGAGCAGAAGCTGGCCGACCTTGAGAATAAGTCCGGAATCCAGCTTGTCGTCGCCACTGTAACATCCCTGCAAGGCCAGGAGATTGAGCCATACGCCAACGAATTGTACCGGAAGTGGCAACTTGGCGAAAAGACGAAAAATAATGGCGTGTTGTTGCTCGTTGCACCGAGCGAACATCGGGTTCGCATCGAGGTCGGTTATGGTCTCGAAGGGATACTCACCGACGCACTGTCCAAGGTCATCGTCGCCAATGCCATCACGCCGCGGTTCAGGGCCGGAGACTTCAGTGAGGGAATTTCGCGCGGCGTTGATGACATCATTACGGTACTGACGACCGATTCATCGGAATGGCAACAGCGTCCATCACTACGGCTCGACTATCGACAACCGACAGATCCAACAAACTGGATCCTGCTTGTCGCGCTGGTCGTGTTCGCCGGCCTGTTTATCGTATCACCGGGCTTTCGTTGGCTGGTGCTGAATGTCGTCCTCAACGTTCTCGCCACTTCGACGTCGAGCGGCAGGGGCGGCTTTTCTGGAGGTGGATTTTCAGGCGGGGGTGGATTTTCGGGCGGAGGCGGATCGTCCGGTGGCGGTGGCGCTTCGGGGAGTTGGTGATGACGATCTCGAAGGAAGAGCAAGAACGCATAACCAAAACCATTCGTTCCGCCGAAGCGAAGACCTCCGGCGAGATCGTATGCGTCCTAGCGCGAACATCCTCGCATGCAACGGTCCTACCGGTCTTTGTCGCCGCGGTGGTGGCGCTGGCGGCACCCTGGCTGCTCGTTGCTTTTACTCAAATGCCGGTTTTACGCATCTTATCCGTGCAGGCTCTCATATTCGCCGCGCTTCTCTTTACTCTTTGTATTCCGCCCGTACGCGTTGCGCTGATGCCCCGTAAGGCACGGCGCGCCATCGCCTATAGCGTTGCCATGCAGCAGTTTATCAGCCGCGGCATCGGCCGTAGCCCTAATCACGCGGGGATCTTGATCTTTGTTTCGCTCGCCGAACGATATGCGCGGATTATCGCCGACGAAGAAATTGCACGGCGCGTGCCGCAATCAAGGTGGCAGGCGGCTGTTGATGCGTTAATTGCGCATATGCGCGAAGGCCGTATTGCCGATGGCTTCGTTGCGGCAATCGAACTGTGCGAAAAAGAGCTTGTTCAGCACTTTCCGAGAACCGATACCACCCGCAACAGATTGCCGGATCGCATGTATGTGATCTGAATACTGCTGCAAAGACGTCAGCCCATGTCCGCTATGGGCCAATAGCGGACATGGCGCCGTCCCAGTTCAGCATCTCGCTCTCCGATCTACCGCCGACTTTTTTCAACACGATGCCAGTGTCTCGCCGTCATCGCTTGACAGACTCGACTACCACTTTCCACCCGCGCTCGCTCATGCACTTGGTGAACGCTGGAAAGCCTTTGTTGAGCGGGAGATTCGTTTCATCCGGCTTGAACCCGGCTTTCTCGTAACACGCACCGTAGTCGGCCTTCCATTGTTCGTCCGTCCGCCTCTGACCCGTCGTATCCGTCCATTTCTTGATGGGCTCGGCTGCTACTCTCCACCCGTGTTCACTCATGCACTTCGTAATCGCCAGAAAGCCTTCGTTGAGCGGAGGGTGCGTTCCATCCGGCTTGAACCCGGCTTTCTCGTAGCATGTACCGTAGTCCGCCTTCCTTTGCTCGTCGGTCCGTCCCTGGCCCGTTGTGTCCTCCCATTGGGAGTTCGGCGTGCAAGCGCAGAGTAGCACGCAGCCCAACAGGGTTAGGGCGAGCAAGGTGTCAGTCACCGGCGTGAGCGCGATGCCGGGACGCTCCTGTCGCGCCACGCGGGTGTCACTGCCCTTCCCATTCCAGATGGCAAGCATGTCGGCGTCGATCTCTTCAGGGTTGGCCATGCGAGTTGCCCTCTTGGGCGTCGGAAGTTGTAGCATTGCCGAGCGGACTACAATCAGCGTCTACGATGTTATCTCGACTTACAGTCCCAATATCGTCGACCCATGTGATGCTAAGGTCGATATCGGCTCGGGGTGATTCGTGACCGGTTTATAAGCGTCCGCTTTGGGTCAAAAGCGAACATCCAACGACAGATTAAATACCGTCGACTTTCAAGCCCGGAAAATTTTACCCATCGGAAATAGCAGCCCGTCGATCTGACTGCGTGTAATCAAATTCCGCAGAAAAATCATGAGGGCTCTTTGGTCTGCTTTTTGCTCGACCATAATTGTCCAAACGCTGCCTAGCGTGTTTCGTCACGCTCATCGAAGGATGTTGGGACAGTATCGCCATGAAAATACCTATGCGGCCGCCGCCCCCTGCGCCTCCGCCGAAACCACCAACACCTAGCTTCTGGTTGGAAATGCAGGCTGAGGAGTTAGTTAAAACCGCACAGCAGCAACAGACTCGCCTGAAGAGGCTGTATGGCGCGCGGAAAAGCCACCGGGACTTGGGTGAAGATACTGATTCAGAAAAGCATGAACTAGATCACCCTTCTCGTCGAAATCTCGACTTCATCGTTTGAAGTCGCGGCATCCGCACAATGGCAACCAAGCAAATGACCAAACAGAAAGCCTTGACGGAGAAGTTAACAGTACGATTTGACGCACTGCCCGAGGCGTGGATCCAAAACGAATTGTTCGAGCAGACCAAAGACTACCTGACACGTGGCCGGCGTTTTGAGAGGCTGAGGGTCGATCATCTAAACGAGGAGTGGGCAAAAGCATTTCGGCAGTTCGTCAGCCGGCAAGCTGGTCCTCACGGCCGTGATCTGGATGACGCCGGGGCGGAGCTTCGCCTTCGCAGCGCCGAATTTCCTGCTCACCTAGTTACGCAGGAAGTGGAGATGCTGAAATCCTTTATCGAACATATTGGTTCCGTGGCGCCATCTGCAGAATTCCTCAGAAAGCTCGATGAAATTGTGAGCAACCTCAGCGGTAACGGTAGCGTCAACCCGCACTGATCGGAATTCCGCTTTGGGTCATAAGCAGACATATGCAGTGCAAACGGGTATGTCTGCTTTACCACTGAAAGCGGACATGTGCGATGCAACCAGGTATGTCCGCTTTGGGCCAATAGCGGACATAGCCAAACGGAAAGACCGCCTCGCGGCCGTCCAAAATGTCCGCTATGGGTCGCTTTACCAGCGTCGGCACATTCCTGACGATTTGATCTGGGGCAAAGCGTGACCTGTTAGACGGCATCAATCTTCCCATGAAGGCCAATGGGGAGAAAACACGTGTACAAGCACATTCTCATAGCGACCGACGGGTCGGAGCTAGCGGACCGGGCGTTAGCGCATGGGCTTGCTCTAGCGAAGGAATTAAACGCTCCGGTGATCGTGGTAACCGTGACACAGCCCTGGTCAGCGCCTGAAATGGCGCTGTTCAACGCCGGCAAGGCGAACCTCGATCCGGTGCGTCAATTCGAGGAGATGGCAGCCGCTTCGGCCAAGGTGACTCTCGACGCCGCCGCACAGAAGGCTAAGGCTGCTGGCGTCGCCTGTGAGTTAGTCCATATTCCGGACCAGCATCCCGCTGAGGGCATCATTGCAACTGCCGAGAAGAAAAGCTGCGACCTGATCGTCATGGCGTCACACGGACGTCGCGGGGTCAAACGCCTGCTGCTCGGAAGTCAGGTAAACGAAGTGCTTGTGCACAGTAAGGTGCCTGCGTTGATCGTGCGGTGATGCACCGGGCTGTGCAAGCGGCACTGCAATAGGTCAGCTGCATTTCTGTCGTGGCGCCCGATGTCCGTTCTGGGTCATTAGCGGACATTTGCAGCGCAAAAGGGCATGTCCGATTTACCCCCGAAAGCAGACATTAATGGGCGCAAAACAAAAGTGGCTTAGGTCGCCGTCCTGGCTTCAATTCTTCATCGACACAAACGGCGTTTGAACCTCGCCCGATTTGAAGCGCGGGGGATACAGAATGACCTGCTTGCCAGGAAGCTTGAACTGCTCGATGTCGTTGCCGACAATACCTCGGTACTGAACGTAGAGCACCCGTGGTTCTGCCCATTCACCGCGATCACCAAACTTGATATCGCCGACGATGGTCTTGAAGCTCGTGCTTCGGATATAATCGGCAAGCGCTTTGTCATCAATCGACCCGACCGCTTTGATTGCCGCTTCAAGGATCTGCATCTCCGAATAGGCAAATGGCGGAATGTAAATCCCGAGCGGATCGACGCCAGCCCGCGTCGCGCGCTCCCGGTATCGCATCAAGAATTCTTCGATGCCAGGGAACTTCATGGTCGGTTCGGGCACATAGAGGTCGTAGCAAATGACGTTGTTCAGCATCGGCCCAAGTTTCTGTTTGAAGGCGGCGAATTGCAGACCGATCAATCCACCACCGACTAGGCGGGCGGCGAAACCTATTTCGTGTATCGAAGTGACCATGCCGACTGTGTCAGTCGGATAGCTGGCGATGAACAGAAGATCGGGATTAGCCGTCTTGATTGAACGAACGATCGGTGTGAAGTCGACGGTGTTCGACGGATAGGCGCGGTCGTAGACAATCTTAATACCGGCCTTCTTGGCATTTTCGCGTGCACCCTCAAGTGCAAGTTTGGAGTATTCTGCGTCAGCACCGACCAGCGCGACAGTCTGCGGTTTTGGCGTCATCGCTGTGGCGATTTCGAAAAAACCGTTCGAGAGTTCATATTTCGCTTGCGGTCCATTCGGCTGTAACTGGAAATACCGGTCGTATTTGAATTCGTCATTGGCCGCGAGCGCAAACAGTGAGAGGAATAACTTCTTGCGTTGCATCACGACTGGCATGGCAGCCGCTGTTGGCACCGTAGCGTAGCCCGACACCAGCAGATCAACTTTGTCGATATCGAGCAGCTTGGTATAGATTGCTGGCACGCCGGATGGGTTGGATTGATCGTCGTAAAATACGAGTTCAACCTTACGTCCAAGTAAGCCGCCGCGCGCATTAACATCGTCTGCCCAAATCTGATAAGCGAGCAAAGCTGCTTTCCCGCCGCCTGCAAGGCCGCCTGAAAGAGCCATACTGAAGCCGATCTTAATTGGATTTGGCGACTGTCCTGCCGCAGGAAAAGTCAATGCTGCAAGCGTTGTCCCCGCAATTACGAACGTGTCTCGGCGCGTAACTTGGTTGAGCATTTGCTTCCTCCAATAATAGGTCGTTCGTCCCTCATTTCTTGCTTCGACAGCACACAATGGGAATCGGCCCGGTCACGCCGGAACAACGCAGCGTCAGGTCGAAATTGCCGAGCGGGAGGGAAAACCCGCTTGTTGAAAAATTTAAGGAAGCGAGGCAGGGCCAACCTTGATTTTGCTCAAGCCCGCAACGACATTTGTTCGTTTTTCGCGTGCACTCTGAAGGGCTTTTGGATGTCCGCTTGGGTCAAAAGCAGACATGTGCGGTGCAACTAGGCATGTCCGCATTGGGCCAATAGCTGACATCGGCAGCTCTATTCGATCACTTCGACAGCTAACAAAAGCAGGCTCTTCAGCGCCCAAACCCCGGCATAAATCGCCGTCACGGAGCGAACCGCGCGGCAACTCCGAGCAATACTGTGTTGGTGCGAAGTTTGATGTCGGATGTAATCCCAAGCGTGCTTCGCGTGCCATAGGTTGCCGTATAGGTGCCAAAGTCAGAATACCGGTATTCGGCACGGCCAAGCCAAGGTCCCCATAGCTTCGTTTCGGCGCCGGCACCGAGAGTCCATCCCAGCAGAGTCGAGTTGTTTGATGCGGAAAATGGTGTCAGCCCCGCGCTGCCGCAGATACCCACGCCGCCACCGCAAGTCACAGTCGCCTGCAAGTGCTGCCAGGCAAGACCCCCCGTCATATAAAGGGTCGTATTCGGGCCCACGTAGTATCCAAATCGACCGCGGACGCTGCCATCCCAGTTTTCTTTTACGGTCACGCTATCGTTCTGCGATCCCGCAGCGGAAACGATCGAGCCAACGGTTCCCGGAATCCCAGCCCTGGTCTTGTTCGAATTGGCATAGCCAATGTCAGTCTCGATACCGGCCAACCATCTCTCTGCAAATCGCCATGAATATCCAGCGTACAGCGAAACGCGAAACGCGGCGCTGAAACAGGCGTCCGGATCTTCTCCGATCTGGTCATCGACACCGGGCGTCGATTCCACGCGCGTGGTGTGCCAGTTGTTGCATACCGTGTTGCGCCCGCCGCCGCCGATACCGATGTAGAATCCTTCATTGCCGGACTGCATCGGTTCGTCGCTGACCCGGACGCGCGAGGAGTATTCCGGAACTTCTCCCGTGGCACAAAGCTTGATACCGATCGCGTCCTGGATTCTCTTTTCGTAATATTCGATATCGGAAAGCGCTTGCGTCTTTTTTTCAAGCGCGGCCGGGTATGCATCCTTGTTCTTCTCCCTGAACTCCTGAACGCGGACCTGGTATTTTCCGTTGTTCTCGCCCGTCTCCTGCGGCGGCGGCGTCGTGATCTTGTCGGCCTCGGCGTATCGTTCGCGCGCTTCCTTGCGCAGTTTTCTCAGAGCTTCGATGTCCTTCTGGCGAGCGTCGTTATCCTTGTAACAACTCGGCAGCGGATACGCTTTAACCGATGGCTTGAGCTTGCCGGTCTGGGCCGAGGTGCTTGCCTGCGTGAGGTCGTCGGCGCTCGGCCTGGTCCCGTGCATGCCGACGGGGATCGGCTTTTCCAGGTCGCCCGCACTCCAGCCATCGGCAGGCTTGTGATCGAGGCGCATTGCGTGCGTTATCTCGTGCATGATCACGAGGACCGGATCGAGCGTCGTCGCCCCCTTCTCGCCCCAGCCGTCGAGGCCGCCAGAGACCTTGCCCTTGGCGTCGAGTCCGCTGACCTTGCGGAGAATGTAGATGTGGAATTCCTCGTTCGACTTCGAACCCTGGCCTGCCCCGAACTCCGACGACGCTGAAGTGCCGTCCTTGGTGTTGTCGGCAAAGCCGATCCGAATATTAGGCCGCTCGCCCGGAGCGCAGGGGCGGAAGGACCAGCCGGTCTTTGACGAAACGGCATTCCAGTTGTCGAATGCCTGCCTCACCCAGCTGCGCCAGGTCGTATTGTTGGCCATTTCCTCGGAGACTTCATAGCAGAGGCGCCGCCGCGCCAGATCGTAGTCGCCCATGTTGTTGTAAAAATGCGCCGAGGCTTCGATAACGGTCACGGCCACCAGCGCCGCAACAAATGTTGACCGAGCAGCAGCCGCGGCAAACGCTGCTGCGCAAGGACGCAGTGGGCCAAACATGGAACGCCCCCCTCAAACCCCGCTGGTATTCAATGCCGGACTATCCGGCTTGACAACCGGTTGCCGCCGAACCGGCAACAATTTTATGGACCGGATATGGAGACGTTTTTGTGCGCCATGAGACCGGACCCGCCGATGTGCCGTGAAGAACGCCGGGATCGCGTAGCCGGGACGAGAAAGACTGACACGAGCACGGTCTTTCTCATGTCCGCTCAAGGCCTTGGTCTGCTGTCCGCTTTTCCCCCAAAATCAGACACTGAGTGCCGGCCACCGTATGTCCGCTAAGGGCCAAAAGCGGACAAGAGTCAGAACCTTACTCGATCACCTCGTCAGCAAGTGTGAGCAGCGACGACGGGACAGTGAAGCCAAGCGTCCTCGCGGTCTGCTGGTTGATAACGAGTTCAAACTTGCTCGACTGCACAACCGGTAGGTCCCCCGGCTTGTCCCCTTTGAGAATGCGGCCGACGTAGACGCCCATTTGACGATACGCGTCTGCGATGTTGGGCCCGTAGCTCATAAGCCCACCGGCTTCGGCATATTGGCGGCCCACGTAGATCGCTAGGATCCCGTACCGCGTCGCCGCCAAAGCCAGCTGGACGCGCGCCCCGTTCCTGAACGCCCGGCATCTGGTCCGGGATGTCCGCTTTTGACCCAAAGCGGACATAGGGGTCGTGACGTATATTACCAGCAGCGTACGCGGCCCCAGCCGTCACGCCAGCAGCGCCGGCAATGCAGGCGACCCCAGCGGTCACGCCAGCAGCGACGCCACTGCACATCCGTCAAATAGCTGAGATCGGCGGTAATGCCCGCAGGTAGTGGTGCGGCCGGTGTAGCTTGTGCAGTTCCGGACACGGCCGCAAAAATCAAGATTGCAAACGCCATCACAAACACTGTCCGCAGCATTTGTCTCTCCCTATTTTATGGCACTTCGTTCGTCGCCCTTCGTTGGAGATCGGACCTCAAATGAGTATGGGACGCGGTAGCGACTACCGCTGGCTACGTCACCAACCTTAGCGATGATGCTTTCTGAGGTACTCGTTGAGCGACTTGCATCGCTTGCGACTGAGCAATGTGTGGAGATGCATATCGGCACGAAAGCCCCTTGCGAAACCGGGACCATATGTTTTGCGCAAGGACCCAACACGTGTCCTGCCGCTCTTGTGGCGAATCTCACCACCTTTATCGCGGCGTCGATGATCAAGGCCCACCCGAGAACGTTTTCTTGCCATTGATTTCCACTCCCTCTCATAAATTTGTTTTAAGCCATCTTGTTTTTAATGAGCCCGACGACAGCAGCCACAACGGCGCCGGCAACGCCCCCACCGACCGCCTGGCTAGCAAGAGATGCAATATCAACGGTATTGGACGCACTGGCTAACATCGGTAACAACGCAGTGAGAATTTGGCCGCCGACGCCGCCACCAATTGCGCCAGCTATTGTGTTGCCGGCTGTACCAAGACTGACATCTTTCATTGCTGCGCCGGCAGCGTTGCCGCCGATTGCACCGGCAACAATTTGAACAATTAAATTGATAAGCATTCCCGACATAACTCTCTCCCTAGCCCTTGACGAAATGGGGACGGCATGGGCCGCAAAGCCGTCCTTTAGTTATTGTATTTTATCTCTGCGGCTGTAACCGCATCACGATCAAGAGAGCTAGTGACCCTGCATGTCGATTATTGGCCCGTAGCGGACAGCCGGCTTGCACCGCCAAATATCAGCTTTCGGGGGTAAAGCGGACATGAGCTCTTGCACTGCACACTTCCGCTTCTGACCCAAAGCGGACATTTCCAATTACCGAGAACAAGTCACAGAATTGTGTCTCCTGAAATTGGCGATTGGGACCGCGCAGCGGTGCTTCGGTAAGGAATGCGACGGGTTTTATCCGTTTAGGAGAGCAGATCTTAAAACGGTGTGTGCGAACGTTTCGTGGGATGATGGAGGGTCATCTTGCAACAGCTATTTACGATCATGGCGACTACTTATTTCGTGACCAACATTTTGGTCTTGTACCATCTCAATTGTCCTGCCGAGTCGCGCTCGCGATCTGATGCTGATCGAAAAGACCTGTCGGCGATAAACCGGACGGTTTCCCGTGGAGGTAATTCGGTAGCTTGTTGGAGAAGGCAAGGATTAGAACAGCGCCCGTGATTGATCTAAGTTACGAGTGCTACAAATTTTTTCGTTGTAAGTTGGGAGGCGCAGATGTTGCATTGGAAAATAGACTTACCCGTTCTTGGGCTGTCCGTGATCGCATTCACGGTGCCGCCAACACTACTCGCCTGCGCCGACAAAGTGATCGAATGAACGGCAGAATGTCCGCTATTGGCCCTTAGCGGACATGCGCTAGTGCACCGCATTCGTCCGCTTTTGGGGGTAAAGCGGACACCGTGTTTATTTATTTGAATCCGGTACGTCCCATGTCGGGCAATCTTTGGCAGTAAAAAGTTGCCGGTCTATGAGCGTATCGGTTTTGTCATACAGTACGAACAGGAGATTGTAATTGATCCGGCGAAGGGCAACCCAATACACATTGGTGTCGGAGCAGTAGGACTGGCGTATCGCTTGTGGAAGCTGAATTAGCAATGGCGAAGGCCAAGCCGTCGGCGCCGAGCTCCTCGGCGGCGACCGCAAGCTCGATCGATTGGAGAAGCGCGTCAGACGCGGTCCGCGTCTGCGACTGCGGCGAAGGCGTCCAGTGCCCGAAGGAAAGGAACCCGATGCGTTTCATGCAGATACTGCTTAGGGGGTGGGCGGAAGGGCGCCTTGTTGACATAGTGCTGACACGGCAGGGCTCGTAATTCCTACCCCAAATTAGAATGCCGCCAAGTCCCTGACTTGGCGGCATCATTTGGTTGCGGGGGTAGGATTTGAACCTACGACCTTCAGGTTATGAGCCTGACGAGCTACCGGGCTGCTCCACCCCGCGTCAAAATGTTAAGCGCGGGGCAAGAACCCGCGCCATTCAGCGGCTATGTAGCAACCGAAAATGCCCATGGGAAGGGCGAAGAGCGCTGCGTTTCATCCACATGTCACGAAACAACGGCAAAAGATGGCAGTGATGGGGGTCGCTGGGGCAAGCGACAGCAACTTCGGCGACGGGCTTGTGGCCGCCGCCCGCTCGGTTATTGCCGACGGCCGCCGCGCCCTGTCGGATCAGGAACTTTCCGATCCCGAGGCTGTGCATGAGGTGCGCAAGGCTCTCAAGCGATGGCGCGCGCTGATGCGGCTGCTCGCGCGCCCACTCGGCGAACAAGCCGATCAGATGCGCGCCGAGGCGCGCGAGCTGATGCGGGCAATCGCCGGTGCCCGCGATGCCCAATCAGCGCTGGACGCGCTGGCGGACCTCCGCAAGGCCGACATGCCATTTTCGTCGACCTCGACCGAAACCATCCGCGCGCGCCTGACCGAGATGCGCGATGCAGCCGGCGCCACAAGTTTTACCAAGACCCTGCGGGAGCGGCTGTCGCGCTATCTCGACTATGCAACGCTTTCACTTGAACGTTGGCCGCTCAAGGCTATCGATTTCGAAACAATCACCGACGGGCTTACATCGACTTATCGCCGCGCGCGACAACTGGTTCCCGACAATTGGACCGAAGCAGAAGCAGAGCATCTGCACGACCTGCGCCGGCGTGTCGTCGAGCATCGTCACCAAATGGATCTGATCGAACCGCTTTGGCCACGACTGGGAAAAGTCTGGGCCGAAGAAGCACAGCGTCTGCGCAACCGGCTTGGTGCCTGTCAGGATCTCGCAGTGTTGGCGAACTTCACTGCTCCGCACCAGCCTCTCGCACCATGGCGATCGAGGCTCGCGCCCTTAATCGCGGCCAGACGCCAGGCACATTTAAATACGGCCGAACGCCTCGCCGGCCGCTTATTCGCCGAAAAACCGAAGGCGTTTCGCCGCCGCATCGCCGCGCTCTGGTCGGCGCGCAATTCGGGATCCTGATTTTTTCAAAAACAAAACGGCCGCCATCGCTGGCGGCCGTTGGAATAATGATCATCGTGTCGAGGAGAAGCGTCCTTGGCAGGCCTGGCAGCGACCTACTCTTCCAAGCCTTGAGGCTTAGTACCATCGGCGCAGGAAAGTTTAACGGCCGAGTTCGGGATGGGTTCGGGTTCAGTCTCTCCGCAAATACCACCAGGCCGGCCAAGGACGATGAAGCAAAACCGATCGATCGTTTTCAGTGCGTCCATTTCGTTTTCGAAATGGGCATTGGAAATGAGAGCAATCAAGACAATCGAGCTATTAGTACCGGTAAGCTCAACGCGTTGCCGCGCTTACACACCCGGCCTATCAACGTGGTGGTCTACCACGGCTCTCAAGGGAGAACTCGTTTCGAGGTGGG
>DASPUD010000044.1:0-3210 GCA_035623095.1 Pseudolabrys sp.
CAGCCAAAGCGGGCTGAAGAGCCTGGTGGTGTGGGCGCTTTCCGACAACGAACCAGCCATGGAATTCTACCGCGCCCTCGGCGGGCGTGCGGTGGCCCGTTCTTCGGAACGCTTCGGCAGCAAGACGCTCGATAAGGTCGCCTACGCCTGGCAGGCGTAACTAATTCGTCGGCACCGGTAAGCCGTTCTGCGCACAAGCCGCGCAAAGCGTATTCAGCAACAGACATGCGATCGTCATTGGCCCGACACCGCCGGGAACTGGCGTAATCGCGCCGGCAACTTGTGCGGCTTCAGCGTAGGCGACATCGCCAACAATGCGCGACTTTCCTCCCTCCCGCGGTATCCGATTGATGCCGACATCGATCACCGTGGCGCCCGGCTTGATCCAGTCGCCGCGCACCATTTCCGGACGACCCATTGCGGCGATCAGAAGATCGGCGCGGCGGCAAACAGACGACAGATCCTGTGTCTTGGAGTGCGCAATCGTCACCGTTGCATTTTCCGCCAGCAGCAATTGCGCCACCGGTTTACCGACGATATTCGAGCGCCCGATAACCACGGCTTCCAGTCCGGCGAGGGCCGGGTGAACGGTCTGGGCGAGCATCACGCAGCCTAAAGGCGTGCACGGCACCAGACCCGGCAACCCGCTGGCTAGCCGGCCGACATTGAGCGGATGAAAACCGTCCACATCCTTGGCGGGATCGACTGCTGCAATGACTTTGCGTGCGTCGATATGTGCCGGCAGCGGCAACTGCACCAGAATACCGTTGACTGCCGGATCAGCGTTGAGTCGGGCAATCTGCTCCAGCAGTTCGGTTGCGCTGACGCTGTCAGGAAGATTCAGATCGAACGGGTGCATGCCGGCTTCGGCGATCGCCTTGGACTTGTTGCGGACATAAACCTCGCTTGCGGCATTGCGGCCGACGAGGACGACAGCGAGCCCTGGGATAATGCCGCGGTCGCGGCGCAGGCGATGCACCGCGTCGGTCACCTTGCCGCGCAGGTCCGCAGAGATTGTCTTTCCGTCGATGATGCGCGCGGTCATGGTCCGATTACCGGCCTCACCCTTACCGCGACAGGACGATTTTCTCCAGCGCCGCGATCAACTTTGGAGAATTGCCTGAAATTAGCAGCCGCTTGACGCGGGCGGTCTCTCCAGCGGCCAGCATGACATCACGGGGTGGGACGCCGATCGCTTTAGCCACGAGATGAACGAGGGCAGTGTTGGCTGCGCCTTCAGTCGGCGCAGCGCGCACACGCGCTTTGAGGAAAGTACGCCCTTCCGGTAGCTCAGCGATGCCATCGATTGAATCGCGGCCACCTTTCGGCGTCAGCCGCACAATAAGTGCGACACCATTGGCTGTCGGCGACCAAGGGGCGCCCGCCATCCGTCAGAACACATTCGGATAGATATATCGGATGATGACGTTTTCGATGAACAGAATGATGAGGATCAGAATAACCGGCGAAACGTCAATGCCGCCAAGGTTGGGCAGCATCGACCGAATGGGCCGCAGCAACGGATCGGTTATGCGGTAGAGAAATTCTCCGATGCTCGCCACCACGGGATTTCGCGTGTTCACCACGTTGAAGGCCATCAGCCACGACAGCACCGCAGCGGCGATCAGCAGCCAAATATAAATCTGCAAAACCAGCAAAATAATATCGAGCAGGGAGCGCATGAGTGTCCGCCTATTCGTAAAACCGGGCGCAAAGTAGCGGGTCGAATGGTTCCGAACAAGCCAAGCGGTGCGGTCGCCGCCGGCAATCCCACATCCTTGACAGTAGAAATACCTGGTCCTAAATGGCGCCCACTCGCCGTATTTTTTGCGCAACGACGCTTGTCCGTTGCCCATTGGCGGGGCCGTAGCTCAGTTGGGAGAGCGCCTCGTTCGCAATGAGGAGGTCAGGGGTTCAAATCCCCTCGGCTCCACCATTCAAACCCTTCAAAGGCAATCCTTTTTCGCTGGCCTGAGATTTCAACAGGCTGGCTGGTGACCACAGGGTGACCATGAAAATTTCGCTCACGGCTGAAATGAATTTTTCTGGCCGAAATAATTCGTAGCTGCCATCAGCGATGTCCGCTTTACCTCCAAGAGCTGACATATGCAGTGCAACACGCAATGTCCGCTATGGGCCAAAAGCGGACATACGAGCGTCACCTGCCGTCCGCGACATCAAGCCCACTCATTGCAGCATCCGGCGATGCCCATCTTGGCGCCGTCAGCCCGGACGCGCTGCTGGTACCAGGGCGAGCTGATGGCCGAGCACGCACCGTCGCGACAGGGTCACTCCGGCAGCCCGGCTTTGCGCAGGCCGTCTTCGTATCTGGCGAGATCTTCCGGACGACGGAAAGGTAAAAAATCCTTCAGACTGGAAATGCGGAATCCAGGATCCAATTGACGAAAGCGCGCGGCAATCTTCTGCGCTTTATCGGTCCGGCCGACGAGCGCATTGATTGCTGCGGCGTTGCGGTACCCAGGCACGTAGTTAGGGCCGCCCTGCAATGATTTTTCACTCCACATGCACGCCTCGTCGTAGCGCCCCGCGCATAAGTGCGCGAGCGCAGTCACACCCTGCCCATATTGTATGAAAAGATCTAATGGGCTCAGCCGCATTGCAATAGCAAGGTGCTCAATGGCGATGTCTGGTTCGCCGAGAAGTAACTTTGTAATGCCGCTGAAGTGCCACGCCGCTGCCAGATTTGGATTCAGCGTGAGCGCGCGATCTATGAAGGCGGCCGCACCTTCGACGTCGCCGACCGCATGAGCGAGTGTATAACCGCCGAAGCTTAGCGCGACAGCATCATCTTGGCCCAAATCCACCGCCCGCCGCGCAAGCCGTCCAGCTTCTCCTATCTCTTGCTTATAATTGACGGTCCAGCCGTTTAACTTGCGCCAGAAGTAGCAATATGCAGCCATGCCATAGGCCGAGGCGAAATCAGGGTCGAGTTCGACGGCCCTGTGGAACAGGCGCAACGCCTCGTTCGTGCCCTCCAAAGTCCATTGATAAAAGTTAGCCATCCCGCGAAAAAAAAGCTCGTATGCGTCGAGGCTTTCCGTGGGTTTGCGCTTGGCTCGCTCTATTTCCGCTTGCTGCAACTGGGGCGCAACCGCGCCTACCACAGTGGCCGTGAGGCGGTCTTGCAGATCGAAAATGTTTTCAATGGCGCTGTCGAATCGATCGGCCCAGAGATGCGTCGCGGTGGTC
>DASPUD010000045.1:0-38899 GCA_035623095.1 Pseudolabrys sp.
GCTTTACCGTGGTCTTTCGGCAAAGGGGATTGAGGCGCTCTACCACGACCTCGATGAGCGCCCTGGCGCCAAATTCGCTACTGCCGACTTGATTGGAATTCCTTATCAAGTACTGGTTGGCCCGCGCGGTCTTGCGGAAGGAAAGGTCGAGATAAAAAAGCGCGCCGACGGCAGCCGTGAAAACCTGAGCCCGGCAGCGGCGCTTGATCTGCTGGCGCGCTAGCCCCGCTATCGTGGCTACGCCTTTGGGTAGCGTCTGTGGATGCCGGGTCGGAGCATCTGACGCTGTCAAGTGGCACCCCTAAGTCAATAATCCTGTGCGTTGCCAAGGGCTTTGCCCTCGCACCTTTGGCACGAATCCGCCAGAATCAATGTGAACAGTCGGACGTGGGAACCAATCTTCTATGACCGAGCCCAACGGGACGCGGCCCTTTTCCCCGTTCGAATGGATGCTGTCGCTGCGCTATCTGCGCGCGCGACGCAAAGAAGGATTTATCTCGGTCATTGCCGGATTTTCCTTCCTCGGCATCATGCTCGGCGTCGCGACGCTCATCATTGTGATGGCGGTGATGAATGGATTCCGTAAGGAACTGCTCGATAAAATTCTTGGGCTCAACGGTCATCTGCTGATCCAACCGCTGGAAAAGCCGCTTACTGACTGGGAGGAAGTGGCCGCGCGTGTCGCAGGCGTCAAGGGCATCCGACTTGCGGCGCCAATTGTCGAAGGTCAAGCACTTGCGTCGTCGCCATTCAATGCTGGCGGTGTATTAGTCCGTGGCATCCGACTGATGGATTTGGAAAAGCTTCCTTCCATTGCCAACAACATCAAGCAAGGCACACTCAAGGGCTTCGACGAAGAACAAGCTGTAGCCATTGGGCGTAGGCTTGCCGATCAACTCTCGTTGCGGGCGGGCGACAACATCACGCTTGTGGCGCCCAGGGGCGCGGTTACGCCTATGGGCACAACCCCGCGTATCAAGGTCTACAAAATCGCGGCGGTGTTCGAGATTGGAATGTCGGAATACGACAACGCCATGGTGTTCATGCCGCTGAAAGAGGCGCAGGCCTATTTCAATCGTGCCGGCGACGTGACCGCCATTGAAATTTATACCGACAATCCCGATCGTGTTGAGCGTTACCGCAAAGCTGTGCAGGACGCCGCGCAACGCCCGATATTCATGATCGACTGGCGCCAGCGCAACGCTACTTTCTTCAATGCGCTGCAGGTCGAACGCAACGTGATGTTTCTGATCCTGACGCTTATTGTATTGGTTGCTGCGCTCAACATTGTCTCCGGGCTGATCATGCTTGTGAAAGACAAGGGCCAGGACATTGCCATTCTGCGCACGATGGGCGCGACGCAGGGCGCGGTCATGCGCGTCTTTCTCATTACGGGAGCTTCGATCGGAGTGGTCGGAACGATTGTCGGGTTTTTGTTGGGCGTGATCATCTGCCTGAATATTGAGAGCATCCGCCAGTTCTTGTCGTGGCTGACGAACACCGAACTGTTCTCGCCTGAACTTTACTTCCTTTCACATTTGCCCGCCGACATGGATTCGGGTGAGACCACTGCGGTGGTCGTGATGGCGCTTATGCTTTCGCTTTTGGCCACGCTCTATCCGTCGTGGCGGGCAGCGCGTCTCGATCCGGTGGAGGCGCTGCGCTATGAGTGAGACCTACACTGCAACCAAAGTGAAGATAGAGCAGCGCCGGGATGAGGAGATTCCTATCCTGTTCATGCAAGATATCGAACGCCACTATCGGCAGGGTGACGAGACGTTGCACGTCCTGAACGGGATCGAGTTTGCGCTCTGGAGCGGGCAATCGGTGGCATTGGTGGCGCCGTCCGGCGCGGGCAAGTCGACGCTGCTACACATTGCGGGTCTGCTCGAGCACGCCGACCATGGCGACGTCTATATTGAAGGCCGCTCAACCGCAATTTTGCCCGACCACGAACGCACCCGCATCCGCCGCAACGAAATCGGTTTCGTCTATCAGTCGCACCATCTTTTGCCGGAGTTTTCCGCGCTCGAAAACGTGCTGTTGCCGCAAATGATCCGCGGGCTGACCCGCGCGGAAGCAAAAAAGCGGGCGATAGAATTGCTCGAATACCTGGGGCTTGGCGGGCGGCTCAATCATCGGCCGGCCGAGCTGTCCGGGGGAGAGCAGCAGCGGGTCGCCATTGCGCGTGCGGTAGCGAATGCGCCCCGCGTTCTTCTGGCCGATGAACCGACGGGCAATCTCGATGTGCACACCGCCGAACACGTGTTTCGCGCGCTGTCCCAGCTTGTGAGCGCCTCCGGCCTTGCGGCCCTGATTGCCACCCACAACATGGATCTCGCGGCGCGCATGGACAGGCGGATGACGCTGCGGGAAGGCAAGATCGTGGAAATGGACTAGGCGGCGTGCCGCCGATACCGCCCCTAGGCGTTTAACCCTGCATTAAGCATACCGGACTAGCTTGGATTCGAGCCGAAAGGTCCCAATCGGCGGTGGATTCTGGGGCGTACCATGCGCAATCGCGTTTTGATGTTACTTGCTGCAGCCTTTTGCTCGACAGCAAGCGGTTCTGTTTTTGCGGCAGATATGGCGGTGCCAAGAGCGAATCCACCTCCGTTTATTTATAACTGGAGCGGCTTTTATCTCGGAGCCCATATTGGTTACGGGTGGGACCATCGCGACGCGGAAATATTCGACTCAACTGGCGCATCGCTGGTGTCGGGGTCAACCCAGGGCAGCCGTGTTCTCGGTGGCGCCCAGATCGGGATCAATTTCGCGGTAGCACCGCAGTGGATCGTTGGCATCGAGGCCGACTATTCAGGCACGAACATGGGCAGCACGGCCATAGATGGTCCCGCTTTCGGACAACGCGAGAATAACATCGATAGCTTTGGCACTGTTCGCGCCCGTGTCGGGTATGCTTGGGACAGATTCCTCATTTTTGGCAGCGGCGGCTTTGGCTGGGCCCATGAGGTTCTAACGCGCACTCAGCAAATCGGAACGGTCAATAATGCCATACCTGGAACGATTGAGGAGGTTGGGGCAACGGTTCCTGGTTGGTCTGCTGGCCTGGGGTTGGAATGGGGCGTTTCGCCCGGCTGGGCGCTGCGAGCCGAATATCTCCACTTGGATCTCACCAGCAAGGATTTCGCCTTTGTGGCGGCTGGGCAGTCGATCCAGGCGACGGCGCGCATCGACGCCGTGCGCCTCGGGGTGAATTACATCTTCAACGTCGGCGGACCGCGGGCCTATTAGCTCGGTCTTGCGTCGCACGAGGATAACTAGCTAACACACTGTAATTAATTAAGAAATGCTGTTTTAATGCTCGGCTTGACCTAGAACATATGATGAACTATGTTCTCTTTTCGTTCGAGAGAGAACTCATGTTCAAAGCCATATTGCAAGAAGCAGCCGCGCTGGCCTCACTATCACTGTTCGTTGGCATGATCGCGATCTGGACCCAGGTGCTGGGCAGTCTCTAGGCCCGCTCAACACCCGAATAAGTCTGTCTGACGCGGCTGCCCAAGTACGCGAGCGGGATGACGGGGAAAGACCAGCTCCGAGGCTGCGTATACGGTGGACTTGGCGCCGGCGCGCTCGCAGTCTGGGTGTAACAAGGAATCACCCATGGCCGGCCTCGATTTCGTGCACCTGCACGTGCACTCGTCCTATTCGCTATTGCAGGGCGCGCTCACGATTTCCCGCCTCTGCGAATTGGCAAAAGCCGACCACCAGCCGGCGTTGGCACTAACCGACACCGACAACATGTTCGGGGCGCTGGAGTTTTCTGAAAAGCTCGCGGGTTATGGCATTCAGCCCATCATCGGTTGCGCGCTTGCCGTTGATTTTGGCGACACCGATCACGGGTCGCGCAACAACAGCGGAGCGCCCGAGCGTACGCGCATCGTGCTGCTTGCAGCGCAGGCTCGGGGCTATTGCAGCCTGATGCGGCTCAACTCGCGCGCTTTTCTGGACACACCGGCGAACGAGCCGCCCCGGCTCAAGCTCGAATGGCTGGACGGAGAGACCACCGGCATCATTGCATTGACCGGCGGTCCGGCAGGTCCGCTCGACAACGCAATTGCGGCCGGACAAAACCATCTCGCCAGCTCAAGGCTTGACGCCTTGTTGAAGCTGTTCGGTGAACGCCTCTACATCGAATTGCAACGCCATGGTACGGCGGACGAACGCCGTAGCGAACCTGCGCTGATCGACCTTGCCTACACCAAGTCGGTGCCTCTGGTTGCCACCAATGAACCTTTCTTTGCGACGGCGAATGACTATGAGGCGCATGATGCGCTCATCTGTATCGCGGAAGGGCGTTTGCTGGCCGAATCGGACCGACGTCAGCTTACGCCCGAACATCGCTTTAAAAGCCGCGCGGAAATGGTCGACCTGTTTGCCGATTTGCCGGAGGCCGTCGCCTCTACGGTCGAAATCGCGCAACGGTGCGCATTCCGTCCGCGCACACATCAACCGATCCTTCCGCGCTTCTCGATTGGCGACAACGGCAAGGCACTCGATGAAGCCAGCGAGCTGCGCAAGCGAGCGGAGACAGGCCTTGAACGGCGCCTCGCGACAGCCGGGGTCGCGCCTGGTCATACGGTTGATGAATACCGGGAGCGGCTGGATTTCGAACTCGGCGTAATCGCCGGCATGAAATATCCGGGCTATTTCCTGATCGTTTCGGATTTCATCCAATGGGCAAAGGCGCAGGGCATTCCGGTCGGTCCCGGACGCGGCTCGGGCGCCGGCTCACTGGTTTCGTACGCGCTGACGATTACCGACCTCGATCCGATACGGTTCGGCTTGTTATTCGAGCGCTTCCTCAATCCCGAGCGCGTGTCGATGCCGGACTTCGATATCGATTTTTGCCAGGATCGCCGCGACGAGGTGATCCGCTACGTACAGGAGCGTTACGGCCGCGATCAGGTCGCACAGATTATCACCTTCGGTACTTTGCAGGCTCGAGGCGTACTGCGCGACGTCGGGCGCGTGCTGCAAATGCCGTACGGACAGGTCGACAAGCTTTGCAAACTTGTGCCGCAAAACCCGGCAGCGCCGGTTTCGCTCAAGCAAGCCATTGAAGGCGAGCCGCGGTTGCAGGCCGAACGTGACGGCGATCCCGTGGTGAAACGCGCTTTCGACATCGCGCAGAAACTCGAAGGCCTCAATCGTCATGCCTCAACACACGCCGCCGGTATTGTCATAGGCGACCGACCATTGTCGGAACTGGTGCCGCTCTATCGGGACCCGAAATCCGAGATGCCCGTGACCCAGTTCAATATGAAGTGGGTCGAACAGGCGGGACTGGTGAAGTTCGACTTCCTCGGATTGAAAACCCTCACAGTTCTGCAGACTGCGGTTGGTCTGGTTAAACGGCGCGGGATCGACATTGATCTCGCGGCGATTCCTCTCGACGACAAGAACACTTACGACCTGCTGGCGCGCGCCGAAGCGGTCGGGATCTTCCAACTGGAAAGTGCCGGCATGCGGCGCGCGTTGCTCGACATGCGGCCGGACCGGTTTGAGGACATCATCGCGCTGGTCGCGCTCTACCGGCCTGGGCCGATGGCGAACATCCCGACTTATTGCGCGCGCAAACACGGCATGGAGCGGCCGGACTACATCCATCCCAAGCTGGAGCCGATCCTTCGAGAGACGTTCGGCGTCATCATCTATCAGGAACAGGTGATGCAGGCCGCGCAGATACTTGCCGGATTCACGCTCGGACAAGCAGATCTCTTACGTCGCGCCATGGGCAAGAAGATCCGGAAAGAAATGCAGGCGCAACGCAATGATTTCGTCGCCGGCTGCGTTGAGCGGGGGGTCGAGCGTTACCAGGCCGATGCCATCTTCGATCTGCTCGAACGCTTTGCTGAATACGGTTTCAACAAAAGCCACGCCGCGGCGTACGCGCTGGTTGCCTATCAGACCGCCTACATGAAAGCGAATTTCTCGGTCGAGTTTCTCGCCGCGACCATGACGTTGGACATGGGCAATACCGACAAACTCGCCGAGTTTCGCGCGGAAGCTGAGCGGCTCGGCATCAAGGTCGACGCACCATCGGTCAACCGCTCGGGGGTCGATTTTGAAGTTGATGGCAACACCATCATCTACGCGCTGGCTGCCCTGAAAGGAGTAGGCAGGCAGGCGGTAGAGGCGATCATTGCCGCGCGCCGGAACGGTGCCTTTGCCGATCTCGCTGACTTTGTCGCACGGATCAATCCGCGAGCCGTGAACAAACGTGTGCTGGAGAGTCTTGCCGCGGCCGGCGCCTTCGATGCATTCGAAAAAAATCGCGCACGCGTATTTGCTGGCGTCGATGCACTGCTCGCCCGTGCGCAGCGTGCACACGATACGGCCGCAATCGGGCAAAGCGAGTTGTTTGGTGGCGGCGCTACACGTGAGCAGATCCCGCTGCCGCAGATCGAACCCTGGTTACCGGCCGAACGCCTGCGACGCGAATACGAAGCTGTCGGGTTCTTCCTGTCCGGCCATCCGCTCGATGACTACGCGGCAGTGCTGAAGAAACTGCGCGTTCAGCCCTGGGCCGAATTTGCGCGCGCCGTTAAAGCCGGCGCTACTGCCGGTCGGGTCGCCGCGACTGTTGTATCGCGGACGGAACGGCGGACGCGCACGGGCAGCAAAATGGGCATCATCGGTTTATCTGATCCGAGCGGGCATTTCGAAGCGGTGATTTTTTCGGAAGGTCTTGCCGAGCACCGCGATCTTCTCGAGCCTGGCAATGCAGTGCTGCTATTCCTATCGGCCGAAGTGCAGGGAGATGAGGTGCGCGCCAGGATACAATCCGTTGACCCGCTCGACAGCGCCGCGGCCAATTTGCAGAAAGGATTGCGTGTGTTTTTGCGCGACGGCGCGCCACTCGATGCAGTCGCCAAGCGGCTGGAGCCGGCGGTTCGTGCGCAAGCGAATGGCGACGGCGAGGTCAGTGTGGTGCTGTTGCTGAGGCAGGGTGCTGAAGTTGAAGTGAAACTGCCCGGCCGCTTCAAAGTGTCTCCGCAGATTGCCGGCGCCATCAAGGCAGTCCCGGGTGTGGTGCAGGTAGAGTCGCTCTAGGCTTTCGCTAAGGAATGACCCGCCTTGCATCTTGAAAATTGCCCCTATATAAGCCCCGACATCACTCACGCGGACGCATGGCTTTAGGCCCCGACAATGGGTCAAAAAGGCCGTCCGGTGGCCCAAAAGGGCTCACAACCGTCCGCGGCGGATCAACCGGAGAATGTTATGGCGCTTCCTGACTTTTCGATGCGTCAGCTTTTGGAAGCTGGCGTCCATTTCGGCCATCAGGCCCACCGCTGGAACCCGAAGATGGGCTCGTACATCTTCGGTACACGCAACAACATCCACATCGTTGATCTCGCGCAGACCGTGCCGATGCTGCATCGCGCGCTTCAGGCGGTCAGCGACACCGTAGCCAAAGGTGGCCGCATTCTGTTCGTCGGCACCAAACGTCAGGCGCAGGATTCAATCGCCGACGCGGCCAAACGCAGCGCGCAGTATTACGTCAACTCGCGTTGGCTTGGTGGAACGCTCACCAATTGGAAGACGATCTCGGCGTCAATTGCACGACTGCGCAAGCTCGACGAAATGGTCAACTCGGGCGAGTCGGGGGGCTATACCAAGAAAGAGCGCCTTACCATGCAGCGCGAGCGTGACAAGCTCGATCGCTCGCTCGGCGGCATCAAGGACATGGGGGGCGTGCCCGATCTACTCTTCGTGATCGATACCAACAAGGAAGACATCGCGATCAAGGAGGCCCAGCGTCTCAATATACCGGTCGCCGCCGTGGTGGACACCAATTGCGATCCGGCGGGTATCACCTATGTGATACCGGGCAATGACGATGCGAGCCGTGCTGTCTCGCTCTATTGCGATCTCATCGCCAAAGCTGCGATCGACGGAATTTCACGCGCGCAGGGCGAAATGGGTGTCGATCTCGGTGCTGCGGAAAAGCCGATCGTCGCCGAGCAGATACCGACGGCGCCCGCGGCAGGCGACTTGGGTTTCGAGCAATTGCCGGGCCCGCGCGGCGTTGCCGACGATCTCAAAAAGCTTCCCGGAGTTTCTCCGGCAATCGAAAAACAACTCAACGATCTCGGTATCTTTCATTATTCGCAGATCGCCGAGTTCAATGCGAAGGCCGCCCATAACGTCGGCGAAGAGGTTGGCTTGCCCGGCCGCGTCGACAGCTGGGTAACCAAAGCCAAGGAATTAACAGCGGAGTAACGCCGCGTTCGCGCAGGCGTGGATGAAGGATGACGTGATGGCAAATATCAGCGCCCAGATGGTCAAGGAGCTGCGCGAATCGACTGGCGCCGGGATGATGGACTGCAAAGCGGCCCTTGCCGAGACTAATGGCGACATGACCGCTGCGCAGGATTGGCTGCGCAAGAAAGGGCTTTCGAAAGCCGCGAAGAAGGCCGGTCGCGTGGCTGCCGAGGGACTTATCGGCGTGCAGGTCAAAGGCGCCAAGGGCGTGGTCGTCGAGGTGAATTCGGAAACGGATTTCGTCGCTCGCAACGACCTGTTCCAGGGTCTTGTCAAAATGATCGCCGATGTCGCGCTGTCCGTCGGAACCGATGTCGAAAAAATCAAAGCGGCAAAAGCCGGCAGCATCACCGTGTCCGAGTCAATCGCGAATACGATTGCCAAGATCGGCGAAAACATGACACTGCGGCGCGCCGGCGTGCTTTCGGTCGGCAAGGGAGCTATCGGATCCTACGTGCACAATTCGGTCATCGATGGTCTAGGCAAGATTGGTGTGATTGTCGCGCTCGAATCGTCCGGCAAGTCCGACGAGTTGACGGCCATCGGCCGGCAGATAGCCATGCACGTTGCCTCAGCGAACCCGCTGGCGCTCGATCCGGCCGGGCTCGATCCGGCGGTTGTGGAACGCGAGAAGAATGTGCTCGCCGACAAGTTCAAGCAGCAGGGCAAACCGGCTAAAGTCATCGAGAAGATCGTCGAATCGGGGCTAAAGACCTTCTACAAGGAAGTTTGCTTGCTGGAGCAGCCGTTCATTTTCGATGACAAGAAGAGCGTTGCTCAGGCGTTAAAAGAAGCCGAAGGCAGGGCGGGCGGGCCGGTCAAGGTCACGGGTTTTGTCCGTTATGCGCTTGGCGAAGGCATTGAGAAACAGGAAACCGATTTCGCCGCCGAAGTTGCCGCTGCCGCCGGTCAGACTTGATCGAACGTTGGCTGCCTCCGCTCTCGGCGATCCCGGTATGAAAGATTACGAATCGCAATAAATGAGTGGCCCGATCTATCGTCGTGTGATCGTCAAATTGTCCGGCGAAGCTTTGTCGCCGGCCAGCGGTTTTGGTATCGGCCAGGCGGCGATTGAACGGCTGGCCGGTGACCTCGTGGCAGCAGCCAAGCTCGGTGTTGAGCTGGGCGTCGTCGTCGGCGGCGGAAACATTTTCCGTGGCATCGAAGTATCCGGGCGCGGCGTGCCGCGGCCCGTGGGCGACACCATGGGCATGTTGGCAACTGTGATGAATTGTCTCGTACTGGAAGCGGCAATCGAGCGAGCAGGGTGCGAGGCGCGTACACTGTCTGCGCTCTCCATGACTTCAGTGTGCGAGACCTACAATCGCAAGCGGGCGATGAAAAATCTCGGCAAGGGAAGAGTCGTCTTGTTGGCGGCGGGCACGGGCAATCCATTCTTTACGACTGATACGACGGCGGTACTGCGTGCCGCGGAACTCGAGGCCCAGGCAGTGCTCAAAGCCACAAATGTCGACGGCGTCTATAGCGCAGACCCCAAAAAAGACCCGAAAGCCAAGCGGTACGACAAGCTCACCCACCAGGAAGCGCTCGAAAAAGACCTGAGGGTCATGGACGGCGCCGCCTTTGCGCTTGCTCGAGAAAACCGGATGCCTATCATCGTCTTTTCAATTGCTGAGAAGGGCGCCATTGAGGCTGTGCTACGCGGAAAAGGGCACGCAACTGTCGTCGGATAGCACGGCTGCGGTGCGAGGCGCCGGCGGCAACGAAGCAAAGGCAAAGTTCCGGCTCGCGCTTTGACAATGATGGAGCGGAGTTCGGGGAGGCGTTATGAGCAACGCAACGACGCATGACATTAACGAGATCAAGCGCCGCATGCAGGGCGCGAGCGGCGTATTGAAAACCGAGTTGGCGGGTTTACGCACGGGTCGTGCATCTGCCCATTTGTTGGACCCGATAATGGTTGATGCCTACGGGTCGCAGATGCCGCTCAACCAGATCGCCACAGTGAGTGTGCCTGAGTCACGGCTAATTTCGGTCAATGTGTGGGATAGATCACTTGTTCACCCGGTCGAAAAAGCGATTGTGAATTCCAATCTTGGATTATCTCCAGCAACAGAAGGTCAGACCATCCGTTTGCGTATCCCGGAACTAAACGAAGAGCGCCGCAAGGAACTGGTCAAAGTTGCGCACAAATATGCTGAAACCGCTCGGGTTGCCGTGCGGCACGTCCGACGCGATGCGATGGACGTAATCAAAAAATTGGAAAAGGAACACAAGATCAGCAAGGACGATCACGACCGCTTCTCGGGGGAAATTCAAAAAGCAACCGATGCCGGCATTGCGGATATCGACCACATGCTCGCGGCAAAGGAGAAGGAGATCCTCACGGTTTGAGGTCATGCTCGATGTCCGAGTCAGATATCCATCAGAGCGGTTCGGTAACCTTCGACGTGCCGCGACATGTTGCGATCATCATGGATGGCAACGGCAGGTGGGCAGCGGCGCGTGGCTTACCGCGCGCCGAAGGACATCGGCGCGGGGTGGAAGCGCTGCGCCGTACCGTTCGTGCGGCCGGAGAAATCGGCATCAAGATCGTTACAATCTTCTCGTTCAGCGCTGAAAATTGGTCGCGGCCGGCAAGCGAAATCGGGGAGTTGATGGGGTTGCTGCGCCGATTTGTACGCAACGACCTTGCCGAACTTCACCAGAACAATGTGAAAGTCCGAGTGATAGGGGAACGCGTAGGGCTTGATCCCGATATCGGAAGATTGCTGGTCGAAGCGGAAGAGCTCACGAAAGAGAACGACGGTCTTACGTTGGTGGTCGCTTTCAACTATGGCGCACGTCAGGAAATTGTGCGCGCGGCCCGCAAGGTTGCCGAAGCGGCGGTGCAGGGGAGGCTAAGCGTTGACGACATCGACATGGACAAGTTTGTTCACTTTCTTGATGCCCCTGACATTCCGGATCCCGACTTGATTATTCGTACCAGCGGGGAGCAGCGGCTATCCAATTTTTTGCTGTGGCAGGCCGCCTATAGTGAGCTCGTCTTCGTTCCGACCTACTGGCCCGATTTTGACAGACCGGCGCTTGAATCCGCTATCCGCGAATATCAGCAGCGCGAGCGGCGGTTTGGCGGCCTCATCGCGCAGACCGGGTCCTGATCGTGGTTGATGCGGATCCCGTTTCCCGGTCAGGCGACACCGGAGCGCCGTTGTCCGGCAATAATTTGGCACTAAGGGTTGTTTCTGCGGCGGTCCTCGCACCGATTGCATTTGTCTCAGCTTATGTCGGCGGCTGGCCGTTCGCCGTGTTCTGGGGAATAGCTGCGATCGCCGTGCTCTGGGAATGGATAACATTGGTGGCCGGGACCAAGTATTGGCTGTTGTTCTCGTCCTGTGGCGTTGCGATCGCGGCGGCCGGATTGGTCGCCTGGCTTAATCGTCCGGTGGCCGCACTATTGATGCTCGGTCTTGGCGCGCTCGCAGGCGCGATCTTCGCTCCGAACAAACGACGAATTTGGGTGACCGCGGGTATGGGCTACGCGGGAGCAATGTTGTTGGCTCCGATGTTTCTACGCGCCGATGATGAGTTCGGATTTGCCGTCATCTTGTTGCTGTTCGCAATCGTGTGGACGACCGACATTCTCGGCTATTTCGCAGGCCGTGCGTTCGGTGGGCCAAAACTGCTGCCGGCGATCAGTCCGAAAAAGACCTGGTCGGGAGCGCTGACAGGCGGATTGGGTGCAGTGATCGCGGCGCTTCTTGTTGCGGCCGTCTTTGGCTCTTTCAACAAACTCGCGATCGGCGTCGTAGCCGCGCTCTTGTCGGCGGTTGCCCAACTTGGGGATTTGCTTGAATCGTGGGTGAAACGGCAATTCGGCGCCAAAGACTCGAGCCGCCTCATCCCCGGACACGGGGGCGTAATGGATCGTCTCGACGGTTTCTGGGCGGCGGCGCTGACCGCCTGTGTGATTGGATTGTGGCGCGGCGGTTTCGCTGCGCCTGACCGTGGGTTATTGTGGTGGTGAAACATGACCGCGGTTGACATTGCGCGCACCAGTTCTTCGTCTGTCACGGACGTGCGCTCCATTACTATTCTTGGCGCAACTGGCTCAATCGGCACGAGTACGCTTGATCTGATCAGTCGCGAGCCAAACCGCTATCGTGTGGAGTCAATTACTGCGCGCCACAACGCTGCGGCTTTGGGCAAAATCGCGCGTGATATTGGCGCGCGGCATGCTGTTGTTGCAGATCCGTCAGCATATCGCGATCTCAAAGAGGCGTTATTCGGTTCGCGTATCGAGGCGGCTGCCGGCGAAGATGCTCTCGTCGAAGCCGCGCAGCGGCCGGCTGACTGGGTCATGGGGGCGATCAGCGGGTCAGTTGGGTTAAAACCGACTCTCGCGGCGATCGAGCGTGGCGCAACCGTCGCGCTCGCCAACAAAGAGTGCCTTGTCTGCGCTGGAAGCCTGTTCATGCGGCGCGCGGCAAGCACCGGAGCGACGGTTTTGCCAGTCGACTCCGAGCACAATGCGGTGTTTCAGGCGCTCGGCGCGGGCAATCGTGCAGATGTCAAACGCGCAATTCTGACTGCATCTGGCGGTCCGTTCCGAACTTGGTCGGTAGATGCAATTAAGGTGGCGACCCCGGAACAGGCGCTGCGTCATCCGAACTGGTCGATGGGTCCGAAAGTCACCATCGACTCCGCGACACTCATGAATAAAGGGCTTGAACTCATTGAGGCGCATCATCTGTTTTCGCTCAAGCCAAATGAGATCGACGTACTCGTTCACCCGCAGTCAGTCGTGCACGGGCTGGTGGAGTTCCGCGATGGGTCAGTTGTGGCCCAGCTCGGCTCGCCCGACATGCGCATTCCCATCGCGCATTGCCTTGCATGGCCGCGGCGCATCGACGGTCCCGCGGCGCGACTGGATCTGGCGGCACTCAAGCAACTCACCTTCGAGGACCCCGACCTGGTTCGGTTTCCCGCCTTGGGCCTGGCGCGACGCGCCATGGAAATAGGTGGGGCTGCACCGACAGTCCTCAATGCTGCGGATGAAATCGCGGTCGCTGAGTTTATTGCCGGCCGAATTGGTTTCCCCGCCATCACTGCTCTGGTCGAAGCAACCCTTGATATGGCTGCGAAACGGGGCCTACTGGCAGAACCGGCGGGAATCGACGCAGCTCTCGCCATTGACCATACGGCAAGAAGTATCGCCCGGGACCTCTTGCCCGAAATTGCCGTAAAGGCATCCTAGGAAGCTTACGGGTGACGAGACCTCTTTCAGGGCAAGACGAGGATAAAAATGGGTATTGAAATCATGGAAGGCTTGGGTGCCTTCGGCGGGGGCTTCGTTGGCTACGTCGTGCCGTTTCTTTTCGTGCTCACGATTGTCGTGTTCTTTCACGAACTTGGCCATTTCCTGATGGCTCGCTGGTGCGGCATCAGAGTCCTTGTGTTCTCGATCGGATTTGGGCCGGAGATTGCAGGGTTCAACGACCGATATGGGACGCGCTGGAAAATTTCAGCGGTTCCACTTGGTGGCTATGTAAAGTTTTTTGGCGATGAAAATGCGGCGAGCGCGCCAAATTATGAAGCGGCCGCTGCAATGTCGGAAGCCGAAAAAAAGGACAGCTTCATCTTCCAGCCGGTCGGATCGCGTGCAGCCGTTGTTTTGGCCGGGCCCGTCGCGAATTTCTTGCTCGCGATCGCGATTTTCGCTGCGATTTTTATGACCGTCGGCAAACAGATTACAAGCGCCCGTGTCGACACCGTACAACCGGGAAGCGCTGCGCAGACTGCCGGTTTCCAGCCGGGCGACCTGGTGCTGAAGATAAACGGCGAAAAGATTGAAAGCTTTTCCGACATGCAGCGCATTGTCAGCATCAGCGCTGGCGAGCAACTTGCGATAGAGGTGGACCGCGGGGGTGCCCCGGTCACGCTTAAGGCCACACCGCAGCTCAAGGAACTCAAGGACAATTTTGGCAACGTCCATCGCCTCGGCGTGCTCGGTATAAGCCGTTCCATGGCGCCAGGTGACATCAGGACCGAAAAAGCCGGCCCATTGCGCGCTATCGTCATGGGCGCCCAGGAAACCTGGTTCGTTGTCGACAGGACGCTATCCTACATTACAGGGGTATTCGCGGGCCGGGAGGCCGCCGATCAACTTGGCGGGCCCATCCGGATAGCGCAGGTGTCCGGCCAGGTTGCCACTGCAGGATTCACAGCCCTTATCCATTTGACCGCCATTCTCTCGGTTTCCATCGGGCTTTTGAATCTGTTTCCAATACCGCTACTCGATGGCGGTCACCTTTTGTTCTATGTTATTGAGGCTATCAGGGGGCGTCCGTTGTCAGAGCGCGCGCAAGAACTCGGTTTCCGGATCGGGTTGGCGATCGTCCTGATGTTGATGATTTTTGCAACCTTTAATGACATCCTGCATCTCGCTACCTCATGACCGTTGCTGACGGGCAACTTTTTGAGGGAAAAGGGGAAGTTTCGTCGGGACTTCGTTTGCAGCGCACTAAAAACGCTGTAAAAAGCGTGCCTTGCCAGCCCAGACCGTCTGTCGAATCCGCACTGGGGGCGGCCGCATGGATCAAAAGGGCGCGTAGCGCATGGGACTGTGTATGGGGACGGTACGGGGATTGGCTGTTGGCTGCCTGATCCTCGGCGGGATCCTTGTCGGCGCTGTTTGCGTGACATTTGTGCCTACGACGGCGGCAGTTGCGCAGACTGCGAGCTCCATTGTGGTCGAGGGCAGCCGCCGGGTCGAAGCCGACACTATCCGCTCCTACTTCAAGCCCGGCCCCGGGGGTCGGCTAGGCCCCGAACAGGAAGACGAGGCCCTCAAAGCCCTCCTTGCGACCGGCCTGTTTTCGGATGTCCGCATCAGTCACGCCGGCAATCGTCTGGTGGTGACTGTGGTCGAAAATCCGGTGATCAACAGGGTCGCTTTCGAAGGCAACAAGAAGGCCAAAGACGACCAGCTCACTGCCGAAGTGCAATCCAAGGCGCGCGGCACGCTATCGAGACCGACCGTGCAGGCGGATGTGCAGCGCATCATTGAGATCTATCACCGAAGCGGACGGTTCGACGTAACTGTAAATCCGAAAATCATCGAACTGCCAAATAACCGCGTCGATCTGGTATTCGAGATTAAGGAAGGCGAGAAGACCGGGGTCAAAGACCTGCGTTTTGTGGGTAACAAAGCCTATTCGTCGGGTCGTTTGAAGGACGTGATCAAGACCTCCGAAAGCAACTTCCTCAGCTTCCTGCAGACCACCGACATATACGACCCTGACCGCGTCGAAGCCGACCGCGATCTATTGCGCCGCTTCTACCTCCAGCACGGCTATGCCGATGTGCGCATTCTTTCCGCCGTCGGCGAGTACGATCCGGCCAAAAAGGGATTCATCGTCACTTTTACAATCGATGAGGGCGGCCAGTATCGGGTTGGCACCGTAGACATCGTATCGAACGTTCACGCAATCGATCCGACATTGCTGCGTGCGCAGCTCAAGCTCGGTCCCGGCAGCGTCTATAACGCTGATCTTGTCGAAAAAAGTGTCGAAGCGATTACAATTGGCGCTGCCAAAAACGGCTACGCCTTTGCCACCGTGCGCCCGCGTGGTGATCGCAATTTCGAAACAAAAACCATCAATCTGGTTTTCGTCGTAGAAGAGGGCGCGCGTGCATATATCGAGCGCATCAATATCCGCGGCAACACGCGTACCCGCGATTACGTAATCCGCCGTGAATTCGATCTCGCTGAAGGTGACGCCTACAACCGTGCGCTGGTCGATCGTGGCGAACGTCGGCTGAAGAATCTCAATTACTTCAAAACCGTTAAAATCACGAACGAGCCAGGCTCAGCGCCCGATCGAGTTGTCGTCAACGTCGATGTTGAGGAGCAGCCCACGGGTGAGTTTTCGATCTCCGGCGGCTATTCAACAGCCGACGGCCTGATAGGAGAACTCAGCGTAGCGGATCGCAACTTGATGGGCCGCGGCCAATATGCCAAGGCCGCCTTTACGTACGGCCAGCGCGTGCGTGGCGCAGACCTATCATTCGTTGAACCCTTTTTCCTTGGGTATCGAATGGGCGCCGGCATTGACCTTTTTGCTCGGCAAAATCTGGCGTCAAATTATGTGTCGTACGACAGCCAGGTAATCGGTACCAACTTGCGATTGGGCTTTGCACTAACAGAAGAAATTGCGTTTCAGCCGCGCTATTCGTTCTACCAACAGAAGATAACGCTGCCCACTCAGTACAATGACTGTCAATTCTCAAGTTTGACGCCGGGGAACGGCGGTCCAGGCGTAAGTCCAACCCTCGAAGCCGCGGGGTTTGATACTTTCGTGAACGTTCCTTTTGGCTGCTATGCCAACGGCGAAGCATCGCTCGCCGTACGCAGTGAGCTGGCTGCAGGCCCGGTCAACGTTTCGCTTGTTGGTTATACCGTTTCGTACAACACGCTTGACAACAACAGATCTCCGACCGCCGGGCTTTTTGCCGAACTAAGGCAAGACTTCGCGGGGGTTGGAGGCGACGTGAACTTCATCCGAACCTCGATTGAAACGCGCAAGTACTATGAGGTTTTTTCTGACATCATCAGCGTCCTCAAATTGCAAGCCGGTCATATCCAGCCATGGGGTGACAAGGAGTTACGCATGCTGGATCATTTCCAGATGGGGCCAAACCTCGTGCGCGGCTTCCAGCCCGCTGGCTTTGGCCCGCGTGACCTTACGCCTGGCACAACCAATGATGCTCTGGGAGGCTCTCTCTATTGGGGTGTGAGCGTCGAGGCGCAGACCCCGCTATACTTCCTACCGAAAGATGTCGGTATCAAAGTCGCGGCTTTCGCGGACGCCGGTTCGCTATGGAACTACAAGGGACCAACGTTTTGGAATGTGACCGGCGAAACGCTCACAGTCGGTCTCGACGGTGCGTCGATGATCAGATCGTCGGTCGGTGTGGGTTTGATCTGGGATTCGCCGCTCGGACCGCTGCGCTTCGACCTGGCTTACCCGATCACAAAATACTGCGCGACGCAGGCCATCACGGGCACACAAATTTGCGACCGCACGCAGATTTTTCGTTTCAGCGGCGGCACGAAGTTCTGAGCTTGGCAGCGGCTGATGGTACGGCGTATCGAGCTGCCACAAGATGAACGAACCAATCTTCCTGCGAAAATCTACCGGTCTCACGCTTGATGAGATCGCCGAGCTGACTGGCGCGACGGTAGGGACTCCCGCGCCGCACGCTCGTCGTATTGTAGATATTGCTCCACTGGATCGCGCAGGGCCTTTCGATCTTACGTTCCTAGAAAGCAGAAATTTTTTGTCGGCAGCGGTTATGACACACGCCGGCGCTTGCCTGACAACGCCGGCGCTTGCCAAGGAGCTGCCAACACAGGTTGCCGTGCTGACAGTCCGGGAGCCTTATCGCGCCTTTGTGACGGTCGCGCGCAAATTGTTTCCGCAAGCGCTAAGTCCATCATCATTGTCCGAACCTGGCAATCTGACCGGCGCTCATGTTGAATCGAGCGCTCGGATGGAAGACGGCGTTATTGTCGATCCTGGCGCCGTTGTTGGCGCGCGCGCCGAGATAGGCGCCGGTAGCGTAATCGGGGCAAATGCGGTGATCGGGGCAGATGTTAAGATCGGGCGCGACTGTTCGATTGGAGCCGGCACGACCATTTCCAACAGCCTGATCGGTGACCGCGTTATTCTCCACCCCGGCTGCAAAATCGGTCAGGACGGATTTGGCTTTGTGATGGGGGGTGGCGGTCACCTGAAAATTCCTCAAGTAGGCCGCGTGATCATCCAGGACGATGTCGAAATTGGCGCCGGCACGACAATTGACCGAGGTGCTATTCGCGACACCGTTGTTGGCGAAGGAACCAAGATCGACAACCTTGTACAGGTAGGCCACAATGTCACCATTGGCCGGCATTGTATTGTGGTCGCGCAAACGGGAATTTCCGGTAGTTCAACGCTAGAAGACTTTGTCGTGCTGGGCGCGCGTGTTGGTCTCAACAATAACGTCACGATCGGTGAGGGAGCTCAGATCGCGGCGGTCAGCGTCGTTCACGGTGATGTGCCGCCGGGTGCGCGTTGGGGAGGCACGCCGGCTAAGCCCGTCAAGCAATGGTTCCGCGAGATGACTATCCTGGCAAAACTAGCGCGCAAGGAAAGCGCGACGAAAGCGGCGGACGATGAATGAGATAGTGCAATGAACAAGGCCGTAACGAAACTTGAGGCGGCTGATATCCTGGTGGTGCTAAAAATGCTGCCCCACCGCTATCCGTTTTTGATGGTTGACAGGGTAGTCGACATTCGCGGCGACGAGCATGGCATTGGCATCAAAAATGTGACGATCAATGAGCCGCATTTTCAGGGGCACTTTCCCGGCAATCCGGTTTTTCCAGGCGTGCTGATGATCGAAGGTATGGCACAAACTGCCGGGGTGCTTTGCATTGCGGCAGCCGGAGCCAAGCCAACATCGGTATTTTTTCTGACTATTGATGCGGCCAAATTCCGCAAGCCGGTCCGGCCAGGCGATACGATAGAATACCACATGAATAAAATCACACGGCGAAAAAACATGTGGTGGTATCGCGGCGAGGCAAAGGTCGCCGGCGAATTGGTCGCGGAGGCGCGCGTTGGCGCCCTGCTTTCCGACGTATGAGCACAGGCATGATCGATCCTGCAGCGTGGATCGAATCCGGAGCCACAATCGGAAAAGATGTTTCGATCGGGCCCTATTGTAGTGTGGGGCCACATGTCACGATCGGCGACGGATGCCGCTTGATCGCGCACGTTCATTTGACCGGCCACACGCATGTTGGCGCGCGGACGGTGATCTATCCATTTGCTTCGCTCGGAACGCCACCGCAGTCTGTTAAATATCGTGGCGGCCCAACGCGGCTTGTTATCGGCGCTGATTGCGATATCCGTGAATCCGTGACGATGAATATCGGCACCGAGGATGGAGGCGGCATTACTGAGGTGGGCGAAAAATGTTTCGTCATGGTCGGTTGTCACGTGGCCCACGATTGCAAAGTTGGGAATAACGTGACGCTGTCCAACAATGTCACGCTGGCCGGTCATGTCACCATTGGCGATAGCGTTGTGTTTGGCGGCCTGTCGGCGGTTCTCCAATTCACACGGATTGGGGAAGGCGCGATGATAGCGGGACTCAGCGGCGTGCGCGCCGACGTCATTCCCTGGGCCTTGGCGACAGGCCAACATGCGCATTTGGCCGGGCTCAACGTGGTCGGCATGCGGAGGCGCGGTTGGAGTAAAACCGATATTCATCAGGTCCGCGCAGCATATGAAGCACTGTTTTTTGGTGGTGGTGAATTTCGTACTCGCCTTGACCGCGTTGCGGCGGAATACGCCGGCGTCCCATCGGTCGCCAAGATCATCGAGTTCATCAAAATGGGCAAAGGTCGCCTTACGCGCCCGCACACGGCGAGCGAATCCGACATAGACGGAGAGATATGACCGCTGCGATACCGGCCGCCGAAAAAGGCCCGCTCGCGTTAATTTGCGGCGGTGGCAGCTTGCCTTTGACAGTCGCCGACCTTGCTGCAAAGCGCGGCCAAAAGGTTGTGCTCTTCCCGCTACACGGAGCCGCGAATCCGCGGGATTTTGAAAATCGTCCCCACCAGTGGCTTCATCTCGGGCAGGCCGGACGATTTATGCGTCTGGCGCGCGCAGCGGGCTGCAATAACGTTGTGCTGATTGGTTCGGTCGTGCGCCCCGCTTTCTGGCAGTTGCGACTTGATTTGCGCACCGTGATTGCGCTACCGCGCCTCGCGTTGGCTTTTAGAGGGGGCGATAATCATCTGCTCTCGATCATAGGGCGTTTGATGGAAGGGTACGGATTCCACATGATCGGCGCGCATGAAGTCGCGCCGGAGATACTCGTGCCGCAAGGCAGTCTGGGCCGCCTGCAGCCGACGGAGCGCGATCGCGCCGATATCATCATGGGTTTGGAGTATCTTCGCGCGGCTGGGCCTTTCGATATCGGTCAGGCCGTTGTTGTGTCGAACAAGCGCGTGCTGGCTGTTGAAGCCGCGGAAGGTACTGACGCGATGCTGGCACGCGTTGCCGAGATGCGCGCCAGCGGACGAGTGCGCACGCCTGCGGGGACTGGAGTGCTGGTAAAAGCGCCGAAACCAGGCCAGGACCTGCGTTTCGACATGCCGTCGATCGGGCCAAAAACCGTAGAAGGAGCTGCACGAGCGGGTCTTGCGGGCATTGCCGTACTCGCCGGAAGCACGATTGTCGCCGAGCCCGCGGAGCTCGTCGAAGCTGCCGACCGTGCCAAAATCTTCGTGAGTGGAGAAAGCGCCGAGACTGCGCGATGAGCGCGAGCAACCCGCATATCTTTATTGTTGCGAATGAGGAATCTGGCGACCGGCTAGGCGCGCCCCTGATCAGGGCACTAAGGCAATCCACGCAAGGCCGGGCGCATATTTCCGCGGTTGGTGGTGTTCAGATGGCCGAGCAGGGCGTCCCCAGTTTATTTCCGATCGGCGATCTGGCGTTCATAGGAGTGTCATCAATTCCCGCGGCTCTGCCAAAGAGCTTGCGGCGCATTCGCGAAGCCGCCGACGCTGTAGTTGCGGCGCGCCCGGACGTGCTTGTAATTATCGATAGCCCAGAATTCACGCATCGCGTGGCGCGCCGCGTGCGTGCGCGAGCGCCCGAAATCCCAATCGTCGATTACGTCTGTCCATCGGTATGGGCGTGGCGACCGTCGCGGGCACGTACGATGCGCGCATACGTGGATCAGGTGATGGCGCTTCTGCCTTTCGAACCGAAGGTCATGAAAGAGCTCGGTGGACCGCCTTGCACCTACGTCGGTCACCCGCTAATTGAGCGGATAAGCGAATTGCGCCCGAACGAATTAGAAATGCGATTGCGGTTGGCCGGTCCTCCACTGCTTTTAGTCATGCCTGGAAGCCGTGCCAGCGAAATTCGCCGCATGGCGCCCGTATTCGGCAAGGCCATCGCTGGGGTCGTCAAGCAATTCGGCGTAATCGAAGTGGCGGTGCCGGCTGTGCCGAGACTTGCGGACGGAGTTCGGCGCGCAATTGCGTCGTGGAGTGTGACGGCGCGTGTCCTGGTCGATCACGAAGAAAGGCAAGAGGCATTTCGAACGGCGCGTGCTGCACTTACCAAATCCGGTACGTCGACGTTAGAATTGGCGGTGGCCGGCGTTCCGATGATTGCTGCCTACCGGGTATCGCTCGTTGAGGAACTCGTCGCCCGCCTTTTGATCAATGTGCCCTCTGTCATTCTTGCCAACCTCGTGCTCGGTGAAAATGTGGTGCCGGAATTCCTCCAGCGAGACTGCACAGCGGAGCATCTCGCCACGGCGTTGTTGCCGTTGCTCAGCGACACCCCGGAACGGCGCCGTCAGGTCGACGCATTCACGCGGCTCGACGGCATCATGGAAATCGGAAAAGCCGCGCCAAGCGACCGCGCAGCCTCGGTGGTGCTCGATCGCGTGAGATCGTTGAGTGCAATCCCTGCGTAATTCCAAGGTTATAGGACCGGCATTGGGGTAGGCTTGCCGGCTGCTCCCGGATGGGCGTATGTCATTGGAGGAACCCGGATTTCAGTCTTTGACCCCATCTCCCCGCGCTTCAATCACCGCTGTACACGGCTATCTGCCGCCAGACCTTCTCACCAATGCGGAGCTGGCGCGCATGGTGGACACGAGCGACGCGTGGATCACGGAACGCACCGGGATTAAGGAGCGCCATATCCTGAAAGGCGAAGGACTTGGCACCTCGCACATGGCTGCCGAGGCCGTACGTGGCCTGTTGCAGAAGACGGGCACAAAACCTGAAGAGGTCGATTTGCTGATTTGCGCGACCACGACGCCGGACATGCAGTTTCCTTCAACCGCCAACCTGATCTGCGACATGGTCGGCATGCGTGGTATCGGCAGCTTTGACGTGCAGGCGGCGTGCTCGGGATTTCTTTATTCGCTCACGATCGCGGCGCAATTCATCGCCAATGGCACAGCACGGAAAGTGGTGGTGGTTGGCGCCGACAAGATGTCATCGATCATCGACTACACGGACCGGGCAACATGTGTGTTGTTCGGTGATGCGGCAGGGGCGGTGCTGCTCGAACCGAGCGACGAGGGCTACGGCATTATGGACGCCCTGATCCATTCCGACGGGTCGGGAATGATTCATTTGCACCAAAAGGCCGGCGGTAGCCGGATGCCCGCGACACCTGAGTCGGTGGCCAAGCGGCTGCACTACGTTCACCAGGAAGGCGCTGCAGTTTACAAATTTGCTATTGCCAAGATGGCCGAAGTTGCCGGCGCCATCATGGCGCGCAACAACCTGCGCGCTGATATGATCGATTGGTTGGTTCCCCACCAGGCGAACAAACGCATTATCGAATCCACGGCCGAGCGCATGGGTATGCCCATGGACAAGGTAATGGTGACGATTCACAAATACGGCAACACTACCAACGCCACTATTCCGCTCTGCTTGTGGGACTATGAGCCGAAATTGAAACGCGGCGACCGCTTGGTGCTCGCCGCGTTCGGCGGCGGCTTTACGTGGGCCGGCATTTATGTGCAATGGGCTTATGACGGCGCGACTGCACCGAAACTAAACGGCAAAAGCAACGGCAAGGGCCGGCAGTAAGGACTACTTCCGCCGCGAAATCGGCGTGTAGTCACGGCGCGTTGCGCCGGTGTAGAGCTGGCGTGGACGCCCAATCTTTTGTTTCGGATCCTCGATCATCTCTTTCCATTGCGCGATCCAGCCGACCGTGCGGGCGACAGCGAACAGCACCGTAAACATGGTTGTCGGGAAGCCCATGGCCTTGAGAGTAATGCCCGAATAGAAATCGATGTTGGGATAAAGCTTTTTCTCGATGAAATAGTCATCGTGGAGCGCGACTTTCTCCAGCTCCATCGCCACATCGAGGAGCGGATCATCCTTGATGCCAAGTTCGGTCAGTACCTCATGGCAGGTCTTCTGCATGATCTTTGCGCGCGGATCGTAGTTTTTATAAACGCGGTGACCAAAGCCCATCAAACGATAGGGGTCATTCTTGTCCTTTGCCCGTTTGACGAATTCGGGGATATGGTCGACTGAGCCGATTTCGCGCAACATATTCAGCGCGGCCTCATTGGCCCCGCCATGGGCAGGTCCCCACAGGCACGCGCAACCCGCGGCAATACAGGCGAAGGGATTTGCGCCGGACGAGCCCGCAAGCCGAACCGTTGAGGTCGAGGCATTCTGTTCGTGGTCGGCATGTAGAATAAAGATGCGGTCCATCGCGCGCGCCAGCACCGGATTTGGCTTGTATTCCTCTGTCGGCACCGCAAAGCACATGCGCAGGAAGTTGGAGGCGTAGTCGAGCTCGTTCTTCGGATACACGAACGGTTGGCCGATCGAGTACTTGTAGGCCATAGCCGCAAGCGTGGGTACCTTCGCGATCATCCGCACCGAGGCGACCATGCGCTGGTGCGGATCAGAGATGTCAGTGGAGTCGTGGTAGAACGCAGACAGTGCGCCCACGCATCCAGTCATCACCGCCATTGGATGCGCGTCGCGACGGAAGCCCTGGAAAAAACGACTCATCTGCTCGTGGACCATCGTGTGGCGGCTCACCCGATAGTCGAAGTCGGTCTTCTGCGCGGTTGTCGGCAGCTCGCCGTAGAGGAGCAGGTAGCAGGTTTCCAGAAAATCGCCGTGCTCGGCGAGTTGCTCAATCGGATAGCCGCGATAAAGGAGAATACCTTCATCGCCATCGATGTAGGTGATCTTGGACTCGCAACTGGCCGTTGAGGTGAAGCCGGGATCGTAGGTGAACATCCCGCTCTGGCCATAGAGTTTCGAGATGTCGACGACGTCGGGACCGATCGTGCCGGGGTAGATCGGCATATCCCAGTTGTTGTTGCCGACGGTCAGGGTGCCGGTCTTGTTTTTGGCGTTGGTCTTGGCGTCCATAGTCGAGCCCTCGAATTGGCCGCGAACAGTAACTTTGTGGGTATCCCATCCATGTGTGCACTGCAAGATAGCCCAGCGCTAGGCTGCTCCGCCGGTATATAGGTCGGCCGGCCGCCGTTCGTTATGACAATTTTACGGTGCTGCCTGATCCCTGAGCCTCGCAAGGCTCTCGTCCCGCCCTAGCACTGCCAGCACGTCAAAAATCGGCGGGGAAGTTGTCCGTCCGGTCAGCGCGGCCCGCAGAGGTTGTGCAACCGCGCCAAGCTTAAGCCCGGCACGCTCGGCGTATGGCCGCACAACTGCTTCGGCCGAGCTTGCGTTCCAGTCGGAAACTGCTTCGAGTTCGGGCAGGAGCGCGCCTATCAGGGTCTTGGCCTCGTCGGTAAGGAGAGCCTTGGCCTGCTCATTGATGTCAAGTGGACGGCTTGTCCACAGAAAGCGAGAAGCATCGAACAACTCGACTAACGTCTTGGCTCGCTCCTTGAGGCCAGGCATGGCTGCCAGCAATTTGGACCGCAAAACTGGTGTCATCTTGCTTGCAAGCTCCTGTCCGCCGGCAATGTGTGGCAAGAGTTGTTCGACGCCCGCAATGAGTTCGGCGTCGTCGGCTGACCGGATGTAATGGCCGTTAAGGCTCTCGAGTTTGGTAAAATCAAAGCGCGCCGGAGAACGGCCGATTTGCGGCAGGTCGAACGCGGCAATCATCTCTTCTGTCGTAAAGATTTCCTGGTCCCCGTGCGCCCAGCCCAGCCGAACAAGATAGTTCCGCATTGCGGCGGGCAGATAGCCCATGGCGCGATAGGCATCGATGCCAAGCGCGCCGTGGCGCTTGGATAATTTGGATCCGTCCGGCCCATGGATCAGCGGAATATGCGCCATGATCGGTACTTTCCAACCGAGCGCCTGGTAGATCTGGGTCTGGCGCGCCGCGTTGTTGAGGTGATCGTCACCGCGGATGATGTGCGTGACGTCCATGTCATGATCATCCACGACGACTGCCAGCATGTAAGTTGGTGTGCCGTCCGACCGGAGCAAAACAAAGTCGTCAAGATTTTCGTTCTGCCATGCAACGCGGCCCTGCACCTGATCCTCGACGATCGTTTCGCCGGTCAAAGGCGCCTTCAGCCGGATCACCGGATAGACCCCGGCGGGTACATCCTTCGCGTCCACGTCGCGGCAGCGGCCGTCATAGAGCCGGGTGCGTCCCACGGCGCGTGCTTTTTCGCGCATCGCAGCCAGCTCAGCCGGACTGCAGTAGCACCGGTAGGCGTGCCCAGATGCGAGCAATTGCTCGGCAATCTGCCGATGCCGGGCGGCACGTGAAAACTGGAAGACAATTTCGCCGTCCCAGGTCAAACCGAGCCAAGTCAACCCGTCGATAATGGCGTTGATAGCGGCAGCGGTGGAACGCTCGCGGTCTGTGTCCTCGATTCGCAACAGCATTTTTCCGCCGTGCCGGCGTGCGAACAGCCAGTTGAACAGGGCGGTACGGCCGCCGCCAATATGCAGAAAGCCGGTGGGAGAGGGCGCAAAACGGGTGACGACAGGTTCGCTCATCGCCGGGCGTGTATCACAGTTGCAGGACAGAAAGTCGGAACATTTGACATTGAGCTAGGTCACACGTCATGGCATAGCCCGCCCGTCGCGGCTACGAGCCGAAGGGTCTCGGCCAGTCGAATTCGAGGAAGCATGGCAGTAGATGAAAAAGCAAGGGGCGGTGTGGAGGCGGTCGATGCGGGCCGCGACTTCATTCGCGATATCGTAAAGGCGGATCTTGATTCAAAGCGCGTCAAAGGTGTCGTCACCCGCTTCCCGCCCGAACCGAACGGCTATCTTCACATAGGCCATGCAAAGTCGATCTGCTTAAATTTTGGCATCGCCGAGGAATTCGGCGGGCGTTGTCATTTGCGCTTCGACGATACCAATCCGACCAAGGAAGAGCAGGAATATATCGACGCGATTGAACGTGACGTACGCTGGCTCGGCTTTGACTGGGGCAAGCACCTCTATCATGCGTCCGACTACTTTGAGCAACTTTATTCCTGGGCCGAAGATCTGATCCGGGCCGGAAAGGCCTATGTCGACGATCAGAACCCGCACGACATGCGCGCCAACCGCGGTACACTGACTGAGCCGGGCAAGAACAGCCCGTTTCGGGAACGAAGCGTCGACGAAAATCTCGACCTGTTTCGCCGCATGCGAGCGGGTGAATTTCCCAATGGCGCGCGTGTGCTGCGGGCCAAAATCGACATGACCTCCGGCAACATCAACATGCGCGACCCGGTGCTCTACCGGATACTGCACGCCGCCCACCCGCGCACCGGTACGACTTGGAAAATCTATCCAAGTTATGACTTTGCGCACGGGCAGTCAGACGCCATTGAACAGGTCACCCATTCAATCTGTACGCTTGAGTTCGAAGACCACCGGCCGCTTTACGACTGGTTCATTGCAAATTTGCCGGTGCCGTCGCGCCCGCACCAGTATGAGTTTGCCCGGCTCAATCTCACTTACACGGTGCTTTCCAAGCGCGTGCTTACCGAACTGGTGCGCGGCGGTCACGTCACGGGATGGGATGACCCGCGGATGCCTACGCTCGCGGGCCTGCGCCGGCGCGGAATCCCGCCGGAAGCGATCCGCGACTTCGTCAAACGGATAGGTGTCGCGAAAGCAAACAGTATTGTCGACGTTGGAATGTTCGATTTTTCCGTCCGCGAAGCGCTCAACAAAAGCGCGATGCGCCGAATGGCGGTCTTGCGGCCTCTCAAAATCGTGATCGAAAACTATCCCGAAGGGCAGGTCGAAGAGCTTGAAGCCGTCAATCATCCCGATAATGCCTCGGCAGGCACACGGAAGATCCAGTTCGGGCGTGAAATCTACATTGAGCAGGATGACTTCATGGAGAGCCCGCCGAAGAAATTTTTCCGGCTTTCTCCGGGGACGGAAGTACGCCTGCGCTACGCCTATTTCATTACCTGCCGGGAAGTGGTGAAAAACTCAAAAGGCGAGGTGACCGAGTTGCGCTGCCGCTACGATCCGGCGACGCGTGGCGGAAATGCGCCGGACGGCCGCAAGGTGAAATCGACGATCCATTGGGTCTCGGCAGCGCACTCGATGCCGGCGGAAGTGCGCGTCTACAATCCTCTGTTCACTCGTCCCGATCCCAGCGGCGAGAATTTCGCGACCGATCTCAATCCCCATTCTCTTGAGGTGCTGAACGGAGCGCTCGTCGAACCGGCACTCAGCGACGCCAAACCTGGACAGCCGGTGCAATTCGAACGTCAGGGCTATTTCTGCCTCGAGCAGGATTCGAAGGGCAGCAAGCTTGTCTTCAGTCGAACGATCGGGCTGCGGGATACCTGGGCCAAGGAAAAGCCCACAGGGTGATCCCTTCGGGGCATGGCGGCCGCTGCTGCAACCCTAGTCGATCGAAATATCTGGCGCATTTATGGCGCCGTGGCGCTGCGCTGGACAGGCGACCACTTTGAACAAAGCGTTACACATGCACCAGGTCTCGAGCGGCCGTGGACCCAGAAACCAGCAATCACGGCGACCGACGATACGCCGCCGAGGTCGTCAAAATCCGACGCCGCGCCGCGCTCGGAGGATCTCGATGCAGGGGACTAGTACCGGCGGAACAACCCCACCAGCTTGCCCTGAATGCGCACGCGGTTGGGCGGCAGGATGCGAACCTCGTAGGCGGTGTTAGCGGGCTCGAGTGCAATCGACGCGCCGCGGCGACGGAAGCGCTTGAGCGTGGCCTCCTCATCGTCAATCAACGCCACAACGATATCGCCTGTGTCGGCTGCTTCCGATTTGCGGATCAGCGCAATATCGCCGTCGAGTATGCCCGCCTCGATCATGCTGTCGCCGCGCACCTCGAGAGCAAAATGATCACCGGCGGAGAGCAGATCGGGCGGCATATTGATCACATGGCTGCGGGTCTGGATCGCTTCGATCGGCGTGCCTGCCGCAATGCGGCCCATAACCGGCACCGCGACCGGCCGGCCCCCATCGTCCTCGGAAGAGGCGCGGACGCGCCCAAGATCGCCCTCGATGACACTTGGGGTAAAGCCACGAGACCGGGCCGAGCCAAGGCCATGGCCCACCGAGTCGGGCAGCTTGATCACCTCGATGGCGCGGGCCCGGTTGGGCAGGCGGCGGATAAAGCCGCGCTCCTCAAGGGCCGTAATGAGCCTGTGGATGCCGGATTTCGAGCGGAGGTCCAGTGCGTCCTTCATCTCGTCGAACGAGGGAGGTACGCCGGCCTCGGTCAGCCGCTCGTGGATGAAGCGCAGAAGCTCGAACTGCTTGCGGGTCAGCATCGGTGTCTCCCCCTCGAACCCCACCCCCGAGGGGGATCAGGTCAGAAACAAATCATGAACGGACACTATCTGTTCGATATGTGTTCCGCAACTATTTAATTTGGGGTGAAAAACTCGAAAGACGGCTAAAGGCCTAGCTTAAGGATGACACACTCTGAACCGGCTACGGCTGCCGGCGCATTCGGCTCCCGAATCAGCAGGCAATCGGCTCTGGCGAGGGGGGCCATCAGGGAACTGTCCTGGTTCGGTAGCGGAGTGGCGACAAGGCCTCTTGGGCTACGGGACAGGGTCGCCCGGATGTAGTCCGCACGCTCGTCGTTGGCGGGCAAATCGACCCCGAGGAATGCCGGCTCGGTGCGATGTTCAATATCCCGCCGCCCGGAAAGCCGCCTGATCATCGGCACAAGGAATAGAAACGCGCACACGTACGCGGAAACCGGATTTCCCGGCACGCCCAAAACCTGCATAGCCTCCAGCCGGCCATGCATCATCGGACGGCCAGGGCGTAAAGCAACCCGCCAGAAAGACAGATCAAGGCCTTCGGTGGTGAGCGCGCGCTGGACCAGGTCGTGCTCTCCGACTGAGGCTCCGCCGGAGGTGACCAGGATGTCACTGTCGTTCTTACGGGCACGCCGGATGGCAGCCACGATGTCCTCGATACGGTCGCGTGCGATACCGAGGTCGTGGACTTCGGCGCCCTCATAGCGCGCCAAGGCTGCAATGGCGAAACCGTTTGAATACACAATCTCGCCGAGTCCAGGCTTGCTGCCTGGAGGAACCAACTCATCGCCCGTTGCGAGAATGGCAACCCGCGGCCGGCGGTGCACACTGAGCCGGCCGTGGTTCATGGCCGCCGCCAGCATCAAGTCTCGGTCGCCAAGTCGGGTGCCTTTGTGCAGCAGCACCTCGTCTTTCGTGAAGTCGATTCCTTGCGCGCGCACGTTGCGCCCTCTGGCCGTCTGCTTCTGGATGGTGACCGTGTCGCCGTTACGCGTAGCGAGCTCCTGGATCACCACTGTGTCGCTGCCTGCGGGCATTACTCCGCCCGTGAAGATGCGTGCGGCCTGGCCGGTCTCCAGTTGGCCGTCAAAGGGATGGCCGGCTGCAACTTCGCCAATGAGCTTGAGGGTCGTCGGCGCCTGCGCTACGTCGCCCGCACGTACCGCGTAGCCATCCATTGCCGAAACCGCCGCCGGGGGCTGCGTGCGCAGGGCAACCAGATCTCCAGCGAGCACGCGACCGATCGCGTCATTGAGTGCAACTTCTTCAGCCGGTCGCGGCTTGGCGTCGGCCAGCACTTTCTGCAACGCCTCTGCGACAGGCATCAACGCCATGGCGCTAGCCCTCTGCGCGCCAGTCGCCCGACTTGCCGCCGCTCTTCTGCAGGAGGCGAACGCCCTCTATGCGCATGCCGCGTTCGACAGCTTTGACCATATCGTAGATCGTCAGGCAGGCGATCGAGACTGCCGTAAGGGCCTCCATCTCGACGCCGGTTTTGGCGATGACCTTGACTATTGCCCGCACTTGGAAGCCGGGCAGAGCGTGTTCGGGGTTGATCTCGATTTCGATCTTGGTGAGCGGGAGCGGATGGCAGAGCGGAATGAGTCCATGGGTGCGCTTGGCCGCCATGATGCCCGCAAGCCGCGCCGCACCCAGGACGTCTCCTTTTGCGGCATTGCCCTCCAGGACGAGATCCAGGGTCTCGCGGCGCATGATGACGTGGCCTTCGGCCACAGCAATTCGTTCAGTCGCGCCCTTCTCCGAAACGTCGACCATGCGCGCTTCCCCACGCTGGTCGATATGGGTGAGGGCGCTGGAGCCTGCTGGCGCGGACTTTTGGGCCGCAATGCGCTTGTTGCCTTTAGCCTTGGATTTGGTTCTGGCCTTGGGCCTGCTGCGTCGTGACGGAGCCTTTTTCTTCAGATGCCTTGCAGCCGGGTTCCTCCTTCGCGCCATGGGTCACTCCGCGGCGGCGCGGCGGGGCTCCCGGGCAAGCAAGGTCCGGGTTGCGGCCGCCACGTCGGCCTCTCGCATCAGGCTTTCACCGATCAAAAAGGTCGAGACGCCGACCCGGTTAAGTCGGGCAAGGTCGGCCGGTTTATTGAGGCCACTTTCAGCGATTATGATGCGGTCGCGGGGGATTTTCGGGGCCAATTGTTCGGTGACAGCAAGAGCCGTTTTGAACGTACGCAGGTCCCGGTTGTTGATTCCTATAAGTCGAGACTTCAAGCCCAAGGCTCGCTCAAGCTCAACTTCATCATGAACTTCAACTAAAACGTCCATCTGGTGGGTAATAGCGGCGTTCTCGATTGAGCGTGCGGACGCGTCATCGACTGCCGCCATAATGATCAGAATGCAATCGGCGCCCTGCGCGCGCGATTCGACCACCTGATAAGGCTCGTAAATGAAATCCTTCCGCAGGACGGGCAGATTCGTCGCGTCACGGGCCTCCGCCAGGTACTCCGGCTTTCCCTGAAATGAGGGTCCGTCGGTGAGTACCGAAAGGCAGGTCGCACCACCGGTTTCGTATGCCTTGGCGAGCGCTGGCGGGTCAAAATTAGCTCGGATCAGACCTTTCGACGGGCTGGCCTTCTTGATCTCGGCAATCAGAGCGAAGTTGCCGTTTGCAACGCGGCGTTCGATGGCGCGCAGGAAACCGCGGGGCGGCGAGGCCGCCTTGGCTGCATTCTCGACTGCCGCAAGCGGCCGCGCACGCTTTGCGGCGGCAATTTCTTCGCGCTTATAGGCCTCGATCTTCGTCAAAATATCCGACATCGCTATGTCTCCGCGGCGTTGGATACCGCGATCAGGCGATCGAGCCGGCCTTCCGCCTCGCCGGAGTCGATGGATTTTGCTGCGAGCGCCGCGCCTTGTTTCAGATCTTTGGCCTTTCCGGCGACGATGAACGCGGCTGCCGCATTGATGATGGATACGTCACGGTACGGGCCCGGCTGTCCCTTGAGGACGTCAAGCACTGCCTTGGCATTTTGCTCGGCGTCGCCACCACGCAACGCTTCAGGCTTCGAACGCGGCAGACCTGCATCCTCAGGCGTCACTTCGAAAGTGCGTATCTTGCCATTTTCCAGCGCAGCCACGCTGGTTGAACCCGCGGTCGTGATTTCATCAAGGCCGTCGGAGCCGTGTACAACCCATATGCTTTCCGAACCCAGGTTCTTGAGAACCTGAGCCATCGGCTCGAGCCATTGCTTCGAGAATGTGCCGATCATTTGCCTTTTGACGCTTGCCGGGTTGGACAAAGGTCCCAGCAGGTTAAAAATCGTGCGGGTGCCGAGTTCTACCCTCGTTGGTCCGACGTTTTTCATGGCCGGATGATGCGCCGGCGCGAACATGAACCCGATGCCGGCGTCGCGAATGCACTTGCCGACCTCTTTGGCGTCCAATTCAATTTTTACTCCCAGCGCCTGCAATACGTCAGCAGCGCCGGATCTAGATGACAGGGCGCGGTTGCCATGCTTGGCGACCGGGACGCCTCCACCAGCAACGATAAACGCAGCGCATGTCGAAATGTTGAATGATCCGGAGGCATCGCCGCCGGTGCCGACAACGTCGATCGCGCCGGGCGGCGCTTTTACTCCCAGCATTTTGGCGCGCATGGTCCAGACTGCGCCGGTAATTTCCTCGACGGTTTCCCCGCGCACGCGCAACGCCATCAATAGCCCGCCCATCTGCGAGGGTGTTGCTTCGCCCGACATCATCCGGTCGAAGGCCGCCGCCGCCTCTTCGCGTGTGAGGCTTGCGCCGGTCGCAACCTTTGCGATGAGCGCTTTGAAATCGTCGGCCATCGCCTCTGCCCTTCAGCTGGCCGCGGGCATCGACGTCGCGCGCCGCGCCGCAGATTTCTGCCGGCGCCGTCCGGTCTTCGTGTTCCAGGCGTCGGCGATATCGATAAAGTTCTTGAGCATCAGGTGACCGTGCTCCGACGCAATGCTTTCAGGATGAAATTGCACCCCGTGAACCGGGAGGGTCGAATGCATCAGCCCCATGACCAGGCCGTCGCTGGTTTCGGCATTGATGCCCAGTTCGCGCGGCATAGTGGCGCGTTCGACCACCAATGAGTGATACCGCGTCCCCTTCAGTGGACCATTAATACCGCGAAAAACTCCGCTGCCAGTATGTTTGATTTCGAAAACTTTGCCATGGGCTGGCATGGCGCGCACCACCTTGCCGCCGAAAGCCTGACCAACCGCCTGGTGCCCGAGACAGACGCCGAGAATAGGGATAGTGGGCGCTGCCTTGGCGATAAGGTCGAGGCAAATGCCGGCTTCGTTCGGTGTGCACGGGCCAGGCGAAAGAACGATTGCGTCAGGCGACGCGGCGAGAACATCGGCGACAGAAATTTTGTCGTTGCGATGCACGACAACATCCACACCCAGCCTGCCCAGATAGTGGAACAGGTTGAAGGTAAAGCTGTCGTAATTATCGATCAGGACGATCATGTTTCACCGGTTTGCCAAGGGTTTACGGTGCGACCCGAAGGGGGTCAAGCAGCCCTCGCGTCCGGTGGTTACTGCCCGCGTTTGGCGGCGCTGGCAAAGCGGCGAGCTTCCTCGGCGGCCCGAAACAAGGCCTTTGCCTTGTTGATGCATTCCTGCTGCTCGAGATCCGGATTGCTGTCCGCTACGATGCCGGCTCCCGCCTGCACGTACATTTTACCGTCTTTCACCAGTGCCGTTCGCAGCACGATGCAGGTATCCATCTCGCCGGCGGCGGAGAAATAGCCGACGCAACCCGCGTAAAGTCCGCGCTTTTCTTTTTCCAGCTCGTCGATGATCTGCATCGCGCGCACTTTCGGCGCGCCTGAAACGGTGCCGGCAGGGAAACCGGCAGCCAGCGCATCCAGGGCATCTCGCTTGTCTGCAAGCTTGCCTTCAACATTCGAGACAATGTGCATCACATGGCTGTAGCGCTCGACGAAAAATTGGTCGGTGACTTTAACCGTACCGATTGCAGCAATTCGGCCGACATCGTTGCGGCCTAGATCGAGCAGCATCAAGTGTTCCGCGCGCTCTTTTGGATCAGCAAGCAGCTCTGCTTCCAGCGCCTTATCCTCCTTGGGCGTGGCGCCACGTGGCCGCGTACCGGCGATCGGCCGGATGGTGACGACAGAGTTCGAAACCTTCACCAGAATTTCCGGACTTGAACCGGCGATTGCGAAACCGCCGAAGTCGAGAAAATAGAGATACGGCGAGGGGTTGGTTCGCCGCAGCGCGCGGTAGAGCGAGAACGGCGGCAATGTGAAAGGCGCCTCAAAGCGCTGCGCCAGGACGATCTGGAACGCATCTCCGGCGAAAATGTAGTCCTTGGCCCGCCGCACCATGGTTTGGAATTCTTCCGGCGTAGTGTTGGATTTGGCAGGCACATCGATTGGGCTCGCGTCGTGCTCGGATAGAGACTTGTCCAGCGGCCTGTCGAGGGTCTCAATGACGCGCGCGAGACGCTCGACGGCGCGGGCCAAAGCCGCTTTGGCATCGAGGCCTTTTTCGGATCGTACGGGTGTGATGACCGTAATCGAATCCATGACCGCGTCGAAAACAATAACAAGTGTCGGGCGCACCAGCACCGCATCTGGAATGCCAACCGAGTCGGGATTGGGCGGAGGCAACTCCTCCATAAGCCGCACCATGTCGTAGCCGAGATAGCCGAATACCCCGGCGGCCATCGGCGGCAACTCTTCCGGCAACGCGATACGGCTCTCCGAAATGAGCGAACGAAGTGCCTGCAAAGGCGGTTCGGGGCACGGGGCGAATGTGTCGGTCGAACTTCGCGCCGACCGATTGACTTCCGCCTTACCTGCGATCGCGCGCCAGATCAGGTCTGGCTCCAGACCGATGACCGAATAACGACCGCGGACTGCGCCATCTTCCACCGACTCGAGCAGAAAGCTCATCGGCTTGTTGCCTAGCTTCAAAAAGGCCGAAACCGGCGTTTCCAAATCGGCAACGAGCGTGGTCCACACCACCTGCGCTTTGCCCCGCCCGTAGCGTTCGGCAAAGGCGATTTCCGACGGCTCAATCTGCATGGGATGGCTTTTATTGTTGCGTCCCGCCGCCGACGACCTGATTCAATGCCGACTGATTGACAGTGACGCCGAGATCGTTTTCCAGCCGCACGACGTATTCGCCGACAATATCGTCGGTATAGGAACTTTGCAGCGTCTTAGCGATCGCCTGGCCTTGCTGCGAGCTCGCGTCGAACGCCGGATCGATGATGTCGGTTACGCGGAAAACGAAGCGGTCGGTCTCCTTGTCCCCCTCGCTGTTGCCGACCGCAGATTTTGGCGTGCGGAAGGCTGCGTCAACGACCTTTAACGGCACAAAGCCTCCAGACCTGCCGCGTTGGAGATCCTTCGCCGTTTCAACCTTGAGGCCGGCTTCGCCGGCCGTTTGAGCAAATGCGGCGCCGGCGTTAAGCTTGCCGACGAGGTCGTCCGCTTTCGCCTGTAACCGTTTTGCAATCTCGTCATCCCGCCAGCGAGCCGCGACCTGATCCTTTATTTCGTCGAGCGATCGTTCGCGCGATGGCGTGACGCCAGTGACATCGAAATATAGGTAGCCACCGTTAGGCAATTGCAAGGCTTCGGTATCAATTCCAACGTCGCTCGCAAACACGGCGTTGATCACGTTCGGCGTTTGCGTCAGTTCGGCAATCGGCTTGCCGTCCGGCGCGCGCCCGGATCGGTCGACGGCCTCGATGGTGACAGCCTTAAGGCCAAGCTTCTTGGCGGTTTCGGCTAACGTCGAGCCGGCGGCGCGTTCATCTTCAACCTTGTCGCGAAGACTTCCGATCTCACTTTTTGTACGGCTGTCCGCCATTTCGCGTTTGATCTGCGCGGACACCTGTTCGTAGGTCTTTTCTTCGCCCGGTTCGATCTGGCTCACTTGCAGAAGTACCGTGCCAAAACGTCCTTTCACCGGCGAGCTCGTCTCGCCTTCCTTAAGTGCGAAAGCGGCATCAGCAACCGCGGGATCGATGATCTCGGATTTTGTTACCGTACCGAGGTCGGTGTCCGGCAGGCTGACACCACGCTCTTTGGCAATGTCATCGAAACTCGCGCCTTTGGCGATACGCTCGCGCGCGGCGGCCGCATCATCCGCGTTCGGGAAGACAATCTGGCGCAAGGCACGTTTTTCAGGTTTGCCGTAGCTCGATTTCCGCTGCTCATAGTAGGCTTTGGCATCGGCGTCGTTGACAGCGTCCGGCTTGGCGAGGTCCGCGGGTGCGAGCGCGAGCAGGGTGATTTTGCGGTATTCGGGCGCCCGGAATGTAGCCTTGCGCTCCTCGAAATATTTACCCAGGACCTCTGGCGTTGGCGCGGCAATCTCACCCGCTTGTGCCGGGCCCAATGCCACATATTCGATGTTCCGCTTCTCGTTCTGATACTGGTTGAGGGCGGTCATCGCGGTTGCAGGAACCTTCAGATCGCCCGTAATGCTTTGCGTGATCTGCCTACGGAGCATCGCGCGGCGCTGGTCTTCGATGAAGCGGCTTTCGGTGAAGCCGGCTTGCCGGATGAGCTGCTCGAAACGCGCGCGATCGAATTGGCCAGTAATTCCTCGGAATGCCGGATCATTGGTCACGCGGCGAGCGATCTCGGCGTCGGCAAGACCGAGGCGGAGTTGTCTCGCCCGCTCGTCCATGGCGGTTTCTGCGATCAGCTGGCCAAGCAGTTGTCGATCGAACCCGCGTGCGCGTGCTTCATCGGGCGTTATCGGTCGGCCAACCTGACGGCCGATTTGCTGCAGGCGATCGTTGTAAAATTGACGAAATTGCTCGATCGAAATTTCAGTTCCGCCGATCGTTGCCACCGCATTGCGGCCAAAGCCCCGGAAAATGTCGCCGATACCCCAGATCGCGAAACTGATGACAAGGAAACCCATGATGGCGGCCATGATGGCCTTGCCGAGCCAGGTCGAAGAGGCTTTGTGAAGACCGCGAAGCATGCGTACGTCGTTTCGTGACTATCGGCTGATCTGAGTGGGTCGCTTGTGTAGCCCAAGCGCGGCGGGCGCACCATAGTCAGCGAGCCAACTCATTGCAACTCAAGAAGGATCAGCTTCCGGACACTGGGATGCTGGTATTGCCGTTGCCGGTCTGATAACCGCACAGCGGAGAGGATTTTGCATGGCGGCGGCCAAGTTAACCCCGCTGGTTGCGGGCAATTGGAAAATGAATGGGCTTGCTGCCTCGCGCGGTGAGCTGGCCAAGATGATCGCTGGGGCCGGAGTATTGGCCGGCAAAGTTGATTTGATGGTGTGTCCGCCAGCGACGCTGATCGCAAGTTTTTCCGAAGCGGCGCGCGGCTCGGTCATAGCGATTGGAGCGCAAGATTGCCATCCGGCGGTCGTGGGCGCTCACACGGGAGATATTTCGGCGGAGATGTTGGCCGACGCTGGTGCGCGCGCCGTAATCGTTGGCCATTCGGAGCGGCGTAGCGACCATCATGAAACCGACGCGCAAGTTCGCGCCAAGGCTCAGGCAGCTTGGCGGGCGGGCCTAACGGCAATCGTTTGCGTCGGCGAGCAGCGGGTTGAACGAGAGGCTGGCAAAACCCTGGATGTCGTAGCCCGGCAGCTCGATGGTTCCCTGCCGGACGGAGCGACAACGACAAAATTGGTCATTGCGTATGAGCCGGTCTGGGCAATCGGGACGGGTCTCACGCCCACGCCGGCCAATGTCGCTGAGGTGCATGCTTTTATTCGCAAGCGATTGGGCGCGCGTTTTGGCAGTGGAGGGGGAACCATCCGCATCCTTTATGGCGGGTCGGTGAAGCCAGACAATGCCCGCGAACTCTTGACGGTGGCCGATGTGAACGGCGCCCTGGTCGGCGGGGCCAGCCTGCGGGCCGACGATTTCCTAGGTATTGCGGCTGTTTACCGCTAACGGCGCCAAGGGTGGAAAAAGATATGCCGATCGTGTAGAGACCGCACCGAATTCCTATATGGCCGGTAGCGCCATCCGGGCGGATCGCCCGGACTAGCTGGATTTGAACGGATAGTGGCTCGATGCAGCACGTAATCATCGTCATCCACCTGATGCTGGTTCTGGCCCTTATTGGGGTTGTGCTGTTGCAACGTTCCGAAGGCGGCGGTCTAGGCATCGGGTCGACCGGCGGATTCATGACCAGCCGTGGAACCGCCAACGTACTGACGCGTGCAACGGCGATTTTGGCGGGGCTATTTTTCGTGACCAGCCTGCTGCTGTCGATCCTTGCGGGCATCAACCGCAAACCGACGTCGATCCTGCAAGGTGGGCAGAGCACCCCGGCCGCACCGGCTGCGCCCACCCCGCTTGGTGGCGGTGGCGGCGGCCTACTCAATCAACTGCAGGGCGGTCAGGCGCCCGCAACGCCTGCGGCTCCAGCCGCACCGTCAGGACCGCAGGTGCCGCAGTCGAGGTGACAACAAAGGGAAGGGCCGGGAAATCCGGCCCTTCCGCATTATGGACCGGTTGAATTGGAAGTTTGGAACCGAGGCAGCGTAAAAAAATTGTGATGCAAGTCTTTGCAAAATCGCAGGCTTACCGGACTACACACAGTCGCAGGGCGGCTCTGTGCTTTTCGCGCTCGTCGAATCGATTCGCGGAGGCTAAAGGTTAGGTCCCATGGCGCGGTACATTTTCATCACCGGCGGCGTGGTTTCCTCACTCGGTAAGGGTCTTGCCTCCGCAGCGCTTGGCGCGCTTCTCCAGGCCCGCGGCTACAAAGTCCGCCTCCGCAAGCTCGACCCCTATCTCAACGTCGATCCTGGAACGATGTCGCCTTACCAGCACGGCGAGGTCTTTGTTACGGACGACGGTGCCGAGACCGATCTTGACCTTGGCCACTATGAGCGTTTCACGGGCCGTCCGGCTACGCGTCACGACAACATCACCACGGGTCGCATCTATCAGGACATCCTCACGCGCGAGCGACGTGGCGACTATCTCGGCGCCACGATCCAGGTGATCCCCCACGTCACCAATGCCATCAAGGATTTTATCCGTGAGGGAAACGACGATTTTGATTTCGTGCTATGCGAAATCGGCGGCACAGTCGGCGATATTGAAGGTCTGCCGTTCTTCGAGGCGATCCGGCAATTAGGTAACGATCTGCCGCGCCGGCACGCAATTTACATCCATCTAACGCTCATGCCGTTCATCCCGAGTGCGGGCGAACTCAAGACCAAGCCGACCCAGCATTCGGTGCGCGAACTGCGCGCCATCGGCATCCAGCCCGACATTCTGCTCTGCCGCACCGACCGGCCGATCCCCGAGGGCGAGCGCCGCAAGCTCGCGCTGTTCTGCAACGTGCGCGAAAGCG
>DASPUD010000046.1:0-3578 GCA_035623095.1 Pseudolabrys sp.
CAGCACGACACGCCGGACAAATATCTGTTCGCGCGAGAAAAGCGCGCTTACAGCCATGGCTGCATGCGCGTCCAGAATCCGCTGACTTACGGCGAGAAATTGCTGTCGCTGGTTCTCCCGAACGAGCGCTACACCGAGGCGCGTCTGGAAAGCATGTTCGGCGGGAGCGAGATCAATATCAACTTCCCGAAATTCATTCCGGTCCATCTGACCTATCAGACGGCATTCGTGGATGACGCGGGCAAGCTGCAGATGCGCGAGGATGTTTACGGACGCGACGCAAAAATGATCGCAATCCTCAAGAGCAACGAACGCAAAGTCGCCGATATTGCGGTCGACCGAGCAGCGAACACCTCATCCAAACCGGTGCGCATGCCGGTCGGCATGTATGGCGGCAATAGCTATAGCTACGGCGGCGGATCCAACTTTTTCAATTGGATGTTCGGCGGACCTCAGTCCCCACCCTATCCGCCACGCAACATTCCGCCGCGCCAAAACGGACGGTGGAGCTGGCGCTAGCCGCGCAGCAAAAGCAACAAACGCGACGCCGGCGAAAATTCGCCGGCGTTTTTCTTTCCACAGTGGTGAAAATGGTACAGGCGGGTGGACTTGAACCACCGACCTCTGGTTCCACAGACCAGCGCTCTAACCAACTGAGCTACGCCTGCACATGATCGGCGGCCGGAACCTAGGTGCCGCCCGCTCTTTTGGCAAGCGCCGGCCGGCAGCCTGTCGATATTGCCCCTTTCAAAAACGAAAACCCGGGCATTTCCGCCCGGGCTTCGCACCCACTAGTACAAATCCTTAAGCCGAGGCTTCACGCCGCCTTGCTGAAGGTGTTGCTGAAGCTTTCCTTGATCGGCTCGACGGTGTCATTCGCCACCTTCTGAGCGTGCTCGCAGAGTTCCTTGGTCTGGCTGGTCAAAGCGTCGAACTGCTTGCGCATGTAGGCGCTGGAGAGCTCGACAACTTCGGAATAGGACTTAGCGGTCATCAGTTCGGTCATCAGATCGAACGCAGCATCGTTGTTCGCGCGAGCGGTTTCGATCAACTTGAGCCCGTAACCGGCACAGCCCTTCGAGGCCGTCGAATACGTCTCTTCGAGCACATCGGTGGCCTGCTCGGCCACATTCTTCATCTTCTCGTAGTTTTCCTTGGCTTGGGCGATACCCTTCTCCGCAACTTCGCGGAAGGCTGCCGGCACCTCGAATTTGGGCACTTCAAACTTCGGCATTTCAAACTTCGGAATTTCGAAAGCGGGCGCACTTACGGCGACCGGTTTCGGCTTGGCTTTCGACCCCGAGGTCGAAGAAGCAACATTTTCTGCCATGATAGTCATCCCTTAGCTCGGGAGGGCAAAACCCCTGCGCGGCAGGCCGAACGCCCTCGATAAACCGGCCCGCGCCGTCTTGAAGGCCGCTGTCCCGGACCCGACGCCACAGGGTTGCAGCGGGGGGTTATCCCTAACGACCGTTAATGCAACATAACATCGGTTTAGGTGCATTGCAACAAAAAATATTGCATTGCACAAATGCACAAATGTGACCCGCGCCGGCTCTGTACCTGCGCCATGGCTGCTCTGGTGGCCGGCCCCAAAAGAGGGTCAGTGCTGGGTGCCTTGTCCTGTCATCTTCACGGCCCGCCGGCTCAGTTCCTTGGCCTGGTCGCTTAGTGACGCAATTTGCTTGTTTACGTAGTCGGTATGCAGCGCAACGACATCCTTTGGCTCTCTGGCCTGCAACAGCTTCTGGGCAAATTCGAACGACGAAACGATGTTCCGTTCGGCGAAGTTCATCGCTAACTCGCCCACCTCCTTGGCGCCGGCTTGCGCGGTCGCAGCCTGGCTTTCAGCGCTGCTGACAGCGTGTTGCGCAGCTGAAATGAAGATATCGAAAGCCTGCTTGGCTTGCTCCACGCTCTTTTCCGCCAGTGCGCGCATATCTGACGGAATTTCAAACCGCATGCTGGCTTCTTTTGCCATGACGTCCCTCCTGCGTATCGCCGTCACTGACGGCTTCGGATGTATCTAGGGTGTCGGTCCACATAAGCCAGAGATGGAACCCGCCACATTAAGGTTATTGACGGTTGCCATCGCAGGACGGCCGCCCTGTCGTGGACGCCGTTCATTCACGGCCCTATTAAGGCTTTATTAGCCGTATGTTCTGCGACAACGCGATGACGGAACCAGAAGTTCAGTTTGCTCGTCTGCGCGATCCACGTCTCGCAGCCCACGCGCTTAATTCAGCGCCGACGTGGCTATGGGCCGCGGACGCCAGTCACCTCCTTTGGGCCAATCCGAATGGCGCGGCAATTTTTGACGCAGCAACGCCTGGCGCAGCGACGGCATTGCGTTTCGATTCGCGCGATGCGGCGGCAGCACAGATCGCCCGTCTCGCCCGCACCTTACCGCATGCAGGCACACCGCGGCTCGAACGCCTGCGTGGTTTTGGCGCGGGTATCGGTGGCACCCTGATCTGCCTGTGCTCGCGCATTACGCTCACGGACGACACTCCCGCAATACTGGTGGTATCGACGGAGCGCGCTGGCAAGGATCTCGCGTTGCCAGAACGCGCGCGCCGATTGCTTGAAAGCCTGGACCAACCGACAGCCATCTTCACTGCGGACGGTGAATTGATTGAGGCGCTCCCCAGCGTCCGCCAGCAGCTCGGTGATAAACGAGACCTGATCGCCCTTGGCGCCGAAAAGCTTGCCCGCGAGGCAAGCCTCAATGGTTCCGCCGATGGAGAGAGCAGCGTTGGGCACGTAAATATCGTCAAACTCGGCGCAGGGCCGACCTTTGTACTGCTTGTTGCGTTTGTCGAACTTGAACAACCGTCAAGCGCAAGCGCCGAAGTCACCAACCCGCCAATGGCGCTCGAAACTGCGCAATCCAAGCCCCAGTTGCCACTGCGGTTTGTATGGCAAACCGACGCCGACGGCCGTTTTTCGCTGACCAGCCCGGAATTCGCCGATCTGCTCGGACCGAATACGATTGCTGTTCTCAATCGCAAGTGGGGCGAAATCGCCGAGGCGCTCAATCTTGATCCGAGCGGGCAGATCACGAACGCTCTCGCAGCGCGAGCAACGTTCAGTGACATTGTCGTTCTCTGGCCAGTCGATAATTCGGACGAACGATTGCCTGTCGAGTTTTCAGGCCTGCCAATTTTCGACCGCCAGCGGCAATTCCTCGGTTTCCGCGGCTTTGCCCTGTGCCGCAACGCCGGCCGCCTAAAGAATATTCAACGTCTCCGGCATGAGCCTTCTTCCGCAACGACATCGCAATCTACAGCGGAATCTGAATCGAAAGTCGTGCCCTTTCCGCCTACGCCGCTGCCAGTCGTTGCAGAACCGGCGCTTAACGCCCGCGAACACAGCGCGTTTCAGGAACTCGCACGGGAACTCAACGAACGTCTGAAAAAACCCGCGGCGAAGGCCGAAGGAAAAGCACCGGCCATCGATGCCGAGCCACCTGCTTTGCCCGCGCGCGAGACGCCAAGGGCTGTCCGGGACGCCCAGGAAAGCCGGCCAATTTTCGACCGATTGCCGGTCGGTATTCTGATCTATCGACTCAACAACTT
>DASPUD010000047.1:0-4627 GCA_035623095.1 Pseudolabrys sp.
CGCCTCGGTGTAGCGCTCGTTCGGGAGAACCAGCGACAGCAATTTCTCGCCGTAAGTCAGCGGATTCTGGACGCGCATGCAGCCATGGCTGTAAGCGCGCTTTTCTCGCGCGAACAGATATTTGTCCGGCGTGTCGTGCTGATAGACGAGGAACTTGTTGGGGAAATTGAAGCGGATTCTGCCCAGAGCATTACCGGCACCGGGGGGCTGCGAAATGTGGACTGTACCGTCCGGGTCCTGCGTGAGTTTCAGTCCAATGCGCTCAAGCGCCTGCGGATCTTCCTGCAGGGCCGGGAGATATTCTTTCTCGATGATTGACGGCGGCACGTTCCAGGTCGGGTTGACGGTGATGAACTTCATCTCCGCGCTGACCATCGGCGTGGCCAAGTTCGGTTTGCCGGCAACGATACGTGTGTGCCAATACACTTTCCCGTTGTTGTAAAGCGTCAGCGTGTAATCCGGCACGTTGACGATAACGTGCGGGTTGCCGAGATCGCGCGGCAGCCAACGCCAGCGCTCCATGTTCACGATGATCGTGTCGATCGGATGGGCGGTTGGTTTGCGTGCTTCCTTATGCTCGCCGTTGAGCGCGCGAATAGTATTGGGGCCGAGATTGCCGTCGACGCCAATGTCGCTTTCTGTCTGGAAGGTCTTCACCGCGTCGCGGACCGCGTCATCATAGAGCGGGTTGTCTTTGTCGCCGGCGATGTCGAGACGCTTACGCAGCGCAACTACCCGCGCGTCCTTCATGCCGGGGCGGAGAAGCTTGCCATCCGGCACTTGCACCCGCGCCTGCTCGGGTTTCTCTTCAGCCTTGCTCTCCTGAGCGGGTGCCGCCCGCAATTCGGCGAGCTTGGCCCGCAGCGCCTCGAAGCCCGACTGAGGCGGATTGAAGCTGTCGAGCACGTTCCCGGCATCGTTAGTTTCGGCGAGCTTGGCGAGCACAGAGGCGGGCTCTGGCGCGACAAGGTCATATTGAATGTCTGCGCCGACGCGCGTGAAATGGATTCGGCCAATCTGAGCCTGGCGTGCGAACGTGAGCGCCGAGGCGGTGAGCCTGAGTTCTGCCTCCGCCATAGCATCAGGCGATGCCGCCGACTTGAAATCCGGTGTCGGGTAATCGTTGGCATCGAGACCCACAGTGTCAGCCTGCGCGAGGTACGCGCTCGCGGACTTGGCGCGTTCGTTGCCTGCATTATTGCTGATCCAAAGCGGGGCGTAGTTGCGGCCGCTATAGAAAGCTTCGATGCCAGCGCGATCGGCTTTGTAGGTGACCAGCCGATCGAATTGGCGGCTCGCGACGATTTCGCGAATCTTATCGGCAACGGCGCTTTCCGCAGTTGCGGCCGGTGCGGGCGTTGGGGTCGCTGCTTTGGGTGCCTCGGCGGCGGGGGCGACATCCTGTTTCGGCGCGCTCGGCGTGGACGGAATCGGTCTTACTTCAACGTCTTTGGCCGTCAGGGGCGGGGGCAGGGTCGTGTCGGGCATAGGCACCGACGCCTGGATCGCCTTTTCGGTCTGCTGCGCCATACCGGCATGGCTGGACAAGGCCAGCACCAGCGCGAGCGCTGTCGAAGCCAGCAGACGGTCAAATCGAGCACTTTTCACCACGTAATCTCCCAAAACTGTCCCGGGCTGCGAAGCCCTTCTAAGTCCCAACTATTTTAACTGATAGCGCATACCCAGTTACGTTTTTCCCAACAGCTTTGCCAGAACAACTGTGGACTGTGGCTATTTTGCACACGGTTCCAGCTGTTTCTTGCATGGCATGGGCGCGGTTTCGGGCCCATTTCCGTCGTTATACCCATGACTCCCACGCAACAGGTGGTCTTATGGCACCAATATAAGACCGCGGGCATGACGAAGACGTGATGCCACCCGCTTATTCGCTGACCGAATCGGGGTCTTGCGGCGTTTTCAACGTGCGGTAATCTTGGGCCCGAACCGTCCTGAGAATGACGGTCGAAAGGAAACGCCATGGCTTGGACGACTCCCACTCTTATCGAGATCTGCATTGGGCTCGAGATCAACGGCTATCTGCCGGCCGAGCTTTAGTTTCCTGATTCCTTTCTTACGACCCCGCTAAATGGGGCGCCTCACCGCCATTGTGCTTGGTTCGGCGGCCGGAGGCGCCTTTCCGCAATGGAACTGCCGTTGCCCGGTTTGCCAACTGGCGTGGGCGGGCGATTCTCGCGTCAAACCCAGAACTCAGACCAGCCTTGCCGTCTCGGCGGCTGGCGGTCGCTGGACTCTCATCAACGCCTCTCCCGATCTGCCGGCGCAAATACGCGCGACGCCTGCGCTGCATCCGGGCAACGGCCTCCGCGGCAGTCCGATCGACGCTGTTGTGCTGACGGGCGCGGAAATCGATCAGATTGCAGGATTACTGTCGTTGCGCGAAAGCACGCCGTTTGCCCTACACGCGACTCCGGCAAGTCATGCAGCTGTTGCCGCCAATGCGATGTTCGGCGCGATGGGCGCGATGACGCGTCGCGCCGTCAATCCGGGCGAACATTTTACCCTTGCAGGCGATATCGTCGCGAATTTGTTCATGGTGCCGGGGAAGCTGCCGCTTTACCTTGAAGGCGATGCACCCGAGCTCGACGCCGAAAGCGCGGCGAATGTCGGGATCGAATTGCAGTCAGACGGCAAGCGCCTCATTTTCGTGCCGGGCGCTGCGCAGGTGACCGATGCGATGCGTGAGCGATTTTCACGGGCCGACGTCCTGTTGTTCGATGGCACACTATTTTCGGATGACGAGATGGTCCGTACGGGAACTGGACAGAAAACCGGACGCCGGATGGGGCACATGCCGATCGACGGCGAAGACGGTTCGCTGCGCACGCTCAAAGAAATTCCGGCGCGACGCGTCTTCGTTCACATAAACAACACCAATCCCGTTCTGATTGATGGCTCGCCCGAACGACGCAAGGTTGAGGCGGCAGGCTGGCAGGTGGCGGCGGACGGAATGGAGATTGTGTTGTGAGCACGAAAGCCTGGTCATGAAACTGTTGTCGCCGCAACAGCTGGAAGACGCGCTACGTGATATCGGCGCGCGGCGCTATCACCGACTGCACCCATTTCACGATCTGTTGCACGGCGGCAAATGCACGAAAGGGCAAGTGCAAGCCTGGGCGCTTAATCGTTACTACTATCAGGCGATGATCCCAATAAAGGACGCAAGCCTAATCGCACGCTGTGAGGATCAAGCGGTGCGCCGCGAATGGCGCGCGCGTCTTGTCGATCACGATGGTGAGCGCGAGGGCGACGGCGGCATAGCGCGTTGGCTCAAGCTGACCGATGGTTTGGGCCTCGAGCGCGATTACGTCACCTCGCTGCGTGGTCTGTTGCCGGGGACACGTTTCGCGGTCGACGCATATGTACGGTTCGTTCGCGAGAAAAGCCTGCTGGAAGCCATCGCATCGTCGCTGACCGAGATGTTTTCACCGGTCATCATCAACGAGCGTATGGCGGGCATGCTGGCAAACTATGATTTTGTAACGCGCGAAACGCTGAGCTATTTCGACAAGCGCCCACCCCAAGCGCAGCGCGACGCCAATTTTGCGCTTAAATACGTTAAGCTCAACGCGCGGACGCCGGAACAGCAGCAAGCGGTGCTGGCTGCGCTCGAGTTTAAATGCGGAGTGCTGTGGACTATGCTTGACGCGCTCTATCACGCATATGTCGCGCCAAAAATGGTGCCTCCTGGCGCGTTTGTGCCGGACGAATCGTGACACAGGAGCCGACGATACGAATATCGGACAGCGCGCGGCCGCGGCTGCCGCGCGGCGTGCGGTTGACGCACAGCGAGGCGCAGGGCGGTTGGGTTTTGTTGGCGCCTGAACGTGTATTCAAGGCCGACAATATAACTGTCGAGATCCTCAAACGTTGTACTGGCGAAGCGACGCTCAGCGCAATCGTAGACGACCTCGCCAAGGCATTTGCTGCCCCGCGCGAGCGCATTCATGCCGATGTCGTTCAGTTGCTCGGCGGATTGGCCGACAAACGGCTGTTGGAGGTGTAAGGTGCTGGCGCCGGACAATGCTCCGAAGCCGCTTGGCCTGCTGGCCGAATTGACGCACCGGTGTCCGCTTGGCTGTCCTTATTGCTCCAACCCTTTAGCGCTCGACAAACGCAACGACGAACTCGACGCTGCGATCTGGGCGCGCGTATTTCGCGAAGCCGCAGCGCTCGGCGTCTTGCAGGTCCATCTGTCGGGCGGCGAGCCGGCAGCACGGCGAGATCTGCCCGACATCGTAAAGAGCACGCGTGAGGCTGGTCTCTACAGCAACCTGATCACCTCTGCGGTGGGTTTGACTTCGCAGACTCTTGCCGCACTTGCCGAATCCGGTCTCGATCACGTGCAGATTTCCATTCAGGACAGCGACGAGGCGTCCGCCGATCATATTGCCGGATATAAGGGCGCGTCCGCGCGCAAGCGCGCGATTGCCGGCGAGGTGGTTCGCCTCGGGCTGCCGCTGACGATCAACATGGTTGTGCATCGGGCCAACATTGACCGCATCGAGGCCATGGTTGCTCTGGCGCTGTCGCTTGGCGCAAGCCGCATAGAGATTGCGCACGTGCAATATTACGGCTGGGCGCTGAAGAACCGCGCGGCGCTTATGCC
>DASPUD010000048.1:0-16379 GCA_035623095.1 Pseudolabrys sp.
CGCCCTTGCCGGCAGTCGACCGTTGCGGCAATTGATGACCCATGATCCGTTTGTCGCTCCTGGTGATCGCCACCATCGTCCTTGCCCCGACCGCGGCATCCGCCGGGCCATGCCCCGGCAATCCGGACGCGCTCGGAACGGAACGCGTGATGGAGGTCGATGCGGGGGTCACCCCACGTGTCGGGCGCAAGCAATTCCCGGCAACGCTCCCGTTCCATGCCAAAGAATTGGTGCTTACCTTCGACGACGGTCCCTGGCCCGGCACCACTCCCAAGGTGCTGGACGCCCTCAAGCACGAGTGCGTACGCGCCACATTTTTCCTGTTGGGTAGGAATACGACAGCCCACCCGCAGCTAGCGCGACGGGCTCTCGCCGAGGGCCATACGATAGGCCATCACAGCTATTCGCATCCGCTGCTCGGGCATATGTCACTCGGCAAAGCGGAGGCCGATATCGACCGCGGCATCGCGGCGGATGAATTCGCCCTCTACGGGGAACGTCGCACGAAACCGACTACGCCGTTTTTCCGCTTTCCTGGATTCGTGTCGAACCGCACCCTGCTCGACCGTATGAGTGAACGCGGTCTGGTGGTTTTCGGGGCCGATATGTGGGCGAGCGACTGGTTGGCGATGAGCCCCGGGCAGGAATTGCGTCTGATCCTTTCCCGCATCGAACAAGTCGGTCGGGGTATCGTCCTGTTTCACGATACCAAATCGCAGACAGCTCTAATGCTGCCGGCTTTTTTGCGGGAGCTGAAACGGCGGGGTTACAGCATCGTGCACGTCACTCCCGCACACGGTTCGTCGCGGTAAAAACGACGCTTTTTTACCACACCTCTTAAAAAACACTGGAAAACAGTGCTCTTTCGCATTCCCAGCCCTTCAGCTTCCATTAATGTCGCGCGCCATATTGTCGGGAACCTCCCTTTTGGAGGTGGACGGCGCGGGCGGGCCGGGAGCCTTTTATGCGCGGCGTAGCGTTGTTGATTTGCTGGTTGGTTGGAGTTGCCGCGGCTTTCGCTGAGCCGTGCCCAGGCAATCCGGATGCGCTTGGCACCAGTCGAGTCCTGACAATCACCCCGGGTGAATTCCAGCGCATCGGCAGCATGCAGTATCCGCAGGCGCTGCCCCTTGCCGATCATGAGGTCGTCATCACCTTCGACGATGGACCGATACCGCCCTACTCCAACGCCGTTCTCGACACACTGGCCTCGGAATGCGTGAAGGTAACCTACTTCCTTGTCGGCGAAATGGCGCAGGCCTATCCGTCAATCGTCCGCCGAATGTACAACGCCGGCCACAGTATCGGCACGCACAGCCAGAACCATCCCTACCGTTTCCAACGTCTGTCTCTGCAAAACGCCGAGCAACAGGTTGATCGTGGCATCGCGTCGGTTGACACCGCGCTCGGCGATCCAAAAGCTATTTCGCCGTTTTTCCGGGTCCCGGGTTTGGGCAGGACGAGCGCGATCGAGGGGTACCTCGCGTCCAAGTCGCTCGTGACCTGGAGCGCGGATATCGTCGCCGACGATTGGAAGCACATCAGTGCGAAAGAGATCGTGAAGCGCGCAATGCGCCGGTTGAACGAAAGAGGCCGGGGCATTTTGCTGCTGCATGACATTCATCCTGCGACAGTGCTGGCCTTGCCGGCGCTCCTCAAGGAACTCAAAGACTCCGGCTATCATGTCGTGCAAGTTGTGGCGGCCGGTGAGCGGCCAGAATCCTTGCCCGAACTGGTTGCGTCTCCCGACAGCAACAAGGAAGCTTGGCCGCGGGTCGTGCGCACGAAGGTGACAGACGACAAGACGCCGAAATCGACTTTACGCCACCGGACCAAGAAGACCATCACCGGCAAGCACCGCCGGCCGACCGTGGCCAGCCTGCACGAGCCTGACTACACCGGGTATTCTCCGGATTGGCGGTAGGGCCACTTCTAGGCGTCGCTTGGCTGAGCACCGCACAGCGCTTTAGCGAATCCCTCACCTGCGACCGCCGAAAGCGAAACCGGCCATGCAGTCGCCACGGCCCCGCCAACCACAGCCAAGAAATCGCGTCGCCGCATTAACCCCCCGAGGTTTCAATAGCTGTAGCGTAGCAATGGCCAGCAGTACTCTGGAAGGGGTCAAGCGGCGAGTTGGCAAATTTCTGTCGCCGGCTCGGGGAGCTCTGCATCGTCAGAACGTTCGTAGCCGATTGCCCGGAGCAGGCCATTTGCAGGACACATCTCGACCGCGACGCGGGTTTGCGAGTTGAGGACCGGCGGCGACACCCAAGCGAAATCCCCGACGAAGGCATTGGGCCACGCCGCGAGATAGTCTGATCTGCGCCGACTATTTTCGGCTGCCTCGTCGGAGCTGAACGTAAATAGCGCGTCAGCACCAACGCGAGCTTCCCAGGATGGTCGGCGCAACAGCCAGTCGTTCGCTGCGCACGTATTCTTATCCAAAGTCCTGTAGCCGTGCTCCGTGCGTTCGATCACGACTTTTTCGCCCTCATTGCAGCCGACCAAAGTGAAAATCACCGGCCGCGCAATCGGCGTGACCTCCAACCGATGTTTGGCTTCACTGAAAGTCGCGCATGTCTCGAAAACATCCCGCAGCAAATGGTCTGGCGGGATGGACCGGATTTGCCATGCGTAAAGAGCATTAAGAGCCATGTCGCATGGCCGTAGCCAGGGCGATCGCGTCCGACGCCACATCGGAGCCTGATTGATGCTGGCAGCGAATCGCCCGGGAGCGGACGCCGTGAGCACGCCGACGTAACCGGGCCACGTCACATTGTAGAACTCGCCGGCCGCACCGCGCATCCAGGCGACTTCCACGCGGCGGCCAAGCCCGGGGAACGGCCAATCGAGTGTCCGCACAAGCCAGGGCGCACCGGTCCGCTCGCACGCGCGCGCGGTGCAGCCCCACTGGTAGCAGCCATTGAGAAACCAGATGCCGGGGAGTTCGAGTTGACCCGCGATGGCTTTCAGCTCGGCCGCATAGGGCGTCGGCGATCGCAAGAGCCAGCGGCGGGTGACCAGGTCCATCATCGGCAGCATGCCCGCTGCGACGCGCGGCAACCAAGCGATGCACTCGTCGCGGAGCGCCCGCGCTCGGGCGCCAGCTTCCGTGGCATGGCGGACCGGACCGTCTCCACGAACATCGATAACTGGGATCGCGCTCAGAGCCATGGGCAGCGGCATTTTCACAATGATTTGGTACAGCCAGGATGGTGCACAGCTAAGCCATAACAATCGGTTACGTGCTCATTGCGGCGTAATCCCGGCAAGTTTGGCGGCTTCGCGCATATCCCGATATTCCGTACGAATAAATTCGGCAAAGCCGTCAGGCGTCATCTGTTTGGCGGTGGCAATTTCGGAACCCATCTCACGCAATTTGTCCGGGCTCGCGCCGCCCGCAAGCCCGTCAGCGATTGCCTTCTGCAGTTCGGCGATGATCGCCGGCGCCGTGCCTGTCGGCGCAAGTATTCCAATGTAGCTCTGGGCGATGAAACCCTTCACGCCGCCCTCAATAAACGTCGGAATATCGGGAGCGAGCTTTGAGCGGCTACTGGCGGCGATGGCGATGATATGCGCCTGACCACCCTTGTGCAGTGGCAATGCGGTGGAAAATTCTGTCATAGCCGCCTGGATATTGCCGCCGATCAGATCCGGCATCAGCGCCCCGCCACTCCGGTAAGGAACGTGCACGATGTCGGCGCCAGTCGCCGCCTTGAAGCGTTCGAGCGTCATATGGGTGGCGCTGCCGACACCGCTGGTGGCGATGCTGATCTGAGCCTTCTTCGATTGCGCAATCAGATCCGCGACCGCCTTGGCTTCCATTTTATTGCTGAGAATGATGACGTGAGGGACGTAGCTGGTCAGCGCTATGGGTGCGAAATCTTTCAGCGGATCGTAGCCGAGCTTTGCCTGCACAAACGGGTTCACGGTGAGCGGCCCATTTGAACCGACCAACAGGGTATAGCCATCGGATGTGGCGCGCGCGACGGCCTCCGCGCCAATGCTGCCGCCGGCACCCCCGCGATTATCGACCACGACAGGTTGGCCCAAGGCATTCGAAATGCGTTCGCCCACGAGGCGCCCGACGATGTCAGCATTGCCGCCGGCTGCAAACGGCACGATCAGACGGATCGGCCTTTCCGGATATTTTGCAAGCGCGGCGCGCGGAAGCACCATCAGCACTGAAGCAAATCCAGCATTGGCAATCAGCGCGCGGCGTGAAATCGGCATGACAATCCTCGCTCGGTTGGCCTCATCATTGACTAAGGCGCGAACTTGAACAAGCGATTGGGCGTATCCCAGAAAAGCTTGCGCCGGTCGGCCGCGCCCGGAAACAGCTGGCCGGCCAACTGCACCAGCGGTCCATAGTCCTGCCGCTCTTGAGCCCGCAGATAAGGCCAGTCCGAGGCCCACATGCAGTGATCGAGCGTGAAGGCGTCGATCAGCGCGCGCACAAAGGGCCAGCAATCCTCGAACGGATAGGGCGATCTGGCAAATTTCAGGTATCCGGAAAGCTTGACGTTGACACGTCCGGTTTTCGCCAGGCGTAGCATGGCCGCAAAGGACGGCTGACCGAGACCTGCCGGCGGCGTCGGCCGGCCAACGTGATCAATTAGCACCTTGACCGGAATTTTCTCGATCCACGGCGCATACATCAAGAACTGATCATTTTCGATCTGCAGATCGAAAAACATATCCAGATCGGCAAGCCGCTTCATCAAGCCGTCGGCCTGTTTGTAGTAATCGTTGCCGTGGAACGTCGGATTTATTGCCGCGCCGACAACGCCCTGCGCCTTAAGTTTCTTCAGCGTCGCGATATCGGCATCGAGATCGACGATTGCGATGCCCTTGAAACGCCCCTCGCCTTTTTCAATGGCATCGAGCATGCAGGAATTGTCGCCTTCGTATCCGGAATTGGGCTGCACCAGCAACGCGCGTTGCACGCCGTACGCCTTCATCACTTCGCGAAATTGCGCTGCAGTGCCGACTTCCTGCCCGCTGGGTTTGTAGGCGACGTCCTTGTTGTAGGTAAATCTCACCGGATCAATGACGTGCGCGTGGCAATCGATTTTCGGTTCGGCGAAAATGTCCATCGGTCAGAGGCGTTCTCGATGCAAAGGATAGAAATCCACTAGCGTGGAGGCAAATGTTCAAATGTCTGCAAGCCATCCGGAATGACATGGAAGGGTTGCTTGTCGACCGTATAGATCGCCATTTCCGGTGCGCCGAACAAACGCGGATCATCAAGCGTACCGACCTTCAGGACCACAAACGGCAGACCCGGCCGCCGCGTTGTCAGATGGGTCCCGCATTCGCCGCAAAACTCGCGCGTTACCGGATTTTCAAGATCGGAACGCGAGAATTTGTGCGGTTCGCCGCTGGTATAACGAAAGCCTTGCGGCGGCATAAGCATGAACATGTTTGGCGAACCACCACTGATGTACTGGCATTGGCGGCAATGGCATTGTGCCTTGAGCCGGGGCTCGCCTTCCGCCACGTAGCGAATCTTACCGCAATAGCACCCGCCTTCGAATTTCATCGATAAACCCTCAATGACGGTAACTCCTACTTCGCCGCGATCGGACCGGCGTGTTTGTTCGTGCGTAATGCGGAACCGTTATTCGCGCGGACCTCGCGCGTTGGCAGAATGACCTGAAACAGCGCTCCATTTGTGCCGTCCGACGACGCCGATAGTCGTCCGCCGTGACGCTCAATGATCATACGACAAATGGCTAGTCCCAATCCCATTCCGTGCGATTTCGTCGTGAAAAATGCATCAAATATGCTGTTCAAGTCTGCCGGATCAATTCCGGTCCCTGAGTCTTCGACTTCAACAACTATTGCATCATCCCCGTGGCGCTGCGTTCTAAGCTGCAGCATCCTGCGGTCATCCTTGATTGTGCTCATTGCTTCAATTGCATTTTGCAGCAGGTTTATTACCACCTCCTGCAGCTGGCCCTTATGCCCCACGACCAAGGGTAAGTCGGTCGCAAGCTTAACCTGGGCAGCAATGCCTTGAGTTTTCAAATGCTCCCGAAGAAGGCGTAACACCTGTAATGCAATTTTGTTTACATCGATTGACTCGTGCCCTTTATCGGCTCTCGCAAACAGGGCACGGGTGTTATTCAATATCTGGTTTGCACGATGGCTATTGGAAACGATGCTGACCAAAGCCGACCGCACTTTTTCAAGGTCGGGCTTCGGATGCTTGAGTAGTTGTTGTGCGGCCTCACCTTTCAATGAAATGACTGCGAGTGGCTGCTTGGCCTCGTGAGCCATTGTGGCGGTAGCCGCCTGTACATTCATCAATTTATTGTCCCGTTCGCGCTCCAGCATGATGTTGGAGTGAGCCAGGTGAGCCTCATTCGCCTTTCGCTCTGCAAACAACGCAGCAAGAACCAATGCGCAGAGCGATGCTGTCAGGAGACCGGCTTGAGCGCACAGGATCCGCTGCGTAATCGGAAGATTCGGATCGCCGAGAATGCCGATACCGAACGTGGTTGTCCAAACAACAGTCAGCGCAACAATGAATGCGGCCGCTGCAGCAAAGACCGGTCTGCAGCGCGCGGTAACCCACAGCAGCAGCGGGAAGAGCAACGCGGTAGGCACCACGGCCACCCACAGCTCGCGTGGCAATAGGACAATGAGTCCGCTCGCGATGGTCAGTATCGCCAATACCGCCGCGCCTTCGAAAATTTCGCTGCGTGGCGGCGGATCGCGCACCGCTTGAGCCAATCCGATCAGGAGCGGTGCAACGGCGATAATACCAAGCGCATCGGACGCAAACCAATGCTGCCAGATTGTCAGAATGGACGCGGACGAGCTATGAAATAATGCGAAGCCAAGAGTGCCGCCGACTCCCGAAATTGCAGTTCCGACGACCGTCGCGGCAACCAGTCCGACAACGTTGCGCGGCTTGTCGAGACTGAACGACGAGCCAAAATAGCTTTCAATGAGAGCAGCCACGATCACAGCTTCGCCGGCGTTGCACGCTGCGAAAACGATGGCACCCCAGATGTTGCGATCGCCCAGAATATTGGCCGCAACGGTCGCCGCCATCGTGCCGGCGATTACGGGCCACCGTGCCTTTGACCCAAGACCAATTAGCGCGCCAGCAGAAACTCCTGCGGCCGGCCAGAAAACAGCGACACCGTCAGGCTCGGTTAGAAGGACCAGGCCAAGGCGCGCTGCCAGGAAATAAGCGATGGCTAGCGCCACAGCCACGCCTGCCGAATTAAACCAGCGCTGCGACAAAGAAGCAGGCTGATGGTGATCGACTCGCCCGAGCGAAAATTGTGTCATCAGGCCAACCCGCACGCAGAACTACGGCACTCTTATCCCGCTATCTTGCAAACATTATTGTGTTTCTTGCTAAGGGCCAATAGAGAGCCACAAAGGCTTAAACCAGCATGTCAGCAGGTTATGGGGGGCACGACGCCCGTGCCCGGCCTCGTAAGCCTCCAGCTCTTGGATGGTATCGAGGGCGGGCGTTTCCTGGCGTGTCAGCTCATGTCCCTTAGCGGACATCGGCCCGCCACAGCCACTGCCGCAACGTTCATTTGCCGATCACCATTGCCCAATAGTAAACCTCGCCGTGCCCGACAGCGTGCGCTACGGCTTTGCATCCTGGCAGGCGCATGTTGGCCGCGTGGCCAGGCGATGACCACCACAATGCGATCGCCTCACTTCGCGTCTTCACGCCTGCGGCAACATTCTCCGCTCTCGCGCCGCGGCGGGCGCGGTCCATGAAGCCCGCGTGATCCATTGAGCCGCGCCGCGCCATATCTTTGGAATGTTCCTGCGCCAGCTTCTGCATTGTGGCGCAGCTTGCCTTCGCCTCGACGGTTGCGAGCAACAGGAAAACAATGAAGATGATGACGGATTTCATGTGAGCGTCTTCTACTTATCGCCGCCAATCCTGTCGACGATCTCGTATGCGCGACGCGTCACGCGGTTAAGTTCGCATTCCACTAGTTGTCTTGCCGCTTCCAGCTCCGGTTCATCGGCCTCTGGGCGCACCTCGATCGGTTCGCCTGCCACCAATGCCAGCCTGCTGAATGGGAGGTTCACCGCCGTATGATCCCAATTGTCGAGCTCGATGCGGCGGCTTGAAGCGATCGCGAGAGCGTAGATCGGCCGCCCGGAATGCTGCGCAAGCTTCACCACGCCCAGACCGGCGACACGGGCGACTTTCGGGACGTCCGCTGTCATCGCAACATTATAACCGTCCTTGAGTGCCGCGAGCATCTTGACGAAAGCGGTGGCTCCTCCCTTGCGGAGAACGTCTCTGTCGTGAGCGCCGGAGCCTCTGATAGTGCCGACATCAAGCCGTTGGGCAGCGCGCGCGTTAATCTCCCCGTCGCGATGACGCGAGATCAGCACCTTGGTCCGATGACGCGGGTCCTTGCGCTTGATGAACGGTGCCATGAAATGTTGGCCGTGCCACATTGCGATGATCAACGGCAGTCGCACGGTCTCGTATATGGTCGCGGGCTCGACGGTGACCTGGCTTGTACGCCAGACGAGGCGCAAATACGAAGCAGCCGCCGCGCCGCATACTTCCTGGAAGGCACTGGAGCCGACGATGGTCTTTTGGAACGACAGCATCGCTCTTCAGCGTGCCGGCGAGGCGACGCTCTCAGGATCTAACAACTGGTGCAAATGACCGATTGAACTGCGCACGGTTGGCACTGCCTTCTCGCCGAATGAATTCGTAGAACTTATCGCTGAACAATCACCGTCGCACCAAGTTTTGTACGGTTGTACAGGTCGATGATGTCATCGTTGGACAGACGGATGCAGCCCGAAGACACGCCACCACCAAGTCTCCACGGCTCGTTTGTCCCATGTATGCGATATAGCGTATCGCCTAGATAGAGCGCCCGCGCCCCGAGGGGATTATCCGGGCCGCCTGCCATATGGTGAGGCAGATTCGGAAACCGCTTCAATATATTTGGTGTCGGCGTCCAGTCGGGCCATTCGCGTTTGGCGGAAACAGTGCTGACGCCCGACCACGTATAGCCCTCTACGCCAACGGCGATAACATAGCTAATCGCCTTGCCGCCACCTAAGATGTAGTAGAGCCGCCGTTTGCTGATGTTGACGACAATGGTTCCTGCCCGATGCGCGTTTGGGTAGTCGACCTCTTGGCTTGGAACGCGCTCATAAATTATTCCAAAGGGGGTCTGAAGCGACCACACCTGTCCTGAATCGCCAGCTTTTCTTGATTTCTCAGAACTGGAGGCTTGAGCATCCATCGGCGCGCTATTCGCAACAGTACCAAACAACGAAACGGCAGTTACGGTGATGAGCAGACCAACTGACACTCTCACGACGAACTCCTAGTGGAACACTGACAACAATCAGACCTTTTCACGTCGCGGTTCGCTTTTCGCTAGCAGCGTCAATTCCTCAACGATGCGCGTGTTGAGAGTTTCCTCCAGCCGTGCAAGTGCCCGCGCTACAGTCGCACCATCCATTACCCGATGATCGTAGACAATCCGCACAGTCACATCGCCATCGCTATTAATGACACCGTAATTCAAGACCGTCGTCAAAGGTGTCAATGGATGCAGCGATTCAGAATTTAATGCGGAATAGACAGATACTGCGAAGGTACCAAAAAAATTTGGTCGTTGTCGGCCGATATTTAGCCCGAGCCACCACAACAGTCGACGTAGTGGACGGGGAAGGACCGAAAACTGCATGACCCGTTGGAAATCCTTAATGCTATCGATTGGCGCCGTGACTGCGTGCTCCAGGATTCGTCCTATGTCAGTCAATGATCGCGCCGCTGGATCCTTGATCAGTATCGAAAACGGCGCTGACTCACCGTGATATTCTCGTTCCACGACAACATTGGCGCTGCTTGCCGGATATTCATACAGCATTGGCCAGGGAATCTTTATGTAAGCGCGCCGGAGCTGAGGAAATTCGCCTGCTACGAGTCCATAACTTTTTGTGAAAATGGCAGTCCATCGAGGCCGATTGAGACAAGCTGCTCTCGCAGTCACGACAGGCGCCAACGACATGCGTCGTTGTACTGGAATGCTGGGAATGCCGGCTGCAAAATACAGCAGATCGCCGATCATACGTCGCGGTCGGGACAGCGGGATGGCTCGACCGCGCATGGGTTATAAGATCCACGGGATTAGACGCTTTGTCTTCATCATATATGCGCGATATTCATCTCCTATGGCTTGAACCATCATATGCTCTTCCCGCCTCATACGAAAAACCAAGAAGGCTGCCGCTCCAAGCAGTCCAGACAGACCCGCTAGCCAATTTGGCAACAACATCAGCTGAGATAGACCGAGAAGCAAAAAAGAAGTGTACATCGGGTGCCGTATAAGCCGATAGGCGCCTGTCTGCACCAATGCATGGCGTTCGCGGAGTTCGAGGGAGATTGACCAATATCGGCCGAGATCCACATGGCTGCGATAAAACAGCCATAACGACGCGCACAGCGGAACTAAGCCGAGCCAGGCGATCGCAGCGATAAATGGTCGGTCGAGCGCCGCGGGAAGACCAGTGACGGTGTACAAGACCGGAATCACAAACAAACCGGTCGTTGCAAACGCGAGAAGAAGTGACTCACGCCGGTCGTAAAGCGACGTGCTTATTCGTGTTTTTTTTGCCCTACGCGCAAAGGGATACCGAATAACATACCAACCGATGAGCCCAGCGAACCAGATAAGCGCGGCAGTCGTTTGAGTCATCACCCCACTACCCCGAACCCACTACACCGAAGTAGAGCGGACTGAGTTTAGGTCGCTGGATTTTTTCACGCTAGGCATTCATTGACGGACGTTGCGGTGCCATGGAGAATGAACTTTGTTGAAATGCGACGGGGATTAGCTTGCCCATGCAGACCCTTTCTCTGGCTTTTCGGATTTTCGCCTTATTGAGTTTCGCCATATTTTCCGCTTGGCCGGCGAGTGCCCGCGATGTTGTGAAATTCAGCGGCTATTCCCCGGGCACGATCGTCGTCAAAACGAGCGAGCGTCGTCTATATTACGTCACGAGTGACGGCCGAGCGATCCGCTACCCGGTGGGCGTCGGCAAAGCGGGCATGGCTTGGTCGGGAACGGCTTCGATTGATGGCAAATATGTTAAGCCGGGTTGGTCGGCTCCGGCTTCGATTCGACGGGATTATAGTCGCTTGCCCACTGTCATCCCGGGGGGCAGTCCTGCGAACCCCATGGGTGCGGCTGCCCTAACCCTGAGCGGCGGCGGTGAGTACGCCATCCATGGCACCAATAATCGCGGATCTGTCGGCGGTTTCGTGTCACACGGATGCATTCGTATGTACAACGAAGATATTATGGATCTTTATGAGCGGGTCAGCTTGGGCACACAAGTTGTCGTATTGCGTTAAACTTTAGACTTGGCATCGACCTGCGGGGACACATGAAATCACGAAAGATCGCTTGTGGAACGGTGAGTGGGGCCATCGGATTGCTTCTATTGCCTGCTTCCATGACAACCCCAGCAGCGGCCTATTGGCAATTTATTGAGCGTCCGCCTGGCTTTGAGGTAAAGCCATCTCCAAGATATGGCAGCCAGAAAGACTGTGAAGCCGCTTTAAAGAAAGCCGAGGCAAGCCTAAAAAAAGCATATCCGAACCGCTATCCTCTGGTCGGAAGCTGCGAAGAATACCGCTGAGCCTTACATCCCCGTGGCTAACTACGCTTTTCCGAGCGACTGTGACTTTTCCGCACTAGTGGCCCATTTCGAAACGAGCTAGCGTTTTCAGGCTTTTTCAATAGCTGGAGGGGGCCCGCATGAAACGGTTCCTAGTTGTAATTTGCTCTGTAATTCTCGCTTTTGGCCTTTCTGGCTGTGTGGGCAAGGGTAAAGCCCCCGTCGGCAAGGGCAAAGCTCCGGTTGTGCAAACCAAGGGCTGAGCCTTTACAGCGGGCACTTCCTCGCAGCTTGGAAGTGTCCGTTATATCGGTGTCGTTGTATCGGCTCTTGGCCGAGGTCATCTCAATTGGATTGAGACAACTGACCTCGGAAGGCAGGAAAGCTGACATGCGTGATTCGAATCAATTGCGCAGGGGCATCCGACCGCTTGTAACCTTTGGCCTGGCCGCAATCTCGGCCGGGCTTATGGTGTTACCGGCGACAGCAATCGAGGGAAGTGCCTCATCCCCCTCCACGGTACAAACCGTACCTTCTGCGAATCCGGCCGCAACAAACCGGAATTCCTATAAGCCGTATTTTGTGGAGTTTCGCGCGCGGTCCGCTGCGAGTTACGGCCACATGTATGTCCTTTATGGGCAGGTAAATGGCCGCGGCGAGATAATAAAAAGTGACATCGCAGGCCTGCATCCTTCTGGCGACTCTAACGATTGTGAGAATTGCAGTGTGGTCAGCTGGACAATAGGACATCTCATCTTTGTGCCGTCTGAAACCGGAGCTAGCGACGGCGACCTTGAAGAAAAATATGTGACTGCTCGTTATCGCGTCATGATGGACGCCGCCACGTTCAAGAATGTCTCCGCGCACATCGCAAAGATGAAGGCAGACACGCCATTGTGGAATGCTCTTTGGCGCAACTGCGTATCGTTTGGAAATGACATTGCGGGATTCATGGGCTTGAAGACTCCCTCTTTTATCTGGCTGGAACCCAAGAGCTATGTCGAAGACCTTCGTGAATTGAATGGCGGCAAGCCACAGCAGCCGCTCAAGTTTGCGGCGCCCACCGCTGCTCCGGGCGGACCCGCAGCCTCGGGAAAATCGTCCGTACCAAGCAAGCCAAAAAAACAGCCGTTAGCAAATTTATCGACCGCTCAATAACTTTGAGCGGTGCCGTGACTTCCATATTTCTATTTATCGATGTTTGGATTTAAGCGCTTTGCCGCTGCGATATCGGCTTCGGCACCGGCCTTGTCGCCCAATCTTTGCTTGTCGAGACCGCGATACAAATGCGCTTCGGCATCATTCGGATTTAGCCTAATTGCGTCGCTGTAGTCGGCGATAGCGCGCGCGTACTCTCCCTTTTCTTCGTAAGCCAGGGCACGGTTAAAGAAGGCGACCGCAACATTTTCTTTCGGCTCCGTCGCCGATTGAATCAACGCGGTACAACTTTTGATTTGCTGATCCCAATCAATTCCTGGATTTCCAGTACAGAACGGCCAATTTTGGGCAGTCGCAGAAATTACGGTCACAGCCAGCATGACAGCTGCAAGAGAACCGATCGGTATCATCGCCATCTTTTTTCTCACGAATGGTGTCCGCAGTGTACTATTCCTGCGCCATAGTCAGCGGTGAAACTTCCTTCCTTTCAATGCGCCACAATAGTAAGGCCAGAATAGCAAGGCCGTGCCAACCGACCAACAATATTCAGCACTCGCAGCACGATTCGCGCTCTTACGCGTTTCCTGGCTACCCTTGTTGGTGCTGGCCCTATTTGTCTTCTGCAGTTCTGCTTATGCGCAAAAAATAGTCGACTTCAGCGACCCCTCAAAAGCCTGCCTCACTTTCAAAAAGGGATTGTCACTTGGCGCGCCCCTGCCCCGCGTCAAAGCGAAGCTGCAAACGGGGCAAATTCTGACCGTTGTCGCGCTGGGTTCCTCTTCGACGACTGGTTTTGGCACGTTCGGTCCGAACGACGCGTTTCCCCAAGTGATGAAGCAAGAATTGTTGAGGCTACGGCCTTCCGCGCGGATCGAAGCAACCATCAGCGCTCGCATTATGGAAAATATACCGGACAACATCGCGCGCCTCGACGAGATACTTCGACAAAAGCCCGATTTAGTGGTGTGGCAGCTTGGCACAAACGATGTTGTGTGGCGCGGCATCCCCAACAATACGAAGGAAGTTATTTCCGGCGCAGTGAAGCGACTTAAAGCAGCCCAATCGGACATTGTTCTAGTCGATTTGCAGTATGCACCACTGGTTAACGCTACGTCGCGCCACATCCAGATGGAACAAATCATTGCTGACGTCGCGCGCGAACAGAATGTCGGCCTGTTTCCGCGGTTTCTTCTGATGAAACGAGCAATCGAGGCGGGTGTTGGAGGTCTGATCTGGTGGGATGGTCTCCATAATTCCGCAGAAGGCCATAAGTGTATAGGTCTCGCGCTCGCACAAATGATCGATGCCGCTACGCGATAGGCGCCAGGACGATTAAGTTTCCATCAGCTAAGCAGGGGGTGAGTGCCACAGAGCGAAGATCAAAATGAAATCAAGATCAATTCGGAAAGCTGGTGCGGTCGAGAGATGTCGCACATCTAAGTCAGAACAGACAGTTACGCAAAGGTGCGGGCGCGTTACGATCCAAGTACGCGATAGGGAAATCGACAAACTAATCCAAAGAGGATTCTTGAGCGCCGAAAAGCTCAACGATGCTCATGAAATTCGTGAAGCGATATATGCGCATCTTGATCGCACTTTGGGATCGCTAGATGACGCGTAACAAACAATATCCGTGCCTGACTGTCGAAAAATTTAATCGCCGACGCACTCGACATACGTGAAATGAGGCGGGCGCGGATGTTTCGCGACGGTTGGGCAACGTTTCGTCCGAATCTGCGGTGGCCAAGCATCAACACGATGCGTGTTGCCCGTTACGCGTTACAGTTGGAACTAATTAACCGCCGTTCCCAGCAAATCCGAATTTCTTGGACATCCTGCAATTACGGGGGCGAAAGGCCATGGATGCATTGTCCGCATTGCCAGAGGCGTGCTGCGAGGCTGTTTAAAGGGGTTTGTGGTTATTTTTGCCGTATCTGCGTGGGCAATCCACTTTACGAAAGCCAACGACGAAATCGTAAAGCGCGCGCCTATTTGCGAGCGTACCGGCTAAGACAACAGCTTGGCGGTTCGCGCCCTGTAATTGATCAAGTGTTACATAGGCCTTACCGAATGAAACAGCGACGCTACGAAAGGCTGAAAGCTAAAATCCAGCACTTGGAAAGCGGGCTTATTGGAAGTCGCGTACCGCGATATGCGCCAGAATATATTTGGGCGCTTGCCTATTAATTTCGGCACATAGGGCACGTCCGCTTTTTGCGTCCAAATGTTTGCTTTTGGGGGTAAAGCGGACAACGCGATTGCGCTGCAAAATGTCCGCTAATGACCCAAAGCGGACATCCGCAGAAAAATGATCGAAGCGTGTGCTACCTGGACATCAACTTTGTTGGGCGCAGAACTGCGCGTCTAAACCATTGGGCAATCAATGCAAATACTCAAGGTTTTCTAACGTTGGCTTATGTACTCGTCTCAAGGTATCAAGAGTCGTTTTTGCACTTTGTCGCTGGGCCGCGCCGTATTATGAAATCATCGAAAACAGCAGGAGCTGGTTTGGGCATCGGAATCTGTCTGAGCATCGTGGTTACTGCGTCGGTAAATGCAATGCTTCCTGTTTCACCGTTGAAATCCGATCCGACCGTTGTACTGGTCCGCGACAAGTGCGGCATAGGTTGGTACCGAGGTTCGGACGGCGCTTGTCGTCGTATCAGTTCCACCCCGGCAAATGGCAACCAATATAGACACTGGTCGAGGCCTCATTGCTCGCGTGGGCCCACGGCGCTGTGCACTGCACTTGGTGGTGAAGCGTTAAATGGGTGACGGCTTGCTCATCGCAAGATGAAGTATCAGTGCTTACCAAAAAGCGGTCGACCCAGCGTGGTTGGTGCAAGCTCGCTGAAGGAAAATGTCAAGGTAGCAGCGACCCCGACACCATGACCGCTTATGGAATTGATTGGGAAAATTGCTTCGGTAGCTAATTGAATTCCTTTTCCAGAGAACGCAAGTCCCGCATTGACCGTTCCTGTTGTTGCCGCCTGATTTGGAAGGGCATCCGCTACGGGCGTTACCAAAGAGACTTCGACGAGTGGAGCGATATTGATATCGAACACCCTCCAAGGGTGAGCAGAGTCATTGTATTGGAGAGACATGCTCCAATCAAAAAGAGTTGCGCCTCCTGTCACTTCAAAAGGATCGCTCGACTTATTCGGCTTTGTTGGCAGGCTAAGACCAAACTGACCGGTAACCGCGAATGGACGTAACCAGCTTAATTCTGGCGGAAGGTCGCCAAAGCCTTTGCCGATGTATAGTTGCGGAGTAAGAACCGAGAATGAACTTGCACCAATTCTTTCTGTGCCGGTCCTTCCCCAGTCGACTTGAAGACCAACGCACATCATTAGTTGGTGCTCGGCGTTGGAAATTGGCATGTACTTGAATGCTGTGACTAGATTTTGAAATCCGCTAAGCTGGCCAAATCGAGTCCATGTCGGCTCTGTGATGACGACACCAAAATTTTCGGTAATTCGCTTCGACAGTACAGCCGAGTAGTTGGCGTCAGGCGTTCCGTCCGAAGCCCTGCTCCAACTGAATGAGGGCACGGTCAGGTCATCGCTGACGCCCGG
>DASPUD010000049.1:0-8932 GCA_035623095.1 Pseudolabrys sp.
CGTGGATCGGTCGGGCCGTAGAGCGCAACGGTGGCGCAGCCGGCCGCAGCGGCAAGGTGCGTCACCGACGTATCCGGGCCGATGTAAATCCGTGCCTTCTTCAGCAGGCCGGTTAGCTGCGGCCAGCTAAGCCTGCCATCGGCGCGTCTCACAGACATGCCATCCCAGACTTCATCCAGATAGCGGCGCTCGCGCTCATCCGAACTACCGGTCACGATCACCGAAAGGCCACGCTCAGCCAGCGCTGCGGCGATTTTTCGCCAGCCGATTTTTGTCCACTCCTTGTAGCGAAATTTCGGCGCCGCATGGATCACCGCATAATTTCCGTGCGGCAAGTCATCGTTGGCGGATGCTGGGGGAGGCACTACCTCAGACAGCCTTGGAACGCCGACAAGATCCGCGAGCCGCAGCATCTCCTCGACCCGATGTACGCCACGCTCAACAACCCGGCTGCGCTGGAGAAGCGCGCGCTTGATAGAGCCATTCACCGATGCTTCGACCACGCCCACGCGCTTACGCCCCGCAAGCACGGCAAAACCGCTCGGCCGATCGCCGCTTTGGGTCGAAATAGCAAGGTCATAGCGGCGCCACAGCCCCAATGCGGTTGTCAGGCTTTCGCTGGCACTTGGGCTCGCCGTCATCGTAACGATGCCATTGAGGTCAGGATTTCCTTCGAGAATGCCGGCGGTGTCGGAAAAGACCAACGCATTAATTGTTGCGTCGGGCCACGCGTGACGCAAGCTGCGGATCAGCGGCGTGGTCAGCAACACATCCCCCAGCCGACGCAGAGCGATCACCAGAATTCGCGGCCGTGGCGGAAGATCTATTCGCGTCATAAGGCACTGTCGCGACTTACGACTCCCATTCAGCGGGTGGACCAGTGAGAGCTTCGAGCGGTTTGTTGTGAGCCATGCGGCGATATTTTCTTACCTGAACATGATTGCGGCAGAGCTGCACGATCCCCTCGTCCAGCAGTCCCATCCTATAGAAGTGCCGAAAATCATTCATCAGACTTGGAATATCGCGATGGCGGATATCCATCATCAGAATCTTCGTTGCGAAATATTGCCCGACTTTTCGATAACGGTCCAAGTACTCAGTTCGTTCGCTGAAATAGGATACAAGGTCACGTCCGGCAGTCGTCCATTGGGTCGAGAGCCCGTCCGTCGACCAAGTTTTTTCCCATAATACGTTCGGAAGAATTCGCGCAGCACCAAGACGCGATAATCGGATCAGGAATTCCCGATCTTCCGTTCGTCGCAGCTCGGAGCAGAATCCGCCGATCTTGCGCGCTTGTTCTGTGCGGACGGTGATACTTGTGCCCTCAACGCCCACCAGATCGCAAATCATGGTCCACTCGAACGCAGCCGAAGTGAGCTTGACGTCCGGCAACAAAGCCAGAGCCTTGTCTCCGCGTTTGTACTCCTTCTGTGCCGACGACAGCGTGCAGATCACGTCCGGTTCACGATCAAACACCCCCAGCGGCACCGACAACCTGCTCTCGCGGTAGACGTCATCGGAGTCCAAAAATGCGAGCACTGGCGCGGTCGCGAGATTGATCCCGACGTTGCGCGCGGCGCTCGGGCCCTGATTGTAATCCAGGTGCAGGGCGCGAATGCGCGGATCATCTAGCGTTTCAAGCCAGGTACGGGTGCTGTCCGTCGAATTGTCATTGACGATGATGAGTTCGAAGTCCGGCTCATTCTGCGTGATCACGCTCGTGACGGCGCGCGGCAGTATTGCGGCGCGGTTATAAGTCGGCAGGATGACCGTACAACGGGGTGACTTCATCGGATCACCGCGCGATTTCGGCGGTTGTTTGCAGACCTAGGTCGGCGCCGCTTCATAGATTGCCTGCTGCGTAACGACAAAGTCGATACGCCGATCTAGCAGAGCTTGCGCGCATTCGCGCGGGGTATTGACGATCGGCTCCTCATGAACGTTAAAGCTGGTGTTGACCAGCACAGGGATGCCGGTCTCCTTCTCGAAGGCCGTGAGAATATCAAAATAGAGCGGATTGGATTCGCGCTCGATGATTTGCGGCCGGGCCGATCCGTCGACATGCACAACGGCGGGAATGCGGTCGCGCCAGTTTGGCCGCACATTGCAAGTAATGGTCATGAAACGACACGCATAGGCATTAAGCTTGCTGACATCGAACACCTGGCTCGCCTTGTCCGCGGCGATGACCGGAGCGAAGGGCATAAATTCAGTGCGGTCCAGACGGGTATTGAGCAGATCGTGTGTTTCCCGCCGTGACGGATTGGCCAGGATCGAACGTGCTCCCAACGCGCGGGGGCCGTATTCCATCCGGCCGGTATAGATCGCTCCGATTTCACCTGCCGCCAGCCGCTTTGCCGTCTGTTCAATCGGATCGCCCGGCAGCCTGCGTATGCCGCGAATCGCGGACAAGATGCCATCTGCTACATCGGTATAGTCGCGACCGAGGTAGACATCCTTCAGGCGCCGCCGTTGTTTCAGCCAGTGCGCCATACCGTCACGTTGCAGAAGATATACCAGAGAGCCACCGAGCGGCAGCCCTTCATCTCCCATGGGCGGAAATACAAAGATTTCCTCGAAACCAAGCTTTTCGACAAGAACGCGATTGAGCCGAACGTTGGCAAAAACGCCACCGGCGACGCCGAGGTGCCGCGCCGGGTAGCGCTTGAGCAGCCGACCAACCGACAACAGCATCGTGTCCTCAAGCACTTTTTGAATCGATGCAGCGACATCTTCGCGCGAACCTTCCTTGGCGATTGCGGCAAGGAGTTCGAACATCTCCCTGTTCCTTGGAAAGTCGGAAAAAATCTGCCCGGCCTCATCGACTCGAAAGTGCCGGCCTATTCGCTCGGCAAAAATCGGCTCACCCAAGGCGGAGAGACCAGTGAGCTTGCCCTCGTGGCGGTTGTCCCGAAAACCAAGTGCCCGGGTCGCCGCTGCATATGCCTGTCCAACACTGTCGATCGGCGGATCCCGAGTGAGCCACTCATCGCCACCATAAATTTCCTCGATTTGACCATTAAAAAACCGACGGCGGCTGTGGTTGATATTGTCACCGCCGCCGTCGGCAGTGATCAAAAGGGCATCGTCCCAGTCGCTGTAGAAGAGTGTCGGTATCGCGTGCGCCCTGTGATGATTGTAGAAATAAACGACCACGTCGTCGCGGAATCCGCTGTCACGCGCAAATGAGGCAGCATCGAAGAAGTCCGTGTCGCGCGTCGTGTTCGCGCGCCTTGTTTCGCGCGGGATGAAACGCGTTTTTTGGCCTTCAATGTAGGTGCGGTATTGTTCACGCAGCCACCGGTAGCCGCGGAAATGGTGGAAGTATTGTACCGGAAAGTCCGAACGCGTCAGGGCCAGGACGTCGACGTCGCGTCGCGTTGCGCCGACCATATCAAGAAGTTCTTCGATACACAGATCGGGATAAGTCCGGCCATCCCCCTTGTAACGCGTCAACCGCTCAAGCTGAACGGCGGCCTTGACCTCGTAATCCACCAAAACTGCAGCAGCAGCATCATGAATGCCGGTGTGGACACCGAGAATGAGTTGGGACATCGAGGGGAGACCCGAGGAATACAACAGCTATTTTGATGTCCCAAGTATAGGAAACCGTTTGAAAAGTCCATTTCAAGTGTACATCGCGCGTAAGGCGCGCGAACATTTGCTGACCCTCGGAAAGCACAATGGCGACTTAAGTTCAACTACGAGCCGGTTGTGTTCAGCGTGACCGGCGTTAGAGGGATGAAAGGCCCCGCCGCGCACGCACGCGGTCATCGGCAATGATCGTGCTCAGTCTGTGTTCATTCTCCGACAGGTGGGAACGATCGGCTTCCGGATGCCAAAGATGAATTACACCGGTGGCAAAAACGCCATCCTTCCGGCGCAGGCCGGCGTGCAATAACCGCACGATAAAATCTGAATCTTCCTTGCCCCATCCTTTGTATTCGGCATCGAACCCGTCAACTCGCTCGAGATCCACGCGCCAAACTGCGAGGTTACATGAGCGAGCCCCTTGCCATGCATTCCGGCGGCATCGGCGCAATGGTCCGAGGGGCAGATGCAAAAGAGCCGACAGCCGGTTGACGCCGCCTCGCCATCGTTCTGCAAGCCATTGCCCTGAGGTCCAGGTTTCAGGCGTCAACTGGCGCTGTAACACGCCCGCGGTGAGACTCGGTGAAAGCAGAACACGGTTGCCGGTGACAAACCAACCGGGTGCGGCCAACGAACGATGCGCAGCGACGAAATCCTCACGCACGATGCAATCACCGTCCAGAAAAATGCAATAAGCGCCATGCGCGGCAAGAATCGCACGGTTGCGAATTTCTGCCGCACGAAAGCCTTGATCCGCTTGCCAGACGTGACTGATGCGGCCGGGAATCTTTGCCTTCCAGCGGTCGACGAGTTGCGCAGTAGCCGGACCCGAACCATCATCGGCCACGATAATCTCGAAATTACGATCAGTCTGACGCGCAAGCGACCGCAAGACCGCATCGAGGGCATCCTCGCGGTTATAGGTTGAGACGATGACGGAAATGAGCTCGGCCACGGGGCATCCTCTTATAGAGCCTTTAGCCGATGTCGGCTGTGTCGACAAACCACTAGGGTTAGCGCGCCCCGCAATGATAACTTGCGTTCACTCCAGGGGATCAACGGACGTCCGACCATGCAAAAAATATCAGCTTATATCCTCACATATAATGAGGCGGAAAAGATCGAAGCGGCCGTCTCCAGTGTGCTGTGGGCGGACGAAGTCGTCGTGGTCGATTCCTTTAGCGTTGACCGCACCGGTCAAATTGCGCGTGCACTCGGCGCGCGCGTCGTTGACGTCCAGTTCAAGGGTTTCGGCGATCTGCGCAACCGCGCAATCGAGGCTTGCAATTTCGACTGGATCTTTAGCCTGGACGCCGACGAGCGCTGCACCGAAGCGGTGCGTGACGAAATACTCGCGTTGCTTGCCGGTTCGCCGCCCCACGACGTCTATATGGTGCCGCGGCGCAGTTACACGATGGGACGTTGGATTCGTGGTTCAGGTTGGTACCCGAATTTCCGTCAACCGCAGCTCTTCCGCAAAGGCGCAATTCGCTACACGCTTGAGCCGGTGCATGAGGGATATGAGGTACTCGGAGCCAGATCTGTTGGCCATCTAAAAAATGCAATCTGGCAGATCCCCTTTCGCAATCTGGAAGAGGTGATCAACAAGATGAACCGCTATTCCACACTCGGGGCATCGAAGCTCGCGAACAAGCGTGTATCGATGGCGACTGCCTTCGGCCACGGCTTTTGGTCTTTTATCAAGCACTACATTTTCAAACTTGGATTCATTGACGGTTGGGCCGGCTTTGTCATTGCCTTTGGAAACTTCGAAGGCACTTTCTACCGTTACGCAAAATGCTACGAGGAAAGGCAAGGATGGCAAACGCCGCCGACCAAGCCGATCAAGCGGGCCAGCTAGCGTCTCACTTTCGGCGCGCGTGTCCGTTCCACCATTGAACTGGTCGAATGGCCGGGCACGATGTCGATCAGGACGACCTCGCCGCCGAGCGCCTCAACAATTTCCCGGCCGACCACTTGGTCGTGCGTGTAGTCGGCACCCTTGACCAGGACCGTTGGTTTGACGCGCGCAATGAGTTTTTCCGGGGTGTCTTCGTCAAACACGACGACGAGATCGACGGCCTCGAGAGCTGCAAGCACCTCGGCCCGCGCCTGTACCGGTTGCACCGGACGATCGGGGCCTTTCAGGCGGGTGACAGACGCGTCACCGTTGAGGCCGACGATGAGACGATCACAGGCCGCACGCGCTCCAGCCAGCAACTTGACATGCCCCGGGTGCAGCAGATCGAAGCATCCATTGGTGAACCCGATGCGCAGCCCGTGGCGCCGCCACTCGGCTATATGGTCATCCAGTAGCGCCCAGTCGAATACAATTTTTTCTTCGGGCGCCAGCGTCGAGGCCGGTAGGATTCGGGAACGCAACTCGGCGACAGATAGAGTCGCCGTGCCACGCTTTCCAACCACAACGGCGGCGCCGGCGTTAGCGGCGCGCATCGCTGAATCAAAGTCCGCGCCCATTGCCAACATGGCGGAGAGCACCGCAACGACCGTATCGCCAGCTCCGGAAACATCGCGCACTCGCACCGGATAGGCCGGCACATGCACTGGCGTGTCTCTGACTACGAGGGTCATGCCTGCTTCGCTGCGTGTCACTAAAACCGCTTTTGCCGCCAAAGCATCGCGGAGTTTTGCCGCGGCAGCTGCTATCTCGTCTTCCGTCTGTGCCGAACTATGTGTGGCATCGGCAAGCTCCTGCCGATTTGGCGTAATCAAGGTGGCTCCGCGGTAAATTCTGTAGTCGCGTCCCTTGGGATCAACCACAACCGGCTTGCGGTGTTCATTCGCTGCGTCAATGACCGCACGTATGACACGCGGCGTCAGCGTGCCTTTGGCGTAGTCAGACAAAACGACCGCGCCAACTTTAGGCAGCGCTTTCACAACATGCGCGATCAGCGCGTCTTCGCTTCCCACATCGACGCCCGCAATCGATTCCCAATCGGCGCGCAATAGATGCGTCGAATGATGCTCCGAAACAAAACGAACTTTGCGGGTCGTCTGGCGTGTCGCGTCGACGACCAGATGGAATTCGATGAGCGGATAGTTGTTGAGCGCCTTGGTCAAGGCGCCGCCTGCCTCGTCGTCACCAACGACCCCGACGAACACGCAACGCACGCCAAGTGCCACGAGATTGCGTGCGACATTGCCGGCGCCCCCGATCATCAGCTCGACGCGTTTGACAGAGATAACGGGCGTCGGCGCCTCCGGCGATATGCGGGAAACCTCGCCGTAGACAAACTCGTCAAGCATCAGATCGCCAATGCAGAGCACGGTCTGCTGGTTCAGCGCGGCAAGATGCTTGTCAAAATCGTACATGGGCTTACCGGTAGCGGTCGTCCCGATTGAGATAACCGGTCACGTATTGCTCGACTGCAAGCTCGATCGGCGTGAAGCCGGCGTTGTAGCCGGCCCGGCGCAGACGTTCGATACGCGCTTCCGTGAAGTATTGATATTGACCGCGGATAGCGGCTGGCATGTCGGCATATTCGATATTTGCCGGCTGATGGAGCGCTTTGAACATAGCGCTGATCATATCGCGAAAACTCTCCGCCTTGCCGGTGCCGACGTTAAAAATTCCGTTGATTCCGGTCGCTTCCAGGAGCCACCGCAGCACTGAAATCGCGTCATCAACATAGATGAAGTCGCGCCGCTGATCGCCATCGGCAACGCCTTCACGGTGTGACTTGAATAAACGAACCGGCTTCCCGGATTTCGCGGTATCGAACACTTTGGCGAGCACGCTCGCCATGTGCCCTTTATGATATTCGTTCGGCCCAAAAACGTTGAAGAACTTCAGACCCACCCAATGCGGCGGCATCTTTTCTTTTTTTAAATAGCGGTCAACCAGCGCGAGATCGAACAGATGCTTGCTCCAGCCGTACAGATTCATCGGCTTGAGCTTGCGCAATGCGTCCAAAGACCAATCATCATCAAACCCCTGGCTGCCATCTCCGTAGGTAGCGGCTGACGAGGCATAGATAAAAGGCACGCGCATCGCCGTACACCAATCGAGGAGACGCAAGGAGACGCGGAAATTGTTTTCCATCACCCGATCGCCGTCGGTGGCGGTGGTATCGGAAATAGCGCCCATGTGAATCACCGCATCGAGCTTGCGGCCTTCAAGCCAGCGGGTCAGCTCGACCGGAGGAACGATGTCGGCAACCTGGTGCTTCGCAAGATTCCGCCACTTGGCGTCGTCGTTGCCAAATTGATCGCTAACGGCAACGTCTGTTGCACCCGCCTCATTGAGGCTGGCAACGACATTCGACCCGATGAATCCGGCCCCGCCAGTGACCAAAAACATGCCCAACCTCGCCAACGCCCGGCAAACCTTTGCCCCAGTCCGCCGCCCGGCGCAATGTTAAGCGGGATCGGCGGGCAAATGGCTCAGGACAAGGTAAAAACGCGGCTGGACAGGCTGCTTCGGCGCAGGCTAACGCCTGCCTTGCCTGCCCAAAACGGGGGCATATAGCGTTGCGCATGGTGATTTCCGAAAACCTGTGGTTCGTTTCTGGCCACGCGTCGGGGCGAGCAACACAAGACCTATGAGCCAGGATTCCAGCCAAGCAGCGGCTCCGACCCTGATCGTCCCTTATGTGTGGATCGGTGACTTCGTTCGCTGCCATTCTGTCGTAAAGCTGCTGCGCGTAAGAGCGCCTGACCTGACGATTGACGTGGTCAGCAGCACATTATGTGCGCCACTCGCCGACTACATGCCTGGGGTTCGGCGCGCAGTCGTTGTGGATTTTCCACGTGGAAGATTGGGGCTTTCTCGTCAGCTTGAGCTCATCAACCTGCTGCGCCCGGCCAACTACGGCCAGGCGCTCGTGATGTCGCGCAAATGGAAGGCAGCATTGGCGCCATGGCTTGCGGGAATTCCCGTGCGCACCGGCTTTGCCGGCGAATTCCGTTTTGGCCTGCTCAACGACATACGTTTCGGCGAACGCAGGTTACCACGCATGATCGACCAGATGGGCGCGCTGGCGCTGCCGAAGTCCGCGCCCCTTCCCGGCGAATGGCCGTTGCCCGAATTGAAAATTCCGGCACACGAAATTGAATCGTGGCTTGCAAAGCACAGACTAGTCAACGCGGCCCGCCCGGTCATTGCGCTTTCGCCAGGCGCCGTGGGCACCGGGAAGGCCTGGCCCGTTCGCCACTATGCTGAACTGGCACGAGATCTCGCAAAAGATGGTGCTTCGATATGGGTGCTGGGCGGGCCAAATGAAACTTCATTGGCATCGCAAATTGCGGCAGTTGGCGGTAACCGTGTGCGTGACCTTACCGGCACCGATCTGCGAAACGCGATTCTGGCGCTCGCTGCCTC
>DASPUD010000050.1:0-17772 GCA_035623095.1 Pseudolabrys sp.
GAAGGCCGGACAGGAGAGGGCGGCGTTGCCTATCGCCCGCGCGCATTGATAGAAGGACTACGCAGGGCCCGTAGCTCAACTGGTTAGAGCCGACCGCTCATAACGGTCTGGTTGGAGGTTCGAGTCCTCCCGGGCCCACCAAAAAGCCGACATCGCACTGCAAAGATCAATGTCCAAAGCGGACGTCGTTTCCCCCCCTTTCGGCATCATGGGCGGAATCGCTACGATGCAGCTGTGAGGGGTTGGGGGCGACGATAATGATGAATCAGTTGAAGCATTTTCGGCGCCGCTATGTCTACCCATTGTTCAGACCGATCGTCCCCTACCGGACGGGATCAAACGCGCCGGGGACACGACGCCCGGCTGGGCGATGCAGTTATAACCACAAGCGGCATGCGGTGATCGAGTGAGTGGTCATTGTACGCTTCGTGAGGCGACCATGAGACGAGGATCGGTACGATTGCTTATCGCCGCGAAATGCGTATGCGTGAGCGCATGCGTAGGGTCTGTTGAACAAGTCGCCACTACGAACTCAGAACAGAATGAGCAGCAGGCCAGCCAGCCAGCAATACATAGCGATGCGTGCGCAAAACTGAGCGAATTAAAAATCGGGATGACGACATCGCAGGTATTATCAACCTGCGGACAGAAACCAATCCGAACTTCAGAAGTCATTACAAGGGATAAAAAAAAGGTAGTCGTGCTGGTTTACGAGAACAGCAGGCTCCAGTTGACGGATGACAAACTAATACAAATTTCGAATCTAAAAAATAACTGACCGGTTTTTGTCAGACCCCAAGCGGACATCCGGTGTTCTTTATTTGCCGTCGTTCCAAATATCAGCCGAGAGCTTCCAATCACCCCGGACTCTCTCCCATACCACAAGATATTTTCCCGAAACTTCCTTTGGCGATGGACCTTTGATCATCAAGCTAAAGGTCCCGATCTCACGGATTGTGGAAGGGCTCAACCGCTTGACTTCCAAGGTAGTGACTTTCGGGTTGCTGACCTGCTCCCCCATGGTTTTCCACATCTTGCCGATTGCAGCTCTGCCTCTGACCATCGCGGAGCCAGGCGGGAAAGCGATCGCATCAACAGTGTATAGCTGGGCTAGTCCTTCAAAATCGCCTTTATTGAAAAAATCGGTCCATTTTGCATTCACCGCTTCAATCTTGGCCTTTTGAGCGAGCGCCGGTGCGACCAGCGCCGTTAACAGCACAATCACCAGTGCGACTCTACGCATTAGGAACTCCGTCTCTTAAATTGGGTCGTGACTCGTTCACTATAGAGGCGAAAAAGGGACAAGTCCTCTTGCGGGCCCTCGCCACTGCCGACGAGGTGATCGAATGATTATCGGAATGTTCGCTGTTGGCCCAAAGCGGACACGAAGGGAACCGGTTGCCCCAGAACGCCGAGGGAACGCCAGCCAACAACGGCTAAGCCGACGGCGCCAGAGGCAACCGGCTCTGAGTTCAAAGGTTATGGGAGATCAAACCGGAAAACAAATAGAGTTCAATAAGTCCGGTAGATTGGCTATTTTCTATTGAATTCGCTGGCGAATGCACCGGCTAAGCCTTTATCCGCGAACCACCACGTTATGTATCCTCCGTCGCTGCCGGGGCGCCATTGGCCCCGCCTGGGTTGAATGCCATGCCGCGCATGAAAATTGTACATGGCATTGAGGCGTGGTCCTAAGGTGCCCGACGGTACGACCACATCCACAATATGAGGAAATTGCTGCTCGATAATTTTGGGACTTTGGCTGCCTTTGGAGCGACTCATATTTGAGCCTCGAGAATCACGCCAAGGATATGCAGCGTTTGATCTTTCGCAACGCTGCCTGTTCACAACTCTGGCACAGGCCCGCAATCCTGCTTCGCGCTGGGAGCCTTTGATTTACATCAAAGCCTTTCACACCCGCTGGCATATGATATTTTTCTGTTCGGACGAGTCGCGTCATTACGCGCGGGAGGTGTGCTCCTTGTGGTAGCGTTCGGACTGACCCCGGTAGCCGCCCTTGGGTCCCCTTGGGCGTTGCCGGGGTCAAAAATTTTCCAGGCGAGGGTTCCGCGGCAACGGCGCTTCCTCGGACACTATTTTTTAACGACGGCCGTTACACTGTGTCTGCTCGTTAGCAACCGCAGTCAAAACCGATGTACACACTTCTAACAGCCGCTGCCGCGGTGGGCCGGAACAAGACCGCTATCCTGAGGGCTATCAAAGTCGGGAAGATTCCGGCTCTTCGGGCCAAGGACGGTGAAATGCAGATCGACCCCGCCGATCTGTACCGGGTTTTTCCTCCTTTACGGACCGACGACGCGCAACAGAACCACCTGTATCTGTCGCCGTTGTTGATGCCCGCGGGCAAATAGATTCCCGCTTAGACAAACTGCCGTTTTGGCACCTTGGGTGATTGAATTTGTTTGGCCGTGGTACAACTCACGGGCCAACCATTCTGTTTTGAATTTACAAGAGTTTCGAAGTCCCGCGGACCATGCGCTCGACCAGCAAACTCAAGGAAATAATGCAAAGGCGGGCCGCGACGATCGTCCCGGGCACCGCCAACGCCATGTTTGGCCGCGCCATCGAAGAGCTTGGCTTCGAGGCCGTCTATGTGACCGGCGCGGGGATCGCCAATATGGAACTGGGGACGCCCGACATCGGTCTCACGACAATGACGGAGATCGCCGAAACAGTCGTCCGTCTCGCGAGCGCAGTTTCGATTCCGATCATTGTCGATGCCGACACCGGGTTTGGAAACCCTCTCAATATTATCCGCACGATTCGCACGCTCGAACGGGCAGGTGCGGCAGGCATCCAGATCGAGGATCAGATATTTCCAAAAAAGTGCGGACACTTTGCTGGAAAAGAAGTTATCCCGGTCGGAGAGATGCTCGACAAGATCCGTGCAGCCGTCGATGCGCGGCAAGATTCCGATCTGCAAATCATTGCGCGAACGGACGCTCGAGCCGTGGAGGGGCTGGATCGCGCGATCGAGCGCGCCAATGCCTTCCTGAAAGCGGGCGCCGATGCCACCTTTGTAGAGGCGCCCATCAGCGTCGATGAACTCGCCCGCATCCCGCGCGAGGTTCGCGCCCCGCAATTTGCCAATATAGTCTTTGGCGGCAAAACGCCGGATCCCGGCCGGGCGAAGCTTGCTGAAATGGGATTTTCGATCGTGCTCTACGCGAACGCTGTCCTGCAGGCCGCACTCAAGGCAGGCTGCGACGTGCTGCGGGCTCTCAAAAAAGACGGCACGCTGTTGTCGGTGCAGGATCGCCTGGCATCCTTCGAAGAGCGTCAACGGGTCGTCGGAAAGCATGAATGGGACGCCCTGGAGGCCCGCTACCGCACATAAGAGTGAGCTTGTTGCCGGAAGGAAGATGGTCGTATGCTGATGACTGCTGACCGCGGCCCAAAACTCCGGTTAAGCCAACATCCCGGTTCTCAGGGTTCAACGGTGCGGGAGGAATTCAATGACACAATTTTCGAGAATGATACGTGCTGCGCTGGCGGCGCTGCTTTTCTGCCTGCCGTTCGCCGCCGTTAAAGCCGAAACCATCACCGTCACCCATTGGGGCGCACAGTTCTATGGCGCGCCCTACGCGGTTGCCAAGGAAAAAGGTTTCTTCAAGGAGGCCGGAATAGACATAACTGGATTCCTGACTTCGACCGGTGGCGGCACCTCGGTGAGAAATACGCTCGCGAGCGATCTGCCGTATGGAGAGGTCGCGCTTTCAGCCGCACTCGAAGCGATCAAGGCCGGACAGCCGCTGAAGATTGTGAACGGTGGTGTTGAATCGATCGGCGATATTCTTTGGATCGTCAAGCCGGACTCGCCGTTGACCGGCATCAAGGACCTGGTGGGTAAACGAGTCGGATTCACCGCGCCAGGCTCGGTCACCAACATGTTGATCCTGATGTCGCTGAAAAAGGCCGGCATCGACTTGAAGAGCGTGCAGATCGTGCCTGCCGGCGGTATTGGCGCGAATCTGTCTGCTGTGCTGACCGGCGCTCTGGACGCAGCGTTCACCGGTGAGCCAACCTGGACACAGGAAAAAGACAAAGTGAAGCCGGTGTTCTGGGCGAAGGACGTGCTGGGTCCGGAAATGACGCAGACGGTCGGAGTCGTCACCGAGGATTTTATCAAGAGCAATCCTGAAAAAATCCGCGCGATCATTGCGGGACGAGCCAAGGGCGTCGACTTTATTTATGCCCATCCCGATGAGGCGGCGGATATCACAGCCAAGGCCTACAACACGGACCCCAAGCTGGTGCGTGCCGTGTTCCAGCACTTGAAGGAAATTCAGTGGTGGGGCCGTGGCGACCTCCACTACAACGGAATGAATCGCATGGTCGAGGGCATGCAGATTGTGGGCAAGCTCAGCGGCGACGTCGATTGGAGCAAGATCGTCGATCCGTCGTTCCTGCCGAAGGATTTACAGCCGAAATCATGAGCATCAGCCACGCTGAGCTTCGGGAGGTCAGAAAAGTCTTCCCGGCCGCAGGCGGGCAGGGCGACGTCAATGCGTTGGGGCCGATCGATCTCGATCTTGCCAAGGGCGAGTTCATTGCGGTCGTCGGCCCCTCCGGTTGCGGCAAGACAACGCTCCTTGAGATCCTGGCGGGGCTGACCGCACCAAGCGGCGGCTCCATTGCTTTTGAAGGCCGGCTCGTTCACGGCGAGGTGCCCGATGGAATCGGAGTCGTATTCCAGGAGGACGCCAGTCTTCCTTGGCTGACCGTGTCGGACAACATTTCCTTCGGGCTGCGGCGAGAGGGCATGGACGCTGCCGAAATCAAACGCAGGGTTGAAGATGTTATTGCGTTCATGGGGCTCGAGGACTTTGCACGCGCCTATCCGGCGCAGCTTTCCGGCGGCATGCGGCAGCGCGTCTGCATTGCGCGAACACTGGTGCTTGAGCCGCGCCTGATCCTGCTGGATGAGCCGTTTGGCGCGCTCGATCAGCAAACCCGGTTGTTGATGGGCGATGAGTTGTTGCGGCTCTGGCGAAAGACCGGGGCCACGATCTTTCTGATCACGCACGCCATTGATGAAGCGGTCATGCTGGCTGACCGGGTCGCCGTGATGTCGGCCAGGCCGGGCCACTTCATCGATATGGTGAAGACGAATTGGGGGACGGATCGCGATTCTCGCGTGGTGGCCGACGAGCGGTTTGGAGCGTTGACGGGCCGGGTATGGACCCGGCTCCGTGATGAATCGCTCAAGTCCGTTGGCCGCAGCGCCAATCGGCTCGCGGCCGCAGCGCCATGAAACGCGTCACGTTAGTCCGACTTTGCGTGATCGCCGGCAGCGTCCTTGCCGTCGAAGCTTTATGCCGTTTCGGCGTGATCAGCCGGTTGACCTTGCTGCCGCCCTCCGAGATGGCGGCCTATCTGGTGCGCCTGCTGGTGTCAGGCGAAATCAATCAAGCCATGCTGCAGACATTCTCCAATGTGGCGATCGCGTTCGTGCTGGCGATTGTCTTGGGTTTTGTGGTGGGTGCCGTAATCCATGCCATCCCAAGATTGCGGCGCGCCTGTGATCAGTTTCTGGCGTCCTATTATTCGATACCCATTTTCGTCTTCTACCCGTTGTTCGTTTCATTGCTCGGGCTCAACCGCTGGCCGCTGATCATGATCGGGTTCTTGTTCGCCATTACCGCGATGGTCATTGCAACGCTTAACGGGCTCGATCGCGTGCCACCTGTACTGCTCAAGCTGGCGCGCGTCCACCGTATGAGCCGAAGCGCAGAAGCGCTTCGCATCGTGCTGCCGGCAACCGGCCCCTACTTGTTCACGGGCGTAAAACTCGCGCTGGCCTATTCCTTTATCGGCATTCTGGCGGGCGAGTTTATTTTGTCAGGAGGCGGCCTCGGCTACGCCATTGCCTATGCCTACGATGCTTTCGACAATCGAACGATGTACGCGCTGATGCTTTTCGTCCTCGTCGTGGTGACGGCAATAAACTCGGCGCTCTTCATCTGGGAGCAACGTCTCCTGCAGCGGCGGGGCAGGGGATGAGCCCACTATGAGCGTCATTCCCGAAGCGAGCGGATCCGCATACGCCGGTGGCCACGACACCCAGCGCGCAGCGCCGCGGCAATCCTTGCAGCGGCTTCTCGACAGTTTCCTGCTGGTCGCCGCGCTGGTCGTTGTGTGGCAGCTTGTCTACTGGAAAAGCGAGGTCGCGATCACCGGTCCGATCGAGACGGTCAAGACCGCGATCGAACTCCTGAGTTCCGATATCTTCTGGGGCCATGCGCTGGCGAGCGGCCGTGCTTTTGGGCTCTCTTTAATAATGTCTTCGGTCGGCGGCGTTGCCATTGGCCTTGCGCTGGGGGCGCATCGCTTCTCCGGTGCGGTCGCGGCCCCCATCCTGACAGCGCTTTATACGATTCCAAAAGTCACTCTTTATCCAATGGTGCTGCTGATCTTCGGGCTCGGAATTTCGGCCAAGGTTGCCTTCGGCGTCATGCATGGAATTATCCCGGTGGTGATCTTCACCATGGATGCTGTGCGAAACATGAACCCGGTGCTGATCAAGACCGCGCGGGTTTTCAAGCTCTCGCCCACCGAGACGGCCTTTAAGATTCTCATCCCGGCGGTGTTGCCCGAGATTGTGACCGGCTTGCGCGTCGGTTTTTCGTTGACGCTACTGGGCGTCGTCATTGGCGAGATGTTTGCGTCGCAGCAGGGTCTCGGCTTTATGATCATCAACGGTATGAATGTGCACAACGTGCGCTCGCTCACCGCCGTCGTGCTGCTTCTGGTGCTTTTCGCGGTCACGAGCGGCACACTGTTGCTGGCGATCGAGCGCCGCATGCAACACACGCAACGTTGAAATCGACACGAAATCTATTCAGCCGCCTTGAGCATCTTGTACCGATTGCGGACAACGTCCCATTCGTCTGCACCGAACCGGCGGAATACTTCCTTGAGCGGCAAGTCTTTCGGCGGCACCGGATGACGGCCGGTCTGCTTTAGCTCGGCGAGCGCAGCCTCGCACGCCCCAACCACGCAGGTGAAAAGCAGACCTGGCACGATCGCCAGCCGGTATCCCATTTCGCGGGCGGCCGCGAGGTCGATATCCGGCGACTTGCCGAGACGAACGAGATTGAGAAGACAAGGGCCTTTGACGCGCTTTGGCACAGCCGCAAGCTCTTCCATTGTGCGGGGCGCTTCGACGAAAGCCATGTCGGCACCTGCTGAAAGCGCGGCGTTGGCGCGCCTTATCGCTTCCTCGAAGCCAGCGACCGCTCCGCTATCGGTCCGCGCAATGATCATGAAATCCGGATTGCGCCGTGCCTCGGCCGCCGCGCGGATCTTGGCGAGATACGCGTCAAGCGGGATTATTTCCTTGTCGTCCAGGTGACCGCAACGCTTGGGGAAGCCCTGGTCTTCGATGTGAATGCCGGCGACGCCCATGCGCTCATACTCGCGCACCGTGCGTACGACGTTCAGCTCATTGCCATATCCCGTATCGGCGTCGGCGATTACCGGCAGCGAAACGGCAGTGCTGATGCGGCCGGCGTTCTCGATCATTTCGCTCATCGTGAGCAGGCCATAATCGGGATATCCGAATGTCGCCGCGGTGCCGGCACCGGTCATGTAAACCGCCGGGAAGCCAGCCGCCTCTATAAGCCTTGCGGTAATGCCGTCGTAAGCGCCGGGTGCGACGATCAGTTGCTCTTGCTTCATTAGCGCGCGAAACCGGCTGGCCGCCGTCATGGATACCTCCCTCTTTAAGCGCCGTTAGGATACGCCGCGATGGGATCGCTGACCATGGCTCCTACATTCGGAGGGTGCCATTTTGCTCATCCCGTGCGAATGTTTGGGGGGGTCCTGCATGAGTAGCGAAGAACTATCCTTCACCTATTTCCCGGAAAATTATCGCTGGTCGCATGGCCTGCTGATCGGCCTGAACATGGCGCCCTGGGGCGGAGCTGAGATCGGCGAGGTGAACCGCATCGGGCTGAGACTCAAAGGGCATGTCGGTGACGATGACGCGTGGTTTGCGGAATGGGCTCGGGAGGCGCGCACGGTGGAAGCGCGCGGGCGCGAACGAATTGCTGCTGGGCACGCCGTCAGCGGCGCACAATATCTGCGGCGCGCCAGCGCGTACTATCACGTCGGCGAGCGTTTTCTGCAGCCGAAGAGCAAGGAAGGCCTCGAAGCCTATATGCAGGGCGTGCAAAGCTTCCGCGACGCGGCGGCACACATTAGGCGGCCGCGCATCGAGCACATCGAGATTCCCTACGGGGACGCGAGTCTTCCCGCGCTCTATGTTCATGCCGAGCCGGCGAACAAGTCGGGCAAGGTGCCGGCGGTTGTCTTCTTCGACGGCCTCGATGTCACCAAGGAGATTCAATATTTCAAGGGCGTTGCTGATCTTGTCGCGCGCGGCATTGCCTGCCTGATCGTCGACGGACCGGGAAATGGCGAAAGCATTCGTTTTCGTGGACTCTATCTGCGTCCCGATACCGAACACTACGCCACGCCCGTCTGGGAATATGTCGCCTCGCGGCCCGAGATCGATGCAAAACGCATCGGCGTCATGGCCATCAGCCTTGGCGGCTACTACGCGCCACGCGCAGCCGCGTTCGAGCAGCGCTATGCCTGCTGCCTCGCCTGGGGTGCGCAATGGGATTATCAGAAAATCTGGCGTGAGCGATTTGAGCGACTGGCGCGCGCGGATACGCCGTCTCTATCAGTTGCCGCACAACACATCTTATGGGTGTTGAATGCCCGCTCGCAGGACGATGCGCTCAAGAAGCTTGAGCCGTTCAAGCTCGACGGCGTGGTGCAGAAGATCACCTGCCCCTTCCTGATGCTGCACGGCGAAGGCGACGAGCAGATCCCGCTCAGCGAAGCAAAGAAATGCTTCGACGCCGTCGGCTCAAAGCAAAAGACAATGAAAATCTTCAGCCGGGACGAGGGCGGCTATCATCATTGCCAGATCGACAACCAGAGCATCTGCTCGGCAAACATGTGGGACTGGCTTGAGGTGGTGCTGGAGCCGGCGAAATAGTTTCGTTGGCCTGGCTTCGGAAGGCACCGCGGTATGACTGCACCATGCCCAACCGGCGCCATCTAAGTTACGGAAAACACACACCTTTTTTTGTGATGGCTATCACACCGCTATTGAGAGCGATTTTCTATTCTTTCAACCACAGATCAAAAAATGAGGTGAAGCAGTTCAGTCGGTAATGGGGAGTGCGAATGACTGAAGATCTTGTGGCAAAATCGGCGGTGGTGAAACGTTCTGTTGTGATCGGTGGACATAAGACCAGCGTAAGTCTCGAAGATGCCTTTTGGGGACGCCTGAAGAATATAGCGGCCGCACAGAGCGGGACGCTATCCAAGCTGGTCTCAGAAATCGACGAAACGCGTGAAAACAGCAATTTGTCCTCGGCGATCCGGGTGTTCGTACTCGAGCACACGGGTGCAACGGACAAAGCGTAAGATCCGATCAGCTCTGCCTTTGACCTGAAGCGAGCGAACGTTCAGGGCGGGCTTTCGGACGTGACCGCACGGGCCAGCGCGGCAAGAGCGCTGCGCGTGTCGAGAGCAGGCTTCCAGCCAGCCTGTGTAAGTTTGGCGGGGTCGGCGACCAGTGCCCCTCCTACGCGTTGCCATTCGTCGGCGCGGTTGAGGGCTCTTGAAGCGAGTGCAATCAGCGCCGGCGGCACGGGCAACAATCCGGGCCTCCTTCCTTCGCCTTCACGCAATGCCCTGAGGATTTCCGCCAGCGTCAGCGCTGTGGGATCGGCTACGATGTACGTTTCGCCTTTGGCCGCGGATGATGTCAGTGCAAGGTGAACGGCATCGATCAGATTTCGACGCGCGAGCAGGGAGCGGCGGTTGTGGCAGAGGCCCAGCGGCAGCGGCCATGGTTTTCGCGCCAGTTCAATCAGACGCGCGAAATTGCCCTTAACCCCGGTGCCATAAATCAATACCGGCCGCAGAATCGTGTACGGCACATTGGCGGCACGCACGGCGTCTTCGGCGGCGAGTTTGGAACGTCCGTAGGCGTCGGTAGGCCGTGGTTCATCAGTTTCGCGGAGAGTCGTGTTGGATACAGGTCCGCTCTGCGCACGGATCGATGACATGAAAACCAAATGGCTAATGCCCATGGATTTCGCGGTGCTCGCCAATTCCGCGGTCGCCAGGCGATTCACCCGGTCATAGACCTGCTCGGTAATCTCCGGTCCGGCGTGCGCGATGCCGGCAAGGTGAACCACCGTATCGACATCTCTGAGCAGCGGACGCCATTCGACGGGACGCGTCAAATCCGATACGGCAATCACCTCGACCGAGCGCGGAAAAATGTCCGCCGGCGAACGCATCGCTGCCCGCACGGAATGTCCCGCGTTGGCGAACTCAGCGACCAGAGTGCGTCCAATAAAGCCCGATGCGCCGGTCACAAGGATGCGGGTCACGATTTTTGCCGATCGCAAAACTGTGAAGAAAGCCTAATTCGTGGAACTGGAACGCTATTTTCAATTTTAGCGTTGCTTCAACAAGACCATTTTAAGCAGTTCCTGAGGAATACAGGAAGTTTGAACGTCAACCGGGGCCTAAGAGTTTTTAAAATGAACCGACGTGAGTGGTAACTTTTCGATAAGCAGTTGTGGGGAGTTCATCTGCACCCTCCGGTGGGCGCCAGCTTACTGGGTTTCGGCTTTATTGCAGTGTTTTTGAGCGGACTTTTATTAGGTGCATTGTTGTTTGCGCACAAAGGCAACCAGATGCAGGCATCGCATGAGCAAATGATTGCACTTTTCCATGTAGATGGCTTGCCACCAGCGATGCAATAACGGACCGAAGTCGACCGACGAAAACACGTCGGCGCGCACAGCGGATGTGGGCCTGTGCGCTACAAATGCTGCTTACACCCGAAAGTTCAGCCGACAGCCCTGATCGCTTGAGGGCGGTTAGATGACACGCGATACGCGATACGCGCGTGACCTGCGCAATAGGACATTCCATCGACCGTTGTGTTGCCACAGAAAATGAAGTCGACGGTATCGACGCCGTTGATGGGCCAGCGGCATTTGTGCGGCGCCAGGTTAAGGAGTGAGCAAGGCTCCGCGCTGACAACGTCTGCGGCAATAGGCTCAGATGTGAAAAGCGCTCTAAGCGCCAGCCGTTGAGTCAGGACCCGTGGGATCGAACGCTCGCGGCGTGGTCGCGGCGCGGCGGGATTTCTGCCACGCGACAAACCGAGTCTATTGACCTTGCCGATAACTGCGTTGCGCGACACGCCAATCTCATTTGCAATCTGCGCGCAGGACAGGCCGGCGATAACGCCACTCTTCAGCTGCTCAATCCGCAGTGTAGTCCACGTTTCGCGGGGATTTTTGCGGGATGTTTCGATGATGGTCATGTTTGGCCTCGTGACCAGTTGGCGCAGCCAAACCGGGCTGCGGGCAGGGCGAGGTCGAACTGACGCTTACGCAGCGTTTAGAACGAATGCCGGGTCTCCGGGCTGACCGCGAAATCGATACCTTGAACGCACACCACCATCGCAGTCATCGATCCGCATCACGCGATCGTACCGCAACCCGCCATACTCATCGTCGTGGCTCGCGTCTTCGAGCTGGGGCCAATCCTGGAGGTTCTGCCCCAGAAACACGCGAGCCCCGTCGGCAAAATCCATCGCCGAATCAAGCGTTTCATGATTCGATTCGCGCTACAAGGGTTATAATGCCATAATAATGGCCTTATAACTCAGTTGGTGTAACCGATGGCCCGTCCTGAGAATCGTTCGGAGGCGCGAGCGCTCAGCCTCACGCTGCCGCTGGAGACGTTCAACTACCTGGCTCTGCTTGCGACGATGGGAAAGCTCGGTCGCACCGAAAATGAGGTGGCGACGCACATCCTCGTTCGCGAGGCCTACGCAATGCAGGAGCGCGGCTTTCACGAGAAGCGGGTGCCGGCTGCGGACGTGGCCGAATAATTTAGGGCAACCGAATCTTTTCTTCGATTGCAGCGTACGTTTTCAGGTCAGTGGGTTTTTTTGTCTTTGCCTTGTTTCAAGTTTTTACCGCCGGCCTGAACGCCCTTGCTGGCCTGGATGGTCTGGACGCGGTTCGCCTGAATACGATTTGTCTGCACGCTTTGCATGCGCTTCGGTTGCCCGGTCTGCAGTTGTTTACCGGTCTGGACGGCTTGAATGGTCCTGTTGGTTGTCTGAACGCCCTGCACGGATTTGCTGGTCTTGATCCCTTGGGCGCCTTTGCCGGTCTGCGTCCCCTGGATGCCCGTGCCGGTCTGAATTCCCTGCAAGGTCCTTCCGCTCTGAATGCCTTGCACGCCCTGGACTCCCTGTACGCCTCTCGCGCCCACATTGCCGAATTGCCGCTGAAGGTTCGTGTTCTTGAAAGGCACGTTGCCATGATGAGCCGGGTCGAACTTCCAATTCTGGAATTGCCCGCCGCCTGAGACGTTGACGCGGTTGAACCTGCTGTAGAGCGCAGTGTTGGTCTGAATGGCCGCGAAGCCACCGTGTCCCCAATTGTAGTGGTACCAAAGCGCCGGCCCAACGAAGAGCGCGGCACCAAAACCGAACGCGGGTCCGACCACCCACCAACGCGGATACCAGAAGAATGGTGCATAGGCTGGCGGCCAGTAACCGGCGCCGTAGACGGCAAGCGGATCATAGACCGGAACATAGACGTAATCCGGTTCTACCGGCTCGATGACGATGTACTCCGGCGGTCCCACATAAGTTGTGCTCTGAGGCGCCGGAACCCTGCTGACTTTCTGCTCTTTGCTCGACTTGAGATTGCCGGTGGTTTCCGCCTGCTTGCGCAACGCCTGGATCGCAGTCTGGACGTCATCAGGCTGAGCCAGAAAAGCTTCGCCAAGCTGATTGGTCCAATCCAGCTTCTCGTTCATCATCGCCAGGACCTGCGGGACCGACGTCAATCCCTTGACGCTTGCGTCCCAGGGTTCTTTTTGCATTGCCTCTTCGAGCGCGGGACCTTTGACATTCGGATTTTTCTCTGACCAGCGCGCCGCCATCGCGATCTCAAGCGGATAGGTTGAGGCGGCCAGCACCTGCGCCAACAACGCATCGGGATAGAGTGCAATTGGCGCGACCAGCTGCTGAAGTTGCTGCTGGTTAAGGACTTGCTGTTGTGACTGCGGTTGTGGTTGCGGCTGCTGTTGAGGCTGCGGCTGGCTCTGCTGATCTTGGGCCAGCATCGGTGATGACGCGGATGACAGGACCACCGACGCTGTCAGCGTCATGAGCCAATAGCTGCGAATACTCTTTGACTTATCCGGCATGGGTCAATCCTTTGGGCTAACCCTCTGGTCTGTTTGCGGTTCGTCGTGCGGACCGTGGGCATTAGCATCATCGTATGACTCGGCCCCCTCCAAATGAAGGGGGCCAGAAGCAGAATTTCGCGGTGAGCCGGTTCCGGGGTAGTGGGCTTTCGCACGTCCGCTTTTGACCCAAAGCGGACAGCGACAATCACGGCGCGTTGACGATTTGCCTGCACGCGAGCGGCAACCCAGCCAGCGTCAAAACCGATCTCGGTATGCGCGGCGGCGGATGCAATGTCGATTCCTTGAACCAGAAGGCGAGATCGCTACCGCAACCATCGCTTGGGAGCGGCGGAGCGGGCGGCTTGCATTCTGCACTGTCAACCGGACAGGCGATTTGAACATGAAAATGCTCGGCGTGACCGTACCAGGGCCGCACCTTGTAAAGCCAGGTGCGATCAGATCCAGCCTCGCGGCACAGCGCCTTCTTAATCGCCGCATTGACCAGGATGCGGACGACCACCGGATCCTGCGCAGCCGTTCGGATGAGTGCAGTATGTCTGCGGGTCCACACCTCCGGATCAACATCGCGTAGATTGGACTGGACCACATCGGTAGCCGGGCCGAGCTCGCGCTCCTCGCGGCTTTGCACGTGGTCTGGCATCGGTGCGAACCAAATATCGACGTCGAGGCCGATTTGATGGCTGGTGTGCTCGGAAAGCATTGGCCCACCGCGCGGCTGAGACATGTCGCCAATCAATAGACCGTTCCAGCCAACCTTTCTTGCGTTCGTACCAAACCGTTCGATAAAGCGAATGAGCTGAGGATTGCCCCAGTTGCGGTTTCGCGACGGCCGCATGACTTGCCAAGTCGGTCCAGTGATTGGCAGCGAAACGGCGCCGGCGAGACAGCCGTCGAAATCGCCACCGATCGAGCGAGACGGTCCGGGAAACGGCGTCGATTTGCGCGCGAACAGTTCCTTGGCTGGCGTCGACGGTGCTTCCGGGTTTTTGAGCAGTGGTAGTGGCTTGGGATCGAGCGAGCCGGGAAGCATTGGGTCAATCAAATGCTTTTCCTGCGCGACGACGGATCCGGCGGCGGCAAGGACGAAGAGGGCGAGCAGGCAAACGACAGCGCGCATCAGCAACTATACTTTTTAGGGGCTCACTGGAAACGGCAATCCAATTGCAATCATGCTCGAACATTGTCCGCTTTCGGGGGTAAAACGGACATGACCTTTTGCACCGCATATGTCCGCTAATGACCCAAAGCGGACACGCCGCTTTCGGAGGGAAAGCTAACAACATCTACTGCGAGAGTTGGATATTATTGTCGCGGATGACCTGACCCCAGCGGGTAATTTCGCTCTTCATCATGGCGTTCGCCGCTGCCACCGAGCGCTGTTCTTTTGGGAAAGCCGAAAAGCCTTCCTTCGTCCAGGTTTCGACGATTGCCGGATCAGACACCGCCTCCTGCAAAGCGGCATTGAGCGTATTGATCACGGTCTCCGGTGTTCCCGCCGGCGCGAACAAGCCTTGCCAATAGACGATGTCGAACTTCGGTCCCAGCGCCTCGACCATGCTTTCAACGTTCGGGAGTTGTGGTGATCTTTCTTTCGCTGTGATCCCGTAGGCCTTAAGCTTTCCCGCCGCGATATGCGGTACGACCGATTGCGGCGTGCCGACGAATAGATCGACATGGTCACCCAGGAGATCGTTCATCGCGGGCGCCGCGCCACGATATGGGATGAAGTCGATTTGCACTTTGGCTTCCTGCGCGAACAGCGCCGAAGTGAGATGGCCCGTCGTGCCAAACCCCGGCAAGCCCTCGCGCAAGCGTTGTGTTTTCATCAAGGCGATAAGCTCTTTCAGGTTGTTTGCCGGCAAGCCGGGGCGCCCGACCAGCAACAGCGGGTTTTTGTTGACCAGCATAACCGCGGTGACGGCCTTCTCGGTGTCGAAGGGCGGATTCTTGATCAGCGTGACGTTCGCAGCGATTTGCAGATTGTGCATCAGCAGCGTGTAGCCGTCCGGCGCTGCGTTCACGAGCCGGTTCATGGCAATGATCGTGCTGCCGCCGGTCACGTTCTCGACGATAAAATTCTGCCCGAGCCTCTTGCTCAGAAAATTCGCGACGATGCGCGTCGTTTCGTCGGTGGGCCCGCCGGCCGGGTAGGGCACGATGATGGTGACGATGCGTGTCGGGTACTGTTGCGCGCCTGCTGGAACAGAAACAGCAAGCAGACCGAATACGGCGAGTGCGACGGCACCGATACGCCCCAGCATGACTTCATCCTCCCGGTTATATTTTATAATTTTCAGGAAGCTTACGCTGCGGGAATGACCGGCAACAAGAGGTAGGGCTGACGGCCCGCCGCGAAATGCAGCGTGTTACGGCATGCGAAAATTGCCAGCGGCCGGTCGTCCTTGTCGATATGCAGGAAGGGCCCGACGCCTTTCATCGGATACGGCGCATTCGGCAAGGCGATATCGCGGCCGTCGACCTCGTAGTCCCTGCCGCGTACCGTCAGCGCCAGCCGGTAACCTTGCGGCACCACGATCGACGTTGGCCAGATTTCAATGTCGAGCTCGACAGGCTCGCCCGGCTTGAGCGGCCATTCTTCATCATGGGTGTGCCAGGGCCGATACGGCGTAGACAGCTTCGGATCGAGCTTGCGGTGCGACGCGCGCAGCCAGCCGAGACCGACCGGCGAGCGCGGATCGTTGGAACCAATGAACGTGACTTCCTTGCCTTGAGGATCGAACACGCGCAGCACCAGGAACAGGTCGGCGTCGGTCGCTTCCGATGAAGCCCACAGTTTCGCTGCGACTGGGCCGGTGATTTCGAGATCCTTCTTCATCGCCGGCGTCGAAAACGTCAGGCCGTCGCCGGTCGTCTCGTAGCTTAGTGTCGACGCCTGCGCGGGCATATTCGCACTCAAAGTTTTCCCGTCCGGCTGCAGGAAATATTTCGTCCATTGCGTGCGCGCGAGCGGCCATTCATTCTCGGCGCGCAGAACGAATTTCTCGCCCGGGTGTCGAATGTTGAGCGAAACGCGCGGCTGCTTGTCCCACCCGGTCTTTTCGTCCTTCAGGAAATGCCCGAAGAATTTTTTCTGCAGCGCTTCGCCGTAGTTGCTGTAGAAATGCGTGAAGTGCGTGTGGCCGTGGACTTCAAGCCATTTCTGCTTTGAACCCGCGCGCAGCCAGCCTTCGAAATTGCCGCGCGTGTGCAGGCCCATGCCGCCCCAATTGCCGGCGGAAAGCAGCGGCGCTTCAATATCTTCGAATTTGCCGATGCGCTTGCGGTAATAGTCGTCGAACAACCGGCGGCGCTTGGGCTCGCCCGGCGTGTCGGCGCAGTTTTTCGCAAGCTCTTCCGGCGGCAAGGTCTCCGGCCCGGCGACGTATTCACCCGTCACAACGTTTTTTTTGCCGCGAGAGCCGACGCCGTACTGCACGCTGGCGACCTGGCGCGGATGCCAGTTGTTCAGGAAGTCGCTAAGAATGCCGCCGTGCCGGCAAAGCTCGCGGTAGTAGTCGGACGAGCCCTCCCAGATGCACATGGCGGTGAGGTGAGGCGGCCGTAGCGCGCCGACCGTCCACTGGTTCATGGCGTAATAGGAAATCCCGTTGATGCCGACCTTGCCGCTGCTCCAGGGCTGTGTGCCGGCCCACTCGACGCATTGGTAGAGATCATCCGTCTCGCGCTCGCACCAAACGTCGAGGTAACCCGGCGAGCGCCCGGCCCCGCGCGAGTCGATGCGCAGACAGGCATAGCCGTCGGGCACCCACTTCTCCGGATCGACGAGCTCCCAGTTCTGATACTTGTTGCTTGAGCCTTCGAGCACTTCCGGCGCCGCCTGGACGAGCCGGTCCCAAAGCCCTTTGTAGCCTTCCTGAAAGGCAAGCCCCTTGGCGTAGGGGCCATAGCTCAGGATCACCGGATAGCGGCCTTCCGCTGGCGGCCGGAAGATATCGGCGCGAAGAACGATGCCGTCATCCATCGTAATCGGCACATCCCAGTCGATGCGCATTCCGTCGCGTTGCTCGGTTTTTGTTCGGGCCATGCTCACTACAGCTTTCTAGTTCTCACTGCGGGCGATGCCGCTTCACCGCCTCGGGATTGGTGGAATCAGCACCCATGTAGACGCCGCGCTCCCACTTGCGTTTCAGCGGATCGGACACCTTGAGCGTCATTTTACCGATGCTCTGGATTTCAATCTCGACGGTTTCGCCATCCTGCAGCGCGCCGAGTCCTTCGTGATTGGTTCCGCAGGCAAGCAGGTCACCCGAATTCATGGTCATAACGGTCGTCGCAAACTCGATGAGTTCGGGCACGCGATGTTCCATATCATCGGTATTGTAGTTGTGACGCAGCTGCCCGTCGTTCCAGAACCGGACGATGAGATCGTTCGGATCCTTGATCTCGTCGGCCGTGGCGATGCAGGGACCGATCGGCGCGAAAGTGTCGAACGACTTGCCGAGCCAGCTTGTT
>DASPUD010000051.1:0-61388 GCA_035623095.1 Pseudolabrys sp.
CCTTCCGCAAGACCGCGCGGGCCAACCAGTACTTGATAAGGAATTCCAATCAAGTCGGCAGTAGCGAATTTGGCGCCAGGGCGCTCATCGAGGTCGTGGTAGAGCGCCTCAATCCCCTTTGCCGAAAGACCACGGTAAAGCTGCTCGCAAGCCGCGTCGGTATCAGCGGCTCCTTGCTTCAAATTCAAAATCGCGACTTTGAACGGCGCGACCGGTTCCGGCCATATAATGCCGGCGTCGTCATGCGAGGCTTCGATGATTGCGGCGACCAGCCGGCTTGGGCCGATGCCGTAAGAACCGCCGTGAACTGGCACTTCCTTGCCGTCTTGCGTTGTGACCAATGCCTTCATCGGCTCGGAATATTTGGTCCCGAAATAGAAGATGTGGCCGACTTCAATGCCGCGCGCCGTCACCTGGCTGGCCACCGGAATTTTTGCAAAGGCCGCTGCGTCATGCATATCGGATGTGGCGGCATATTGACCCGTCCATTTATTCACGATCGCCTGCAATCCGGCGATGTCGTCGAAATTCACGTCGGCCGGAGGCACCGACATGTCAAGATAGTCCTTGTGACAGAAGACTTCCGACTCGCCGGTTTGCGCGAGGATAATGAACTCATGCGACAGATTTCCGCCGATCGGCCCGGATTCCGCGCGCATCGGAATTGATTTGAGCCCCATGCGTGCAAATGTACGCAGATAGGCCACAAACATTTTGTTGTATGAATGTGTCGAGCCAGCCTGATCGAGATCGAACGAATAAGCATCCTTCATCAGAAATTCGCGGCCACGCATCAAACCGAAGCGGGGACGCACCTCGTCACGGAATTTCCACTGGATGTGATAGAGATTAAGCGGCAGATCCTTGTAAGAGTGCACGTACGCCCGGAATATCTCGGTGATCATCTCCTCGTTGGTCGGCCCGTAGAGCATGTCGCGCTCGTGTCGATCTTTGATACGCAACATCTCCTTGCCGTAAGCCTCGTAACGACCGCTCTCGCGCCAGAGGTCTGCCGATTGGATCGTCGGCATGAGCAGCTCGATTGCTCCCGATCGGTCCTGCTCCTCCCGCACGATCTGGCAAACCTTTTGAAGCACGCGAAAGCCGAGCGGCAGGAACGCATAAATGCCGGCCGCTTCCTGCCGCATCAGGCCTGCGCGCAGCATCAGTCGATGGGAGACGATTTCCGACTCTTTCGGAGTTTCACGCAGGATAGGCAGGAAGAACCGGGACAGGCGCATGGATTTCTTGAGGATTCGCGACGGATGAGGTCAGAGAAAGCGGATCGGCCGCAAAAACACAAGGCCTGGCTGGTTTTTTCGGGAATTTATCACGCCTTCCGGCATCTATAACCGTGCTAGGTTGCCATAAGGCCGAAAAGGGCATGCGAGGCAGGACCAGACCATACCTGAGCGTGGTGGCGATTTTTGCGATCGCCCTCCACACCTTGCTGTGGACCGCTTTCGTACCGCCGGTCGCGGCCCCGTCCGTCGATCCCTTTACAGTCATTTGCCATAGCGAGGCAGCTGGTTCAGGCGACCAAGTCCCGAGCCATGGCCCGCTGACACCCGCGCACGCCTGCGATCACTGCAACCTGTGCAGCGCCGTTGCGCCGCCAACGCCCAGTACGGCACTCATCGCCAGTGTCGAGCCAGTGCAGATCCTGCAGGTGCTGCGTCCCATCAAAATGGCTCGGCATGCGTCCGCCGGCGCCAATCCCAAACTTGCCCGAGCTCCTCCGCTTTTCGCCTGACGCAATCCGCCGCTGCGTGCGGCCGTGACTAAACCGTCATCGCGATACGGAGCTTTTCAATGTCCAAATGTTCATGGCCGTTGGCCATGCTGGGTGCGTGCCTCGCGGCATCGACATGCGCTTACGCGCACGAAATTGTAGGTAACCGGTTCTTCCCCGCGACGCTCGCCATCGATGATCCCGGCGTCAACGATGAAATAGCGCTGCCAACAATATCGATCTCAAAAACCGGCGACGATCCTTCTTTCAAACAGCTCGACGTTTCCGGAGAGTTCTCGAAGCGGATCACTGAGGATTTTGCCATCGCGGTCGCTCCAACCTGGTCGCGGCTTTACGCACCTGGCGGGCCCCTCATGACAGGTGCAAATGGCTTTCAGAATCTGGAGACCACCCTCAAATATCGGGTGTTCAAGAATGCCGAACACGAATTCATCCTGTCGGCCGGATTGGTGATCGAGTGGGGCGGGACCGGCGCGACAGACGTCGGGGTCGAACGCTTCAACATCTATACGCCGACCATCTATTTCGGCAAAGGCTTCGGTGACCTGCCCGAAACCCTGAACTGGGCACGGCCATTCGCGATCACCGGACAATTCGGCTATGCCATTCCCGGCACATCGCAGACCTCTACGTTCGGCGTCGACCCCGACTCCGGCGACCAGACAGTCGATACAGAGTTTCACCCGCGTGTGTTCACTTGGGGCGCGACCCTCCAATACAGTATGCCCTATCTCAAGTCCGCCGTGGTCGATCTAGGCCTGCCCGATTTTTTCAACCGCCTAATCCCGATTGTCGAAGCGTCTCTCCAGACACCCGTCTCGAACACGCTGACTTCCGGCACGGTGACAACCGGTACGGTCAACCCGGGCATCATCTATGTGGGCAACACTTTTCAGGTCGCAGTTGAAGCGATGATACCGGTCAACCGGCAGAGCGGCACCAGCGTTGGCATCATCGGACAACTGCACTTCTTCCTCGACGACATCTTTCCCAACAGCATAGGGCGACCGATCTTCGGAAACGGCATCGCCTCAGGGAGGCCGAGCTTCGGTCGTTAGTCATGCGCATCATCATTCTTACTCTATCCTTGCTCTTCGCTGCGGTAACAACGAGCAATGCTTTCGCCCATGCGATGCTCGATCATGCCGCGCCTCGGGTAGGCAGCACCGTCGCTCAGTCGCCAAAGGAAGTGGTGCTTTGGTTCACCGAGAAGCTCGAACCGGCTTTCAGTTCGATCGAAGTGCGCGACGCGCAAGGCATGGTGGTGACTACGGGGAAAGCCACAGTCATCGGCAACCGTACGCAATTGCGCGTGCCGCTTAAAACCCTGTCGCCTGGAACCTACAAAGTTATCTGGCGTGTACTCTCTGTGGACACTCATCGTACCGAGGGGAACTTCACGTTCAACGTGGGGAAATAACCCGCCTCACAACGAGAGCATCTGGTGACGGTCGATCCGCTGATTTTTGTACGTGCGGTGCATTTTGCCGCGACGATACTGGCATCCGGCACCGTGGCCTTCCTGGTGCTGATTGCGGAACCGATCCCGCATACCAAGATGTCAGCCGATTTTGTGCCGCAGCGCCGGCAGTTGGTCATTCTGATCTGGATTGCCCTCGCTGTCGCAATCGTGTCGGGGGCGATATGGCTTGTTTTGCTTGCCTCTGAAATTCTCGGCGCCTCGATCGCGGACGTGTGTTTGCACGGCGGCGCGTGGTCGGTCACCGCTGGCACGCGGTTCGGCTTGATCTGGTGCGGGCGTCTGGCGCTCGCGGTGTTGCTCGGATTGCTCGTGTGGCGTCCGAGCCTCCCGAGGGTTCAGCTTGCCATAGCGGCGACTCTGGCCGCACTGCCTGCCCTGATCGGGCATGCCGGCGCGACCCCCGGACTAACCGGGGATATCCACCTTGCTTCTGACGTGATGCACTTGCTGGCCGCGACAGCGTGGCTCGGCAGTCTGCCAGCGTTGATCATCGTGCTGGCATACGCGGGGCGAGCCAGGCGCTCCGCATCCAACGACTTCGCGATTGTGGCGACGCGCCGGTTCTCGGTCCTCGGCATATTCAGTGTTGGCGCTCTCCTGGCGACCGGCATTGTGAACAGCTGGAACATGCTTAGCGGTCCACGTGATTTGGTGTTCAGCGACTATGGGCGGCTGGTGGCGCTCAAAATCGGACTATTTGTCTCCATGGTCGCAATCGCCGCGGTGAACCGATTTTATCTGACGCCACGGCTGCCGGTCGGCACGGCATCGCGTGCCTTGCAGCGCAATGGCCTGGCTGAGATCGTTCTCGGCTTGTGCGTGATGCTGCTGGTCGGAGCCCTTGGGACCTTGCCGCCGGCGGCACACGTCCATCCGGCGCCGGCCGGCATTCCTCAGAGCGCGGCCTTCGTCCACATCCACGATGCAGAAGCCATGGCCGACATCACGATCGATCCCGGCCGCTCCGGCCGGGTCGACGTAACAGTACGCGTTTCACGCGAAGATTTCTCACGGTTCCCGGCAAAAGACGTACGCCTTACACTTCAGCCGCCGTCATCCGCTTCACAGCCGCTTGAGGAACTCATGGCGGAACAAGCAGATGGGACCTGGCAGGCCAAAGGCATCGAACTTTCGCAAGCCGGGATATGGACCGTAAGCGTTGTCGTTACGACCGGGCGGGGAAAACACATCGTGCTTGACGGTCCGATTGTGATCGAGCGCTGATGTCACGAATGCTGATGACAGCATTTCCGCGATCGGTTATAGCGGTACCGCTGCCCGTAAGAGTGGCAACCGGCCGCAAGACCGGCTCCAATCTCCGGTCCAAGTCTTGGGAGGGAAGCAAGACCTTGGCGCGTTAATCGCAGCCGCCCGCAAAGGGAAAAAAAGGATCAACCTGAGCAAAGAGCAGGGCTTTGTGCCCTGCTCTTTTTTTGATGCGTCTGAGAAAGACGGCGCCTTATCGGCGCGGCGGGCCGGAAATCGCCATCAGCCATTCATACGGTATGAGCCCCTGCGAATAGGCGGTGGCCAGAATTCCGAAAATTATCGTGGCAACCAGGGTTGTCCAACCAAGTTTGCCCCAAACACGATGGACCGCCGGCGCTCCCGGATCGGTGCCGGGGACGATTTCGCCGCTTTCTTCCTGATTGCGTACACCCCAAGGCAGCACAGCAAAGAGCGTCACCCACCAGATCAGAAAATAGATCGCGATCGCTGTGCTGATAGCCATGGATCAGGCTTGCTCTAGCTCAACCAGAGTTCCGCAAAAATCCTTCGGGTGCAGGAACAAGACGGGCTTGCCATGCGCGCCGATTTTCGGCTCGCCGCCGCCGAGCACGCGCGCGCCCTGCATTTTGAGCGTGTCGCGGGCAGCGCGGATGTCGGGCACCTCATAACAGACATGGTGGATGCCGCCGTCTGGGTTCTTTTCCAGAAATTTCGCGATCGGTGAGTCAGCCCCCAACGGTTCAAGCAGTTCGATCTTTGTGTTGGGTAGCGTGATGAAAACCGTCGAGACGCCATGTTCAGGTTGCGCGACTTTGGCGGAGACATCGGCGCCCAAAGTCTCCCGATAGACTTTGGATGCCTTGGCAATGTCGCGCACGGCGATGGCAACGTGATTAAGACGACCGATCATGATTGTCCTCGTTTCCCGGGCACCCATCATACCGTCAAGACATGCACATGACACATCGGCTTCTTGCCCCAGCGCTGGGCAACAGCGGCGCGCACGGCACGCCGCACGGCTTCTGCGACAGCGTCAGGATCGCGTCTGCGCCCACGCGGCAGTGATTCAACGGTCTCGAGGACCGTATCCCGCACTACTTCGTACATTGAGCCACCGTCGCGGTCGCGCTCAGGGATCCCGATCAGGTCGAGAGATGGATCATCAAGGATCTCTCCCTTATCAGTCAGCGCGAGCGCGACCGAAACCGCACCAGCGAAGCCAAGCCGACGGCGGTCCGCAACGGTCCGCGCTTCCGCCTCAACCAGCAAGATCCCGTCCTTGTAAATCCGTCCGGCCGGCACCTCATCAATGATGCGCGTTTGCGGCGCCAGCTGCACGAGGTCACCGTTCCGGCACTCTACGACCTCGCGAACGCCACAGCGCCGTGCAAGAGCAGCGTGTTCGTGCATATGCAAGGCCTCGCCATGCACCGGAATGAGGATCTTCGGTTTGACCCAACCGATCATTTCCTCAAGTTCGGCGCGACGCGGATGGCCCGAGACGTGAACAAGATGCGTCCGGTCAGTGATCACTTCGATGCCTTGCTCGATCAGCAAATTGATAACGCGGCCGACAGCCTTTTCATTGCCAGGAATCGTGCGGGCGGAATAGATGACCCGGTCTCCGCGAGAAAACGTCACCTCGGGGTGCTGATCCTCTGCAATTCTTGACAATGCGGCCCGCGGTTCGCCCTGGCTGCCGGTGCAAAGCGCCACCACATTGTTCGGCGGCAAATAGCCGTACGCGTCCATGGGTCGAAAATCTTGCACACCCTTTAAACAACCAGTCTCGCGGGCAATTTGCACGACGCGTTCCATGGCGCGGCCAATTACCACGACCTCGCGATCGCACGCCTTGGCGGCGTCTGCGACCGCACGCAGCCGTGCGACATTGGAGGCAAACGTGGTCACGGCTACGCGTCCGCGCGCCGTCCGCACAAGCTCCGCGATCGTTTTTGCTACATCGGCTTCGGATGGTGAACGGCCTTCTCGCACCGCATTGGTGGAGTCACCCACCAGCGCCAGGCATCCTTCTTCGCCAAGCGCCCGCAGCTTTTTCTCGTCGGTCGGATCGCCAAGGATCGGCGTCGGATCGATTTTCCAATCTCCGGTGTGCAACACTGTGCCGCCGGGCGTGCGAATGATCAGCGCATTCGATTCCGGAATTGAATGCGCCATAGTGACAAGCTCGATATCAAATGGGCCAACAGTGAAGCGGCCGCCAACTGGAATAATCTTGACCGGTATTTCGGGTGCACCCGGCTCGCCGGCACGCTTTGCCTCAAGCAGCGCCGCAGTGAAAGGCGTCGCATAGACAGGCACCCTCAGGCGCGGCCAAAGGTCAAGCAAGGCCCCAAAGTGATCTTCATGTGCGTGCGTGAGCACAATGCCGGCGAGATTTTTGCGCTCCTCCACCAAGTAGCGGACGTCAGGCAAAATGAGATCGACGCCCGGCAAGTGATCCTCGGCTGCGAAAGACACACCCAGGTCAACCGCGAGCCAGGTTCGCCGGCGCTCATCCCCGATGCCATAGATCGACAGGTTCATGCCGATCTCGCCCACCCCACCGAGGGGCGCAAAGACAAGCTCTTGTGGAGCGGCGGCCATGCTCAAGGTCCGTCGAATCCAAATACTTCGCCGGCGGCAATCGTTGTTACGCTGCCCTCATGCTCGACCAGCAGCTGTCCCTGATCATCGAGGCCCTGAAAGCGGCCCGAAAGCTCGCGCCCGGGCAAACGCAGCAATAATTTCTCGCCGAGCCCGGCGGCGTGCTTGAGCCAGTCGGCGCGGATGACCGCGAAGCCTTGCCCGCCTTTCCACTGCCCGAGCCGCCGCGCCATCGCCGTCGACAGCGCGGCGAACAGGGCGTCAGGCACAACAAGGGCGCCCGTTGCCGCAAGATCGGTAGCGGGAAAATCCGTATTTTCCGGATGTACGGCGCAATTCACTCCAATGCCGATGGTAACCACGAAGATCGGCTCGCTTTCGCCCTCAATGAGAATGCCCGCAAACTTGGCTTTTCCTACAAGGAGGTCGTTTGGCCATTTCACTTTCAGCGATGGTCCTAATTGGGGGGCGCATTCAGTGACCGCGTCATGCAACGCGAGCGCGGCTACAAAAGACAGCTGCGGCGCATGGGCCTTTGGCGACGGCTCGCTCAACAACAAGGTGGCGTAGAGATTGCCCGGCGGCGATACCCATTGATTGCCCCGGCGGCCGCGCCCCGCGGTTTGAGTCCGCGCGGTGATCCACAACGGACCGCGCTCGCCGGCACGCGCACGCGCTAGCGCCTCGGCGTTGGTCGAGCCGAGCGTCTCGTAGGCTGTGTGCCGGACCCCCGCCAGGTCCGTGGCTCCGCGGTTCATTCCTTTTTCAGCGCGTGTCGCCTTAGAACAGCGACTTTGCCGCCGCCGTTGCCGCAGCGAGCAGCGGGGCCGGATATGCAAAGAACAGAATATTGGCCAGCCCGGACACGCCAAGCACCAGCCGCAACAGCACCGGCATGCGCTGGAAGCCAAGCGCCGGTTCGTCGAAATACATGATTTTGACGATCGCCAGATAGTAGTAGGCGCCAATCACGCTGGTGATGACGCCGATCACCGCAAGTGTAAAGAGGCCGGCTTTGATGGCCGCGAGAAACACGTAAAACTTTGCGAAGAATCCCGCGAGCGGCGGAATGCCTGCGAGCGAAAACAACAGCACGCCCAGAAAAAACGCCATGGTCGGATGCGTCCGCGCAAGGCCAGAGAGATCGCTGATCGTCTCCACCAGTTTGCCGTCACGCCGCATGGACAGGATGACCGCAAACGTCCCAAGCGTCATGACGACATAGATGCTCATGTAAACAAGCACGCCCTGAACGCCCTCGGGTGTTCCGGCTGCAAGACCGACTAGCGCGAAGCCCATGTGCCCGATCGAGGAATAAGCCATCAGCCGTTTGATGTTGCGTTGTCCGATGGCGGCGAATGCGCCGAGAGCCATTGAGGCAATCGAAACAAACACCACGATTTGCTGCCACTCGTGGGTGATGCCCGGAAAGGCCACCACGGTCGCCCGCGCAAAGATGGCGATACCGGCAACCTTGGGTGCGGCCGCAAAGAACGCGGTCACCGGCGTCGGTGCGCCTTCATATACATCCGGCGTCCACATGTGGAACGGCACAGCGGAGATTTTGAAACAGAAGCCAACGAACAGAAATACCAATCCAAAGATCAATCCAGGGCTGGCGCCGCCTTGCGTCACTTTCGCGATGCCGGCAAAGCTGACGGTGCCGGTAAAGCCGTAGATCAGAGACGCACCATAAAGCAGCATCCCCGACGACAATGCGCCGAGCACGAAATACTTCAGTCCGGCTTCCGTTGACCTCAGGTTTTCATGATTAGATGCCGCGATGACGTAAAGCGGCAAGCTCATCAACTCGAGGCCAAGATAGAGCGCGATCAAATCCGATGCGGAAATCAGCATCAGCATTCCGAGGGTGGCGAGCAGGAATAGCGCGCCGTACTCGAACTTCTGCTGTTTCTCAGTCGTGAGATAGTCGAGCGAGAGCAGGAGCGACCCGCCCGAGCCCAACAGGGCCAAGAGCTTGAGGAATCGGGCATAATCGTCGACCAGAAAGCTGCCGCCGAACATGGCATGCGGCCCGGGCGGCACCCACACAACCGCTCCGCCCGCGAGCAGCAGTATGATCACGCACCAGCCGTTGACGCCGGCTGCGCTGCGCTCACCGAACATCACGCCGGCCATAAGCATCAGCATGGCGCCGCACGCCAACACTAACTCGGGCAGCATCGGCATCAGGTCTTGCAGGAGGGGATACTCGTTCATGGCCCCGCCTACTGCGCGATCAACGCAGCGGTTTTGGCTGCGGCGATCGCGTGGTTGTAGTTATCGAGCAACTGGGCAACCGAAGCCGCCGACATGTCGAGTACCGGCTTCGGCGCGACACCAAACAGAATGGTGAGAACGACCAGCGGCGCGAAAATAACGGTTTCGCGCCAACCAATGTCGCGAATGCCCTCGAGTGACGGCTTGAGATTGCCGAAAATCATCTTTCGATACAGCCAGAGCGCATAGGCCGCCGACAGAATGACTCCGAACGTGGCGAGCGTTGCGACCGGTATATTGACCTTGAAGGTCCCGATCAGAGACAGAAATTCGCCGATGAAACCTGACGTGCCTGGCAAGCCGACATTGGCCAGCGTGAACACCATGAATACAAAGGCATAGAGCGGCATCCGGTTGACCAACCCGCCGTAGGCGGCGATCTCGCGCGTATGCATACGGTCGTAGACCACACCGACGCAGAGGAAGAGCGCGCCTGAGACGATACCGTGAGAGATCATCTGGAAAATCCCGCCGGCAACGCCTTGCGCGGTCGCCGCAAAGATTCCCATTGTCACGAAGCCCATATGCGCTACCGATGAATAGGCAATTAGCTTTTTCACGTCTTCCTGCATCAGCGCGACGAGTGAGGTGTAGATGATCGCAATCACCGACAGCGTGAAAATCAGCGGCGCGAATTCGTGGCTCGCCGCGGGAAACATCGGCAGCGAGAAACGCAGGAACCCGTAACCGCCCATCTTCAAAAGGATTGCCGCGAGGATCACCGAACCAGCTGTCGGCGCCTCGACATGCGCGTCGGGCAGCCACGTGTGGACCGGCCACATCGGCATCTTCACTGCAAACGATGCGAAGAACGCAAACCATGCCCATTTCTGCAGGCCGATCGGGAAGCCATGACGAAGCAAGGTTGCGATATCGGTTGTACCGGAATCCCAATACATCGCCATGATGGCGAGCAGCATCAGCACCGAGCCGAGCAGCGTGTAGAGGAAGAACTTGAAGCTGGCATAGACCCGGCGTGTTCCTCCCCAAATCCCGATGATCAGGAACATCGGAATCAGGCCGCCCTCGAAGAACAGATAGAACAGCACGAGATCGAGTGCCGAGAAGGTGCCGACCATTAGGGTCTCCAGCACCAGGAAGGCGATCATATATTCCTTAACGCGCGTCTGGATCGCACTCCAGCTCGCAAGAATACAAATCGGCATCAGCGCGGTAGTGAGAATCACGAAGGGCAACGAAATGCCATCGACTCCCATGTGATAGGAAGCGATGCCAAGCCAATTGTATTTTTCGACGTACTGAAATTCCGGCGAGCTCCCGTCAAATCGCCAGACCATCACCAGCGAAATAGCGAACGTTACCAGCGTCGCCCAAAGCGCGATCCAGCGCGCAGTGCCACGGGCCAGGCGTTCGTTTCCGCGCACGAAGAGCGCAATGAGCAGCGCGCCAAACAGCGGCAAGAAGGTGACGACGGAGAGGATCGGCCAATTCATCAGCGGCCCCCCGTCGCAAACATGAACCAGGTGATAAAGGCCGCCGCGCCAATCAGCATGGCGAAGGCGTAATGATAGAGATAGCCGGTCTGCAGCCGCACGACGTTGCGGGTCACGTCGAGCACACGGGCGGACACGCCATCCGGGCCGAAGCCGTCGATTAGCCAGCCGTCGCCGCCCTTCCAAAGCAAGCGACCGAGTTTTTTGGTGGGTTCGACGAAGATCAGGTCGTAGAGCTCATCGAAGTACCACTTGTTGAGCAGGAAGCGGTACAGCCAGTCATGCTGGCGGGCGAGTTCGACCGGGATGTCGGGCCTCCGGATGTAGAATTGCCACGCGATGGCGAAACCGATTGCCATCATTACTGTCGGCAGAACGGCGACCTGCAGCGGCACATGATGCATATCCTCGAGCACGCTGTTGCCTTTGGCGAAAGTCAGCGACTCTCGGAAAAATGATTCGACACCATGGCCGGCAAAAATCTCCTTGAACGGCAAGCCGGCAAGCACGGAACCCGCGGCAAGAAAGCCCAGCGGGATCAGCATCACCATCGGGCTCTCGCGCGCGTCTCTCCAATGCTGGCGATCATGCGGCTCGCCATGAAAGGTCTTGAAGATCAGCCGCCAGGAATAGAACGAGGTCAGCAAGGCCGCGCCGACGGTGCAAACAAACGCGTAGATCGCGATCGGATTCTTGCCGACATAGGCCGCCTCGATGATGGCGTCTTTGGAGAAATAGCCCGCCGTGAGCGGGAAACCGGTGAGCGCCAGCGTCCCGATTATCATCACGATGTAAGTGTAGGGAATGCGGTCCTTCAGGCCACCCATGTGGCGGATGTCCTGCTCGTGATGCATGGCGTGGATCACCGACCCGGAGCCGAGGAACAACAACGCCTTGAAAAAAGCGTGGGTGAACAGGTGGAACATTCCGACGGAATAAGCGCCTACGCCCATCGCCACGAACATGTAGCCGAGCTGCGAACAGGTCGAATAGGCGACGATCCGTTTAATATCGTTCTGCACGAGACCGATTGTCGCCGCGAAGATCGCCGTGGTTGCGCCGATCAGGGTCACGAAACTTTGTGCGTGCGGCGCAAGTTCGAACAGCGGTGACAGCCGCGCCACCATGAATACACCGGCCGTCACCATGGTTGCCGCGTGGATCAACGCGGAAACGGGTGTTGGTCCTTCCATGGCGTCGGGCAACCAGGTGTGCAGCAGAAATTGCGCCGATTTGCCCATGGCGCCCATGAACAGGAATATGCAGATGAGCGTGAGGGCGTCTGCATGCCAGCCGAAGAAATTGATCGTTTTGCCGACAAGGGTCGGTGCCTGGGCAAACGCCGTGTCGAGATCGATTGCGCTGGTCAGCATAAACACCGCAAAGATACCGAGCGCGAAACCGAAATCGCCGATGCGGTTGACGATGAAAGCCTTGATCGCCGCCGCATTCGCTTCCGGCTTGTGGTACCAGAAGCCGATCAACAGGTAACTCGCAAGACCAACCCCTTCCCAGCCGAAAAACAGCTGCACCAGATTGTCTGCCGTCACCAGCATCAGCATGGCGAAGGTAAACATCGACAGATAGCCGAAGAACCGCGGCCGATATGGATCTTCGTGCATGTATCCAATCGAATAGAGATGGACGAAGGCCGAGACCGTGTTCACCACGACCAGCATGACCGCCGTCAGCGTGTCGATGCGCAGTGACCACTCGACCTTGAGATCGCCTGCGGTCATCCAGGTGAAAATCGGAACACGCATGTCGTGATGCGCAAAACCGACGTCGACGAAGGCGATCCATGAAAGGATCATTGAGATCATCAGCAACGTCGTGGTGACCAGCTCAGATGTGCGTGATCCCACGGCCGCCGGAGCATGGGATTCCTCCTCGTGGTGTGAAGAATGGATGACGCCACCACCATGAGCGCTCGGGCCGCCATGATGCGGGCCATGGTCGGTCGCGGTATCTTCCGCACCCGGCGACGGGCCTTTGCCCGGAAAACGCGCGCGTGCGCCAGCGAGCGCTATCAATCCGGCAAGAATGGCGCCAAGCAAGGGCAGGAAGACTATCGCCTGATACATTTCAGCCCTTCATCAGATTGATGTCTTCGACCGCGATCGAGCCGCGATTGCGGTAGAACACGACCAGAATGGCAAGCCCAATCGCCGCTTCCGCCGCCGCCACCGTCAGAACGAGCAGCGCATAGATCTGCCCGACGATATCGCCGAGATGGGTAGAGAACGCGACGAGATTGATGTTGACCGCGAGCAAAATCAGCTCGATCGACATCAGAATAATGATGACGTTCTTGCGGTTGAGGAAGATGCCGAAAATCCCAAGCGTGAAGAGAATTGCGGCAACCGCCAGATAGTGGCCAAGGCCGATGGTCATGTATTGCTCCCCAGCCCCTGCCCTGACCGAACTTTCACAATCTCAATTGACGTGGCCGGAGCACGCGCAACCTGCTCGCCAATGTCCTGGCGACGCACGCGCACGCGATGATGCAGCGTGAGCATGATGGCGCCGATCATTGCAACCAGCAAAATTACGCCTGCCGCCTCGAAGAAATAGACGTAGCGGGTATAGAGCACCAAACCGATCGCTTCGGTATTTGAGACATTACCCGGAATTGGCGCGATGGCTGGTTTTGGGGCGCCCGGGCCTATGGCCCAGGTAAGGGCGATAAATAAAAGCTCGCCCACGAAGATTCCGCCGACCAATATGCCGATCGGCAGATATTGCAGCGCACCCTGCTTGAGCTCGGCAAAATCAACGTCGAGCATCATCACAACGAACAGGAACAGCACCGCAACAGCGCCGACATAAACCACAATCAGGATCATGGCGAGGAATTCGGCGCCCATCATCACGAACAACCCGGCCGCATTGACGAAGGCGAGAATGAGAAAGAGGACCGAATGAACAGGATTGCGGGCAGCAATCACCATGACCGCACTCGCCACGCAGATGCCCCCGAACAGATAAAAGAACAGCGCCGTGACAATCATCGGCTCACCTGTACGGCGCATCGAGCGCGATATTCTTCGCGATCTCGCGCTCCCAACGGTCGCCGTTCGCGAGCAGGCGCTCCTTGTCGTAATAAAGTTCCTCGCGTGTTTCGGTGGCGAATTCGAAATTTGGACCTTCCACGATCGCATCCACCGGGCAGGCTTCCTGGCACAGGCCGCAGTAGATGCACTTCACCATATCGATGTCGTAGCGCGTGGTGCGGCGCGTGCCGTCGTTGCGCCGCGGTCCAGCCTCGATGGTGATTGCCTGAGCGGGACAAATCGCCTCGCACAGCTTGCAGGCAATGCAGCGTTCTTCCCCGTTGGGATAACGGCGCAACGCGTGCTCGCCGCGGAAACGCGGAGAGATCGGGCCTTTCTCGAAAGGATAATTCAGCGTCGCCTTGGGCTGGAAGAAGTAGCGCATGGCCAGCACGAAGCCGGTCACGAACTCCATCAAAAACAGGCCCTTAGCTGCGCGATCAAGTCTCATGACATCCTCACTTGATCAGCCCCGCGGCCGCCGAGCCGTATTGAATGACAGCCGCAACAATCGCCACCATGGCAAGCGACAGAGGCAGAAACACCTTCCAGCCAAGCCGCATGAGTTGGTCGTAGCGATAGCGTGGTACCATGGCCTTGGCCATAGAGATCAGGAAGAAGAAAATCAGCGCTTTGAGCGTGAACCAGACCACGCCCGGAACCCAGGTGAACGGCGGATACGGGATTGGTGACAGCCAGCCACCCATGAAGAAAATGGTGGCCATGGCGCACATGGTGCAGATCGCAACATACTCGCCAAGCATGAACAACATGTAGAGCGTAGAGCCATACTCGACCATAAAACCGGCGACGAGTTCCGACTCCGCTTCTACCAGATCGAACGGCGGCCGATTGGTTTCCGCCAGCGCGGAGATGAAGAACACCACGAACATCGGGAACAGCGGTAGCCAGTACCAATTGAACAGTCCGTAGGGGCCATCCTGCGCCTTCACGATCGCGGTAAGATTGAGCGAACCGGCGCACAGCAGCACGGTGATGATTACAAAACCGATCGAAACTTCGTAGGACACCATTTGCGCCGCTGACCGCAACGCAGCCAAGAATGGATATTTCGAGTTGGACGCCCAGCCCGCCATGATGATGCCGTAGACCATCAGCGAGGAGATGGCGAAAATGTACAGCACGCCGACATTGATGTCGGTGATCACCCAACCGAGATTGACCGGAATGACGGCCCAGGCCGCGAGCGCAAGCACGCATGAGATGAGCGGCGCCAGCAGAAAAACGCCTTTGTTGGCGCCCGCCGGAATTACCGGCTCCTTGACCACGAATTTCAGCAAGTCGGCGAAGGACTGGAATAAACCCCAAGGGCCGACGACATTCGGTCCGCGCCTGATCTGTACCGCAGCCCAGATTTTGCGATCTGCCAACAAGACATAGGCGACCGCAACCAGCAGGACCACCAGCAGAAGCACTGATTCCGCGACAATGATGATCAGCGGCCAGAGGTAAGTCCAAAAGAAGTCGACCATGGCGCCTACTCCGCCGCCGTCCTTGCCGCCGCGTGCGCCAGCGCGGAGCACTCCGCCATGATGGCGGATGCGCGTGCGATCGGATTGGTGAAATAGAAATCGGCAACCGAAGAGCGCAAGGGCGTCTTGTCAATCTCGCTGTCAAGTTTGGCGAGCTTTTTGACGTCGGCGACGTCACCAGCGGCAATCTGATCGATGCGCATCAAGTGCGGGTGCGCTGCGAACATTGCCTGACGCAGCGCCATAAGCGAGTCATAAGGCAGTTTGTGCCCAAGCGCGTCGGACAGCGCGCGCAGAATTGCCCAATCCTCGCGCGCATCGCCGGGCGGGAATGCCGCGCGGTTCGCCATTTGCACGCGCCCTTCGGTGCTGACGTAGATTGCCGATTTTTCCGGATAGGCCGCGCCCGGAAGGATCACATCGGCGCGATGAGCGCCGCGGTCGCCATGGGTGCCGATATAGACGACATACGGGCCTGGCCCAACTTCGATTTCATCGGCGCCGAGGAGAAACAGGAGGTCGACCCCGCCCTCCGCCATCTGAGCAGCATTGAGGCCGCCAGCGCCTGGCATCAGGCCAAGGTCGAGCGCTGCAACACGCGAGGCGGCACTATGCAATACCGAAAATCCATTCCAGCCATCTTTAAGGGCGCCGAACTCGATGGCCGCTTTTGCCGCGAGTGCCGCAATGGCTGCGCCGTCCTTGCGCGCCAGAACGCCTGCACCCAGCAGAATGAGCGGCCGCTCGGCTGCCTTCAGCACGTCGGCGAATTTGCCGCTCGCAAGGTTAGCAAGCGTTTCGGCGCCCGCGCCCAGATAGTCGTGTGTATACGTGAGGTCGGCTTTTTCACCGATCAGCCCGATCGGGAAATTGCCGGCACGCCACCGCTTGCGGATACGGGCGTTGAGGACAGCCGCTTCGCGTCGTGGGTTCGCGCCGACGATCAGCAGCGCGTCGGCCTGCTCGATGCCCGCGATTGTTGCGTTGAACAGATAGGACGCCCGGCCCCATTTCGGATCTATTGCCGAGCCGTCCTGGCGCGCGTCGATATTGGAACTGCCGAGGCGTCCCATGAGATCCTTGAGCGCGAACATTTCCTCGGCGCCCGCCAGATCGCCCGCAATTGCGCCGATCCGTTTGCCGGTGGTGGACCTCACCTTGCGGACAATGTTGGAGAACACCTCCGCCCATGAAGCCGCCTGCAAGCGACCATTGACGCGCACATAGGGCTGGTCGAGCCGCTGCGTGCGGAGCCCATCGACCACATGACGTGTCTTGTCGGAGATCCACTCCTCGTTCACGGCCTCGTTGGCGCGCGGCAGGATGCGCATGACTTCGCGGCCGCGCGTGTCAATACGGATCGCAGAACCGACCGCATCCATCACGTCGATCGACTGCGTCTTGCCGAGCTCCCACGGACGCGCGGCGAATGCATAGGGTTTAGAAGTCAGAGCACCGACCGGGCAGAGATCGACCACGTTACTTTGCAATTCCGAAGTCATCGCCTGTTCGAGATAAGTCGTAATCTCCATGTCCTCGCCGCGGCCGATCGCGCCCAGTTCCGGCACGCCGGCGACCTCGGTTGAGAAACGAATGCAACGCGTGCAGTGAATGCAGCGCGTCATAATCGTTTTGACCAAAGGCCCGATATATTTGTCTTCGACTGCGCGTTTATTCTCTTGGTAGCGGCTGGCATCCACGCCATAGGCCATAGTCTGGTCCTGCAAATCACATTCGCCACCCTGATCGCAGATCGGGCAATCGAGCGGATGATTGATCAGCAGGAATTCCATCACGCCTTCGCGCGCCTTCTTCACCATCGGCGTATTGGTGTTGAGGATCTTCGGCGAACCGTCCTTGTTCGGCGGCAAGTCCTTCACGCCCATGGCGCAGGAGGCCTGCGGCTTCGGGATGCCCACCACTTCGATCAGGCACATGCGGCAGTTGCCGGCGATCGACAGACGCTCGTGGAAACAAAAGCGCGGAATTTCTGCGCCCGCAGCCTCGCAAGCCTGGAGCAGCGTGTACTCCGGCGGAACGTCGATCTCTTTGCCGTCGACAATAATCTTGGTCATGCCGCGTGCTCGCTCGGCGCATCGCAACGCGCCGTTTTCCATAGTTGAGCATCGGTGATTTCGCGCCAGCCAAACGCATGGTCACTCGGCCCATGCGCGATCAGATGATCGAGGCGCGCAACGCCCTCTGCCATAGTGGGGCGATGCCCGGCCGGGATCCACCACAGGACGAGCGTGGTCTTGATCGGTGCGAACCATTCCTCGCGGCGGGCGTAGAAACGCTGGTGCAACGTCTGCCAAACAAAACGTTCAAGCGCCTGCACATTTTCCCACACCGTCAGGTTCGGCAAGATCGTTGAATCGTCATAAACCCGCATGTTCATGGCGTGACCGCTCTCGTCCTGCAAACGCCGGACAAAGCCCGGAATTTTATCGGCAAGACCATTCACACGCTCCACGTTCTCGACGAATTCACGCATCCGCGGATCGTCGAGCGGATAGCGGATCCGCGCTATGTTGAATTGAGCGAGATGGCGGACGTTTGTCGTCATGCCGCAGACTCGCTTGGCGCGCAGCGCGCCGTTTTCCAGAGTTGCGCCAATCCGTCTGCCCAACCAAATGCGTAATCGCTGGGGCCGTGCCGATTCAGGTGTTCGAGTCGGGCGACTGCTTCCGTCACACCCGGCCTATGCCCGACCGGTACCCACCACATGACAAAATACTGTTCCTCGAAATGCTCAAACCATTCAGCGCGTCGGCTATAAAAGCGTTTGTGGATCGTCTGATAAACGAAACGCTCTAGCGCTTCGACGCTTTCCCATACAGACAGATTGATGGCGATCCGAGGGTCAGCGTAAGGCCGCGTGCTGGTGGAGTTTCCGCTGTCGTCGATATAGCGCCAGACGAAGCCCGCCGTGCGTTCTGCCAAGCCGTTCACCAGCGCGAGATTGTTGGTGAAGTCCGCCATGCGTGGGTCGCCTATCTCATGGCGAATGCGCCCGATATTCAATTGCGCAAGATGCGTGTTTGGCGGCTGTTTCATGGGTTTACTCCGCGGCCTCGCGCACGGCGCCATGCGCGTCGGCATTGCGCGAATATTCATCGATGCGGCGCTCGATCTCGGGGCGGAAGTGTCGCAGCAGGCCCTGCACCGGCCAGGCCGCGCCGTCGCCGAAGGCGCAGATGGTGTGGCCCTCGATCTGTTGCGTGACCTGCATAAGCATGTCGATTTCGCGACGCTGTGCCCGACCTTCCGACATGCGCGTCAGCACGCGCCACATCCAGCCCATGCCTTCGCGGCATGGCGTGCATTGGCCACAGCTCTCATGTTTGTAGAAATAGGAGATGCGCGTCATGGCGCGGACAATATCCGTGGACTTGTCCATGACGATGACAGCCGCGGTGCCGAGCGCCGATTTCTTGTCGCGGCAGCCGTCGAAATCCATGACAAGTGTGTCCGCCCAATCCTTGCCGGCCGGGACTAGCGGCATTGACGATCCGCCTGGAATGACCGCAAGCAGATTGTCCCAGCCACCGCGGACACCACCCGCATGAGTCTCCAAAAGCTCGCGCAGCGGAATGCCCATGGCCTCTTCAACGTTGCAAGGTTTCTGCACGTGGCCAGAGATGCAAAATAGTTTGGTGCCCGTGTTATTGGGACGGCCAATGCTGGCAAACCACGATGAGCCGCGCCGCAGGATGTCGGGCGCAACCGCAATCGACTCAACATTGTTGACCGTGGTGGGACAACCATAGAGGCCGACATTCGCCGGGAACGGCGGCTTCAGTCGCGGTTGGCCTTTCTTGCCTTCCAGGCTTTCCAGCAGCGCTGTTTCTTCGCCGCAGATATAGGCGCCGGCCCCATGATGCACGTAGAGATCGAAGTCCCAGCCGTGCACGTTGTTTTTGCCGATCAGCTTGGCGTCATAAGCCTCATCGATCGCAGCCTGCAGCCGCTCCCGTTCGCGGATAAATTCGCCGCGCACATAGATGTAACCGGTGTTGGCACCCATCGCGAAACCGGCAATCATGCAGCCCTCGACCAGCAAATGCGGGTCGTGCCGCATGACTTCGCGGTCCTTGCACGTGCCCGGCTCGGATTCGTCGGCGTTGACGACGAGATAATGCGGGCGCCCATCCGACTTTTTTGGCATGAACGACCACTTCAAGCCGGTGGGGAATCCCGCGCCGCCGCGACCGCGCAGTCCTGAGGTTTTGATTTCTTCGATAATCGCGTCGCGGCCTTTTTCCAAGATCGCTTTGGTGCCGTCCCAGGCGCCGCGCGCGCGTGCGCCTTTCAGCCCCCAATCGTGCTGGCCGTAGAGATTGCGGAAGACGCGGTCCTTGTCAGCCAGCATAGGTCACGCCTTTTCCTTGAGCGTGGTCGCTCCACCGATCGGTGCCGAGAGTTGCCGGTCAATTTGCGGACCAGGCTCTGCTTTTTTGCCGGCGGCGAGATCGTCGAGAATCTTGCCGAAACTGTCGGCGCTCAGGTCTTCGTAGTAATCGTAGTTGATTTGGGCCATGGGCGCGTTGACGCAAGCGCCGAGGCATTCGACTTCGACCCATGAAAATTTTCCATCAGAGGTGACTTCGCCCTGATCGCCGATCCGGCTGCGGCACACTTTTTCCAGGTCATCGGCGCCGCGCAGACGGCACGGCGTCGTGCCGCAGAGTTGCACGTGGAATTTTCCGACCGGCTGCAAATTGAACATTGTGTAGAACGTTGCGACCTCAAGCGCGCGGATATGTGCCATGCCAAGGAAGTCGGCAACGTGCCGTATCGCGGCCTCCGGCAGCCAGCCGCCATGCTGCTCCTGCGCACGCCATAACAGCGGAATGATCGCCGACTGCTGGCGGCCTTCCGGATATTTCTTTGTCTGCTCCTTGGCCCACGCAAGATTGTCCTTGCTTAAGGAAAAGTCCCTCGGCTGCATTTCAGGAGGTGCGAGACGGCGGACGCTCATCGATCGACCTCCCCGAATACAACGTCGATCGTGCCCATGACGGCGGAAACGTCCGCCAGCAGGTGACCGCGGCAAAGGAATTCCATCGCGCTCAAATGCGCGAAGCCCGGCGCGCGGATCTTGCACTTATATGGCTTGTTGGTCCCGTCGGCGACCAGATAGACGCCGAACTCGCCCTTGGGCGCTTCTACCGCCGCGTAAACCTCACCCGCCGGCACGTGATAACCTTCCGTGTAGAGCTTGAAGTGATGGATCAGCGCTTCCATCGACCTCTTCATCTCGCCACGCTTCGGCGGCACGATCTTGTGGTCTTCGACACTCACCGGCCCCTGCCCGGTCGGCGAGCGCAGTTTCTCCACGCACTGCTTGATGATCCGGACCGATTGACGCATTTCTTCCATGCGGACGAGATAGCGGTCGTAACTATCACCGTTTTTGCCAATCGGAATGTCGAAGTCCATCTCGGCATAGCACTCGTAGGGTTGCGCCTTGCGCAGATCCCATGCGGCACCCGAGCCACGCACCATCACGCCGGAGAAACCCCGGTTCCAGGCATCGGCGAGCTTGACGACAGCAATATCGACAGTGCGCTGTTTGAAGATGCGATTACCGGTCAGCAGACCATCAAGATCATCAACCACCTTGAGGAACGGGTCGCAGAACCCATGGATGTCATCGATGAGCTTCGGCGGCAGATCCTGGTGGACGCCGCCCGGGCGGAAATAGGCTGCATGCATGCGTGAACCGGACGCCCGTTCATAGAAAATCATCAGCTTTTCGCGTTCCTCGAAGCCCCACAATGGCGGGGTGAGCGCACCGACGTCCAGGGCTCCCGTCGTGATATTCAGCAGATGCGACAGCAATCGGCCGATTTCCGAATAGAGCACACGGATCAATTGTCCGCGCCGGGGAACCTGGACTCCGAGAAGCCTTTCGACTGCAAGGCAAAATGCGTGCTCCTGATTCATCGGCGCGACATAGTCGAGCCGGTCGAAATATGGCACCGCCTGCAGATAGGTCTTGTGCTCGATCAGTTTTTCGGTGCCGCGATGGAGCAAGCCAATATGAGGGTCCACGCGCTCCACGACTTCGCCGTCAAGCTCGAGCACCAGCCGCAATACGCCATGCGCGGCCGGGTGCTGCGGGCCGAAATTGATCGTGAAATTTCGGAGCGCCGTTTCGGCCATCACGACCCCTTGCCTTCGGCTTTCGCCTTTTCATCACCCGGCAGGACGTAATCTGTGCCTTCCCACGGCGAGAGAAAATCGAAAGTGCGGAATTCCTGGGCGAGACTGACCTTGTCGTAGACCACGCGCTTTTGCTCGTCGTCGTAACGCAGTTCGACGAAACCGGTGAGCGGAAAATCCTTGCGCAACGGGTGGCCCTCGAATCCATAGTCGGTAAGAATGCGCCGCATGTCCGGATGGCCGGTGAACAGCACGCCATAAAGATCGTAAGTTTCGCGCTCGAACCAATCAGCGCCGCGAAAAACGCCGATCAGGGATGGCACTGGCGTCGTCTCATCGGTCGCAACCTTCAGCCGCACGCGCTGATTCAGCCGCGGCGAGAGAAAGTGATAAACGACGTCAAAGCGTTGTTCGCGCGAAGGCCAATCGACGGCGGTCACGTCGATAATGTTGATGAACTGGCAAGCGGGATCATCGCGCAAGAAGGTCGCCACCTTGACAACATCGGCAGCCTTTGCCTCGATCGTCAATTCCCCACGCGCAACGGCGTAGCCGGTGACGGACGCACCGAGGGCGCTTTTGATGGTTTGCCCAAGTCTGTCGAGCGTGTCGTCCATGGGGCGCCTCCGGTCAGCGCTCAATCGTACCGGTGCGGCGGATCTTTTTTTGCAACAGCATCACGCCATAGAGCAGCGCTTCGGCGGTAGGCGGGCAGCCGGGAACATAAATGTCGACCGGCACGATGCGGTCGCAGCCGCGTACGACAGAATACGAGTAATGATAGTAGCCGCCGCCGTTAGCGCATGAACCCATCGAGATCACGTAGCGCGGCTCCGGCATCTGGTCGTAGACTTTGCGCAGCGCCGGCGCCATTTTGTTGGTCAGCGTACCGGCGACGATCATCACGTCCGACTGGCGTGGCGAAGCACGAGGCGCGAACCCGAAGCGCTCGCAGTCATAACGGGGCATCGACATCTGAATCATTTCGACCGCGCAACAGGCAAGCCCGAACGTCATCCACATCAGCGAGCCGGTGCGCGCCCATGTGATCAGATCGTCGGCGGCGGTGACCAGAAAACCTTTGTCGGAAAGCTCGGCATTCATTCCTGAGAAAAACGGATCGTTCGCCCCGAACGGTTTGCCGGTGCGAGGGTCGCGAATACCCTTTGGCGCAGGTGCGATCAGGGTCATGGGTTCAATCCCATTCAAGCGCCCCCTTCTTCCACTCATATATGAAACCGATGGTGAGGACGCCAAGGAACACCATCATCGACCAAAAGCCGTAGAGGCCGATTTTTTTGAACACGATCGCCCACGGGAACAGAAAACTCACTTCGAGATCGAAAATAATGAACAAAATAGCCACGAGGTAATAGCGCACGTCGAATTTCATCCGTGCATCGCTGAAAGCATTAAAACCGCATTCGTAGGCGGTAAGCTTTTCTGGGTCCGGTTGCTTATAAGCGACAATGAAAGGCGCGATCAGCAGTGCAAGCCCGATGACGAGCGCAACTGCTATGAAGACAACCAAGGGCAGATAATCCAGCAGCAACGAGCTCATTGGCCAACCTCAAGCGTGCAGCCCCGCCTATCCGGATGTGTCCCCCCGCCCGGACGCTCGGCAGCCCAAAGGCGCCGGCTAACCCCGTACAGATTGGCCCTCAATTGTCTTGTCTGGAATAGCCACAAAGACGGGAGTCGCCCGAGGCTTAGCGCAGGGCACCATGGGTGGCAAGCCGACATTGCCTAGGATCCACGAACGAAAACCTCGGGTGGAGCGGAATATCCGGACGATTGACAGGGTTGCAAACCGCCATCGATAGTCGCACGGCAAATCTGCGGAACCGGGAAAAACTGCATGGCTTTTGCGCGACAAATCGCAGCGTTGTTTGCCGTCATTGTCACAATCTCCGCGACGCCTGCGAAAGCAGACGAATACCCCTCCAGGCCGGTCAAAATCATCGTGCCGTTTGGCGCCGGCGGACCGACCGATGTCTACGCACGTGCCATCGCCGAGGAACTGCGCAAGTCCCTGCATCAGACCTTCGTTATGGAGAACCGCCCTGGCGCCGGCACCACCATTGGCACCGAAGTCGTCGCCAAGGCGCCGCCCGACGGCTACACGCTTTTGATGGTGTCGGGAACCCAGGCCGTCAACGAAACGCTCTATGCCCATAAGCAATATCAACTTATGCGCGACCTTATCCCGATCGCGCCTCTCATCGACACGGACCTGGTGCTGGTCGCACACCCGTTGGTCCCAGCCAAGACGTTAGGCGAACTGCTGGCGCTGGCACGCGCGAAGCCGGGCATCATAAATTATGGATCCTCCGGGCCCGGCTCGAACTATCACATGGCCGGCGAGCTTCTGAAAAATCTCACCGGCGTCGACATCGTGCATGTGCCGTACAAAGGCTCAACCGGCGCCCGCAATGACATCCTGAGCGGGCAAATACAGATCTTGTTTGATTCCGTGCCAACCATGGCGCCGATGATCAAGGCCGGGCTCGTACGCCCGCTCGGCACCAGCGGCAAAACGCGCTCCTTGATCCTGCCCGACGTGCCGACAATCGCCGAAGCCGGCGTTCCCGGTTTCAATGCAACCCTCTGGGTCGGCTTTATGGCCCCCGCGGGCACGCCGCAGCCGATCGTGGACAAACTCAGCCGCGAGATCACCAAGATCCTGGCGCAGCCCGACATCAATGAGGCATGGGGAAAAACCGGCGCGACACCAATCGTGATGACGCAGCCTGAGTTCAAATCCTTTATGGACGCTCAGGTCGCCAAATGGGCTGACGTCATCAAGGCAAACCACATTGCACCGATCAACTGAAACAGCGTGAGCAAGCTATGAATGAAATGAGCAAGCCTGCCCCGGCCATCAAAGGCGAAGATCATTGGACGACGAAAGACGGCGGGGTGAAGCTTTTTTTGTTCGAAAAATGTGCCGGCGATCCGGCCAAGACAATTGGCACGATCCTGTTCGTGCACGGCTCATCCATGGCGTCGCAGCCGACGTTTGATCTGCAAGTGCCGGGCCGGCCGGATTCATCGGCAATGGATCACTTCGCGCGCCGCGGCTACGACTGCTGGTGCGTCGACATGGAGGGCTACGGCCGGTCGACCAAGGATCGCGACAATAACGCGCCGATTTCGCAGGGCGCCGATGATTGTTACGCAGCCGCGCTCTACATTCAAAAGCTGCGCGGAAAACGGCCGTTCCTTGTCTACGGAATTTCCTCGGGCGCGCTGCGTGCGGCAATGTTCGCCGAGCGTCATCCAGAAATGGTTGCACGTCTCGCGCTCGATGCGATGGTATGGACCGGTGAAGGCTCTCCGACGCTGGAGCAACGACGCAAGAAATTATCGGAGTTCACCGCGAAAAATCGGCGCCCAATCGACAAGGCTTTCATTCATTCGGTGTTTGACCGCGATCATCCGGATACTGCCGAGCGCAAGGTGATCGACGAATTTGCCGACGCGGTTGTTGCGCTCGACACATCTGTGCCGACAGGAACTTATGTCGATATGTGTTCAAAGCTACCGGTAGTTGATCCGCAAAAAATTACGGCGCCGACACTAATCATGCGCGGCCAGCACGACGGGATTGCGTCACTACAGGACCTGTTGAAGTTTTTTGAAAAGCTTCCCAATCCCGACAAGCAGTTCACTGTGATGCCCGGAATCTCGCACGCCAGCTTCCAGCAAAAGAATTACATGATCGTGTATCACATCCTGGCAAGCTTTTTCGCACAGCCAGCGCCCGTCTATCGCGGGTAAGCGCGCTAGGCTCCGAGTTTATCGGCGAGATCGGCCAGATCTCTTCCCGCCACATCCACCCTTACGGTCGGCGCTGTTTCGCCCGTGCCTGGACCGTGCTCGTCGGGCCGTGCGATGTGGCCGGTGCGCAAACCGCAGGCCGCGGCGGCTTCAAGGTCGCTGCTGTGCGCAGCGACCATCATGCATTGTTCAGGCTTGAGATCGAACGCTTCGCAGGCCGCGAGATAGACACGCGGCTTCGGCTTGAAATCGCCGGTAACTTCGGCACCGAGGATGGCGTCCCACGGGAAGTCATTGCGGCGCGCGAGATCGACCATCAGCGAGATGTTTCCGTTCGAGACCGGAGCCAGCCGATATTTTTTCTTGAGCCGCGCGAGAGCCACCGGCACGTCGGGCCAGGCGTCGAGCCGGTGCCACGCCAGCGTGAGCTCACTGAGCTGGCTCTCGGAGAGATCGCGCAAGCCAAAACGCTGCATGAAGCGTTCGAGATTGCGCCGGTGCAGCACGTCGAGCTTGCTGAAGGGAATGCGGCCCGACCGCACCTCCTCCATGCCGGGCTGGTACTCGCCCCTCCAGGCATCGGCGAAGGCCATCCAATCCAAGTTATACCCAGCCTGTTTGAGAAGCCGTTCGGCCTCCCTGGCGACCCCCGTCCGCCAGTCGACCAGGGTTCCGAACACGTCAAAAAACATCGCCCGAATGGAGGTCATGACGCCTTCGCGGCCCCTATTTCAGAAGCCAAAATAGCCAATAAAAATGGGCCTAAGTCATTGATAAAATGGCGGGAGCGACGGGACTCGAACCCGCGGCCTCTGCCGTGACAGGGCAGCGCTCTAACCAACTGAGCTACGCCCCCGCGGGCGTTTGTTCGAGTTATAGACGGCCCTTTTGCAAGTCAAGGTAAAGGGTTTCTCGCTTACCAAATTGCGAAAAAGCCTTATTTACCTAGAAGAATCGATGGTCAGAGTGCCCCCGAATCGTCTATGCGGGCATGGTGTTTGGCGTTTTGCCAAACCGGCGGATTCAAAGAGGAGGGTCCCACTGATGGCAATGGTTCCTGGAAAAACTCCGACACCACCGACCGTTACGATTAAACATCTCGCCGCCGCACTCGCGGAAACGCACGAGATGTCGAAGAAGCAGGCGGAGACCGTGCTCGGCGATCTGGTTGGCAACATCGTAAAACATTTGAAGAAAGGCGAGCGCATCCGTATCGGCGGTCTCGGTATTCTTCAGGTGCGCAAGCGCGCAGCGCGCATTGGCCGCAATCCTGCGACCGGCGAGCAAATCCAGATCAAGGCGAGCAAGAAGGTCGCTTTCCGCGCGTCCAAGGATCTTAAAGAGCAAATCTAGCTGCGACAGCTGACCCTCCGGGGAATAGCGGCAGGCGCGAAGCGGCAAGCTTCTCGCCTGCCGTTTCTTTTCTGAATCCGGCTGGCCGGCTGCCTTTATTCGATGACTTCGTTTGCAGTGTAGAGCAGTTTCGGAGGTATGGTGACGCCGAGCGCCTTGGCGACCTTCAGATTTATGAGCGTTTCGAGTTTTGTTGGCTGTTGGACCGGAAGTTCGCTGGGCTTTGCCCCTTTCAATATCTTGTCGACATAAGACACCGAATATCGGCACATCTCGATCTGGTCGGCTCCATATGACATCAGCGCGCCAACCTCGAAGGTTTCGCGAGAGAATGCGCAATATGGCAGCCGGCGCTCGAGGGCCAATTTTGCGATGGTCTCACGCCACTGAAATATGGTTCCTCCCGACGCGGTGATGACGCCTTGCATTTGTGATTGCGTCATCGAATCGAACGCACGGGTCAGCGCATCTTGCGATCGCGCATCGAACACCTGAATGGAAATTCCCAGCTCGGTTCCGGCAGCCTGGGTTTCATCGACAAAAACGCGCGAAGTCGGCTGATCCGAATTGATGAGCAGCGCAACACGCGAAAGGCCGGCCACAATTTCTTTTAGAAACTGCAGCCGCTTGCCCACCAGATCCCGGCCGAACGTCACTAAACCTGTGGCGTTACCGCCGGGCCTGGCAATACTTTCAACCAGTTTGAGTCCGACCGGGTCCGGAACGAACATGAACACGATCGGAATCGTGGAGGTTGCTTGCTTAAGATAGGACGATCCAATGGCGCCACCCATCAGAACATCTGGATTCAGTGAGACAAGCTCAGCGGCCATGCGCTTGAACTGTTCGCGATTCTCATTGGGGAAACGGTGTTCGAGGATGACATTGCGACCCGGGGTATAGCCGTATCTTGCGAAGCCCTCGAGCAGCGCCTTGTAATACGGCCCCTCTTCTTCTGCACTGGCGGCGTGCCAGAGGTAGCCGACAAGCGGGATTTTCCCCGCAGGTTGCGCCAGTGCGCCCAGCGGCCAGGCAGCTGCAGCTCCGCCAATCAGCGTGACGAACTCGCGCCGTCTCATAGCTGGGTCCCAATACAGGGCCTTAGCTTACCATACCGTAGCGCGAGGGCTGTATAGCGATCCGCAACACAGCCCCAATTTTACAATCCGAGCGTACGAGCAACCCACCGCTGAATTGCTTTTCCGCGCAGAAATTCAATTATGATCGGCTCGATGGTTCCCGAATCTCCGCCGTTGAACACGACTGTGGCCACCACAGCATCGGAGTTGCTATTTAGCGCAACTGCGAACGCATGTCCGGCCGGGTTATTTGCGGTTGCGTACTCGCGAAGACGGCCCTTCATTCCCGCTACACTAATTTCGTGACCGCCACCCAGTGCGACTGCGGGGCCCTTAACGAAGTCGAAATCACTCAATCGTTCGAGCTCGTTGTCATCCGCAATGCCCGTTGTGCTACTGCAAAAACCAATTTTGGCGCGGACATACAGATTGAGCTGGACGCCGCAATTCGCCGCCTCGCATTGAAACGCTTTCCCCTCGCCCCATTGATCCATCAAAAATGGCCACCTGACTTCGATCCATTTCGGATTTGCCTGATCGGCGGTCGCGAAACTCAGGACCTGCAGCATCGCCAGCATAAGAATGAGCGGGAGAATGCGTCGCATGGCACCTAGATTCTCGCCACTAATTGGGTAGCCCCGCAATTGCGCGGGCCGGCCCTGTCATTTCCAGAATGTGCAGACCGGTGTTGGCGCGATCGACAACGTAGATATATCCGCGCTCGTCTGTCTCAACATTGTTGCTTTGTATCGCGACTTTGCAGACGTCCTGCCCATTGACCTTGATGCAGCGCTTGTCGGTTGCTGCGGTAATCGCCGGGATAAAGTAGCCGACTTCTTTCGGGTGATATGGATCCCGTATATCGAGCGCACGAACCCCGGCATTAAACCAGGTCACAAACGCGAGCTTTCGATAGAAGACGGGCGCCATGCTCTCATTGGAAGAATGCGAGCCGAAACGACCGCCGCGCTCACAGAAGTTGCCCTCCGGCACAGAGTAGTTCGCGACGACCATTGGCTTTTTCTCAATCGTGGCATCGACAAACCACACCATCTGGCGCGCTTCGCCCTCCTGACATTCGTTGACCAACGATTCATCGACGATCATCACGATGTCCCGTTGGCTGGCAAACTTGTCTTTGGAAAAATCCGGGATGGTCATTTTTCCCAACGGGAAAGTTGTGTGAGCACCGGTCAACGGCGACATCTCCATTTCCCCTATCACCGGAAAGCGAAGGTTGTCCGGAGTAGGCTCTTTCGGTCCGTTGAGCAGTTTTTCGCGATCGACAATTTGCAGAACGCCTCCCTTGTTTGTGCCATAGCCGAAGTACACACGGTTAGCCGCCGGCCCCATCGAGATCATACCGTGCAACTCAGTAGGAACGCTTCCTGTCGCTCCCGGCTCCTGGCCCGGTAGTCCGAATTCGCGAATTTTAACCGGCTTGGCCGGATCACTGAGGTCGTAAACTTCGGTCATGCGCCGAACACGCCAATTCGGAACACCCGAGACGAGAAAAGCGATGCCAGTGGTGCACTCCCACCAACTCTTGTGAGTATCCTTGAGTCCTTCCAGGCGAGTGACCAGTTTTGGATTTGCCGGATCGGCAACATTCCAAATTTCATGAGCTGCTCCACCAAACGTCCGGAGCAGATAGACCGCACTTGGATCACCTTTGGGAAGATCCTTGCCATCGCAGACGCGGGTCATCTGTGCGCCGCCGGCTTCATAGGTACCTCCTTGCCCCGGGATATGTCGCAAGTACACGGGCTTCGCTGGATCCGTTACATCGACAATTGACGTTCCGCTGAACTCCGGTTGGCCGGTCAGTGGATTTATGGGCTTCGGAACGGTATCGGTTCCGCCGTGATGTCCGATATAGGCGATCCAGCGATCGCCTTGATGATGGATGGTTGGCTGGTATGCGGAGCGACCTTGCAGGTCATTGAATCCGACAAGCCGCATGTTCGAGGCTTCAGGCGGATCACCGATTTTCGGTGAATCCGCGAAGACCGGTCCGCCAACAAGCAAAGCAATGACCGCTACCGCACTACCGCCGAAACTTGTCCAATTGATTTCAGATCCGCTTAAATCGGTCATCAGCTTTCTCCGCACGACTGGACTGTCGAGGAAAGATAGTAGCTTACGGTGAGCGCGTCTCGGCTGCTTTTCCAGACGGGGCAGCGGCGCGGCAGCATTACCGACGACCAAAAAAATCAAAAAGGTGCCGCCGGATAATCCGAAGCAGCCATTTTTCTCGGCGACGTGGTTGATCCGAAAGAATTTCGCTATGCACCCGCGCGGCTGATCCGAACAGGCCACGATGCATTATGATCCTGGCAATTAGCGGGTTCCATTCGATCAAGGCTTTTTCGACGTCTTGCTCCATAAAACCCGATACGATCTCCGGAGGCGGCGCGAATACTTCCGGCATTGAATCCGAAAGATCCGTATCAGGGAGAACATTCCATTTAGTCGTACCGCCCATATGCGGCGAACTCAAACCGTAAACAACACGCCGAATACGACACTCGCGAATCGCGAAAGAGCACATCGCACAAGGCTCCGCGTTCACATATATCTCGCAGTCATCGAGACTCACCGTTGCCAGCGCTTTTTGTGCCAAAGAAATGGCTACGATCTCGGCGTGTCGCGTCACGTCACGTTCGTGGCTTACTCTGTTGATCGATTCGGCGACTATTTCCCCGTGGCGGCATATGACGGCGGCGTATGGATATTCGCCCGATCTACCGGAACTCTTGGAAAGCTCAATACAGCGACCCATCATTAAACGATCGATTGTCTGCGCGTCCATTCAGGCCATCTCCCTCGCCAGTCTGATTGCTCGGGGACTTGGACTATCAATGCCACAAAAAAATCATGTCCGCTTCACACTTGGAAGCGGACACTTGTTGCGTGGTGGGCGGTGACGGACTCGAACCGCCGACATCCTGCGTGTAAAGCAGGCGCTCTACCAACTGAGCTAACCGCCCACTAACAGCCAAATACCGCCTGTGCGCCACGTGACGCAAGCGGTGCATCCACACGCGAAAACGGCGCCCGACGGCGCCGTTTCCACATCGTGTTTCGTACGCCCTTAATGGGCGGTCAGGCCGGAACCATCCTCATCGACGGCAGGCTCACCGGCAGCTGCTTCGGCCGCCAGTTTGGCGCTCGCCTCATCCCATTCGATCGGCTCAGGCGGCCGCACCAGAGCACGCGCCAGCACTTCGTCCATGCGGGTAACGGGTACGATTTCCAGTCCCTTCTTGATCGCGTCGGAAATTTCCACCAGATCCTTGGCGTTTTCTTCCGGAATCAGCACGGTCTTCATGCCGCCGCGCGCCGCGGCCAGCAGCTTCTCCTTCAAGCCACCGATAGGCAACACACGGCCCCGCAGTGTGATTTCGCCTGTCATGGCAACATCTCGACGCACGGGAATGCCCGTCATCACTGAAACTATTGCTGCGACCATGGCAACGCCGGCCGAAGGCCCATCCTTCGGAGTCGCGCCTTCCGGCACGTGCACGTGGATGTCCCGTTTGTCGAACAGCGGCGGCTCGATGCCGAAAGCGACCGCGCGCGAGCGGACGTACGACGCCGCTGCCGAGATCGACTCCTTCATCACGTCACGCAGATTGCCGGTGACGGTCATCTTGCCCTTGCCGGGCATTGACGTGCCTTCGATGGTGAGCAGCTCGCCACCCACATCGGTCCACGCCAATCCGGTGACAACGCCGACCAAATCCTCGGCCTCAATCTCGCCGTAGCGATATTTCGGCACGCCGATGTAGTCCGTCAGGCTTGCCGCCGTGACGTTGATCGACTTTTTCTTCGACGTCATCAGCTCTTTGACCGCCTTGCGGATCAAGGTCGACAATTCGCGCTCGAGATTGCGCACGCCGGCCTCGCGCGTATAGCGCCGGATCAGCGTCAGGAGCGCTTCGTCATCGATCGTCCATTCCTTGGCGTCGAGGCCGTGCTTAACGACCGCATGCGGTATCAAGTGCTTGCGGGCGATCTCGACCTTCTCATCCTCGGTGTAGCCGGCGATGCGAATGATCTCCATGCGGTCCATCAGCGGCGGCGGGATATTGAGCGTATTCGCCGTCGTAATGAACATCACGTTTGAGAGGTCGTAGTCGACCTCGAGATAGTGGTCGTTGAACGTGTGGTTCTGTTCAGGGTCCAACACCTCGAGCAAAGCTGAGGACGGATCGCCGCGGAAATCGGCGCCCATCTTGTCGACCTCGTCGAGCAGGAACAGCGGATTCGATGTTTTGGCCTTGCGCATCGACTGGATGATCTTGCCAGGCATCGAACCAATGTAAGTTCGTCTGTGACCGCGGATCTCGGCTTCGTCGCGCACGCCGCCGAGCGACACGCGCACGAATTCGCGGCCGGTCGCCTTCGCGATCGACTTGCCAAGCGACGTCTTGCCGACGCCAGGGGGGCCGACGAGACAGAGGATCGGACCAGTCAGCTTGTTGGCACGTTGCTGAACGGCGAGATACTCGACGATGCGCTCTTTGACCTTCTCGAGGCCATAGTGATCGGCGTCGAGAATTTGCTCGGCGAGTTTCAGATCCTTTTTGACTTTGGTCTTCTTGTTCCACGGGATCGACAGCAACCAGTCGAGATAGTTGCGCACCACCGTTGCCTCGGCAGACATCGGTGACATCTGACGAAGCTTCTTGAGTTCGTGGATCGCTTTCTCGCGCGCCTCTTTCGAGAGCTTGGTCTTCTTGATCTTGTCTTCCAGCTCTTGCAGCTCGTCGCGACCTTCTTCGTCGCCGAGCTCCTTCTGGATCGCCTTCATCTGTTCGTTGAGGTAGTACTCGCGCTGGGTCTTCTCCATCTGCCGCTTGACGCGGGTCCGGATGCGCTTCTCCACCTGAAGAACGGAAATTTCGCTCTCCATGAGACCGAGCACCTTTTCCAGTCGCTGGGTGACGGACGGCGTCTCAAGAATGTCCTGCTTGTCCGGAATCTTGACAGCAAGATGCGACGCAACGGTGTCGGCGAGCTTGGCGTAATCCTCGATCTGCTGGATCACACCCACGACTTCGGGCGACACTTTCTTGTTCAGCTTTACGTAATTTTCGAACTCGTTGACGACCGAGCGCGCCATTGCTTCAGCTTCGACGCGGTCTCCCGCATCGTCGGCAATCGCCGTCGCATCGGCTTCATAGTAGTCGACCCGATCCGTGTACTTGAGAACCTTCGCGCGCGTAGCGCCCTCGACCAGCACCTTGACCGTGCCGTCGGGCAGCTTGAGGAGTTGCAATACGCTCGCCAGCGTTCCCACTTCGAAAATCGCGTCAGTCGCCGGGTCGTCGTCAGAAGCGTTCTTCTGCGTCGCCAGCAGAATGAAGGTGTCGGAACGCATCACTTCTTCCAGCGCCTTGATCGACTTTTCACGGCCGACGAAGAGCGGGACGATCATGTGCGGAAACACCACGATGTCGCGCAGCGGCAAAACCGGGTAGGCCCGGGTTTCGCCAGGTTGCAGCTGGGGTCGTGGTTTGGTGGTCATTGCCTTGGTCCTTTCGTTGTGCCCCTGTCGTTTGACCCGCTGAAGCGGCATCGCACGGCAGTGCCGGTAGGGATGGGCAAGGAGGCCCCAGGGTAGCTTAACCCGCAGCACCTTCAGGAAGGGTGTATTCCCTCGCCCAAGCGGTAGTCAGATACGAACTCTCGTACGCCTCCTTACTTTCGACGCTATACCTATGGCGAGGTCTATAGGTCCGCAAGAAGCCCGCTTTTGCAGTTAAAGCGAGTCCCTTCCTGGTAACAACCCCGCAATTCGTTCGAATCAGGCGTCTTTTCGGATTTTTTTAGTTACGCATGGCCGGGCTCAGGCGCTGGCGCTGCCGGTCTCGGCGGTCCGGTCGCTGCGGTCCGCATAGATGTAAAGCGGCCGGGCGGTGCCCTCGACGACCTCCTTGGAGATGACGACCTCCTCCACCCCTTCCAGGCTGGGTAGGTCGAACATCGTGTCGAGCAGGATGCCTTCCATAATGGACCGCAGCCCGCGCGCGCCGGTCTTCCGATCGATGGCCTTGCGGGCAATAGCGCCGAGCGCCTCCTCGGCCAGCGTCAGGTCTATCGACTCCATCTCGAACAGGCGCTGATACTGCTTCACCAGGGCGTTCTTCGGCTCGACCAGGATTTTCTTGAGCGAAGCCTCGTCGAGATCCTCGAGCGTAGCGACAACCGGCAGGCGGCCAACGAACTCGGGGATCAGACCATACTTGAGCAGATCCTCAGGCTCGACCTCACGGAAGATCTCTCCCTGCTTGCGGTCTTCCGGCGCCACGACCTTGGCTCCGAAGCCGATCGAGGTGGACCGGCCGCGCGCAGAAATAATCTTCTCAAGCCCGGCAAAAGCGCCACCGCACACAAAGAGGATGTTGGTGGTGTCGACCTGGAGGAATTCTTGCTGCGGGTGCTTGCGGCCGCCCTGCGGAGGGACCGACGCAATCGTGCCTTCCATGATTTTCAGGAGCGCCTGCTGCACGCCCTCGCCCGACACGTCGCGGGTGATCGAGGGATTGTCGGACTTGCGTGAAATCTTGTCGATTTCGTCGATGTAGACAATGCCGCGCTGTGCGCGCTCGACGTTATAGTCGGCGGCCTGCAGCAGCTTGAGGATGATGTTTTCAACGTCCTCGCCGACGTAACCAGCTTCAGTCAGTGTCGTCGCATCCGCCATCGTGAAGGGCACGTCGAGAATGCGCGCGAGCGTTTGCGCAAGAAGCGTCTTGCCTGAGCCGGTCGGACCGATCAGCAGAATGTTCGATTTTGCCAACTCAACGTCGTTGTGCTTGGCCTGATGATTAAGCCGCTTGTAGTGATTGTGGACCGCGACCGAGAGCACCTTCTTGGCGTGATCCTGGCCGATCACATAGTCATCGAGAACTTTGCGGATTTCCTTCGGAGTCGGAATTCCGTCGCGCGACTTCACCAGCGAGGACTTGTTTTCCTCGCGAATGATGTCCATGCAAAGTTCGACGCACTCATCGCAAATAAAGACGGTCGGGCCGGCAATGAGCTTGCGCACTTCGTGCTGGCTCTTGCCGCAGAACGAGCAATAGAGAGTGTTCTTGGAATCGCTGCCGCCAACTTTGCTCATTCCATTCTCCGTCACACTCTTCCGTACTCGTGGTCGGCGACGCTCCGCTTAAACGCCGTCACGCAACAAAGCAAATTTCGCGCCGAACGTCGGCGCGGCGGCCCTTGATTATGGGAAGGTCCGCAATACCGCCACTCCCTCGCAGCATAAGCGAAGCATGCTAACGACCTGATAATCAAGATTCTATTAACGATAACGCCGCACTCAGGGCCGCAAAAGCGACCTTTCCTCACTCAGCTAAGGCCGGATGGAACCCGCCACAGGCACCGTCAGGTGGACTTCGAGGACATCTCTTCGGGTCGCTTGTCGATGACCTTGTCGACCAGGCCGAAGTCCTTGGCCGCCTCTGCGGTAAGGAAATAGTCGCGTTCGAGGGCGTCTTCGATCTTCTTCAGAGACTGGCCCGTATGTTTGACGTAGATCTCGTTGAGCCGTTTTTTCAGGGCCAGGATTTCCTGCGCGTGCAGCATGATGTCCGTAGCCTGACCCTGGAAGCCGCCGGACGGCTGATGGACCATGATCCGTGCATTGGGAAGCGCGAAGCGTTGGTCCTTCGCGCCGGCTGCCAGCAACAGCGACCCCATAGAGGCGGCCTGCCCCACGCAAAGCGTTGACACCGGCGGGCGCACGAATTGCATCGTGTCGTAGATGGCCATCCCGGACGTCACCACGCCACCCGGTGAATTGATGTACATCGAGACTTCTTTTTTCGGATTCTCGGCTTCGAGAAACAGAAGCTGCGCCACCACCAGGCTGGCCACACCATCTTCGATCGGCCCGGTTATGAAAATAATGCGCTCCTTCAGCAGCCGCGAGTAGATGTCGTAGGCCCGCTCGCCACGGTTGGTCTGCTCCACCACCATGGGCACCAAGTAGTTCATGTAGGTATCGAGGGGATCTCTCATTTCCGGTCCTTAACGCGAATCATCCGGGCTAGATTAGCCGCGCCGCGGCGTCTGGTGATCTATTTTCGCACACGCGGTAGCGCAAGCCACCCAGCTCAAATGGACGAATCGTCTTCCTTATAGAGCTCTTCGCGCGCGACCTTTTTATCGGTGACGGTCGCCAACTCCAGCAGGAAATCCACCGCTTTTTCCTCGAATATCGGCGCCCGCAGGGCGGCCACCGCCTGCGGGTTTTGCCGATAATAGTCCCACACCCGCTGCTCCTGTCCGGCAAATTGCCGCGCGCGCTCGACCACCGCACGATTCAATTCGTCGTCGGTGACGGTGATGTTGTTCTTTTCGCCGATTTCGGCAAGCAGCAGCCCGAGCCGCACTCTCCGCTCAGCGATCGCGCGGTATTCGGCTTTGGCTTTGTCTTCGGTCGTGCCCTCATCGGCGAAAGTCTTGCCCTCTGTTTCCAATTCGGAAAGCACGGACTTCCAGACGCGATCGAATTCATCTTCGACCAGGGTAGGGGGCGGCTCGAACTTGTGCATTTTGTCGAGGTCGTCGAGTAATGCCCGCTTGATTTTCTGGCGCGACATGGCCGCGTGTTCGCGCGTGATGCGATCCTTCACCGCTTCGCGCAGTTTGGCGATCGATTCCAGACCGAGGGATTTGGCGAAGTCGTCATCGACAGTGACCTTGCCCGACGTCTCGATCGACTTTGCAGTGACGACAAATTCGGCGTTCTTGCCGGCCAGATCCTGCTTCATGTAGTGCGCCGGAAACGTCACTTTCAGCGTGCGCGTCTCACCGGTTTCAATGCCGATGAGCTGATCTTCGAAGCCGGGTATAAAGGTGTTTGAGCCGATAAGAACGACCGCATCATCGCCAGAGCCGCCTTCAAACGGCTGGCCGTCAATGGTGCCGGAAAACGAGATTGTCACGCGGTCATCCTTGGCGGCCTTTTCCGCTTTTTCTCTCACCGAATAAGGTTTGTTCTGGTCGGCGATACGGTTGATGCCCTCCTCGACTTCGGAGTCGGCAACATCGGCCATCAGCTTGGTCAGCTTTATGCTCTTGAAATCGCCGAGCGCGATCGGCGGTACGATCTCGAGTGCCATGGTGTAGTTAAGGTCGCTCTTGCCGGCGATCAGCTGCTCTATCGCGCCTTCGCCAGTCGGCAGCGTGACTTTCGGATCGGCGGCAAGTTTGTAGCCGCGTTCGCTTACGATCTGGTTGTTAGCATCGCGGACCGTCGCCTCGATGACTTCGGCCATCGCAGACCGGCCATACATGCGCTTGAGATGCGCGACAGGCACCTTGCCGGGACGGAAGCCGTTGATGCGCACGCGCCCCTTCAAGTCGTCCAGACGCTCATTGACCTTTGCGTCGAGTTCAGCAGCCGGTACGACCACTTTGAATTCGCGCTTAAGGCCTTCCGACAGCGTTTCCGTAACCTGCATTGCTCACTACTCGTTGTTTGCGCTCACGCGACACTGGTTTCACCGGCGGCGCGGCGGCGATTTTCCGGAATACGGACCTATCGCCTTATCTCAGCGTGTCCCTCGGCGTGGTGCGGGCGGAGGGATTTGAACCCCCACGACTTTCGTCACGGGAACCTAAATCCCGCGCGTCTACCAATTCCGCCACGCCCGCAAAGGGGCGGTTTCAGGAAAATCCTGGCGCCGCAGTCCGGCAGGGCTTAACGCGGCGGTGCCCGCAAAGGCAAGGCATAACGGTGTTCGGCCCGGCGGCCGTTTACCTTTCCAAGGGGTCCTGCGCCGCAGAAATAGGATCTGCCGACTTGCCGTGCCAGACCAGCTTAGGCGGTGCGGCCAGACCCGTCCGTGAACAGACGCCGATAGACGCGCGGCAGCATTTCCGGGAGGTCCTCCGCGATCAGCCCTGGGCCGAATTCGCGGGCGGCCTCGCCATGCAGCCAGGCGGCGGCGCAGGCAGCCTCGAAGGCCGGCATCCCCTGCGCCAAAAGGCCCCCAATCAGGCCCGCCAGGACATCCCCAGATCCGGCCGTGGCGAGGGTAGCCGGGGCGTTATCGGCGATCGCTGCCCGTCCATCCGGGTGAGCGACGATAGTGTCTGGACCCTTGCAAAGGACTACACCACCAGTAAGTCTTGCCGCTAGTCGCGTTTTTTCAAGTTTAGAATTAGAGTTAAAAATATCCTCTAAGTGACCAAACAAGCGTACGAATTCGCCCTCATGTGGCGTGAGAACGACTTTGCTGCGGCTCTTGCCGATTGAGGACGCCAAGGCCGCGGGCTCGCCAGCAAAACTCGTCAGCGCGTCGGCGTCGAGGACCACACTGGCATTCGCCGCCAGGGCAGCCTCAACCTGCTCGCGCATCGCGGCACCTACGCCGCCGCCAGGCCCGAGGACTACTGCATTCCGCCGCTGGTCCGCTAAGAACTCGGCAAGTTCGTCCGATCCATCGACCGGGCGCACCATGACGGCCAAGCTGGCCGCCGCATTCACCGCAAGCGCCTCCCGTGGGCTGGCAATGGTCACCAGTCCCGCACCGGCCCGCAGCGCTCCCCGCGCCGCCAGGCGGGCTGCACCGGTTGTCGCGAGCCCCCCTGACACCACAACAGCGTGCCCCCGCGAATACTTGTGCCCGCGTGGGGCCGGTTTTGGAAATCCGCGACCCCAAAGTTGCGGGCAGTTCGCGAAAGCCGCAGGTTTAATCCTGCCCAGCACGCTGGCGGGAATGCCGATATCGGCGATCTCGATCCGTCCGCAATGCAAACGACCCGGCAGCAAAAAGTGTCCCGTTTTGCGGCGGAAGAAAGTGATCGTCTGCGTCGCCTCAACCGCCGCGCCCATCACAGCGCCGGTGGTGCCGTTCACACCGCTTGGCAGATCGACCGCAAGCACAGGGACACGACCGGCGTTCATTGCGCGGATCATGGTCTGGGGCAAACCCGTGACCTCGCGGTCCAGACCAGCGCCGAACAGAGCATCGATGACGATATCGCAATCGGCGAGACCGGCTGGTGACGCCTCTTCCACTGGCCCCTTCCAACGATCTGCGGCCAAAGCAGCATCGCCCTTCAGCCGCTTGCGTTCACCGACAAAGCGCACACGCACGGCAAAGCCACGTTCGGCGAGATGGCGGGCCGCGACAAATCCGTCCCCGCCGTTGTTGCCCGGACCTGCAACGACGACCACCCGGCGGCCTGGCATCCTGGCCGCAGCATTGGCGACGGCGCGGCCGGCATTCTCCATCAAGTCGATGCCGGCAATCCCGTCGGCGATCGTCAGCCGATCGGCCTCCACCATTTCTGCATTCGTAAGCAGTTCGATCATGGCAAAAGACTATCGGTCGACCTGAAGCGGAACAATTCGCGTAATGGATTGGCCCATCATAAGTCTTTGGTCACTGGCTAATATCTAGCCAGTTTGCTTAACTTGTAGGCGCCGAACATTAGGCAGCGTGCATCCAGCCTCTCCACCTTTCCAATAAACCATTGTGGGGACTTGAAGTTTTGCCTTCAACTGGCTTGGCACGGGACCTGCAAACCGGTAGCGCAGTCCGCTGAGTTGTTGGTGGACCGAGGGTGGAAGGACAGGCAATGAAAAAAATCGAAGCCATCATCAAGCCCTTCAAACTCGACGAGGTGAAGGAAGCACTCCAGGAGGTTGGTCTTCAGGGGATAACCGTGACCGAAGCCAAGGGCTTTGGACGACAGAAAGGGCACACCGAGTTATACCGCGGCGCCGAATACGTGGTCGATTTTCTCCCCAAAGTGAAAATCGAAATCGTCCTCGGCGACGACATGGTGGAAAAAGCAATCGATGCAATCCGGCGCGCCGCTCAGACGGGCCGGATTGGCGACGGAAAGATTTTCGTTTCCAGCATCGAGGAAGCCATTCGGATTAGGACAGGGGAATCCGGAGTCGATGCAATCTAACCCGCGGGCAACCGTTCACGCGGCAATTTTATGAAAACAAGGGGGAATGCAATCCATGACGACAGCTAAAGAAGTCATGAAACTGATCAAAGACAACGACGTGAAGTACGCCGATTTCCGGTTCACTGATCCGCGCGGCAAGTGGCAGCACGTCACCTTCGACATCACGATGATTGAAGAGGATACTTTCGCAGAAGGCATGATGTTCGACGGCTCCTCCATCGCCGGGTGGAAAGCAATCCATGAGTCGGACATGAACCTGATGCCCGACCCTTCAACGGCTTGCATCGATCCATTTTTTGCCGAGACCACATTGTCGCTTGTCTGCGATGTGCTCGAGCCGACTACCGGCGAACCTTATAACCGTGATCCGCGCGGTATCGCCAAGCGGGCCGAAGGCATGGTGAAGACCAGCGGCGTCGGCGACACAATTTTCTTCGGGCCCGAAGCCGAGTTTTTCGTGTTCGATGATGTCAAATATTCCGTCGAGCCCTACAAAACCGGTTTCAAGGTCGACTCGATCGAGTTTCCAACCAATTCCGACACCGATTACGAAGGCGGCAATCTCGGTCATCACGTCGGCACCAAGAAGGGTTATTTCCCCGTGCCGCCGCAGGACACCGCACAGGACATGCGCAGCGAAATGCTCGCCGCCATGGCCAAAATGGGCGTCAAGGTCGAGAAGCATCACCACGAGGTTGCGTCGGCGCAGCATGAGCTCGGCATGAAATTCTCACCGCTTGTGCAGATGGCCGACCAATTGATGATCTATAAATACTGCATCCAGCAGGTGGCGCAGATCTACGGCAAGACGGCGACTTTCATGCCGAAGCCCGTCTATGGCGACAATGGCTCGGGCATGCACTGCCATCAATCGATCTGGAAGGCCGGGAAGCCGGTGTTCGCGGGCAACAAATATTCCGACCTGTCGGAAACCTGCCTGTCCTACATCGCCGGCGTCATCAAGCATGCAAAGGCGATCAACGCCTTCACCAATCCGACCACCAATTCGTACAAGCGATTGGTGCCGGGCTTCGAAGCGCCGGTGTTGCTCGCCTATTCGGCGCGCAACCGATCCGCGTCGTGCCGTATCCCCTACACCACCAATCCAAAAGCCAAGCGTGTCGAGGTACGTTTCCCCGACCCGCTCGCCAATCCGTATCTGGCTTTTGCGGCCATGCTGATGGCCGGCCTTGACGGCATCAAGAACAAACTCGATCCAGGTTCGGCAATCGACAAGGACCTGTACGATCTGCCGCCTGCGGAATTGAAGAAAATTCCGACGGTGTGCGGTTCACTACGCCAGGCGCTTGGCGAGGTGGACAAGGATCGCGAGTTCCTGAAAGCCGGCGGCGTCTTCGATGACGATTTCATCGATTCCTATATCGACCTGAAGATGCAGGAAGTGATCCGGTTCGAGCACACGCCTCATCCGGTCGAGTACGAGATGTATTACTCGGCGTAAGCGTTCCTCCTAACATCGCGCAAGCGATGCAACTTAACGGGCGCGCCGCAAGGAGCGCCCGCTTTCTTTTGAAAGGAATGCCGGTCTAGACGATGAAAAAAACGACGGCCACAAACCCGGCAACAAGGCCGGCGGCCGTTGCCCATATCCGGCGGCGATGGCGCCGGGGCCCATAAACGCCGGCAGCGCGCCGCTCCGCAATCAATGCCGCGTCAAATTCCGCCGAGTTCGAATAGGCGCACGCCAAGGCCGCCCCCGCCCTTAAGGCATAGGCCTCCAGCGCATCAGTGCCGGTGCGGACATGACTGGATGAACGCCACATGTCCGCATGGTACCGCGAACACGGTAAATGAGAGGTTGCGGCGGCGGGCCGTCAACCTTCCAAAAAGGGGTAATCTTCAACCGTCTTTGTTGCGGCGCGAAAGTCCGGCAAATACCGGGATTCTCGTTTCGCTGCTTGAGGCACGACGCGCGGCCGCAATCATCCGCGTTCGCTCGCTGGCAACGTCACCCTCGTCGATATGCACGCGATTGCGGCCCTCGTGCTTGGCGCGATAGAGCGCCGCGTCAGCCCGCGCAATAAGCGTATCGATGGCCGCAACCGCATCGTAGCAGGTGGCGGCACCAATACTGACCGTGGCGCCAATGGCATGATTGCCAACTTTGATACCTGCGGCTTCAAAGCTGGTACGGACGCGTTCGGAGATCTTGCTCGCGCTTTCCCAACCGCCGGGGACGATCGCAATGAACTCCTCGCCACCGAATCTCGCGATGATATCGTCGGCACGGGTGCTCGCACGCACGACTTGACCGAAAAGGCGCAAGACATCGTCGCCGACGGCATGGCCGAAGCGGTCATTGATCGTTTTGAAATGATCGAGGTCGAACATCAGCGTCGCAACCGGTTCACCCCGTTTGCCTTGCTGTTTGCACAAGGTGAGCGCGTTTTCCATGAACGCGCGGCGATTGAGCAGACCTGTGAGTGGATCGGTCGATGCGGCAGTACGGTAGACGTGAACGTGATGGTCCTTGACCATCAGCATCACGATGAATGCGGTGCCGACCGCATAGAGAATCGTTTCGAGGGTGAACACCGTCAGCCAGGCGGCGTTATGTCCGGCGGGCAACAATGCGTGCATGGCAAGCGGCACGAGAAATATTCCCGCGTGCAGGCATGGCACGACAACGGCTGCGGCGCGCGAGTAACGCGTTCTGCGCCGTTCCCGCCAAAGCTCCATTGCGATGAAAAACGTGTAGACCGGAACAATCAGCGCGCCGACGACTTGGCCGTTGCCGTTTTCCAGCACGCCTGGAATTTGACCGACGCCCAGCCACACGGCAGCGCCGATAAAGGTGGCCAGTGGGAGCACGCGTCTGCCCTGAAACAGGCGTACGCCATTCCAGATCATGCCGCAGGCGAGGAAGGTTAGCGCGCCGGGCACTTGCGGCGGCAGCTTGATGATCGGAGACGGCATACTTCCGAGCGCCATCGCAGAAGCGCCGATCAGATAGGCCGAACCCCACCATGCCAGCGCGCGCACGTTGCGCTGCTGCATCCAGTCAATAATCAGGAAGACCCCGAGCAGGCCGGCGATGCAAACCGCCACCAACGACAGGGTTGGTAAATCCAACGTCGCACTCTGCAGGGTACCTGCCAGCAACATATGATTACGCGCTCCCACCTGCAGTCCGACCGGCGCATGCTCCGGATCAGACAGCGCCGGTAAAATAGCGCTTTGCTAGAAGGAAACCGTTGTGCAATTCGGCGGGCTTCGACGAAAGACTGCCGAGAATTGTAATCAATTATCGCAGCCAATGTTCAGGTTCGCAGCCGTTTTGCCGCCAAAATGCACGTATCCGTAAGGTAAACACGATAGATAAAAATCGAAATGTTTCGAGGCGAAAAACAAAAGGACGCACGTTTTGGCGCGCCCTTCGTAACGATACTGATTTTGCGAGCTAGCGCTTCGAGAACTGGAACGAACGGCGCGCCTTCGCCCGCCCGTATTTTTTGCGCTCGACCACGCGCGGATCGCGCGTCAGGAACCCGCCGCGCTTGAGGGCGCCACGCAATTCCGGCTCGAAATAGGTCAGCGCCTTCGCTAGGCCGTGACGAACCGCGCCGGCCTGTCCGGAGAGGCCCCCACCCGAGACCGTGCAGGTCACATCGTATTGGCCGCCGCGATTGGTCGCGATCAGCGGCTGCTGGATCAGCATCCGCAGAACGGGGCGGGCGAAAAACACTTCCACCGCTTTGGTATTCACGAGGATCTTGCCGGAACCTGGTTTGATCCACACGCGAGCGACAGCATTCTTGCGCTTGCCGGTGGCATAGGCGCGCCCCTGCGGATCGACTTTCTTCTCGTATTTTGGCGCTTCTGGAGCGGCCGGTTTAAGAGTTGCCAAACCCTCGAGCGATTGAACGGTTTCAGCCACGGTCAGGCACTCCTCACGTTCTTGCGGTTCATTGCGGCGACATCGAGCTTTTCCGGTTTCTGCGCCTCGTGCGGATGCTCAGGGCCCGGATAGACCCGCAGGTTTCCGAGCTGCACGCGGCCGAGCGGCCCGCGCGGTAGCATGCGTTCAACAGCTTTTTCGACGATGCGCTCGGGAAACCGACCGTCCATGATCGCCTTGGCGCTGCGCTCTTTGATGCCCCCAATAAATCCCGTGTAGTGGTGATAGACCTTGTTGTCGCGTTTGCGGCCGGTGAGCACCACCTTGGCGGCATTGACGACGATGACGTTGTCACCATCGTCCACATGCGGCGTGTAAGTTGTTTTGTGTTTGCCGCGCAGGCGCAGCGCCACGATTGACGCGAGGCGTCCGACCACGAGCCCCGTGGCGTCAATGGTCACCCATTTCTTTTCGATGTCGGCGGCCTTCGCCGAATAAGTCTTCATGGTTGTTCCTTGAACAAGGCGCGCGTGACCCGCGCGGAAAGTGCGGCTTTCTAGCCGAGCGCATCAGCGACGGTCAACGCCCTTCTTGGTATAATTTTCCTGCAGAATCAATAGTCTATAAGAATGGTATTTTAGTACCATGAGCTAATTACCCATTCTGCGGGATTGAATAGGTTGAAGTGACATGGGCCACAGGCTCAGCCACCCCGTCGGAGTAAATCGCGACCTCTCCTACGGCCAATCGCTTGCCGACCTTCATAAGCCGGGCCTCGGCGATCAGGTCACCTCGCGTCGGCTTGCGCAGAAAATTGATGTTGAGATTTGTGGTCACGGCCAGTGGCTGCGGGCCGATCGCCGAAAAGACCGCTACGTACATGGCGAAATCGGCCAGTTCCATCATGGTCGGGCCCGAAATCGTGCCGCCAGGCCGCAGGTAATCGTCCTGGAAATGTCGCCGCACGCGAATGCCTGCGTAGTCGACGCGCTCTATCGTCAGCCCACAACCCGGATAAAAGGCCTGCGGGAAGACTTCGTGCAGAAGCTCAGCGATTTTGTCCGCACTCATTACCGGAGTCGGCATACGCGCCCCCAACCTCGCCGGCCGGCCCGGCGCCTTGGTCTTAATCCGCACAACCGCGAGGTCAATCGTCTATTTCAGGCTTTGCCATAGAGCGCGCCGTTCCTGGCTTGCACGGGACATGCTTCGGGTTAAGTATTATTTTGGACCCAAAACCAAGGCTTTCATGAACGCCCCGACCGCCGCTCGCGCCGTCGACGCATCTACGCCGGTGCTGCTGCGCCAGCGGGAAAATGATGTCGCCCTCCTCGTGCTCAATCGGCCACAGGCGCGTAACAGCCTGTCCGAGGCGCTTCTCGCTGCCCTTTCCGGCGCACTGACTGAAATCGCGTCGGACAAAACCGTCCGCACCGTAGTGCTCGCGGCCAATGGTCCGGCTTTCTGCGCCGGCCATGACCTCAAGGAACTCACCGGCCGCCGCAGTGACGCCGACGGTGGCCGCGCCTACTTCCGTCACATCATGACGACGTGCAGCGCGATGATGCAGCAGATCGTTAGCTTGCCGCAGCCGGTGATTGCCGCTGTCCAGGGTGTTGCCAGCGCCGCCGGCTGCCAACTCGTCGCAAGTTGCGACCTCGCGATCGCGTCCACGGCGGCTAAATTCACCACGCCCGGCGTCGACATCGGTTTGTTTTGTTCGACTCCCATGGTGGCGCTGGCGCGGAACATTGCGCGCAAGCACGCGATGGAAATGCTGCTCACCGGCGAGTCAGTGTCGGCCGAGGACGCCTATCGCATTGGCCTCGTAAATCGGGTGGTCAAGCCAGGACAGGAGCGGGACGAAGCCCTCGCTTTTGCGCGCAAGATCGCCGGCAAATCGAGCCATATCGTAAGAATCGGCAAAGAGGGCTTTTACAAGCAGGCGGAAATGAACCTCGCAGATGCCTATCGCTATGTCTCGGAAGTTATGGTCGAGAACTTGATGGCGCGCGATGCCGAGGAAGGGCTGACGGCCTTTATTGAGAAGCGCGAGCCCAAATGGGAGGACCGCTGATGCAATCCGCCCTGGTCTTGCGTCTCAATCGCAGCTCGATCACGCGGATGATCACAGCCGGCACTCTTTGGGGGCTGACGCTTTCCGCCGGTTTCTTCATCAACGCAGTCCTTCAGTGCCGAATTCCCTGTCCTGAAGACATTGCCTTTGTGACTGCTATTTGCGTCGTAACCGGAATTGTCACGATTGGATCGATCGCTGGTTTCGCAAGCCGTCCAACTGCTCGGGGATAATTTCGACATAAATCTGCCCCCGAGCCACTGGGGAAACCAGTGGCTCTGAGGCGATTGACGAATCCGCCGCCAGCGTCAGGCGATGAGCGATGCGCTGTCCTTAATTTCGCGTTCTTCGTGCTCTGTTGGCGCTCTGCCCACATTTGGCAGTTGCAACACCGTTGCCGACTGGCCCTCGCAAAGATCGGTCACCAGAATGATTTTGCCATCCGGGAACTCGAGAGCGTCGTGATGCGCCGCCGGTCGATTGAGGTTCACCTGCCGGAAGCGCGCGACCTTATGGGCCGACTTCCGGGTAGGCAAAAATCGAAACGAGGCATCGCATTCGACTTCTTTCTCGAAAGCAAGCTCTGTGCCCGGCAGCAGACAAACGGCGACGCGCGGTTGTGCGGGATCAGCAAAACCGCGCGTTATCGCATTGGGGAATTGTGTCGATATCAGCTTATCGCCGACCTTTGCCGGTCGGGACGCAACGTCGTGAAGACTGTAGTCACACATTGAACGCCTCCTGTTTGTGCACAACCTAGGCGGCGCCCCTCAGCCTTCTGATTGCAGCAGACCAGCGTGACCATCTTATGTCGCGCGGTACCGCAATCCTGCCCAATTCAAAGCACGCGCGGCCCTACCGTGAGCAACCGCGAGTAGCTATCTTTGGTTCCGCAACGCGAGCGATGACCCCATGAACAATTCCAGCCGAGTCTTTTCGCCGGCCGCACGGCATGCACAGGCCGAACGCGGGTCCGCACAGGCCTTCGCGCAGCGCATGGCGGAGGGCTTCCCTGATCGGATAACGGCGGAATTGGCGGCATTCATTGCCGAACAGGATACCGCCTTTCTGGCCACCGCCACGGCGGACGGCGCCCCATATGTTCAGCACCGGGGCGGCCCCAAGGGCTTTATCAAAGTGATCGACGATAAGACGCTTGGCTTTGCTGATTTCCGCGGCAACCGGCAGTACCTGACCCTCGCCAACCTTTCCGAGAACGAGCGCGCATTTTTGTTTCTGCTCGATCCCGCGCGCAGGCAACGCATCAAACTCTGGGGCCGCGCCCGTGTCGTTGAAAACGATCCCGCTTTGGTCGAACGCCTGTTAGACAAGGCCTACAAGGCACGGCCGGAACGCGCCATCCTCTTCACCATCGAGGCCTGGGATGTGAACTGTTCTTCCCATATCGTGACGCGTTTCACCGAAGCCGAACTCGAAGAGGCATTTGCCACAGTCCAGGCCAAGGTCGCCGAACTGCAGACAGAGAACACCCGCTTACGCGCCGCACTCTCGGCGCGCGCCGACCGTCAATCGGTCGAAGGCAAGATCTAAACGCTCACGTAAGGTCCCGGTCGCGGATGGTGGCCGGCCGTCTGCATCGCGTAGAAATAGCGCGGTGGTTCGTAGTGCTCCTCGGACGTCGCCGGGTCAATGAAGTGATTGCCGGCAACATCGTTTCGCACGAAGAACGCGTTCACGCCCGCATAGTTACAACCGACCACCCTGTATCCCTTTTCGCGGGCCAATTTCACCAAGGCCTCCAGACTGGCGCCAAAATAATTGGTGCCGTCCCACATGCGCGAAGGGTCGTATGGCACGACGAGTGACATCGGCGGCCGCAGCGTCGCATTGTATTCGATCACCACGACGCGTGGACTGACCGTGGTGATCGCCTTCCAAACCCAGTAGTCATTGTAATCGATATCGATACTGAGAAGATCGATTTCGCCTGCGACACCGGCGTTCTCGAACACCGCGTTGATGTTTTCTGCGGTGACCAGATTTTGACTCAGCTTGAGCTTTCCCCCGGCAAGAAACGTTCCGAAACGGTTGCGGATTTCCGCCGCATGGGGCGCTGATGCCTCGATCCACAATCCGCTCCAGCCCTCGACCAGGAGCTTGACCGAGTTGCACTCGATGCCCGTCTCTACGCCGAACTCAATGAAGGTGCGGCTCGGCGCACCAATGCGCTTGAAGATTTCCTGGATGATGCCGTCTTCGTCGGCCTGCGAATAAACCTTGAAGCCATGACGGACGAGACGTTTTGGATCGGCATAGCGCGGAGTCGCAAGCTCTTGCACACGATAACGCTCGACATCCATCCGCCGCCAGTACGCCGACACATCCAGATTTAGACGCGCAATCTGAATCAGCTGTTGCAGGGCATTCGGATCGATCATGATGAAATGCGCGAGATCGGCATCGGGCAGGACGGTGATTCCTCGTTCAATTATGCCATCTCCGGTCGGGACAGCAAATCATTCCATGCGCTCTTCCACTCAGCCGCCGCTGCACCTATGTTCGCGCCTATGAACCATGACGCCTACGACGACGCCTACATCCGCGGCATTCTCGATTCGGTAAAGAGTATCGCGATGGTCGGCATTTCGCCCAAGGACAACCGACCGAGCTTTTTTGCGTTCAAATATCTGCTTCAGCGCGGTTACAAAATGATCCCGGTGAATCCGGGACAGGCCGGCGAAAAAATTCTTGGGCAAAAAGTCTACGCACGGCTCTCCGACATTACCGAACCGGTCGACATGGTCGACATTTTCCGCTCCTCCGAACACGTTATGCCGATCGTTGAGGAGGCGTTGGCCCTCAAACCGAGGCCACGCGTGATCTGGATGCAGCTTACGGTACGTAACGATGAGGCCGCCAAACGCGCAGAGGACGCCGGCTTGAAAGTCGTGATGAATCGTTGCCCGAAAATTGAATATGGCCGCCTCTCATCGGAGATTTCCTGGATAGGCGTAAACTCACGCACGCTATCGTCAAAGCGACCGCATGGCTTCGGGACCGGTGTACAGCGCATGAGTCTGGGGCCCAGCCCAAACAAAGACCGTAATGGCTGATTTTCAGCGCGGCGCGATATCACCTTGACGCGGCGGCTATCCAGCCCCACTAATCCCCGCCGAATTCAACGCGGGCATGAGCAGCTCGCATTAGCAGTCCAAGCGAGGGACCCATGGCCGACGCGGAACGCACTCCGGGCTTTTCGACGCTTTCCATTCACGCAGGCGCCAAGCCCGACCCGACTACCGGTGCGCGCGCAACGCCGATCTACCAGACCACATCCTTCGTATTCGATGACGTGGATCACGCTGCCGCGCTGTTCGGTTTGCAGGCGTTTGGCAATATCTACACCCGCATCGGCAATCCTACCTGCGCGGTGCTGGAAGAGCGCGTAGCGGCGCTTGAGGGCGGCACTGCGGGCCTGGCGATTGCCTCAGGTCACGCTGCGCAAGTGGTCGTCATGCATGCACTTATGACGCCGGGCGATGAACTTGTTGCGTCGAAAAAGCTCTATGGCGGATCGATCAACCAGTTCAATCATTCGTATAAAAATTTCGGATGGAATGTTGTCTGGGCCGATCCCGATGATCTCGGCTCATTCGAAAAAGCGGTAACACCAAAAACAAAATGTATATTTATCGAGTCGATCGCCAATCCTGGCGGCATCATCACCGACATCGAAGCTATTTCCAAAATCGCGCGCAAAGCCGGCGTACCGCTCATTGTCGACAACACACTTGCGACGCCCTACTTGTGCAAACCGATGGACTACGGCGCCGACATCATTGTGCATTCACTTACGAAATTTCTTGGCGGTCATGGTAACTCGATCGGCGGACTGATCGTTGACTGCGGCACCTTCGACTGGTCGGCGCAGAAAGGGCGCTATCCGATGCTCTCGGAGCCCCGCCCGGAATATCAAGGCATCGTGCTGCATGAAACTTTCGGCAACTTCGCCTTCGCTATAGCCTGCCGCGTGCTGGGCCTGCGCGATCTCGGGCCGGCGCTGTCCCCATTCAACGCTTTCCTGATCCTGACTGGTATCGAAACTCTCTCGCTGCGCATGCAACGCCATTGCGACAACACGCAAGCGGTCGCCGAATGGCTCGCCAAAAGACCAGAAGTTGCCTGGGTGAGTTACCCGGGTCTTCCCAAGGACAAATATCATTCGCTTGCCAAGAAATATGTTCCGAAGGGCGCGGGCGCGGTTTTCACGTTCGGTCTGAAGGGCGGCTACGATGCGGGCGTGAAACTGGTGTCCAACGTGAAACTGTTTTCGCACCTGGCCAACATCGGCGATACGCGATCGCTGATCATCCATCCGGCGTCGACAACGCACCGGCAACTGTCCGACGCGCAGAAAGTTCAGGCCGGCGCCGGCCCGGACGTTGTGCGGCTTTCAGTCGGACTCGAGGACAAGGAAGACATCATCGCCGATCTGGAGCAGGCGCTCAAAGCATAGTATTGCTTCGCGTCGGAAAGACGCGTCATTTTCCCAGCGTCCGTGCAACGTAATCGCGAATGTAGTTGAGCGTCGATGGCGCGGCCCAGATCTCGGTGACCGCCTTGTCGACCGCCTCTCCACTCAGCTTCAGTCGTTCGACAGACGGCTGGCGGATCTGCATTTTTGTCTGCGCAAAGGCCGCAGGCGACAGGCTGGCCAGTTCCCGCGCAGCAGCAATCGCGCGCTCCATCAGCAGAGCAGGTTCAACCGCCTCATTGATCCAGCCGCGATGCGCTGCCGCATCGGCAAGAAAAGTTGCACCACTCAAAATCGATTCACTGAAAAAATACGGCGGCGTTGCATGCCGCATGATCTCAAAGGCCAGGGCCGGAAACGGTACTCCAACCAGAATTTCCGTGACCCCAATTCGTCCTGACTCAAGCGCCATGATGCGGCGGTCGGCGCAGCAGGCAAGCACGCAGCCGCCGGCGATGGCGTGACCGTTGACTGCGGCAACGACCGGTTTCGGATGAAAAAACACGGCGTCAAAAAGACGGTGCAGCGCCGGGAGGAACTGCCGAACATATTGCGCGCCGCCTTCGCTTAGCCGCTTCAAATTAACGCCTGCCGAGAAGATCTTGCCCTGCCCGGTCAACACGACTGCGCCCGCATCGGACTTGCGCAGTTCGATGAAGCGGCTCGCGAGCGAATCGCAAAATTCGGTATCAAGCGCATTGACTTTGCCATGAGCCATGCTCACCAGCGCAATGCCACCCTTGATATTCACGTCGATCATGCGCCCTGCTCTACCCTGTGCGATCGTAGAAGGTACGAGAGAGAGCGATGCGACAGCCGCTCAGCGTGCCAGATTGCGATGGTGAATAGTACGATTGCAAACACCTGGTGCGAGAGCGCCAATGTAAGCGGTGCTTGATACAACAGCGTCACAACACCGAGTGCGGCTTGCAGTGTCACAGCGCACGCGAGAATGAGCGCTGGACCAATCTCGCGTCCGGCGCGCCATGCATCCAGCGCGTGAACGACCGCCAGCACCCAGATCGCATAGGCGGTCATGCGATGATCAAACTGAACGGTGAGTGTGTTTTCAAACATGTTGCGCCATGCGGGCTGGATGAACCACAGGCTGTCCGGCGATGGCAGCAGTGCGCCGTCGATAAGTGGCCACGTGTTGTAGACGAGACCTGCGTCAAGCCCCGCGACAAGCGCTCCAAGATAAATCTGAAACAGCAGCAAAATTGCGATTGCAAATGCTTCGATGCGCAAGCGTGTCGGCATTTCAGTTTGCGTCCGCGGCGCAAGCTGTTGCGCGGTCCACAGGATCGACGCGTAGACCGCGCAAGCAAGCGTGAGATGAAAAGCCAGCCGGTATTGCGAAACGCTGACGCCTTGCGTAAGCCCGGAAGACACCATCCACCAGCCGACCGCACCGAGAGCCGCACCCGCGCCGAAGATCGCCCACAGTCGCGCGCGAAGGCCTTGCGGTATCGCTCCTCGCCACAACAAGACCAGGAACGGCAACAAAAACACCGCACCTGTCAGGCGGGCTAACATACGATGCGACCACTCCCACCAATAAATCACCTTGAAGGCCTCGAGAGGCATACCGCGATTGAGCTCGCGATATTGTGGAATAATCTGATACTTCCCGAATTCCGACCGCCACTCATCCTCCGATATCGGCGGCAGCACGCCGGTGACGGGTTTCCATTCAACAATGGAGAGGCCTGACTCGGTGAGCCGGGTAGCGCCGCCCACCACCAGTGTCAAAAAAATCATTGCCGCTGCCATGAACAGCCACAGCCGCACTGTGCGCAAATTCGTATCGGATGTTTGGGCCGGACCGTTCATCAGTGTGCTGCTTGCAGGAGACGGCGCGGACCATATAGTCAGGCGCGCTTCACCGCAATTGCCAACGATAGACGCCCATGTCGATCCGCGCCCGCAAATTCGTCGGCACCATAGCCCTGCTGGTGCTGGTTTGTGTGTGGGGTCTATTGACGATGGCGCTCGCCCAGTCGGTCCTGACTGACATCAGTGGGTTCGTTGCTGTGATCTACTACGTCGTCGCCGGACTCGGCTGGGTGCTGCCGGCCATGCCGCTCATCAGCTGGATGTCGCGTAAAGATTCTACGCCGCACTGACGCGGCGGAATCGATTCCAGAAAGCGGTTCCGGCACCCGATATCAGTACTTTCAGATAGCGCTGCTGTTGGAACTCGCCATTGACTGAAATGCGCGGCAATGCGGTCAGGTAGTCGCGGTGTGCCTTGAAGAGGACGCCCGGGCGCGTCGTCACCGCGGTCTTGAATCCAAGCTCGGCGGCAATGCGAAACTCGCGGGGCCCGGCGGAAGTCGGATCGCCCACGGGAAATGCCAGGTGCTCGGGACGTTTTCCGAGCGCCGCTTCGAGTACCGCGCGGCCCATCTCCATTTCGGCGCGCACCGTCGCCTCGCTCGCCACTTTCTTTAGCATCATGTGATTGACGGTATGCGCCCCAATCGTGCAAAGCGGATCGGAGGCGAGATCGACAATGTCCGACCATCCCATACACAGCTCCCGGCAGAACGAGACGATATCAACCCGGTAGCACGCGCATAGGTCTCGCACGGCGCGACGTACCTCTTCTTCGGTCTTCATGCTGCGCAGGTAGCCGTAGATCGCGTCGTAGAGTTCGCGCTTTTGCCGCACGGTGCGGCACTCGAAGTATTGGTCCTCGCCATTGATGACCATCCCGATGCGCGTGTTCTGTGCAATGACGGCTTCAAGCGCGATCCACCAAAGCTCGCCGAGATAGTCGGGAAAACTCGTCGCGATGTACATCGCGAACGGCAGCTTGTGCTTGCGCAGCAGCGGATAGGCCCACCGCATAAAATCCTTGTACCCGTCGTCGAAAGTCAGGCAGACGAAGCGACGCTTGAAATCGCCTTCGATGAAGCGCCGATGCATTTCATCGAGCGAGACCACGTCAATGCGGGAGCGCGCAAGCCTGCGCAAAAGGCCGTCGAGAAAATCCGGTGTGACTTCAAGAAGGCGGTTCGGCTGGAACGCCTCCGGGCGCGACGGGCGCACGTGGTGCAGCATCAGAATTGCGCCGACCCCGCCCACCAGCGGCCGTAGCCAATGGTGCATGCCGCTGAAATAGAGCGTTTCCAGGCCACTGCGAATGATAGTTTTTCTCAAAGCCGGCCAAGCTCCTCGGTGCCGCGGAAAATCAACCTACTATTCCAACTCTTTATTGAGAATTATTTGCGACCCTCCGGACAGGCTCATTAACCAGCTCTCCACAGCCCATGAATGTCGTGGCCTTGAGATCCCTGCCCGCAGGCGGACACAGTCTGCCGGCCCTGGATCGTCGCATTACCCGGGTAGAGATTTTCCGCGAAATGGCCCCCGCGGAACCGCACTGGCGCGCGCTGGAACAGGCCGACACCCTCGGCACGCCCTACCAGCGCTTCGACTTCCTCAACCTTTGGCAACGCCACGTCGGCGTCGACGCCGGCATGAGCGCATTTATCGTCGTCGGCTTCAATGCGATTCAGGAACCGCTCTTCATCTGGCCATTTGGCTCACGCCGCATAGGCAGTTTAACCGCGATCGAATTTCTTGGTGGCAAGCATGCCAATTTTAACATGGCGCTGTGGCGCCGCGACCTTGCAGCTACGATCAGCGCCGATGAATTGCGCAGAGTTATTTCGCAACTTTCCCGGCAGGCCGACCTCATTAGCCTCACCAATCAACCACTAACCTGGAACGGTGCGACCAACCCGTTCGCATTGTTGCCACATCAGCGCGCCGCCAACTTCGGTTTCAGCGGTCCACTGGTGCCCGATTTCGATGCCCTGCTGCGCGCGCGCACCAACGCGGATACCCGCAAAAAAATGCGCAAGAAAGAGCGCGCGCTGGCAAGCTTTGGCGAATTGCGGTTTGAACGCGCGACCGCCGCGGATGACGTACGGCGAGTGCTTGACGCCTTTTTCAAGCAGAAAAGCGCGCGCATGCGCGCCATTGGCGTGCCTGATGCTTTTGCGGCGCCCGAAGTGCGTCGTTTCATTGAATCAGGGACGACCGAACAACTCGCCGATGGCAGCTCGCCCATTGAGCTCTATGCACTCTCGGTCGATGACATCATCGTCGCCACCATGGGCGGCATTGTCGGCGGCGGCCGCTTCTGCGCGATGTTCAACTCGATCATACAAGGTCACTTCGCAATCCAAAGTCCCGGCGAACAATTAATACTCAGGCTGGTTCGCAGCTGCTGCGAGCGCGGGTTCGATACGTTCGATCTCGGTATCGGGGAGGCGCGCTACAAGAATCTACTCTGCGGCGACGCCGAGCCGCTTTTCGACAGCTATCTGCCCCTGAGCCCGGTCGGTCGACTGATGGCCTTGGGTTTCTCGATCGGCGCTGCGGCAAAAAGAGCGATTAAGCAGTCGCCGGCATTATGGTCGCTGGTTCGGACCCTTCGCCAGACACGCGCGCGCTTTTCCGTTTCACCGTAATTTAGAGCGTCTAGGCGGCGATGGGTTGCGCGCCGCCCGCGACCACCACGACATCGCTGAAGCCGGCCTGCATGAGCCGTTCGCGCACAATGCGTGTGACTGCGTTGGCCGGATCGAGGGCAACGAGCATTACATGCGATGCCAGCGGCACAAATTGAATGGCCGCAACATCCACGATCGCGCCAACATCCAGCACAACATAGTCGTAGCTGTGCACCAGTGCCTCGATGATTGTCGGCAGCATCGGCACCGACGCAAGCGTGGCGATGTCGCTTCCCGCTCGTCCAGCCGCAATGATATGGACACGGGAATGCAGATCGCGATTGATGACGTCGCCGATCGACGCGGCTCCTTGCGCCAGCTCCGCAATGCCCGGCGCATTTGGCTCGCTGGATATCGCCGACAGATTGGGGGCGCCAAATGCCAAGTCTACCAGCACCACATTGGCGTCAGGCACGTCTTCGGCCAGCGCCCGGGCCAGCATAATCGCAGTATAAGTCGTGCCCACATTTCGCACGGTGCCGGCAACGGTCACGCAACGATTGCCGCTGCCCGCCTGCCGCAAATTGCGCGCTACCTGCTCCACCGTGCTTGCCGGTGACGCCGGAGGAGGTCCCCTCCAGTAATCGACCGCCGGACCTTTCGCGGCCGACGTTGCGGAAAGCGGCGCGGCCGCCACTGGCGGCGATACGACCACCGGTGCGGCGGCATAGACGTACTGAGTTGGCGTCGAAAGCAGCGCACCGGTCACAGTCAGACCTGCCGATAGCGCAAATACCGCAAAGGCCGCGATCAAGACTACCGCCGCCTTTTTTGGATAAGCCGGTTTGGATGCTGGAGTTGCCCGTGAAATAATGCGGGCTTCAGGCGGCGCCGCATTGACGCTGTCACGCGCCGTAGCTTCACGATATTTCACCAGATAAGACTCGAGCAAGTCACGTTGCGTCTTGGCCTCGCGTTCGAGAGCGCGCAACTGCACGTCCTGTTCGCTGGTCTCAGAAGCGAGTTTTTTGGCCTGGTCGAGATTTGCAACGAGAGCCCCAAGCCGGTCACGGGCGACAGTTGCATCGTTATCGAGCTGGCGCAAAAGCCTCTCCCCCTCGACCTGAATTTGCCGGTCGATCTCCGCGGACTGCGCCTTCAATTCTTTAATACGTGGATGCTGGTCAAGGAGCGTCGTCGATTGTTCGGCGAGCTGGGCGCGCACCGCAATACGCTGCTCGATCAAGCGGCGCATGGCGTCGGAATTTGCAATATCAGCCGATTCAATTGGCTTGCTAGAGTTGATCAAATCGCGCAGCTGCCGCGCCCTCGCCTCAAGATCGGCTTTCTGCCCGCGCGCGGCTGCGATTTGTGAATTGATCTCGGTCAGTTGCTGGCTCGGCAACGAGGTATTGTTGGATCCCGCGAAAAGGTTGGCGCGTGAACGGTAGTCTTCGACCTTGGCTTCGGCATCGGCCACTTTGGCGCGCATTTTATCGATTTCGCCGGCCAGCCAAATTCCTGCCGCCCGCGTTTGCTCTTGTTTCACCGCCTGCTGCATTTTGAGATAGGTTTCAGCAATCGTGTTCGCCGTCAGGGCGGCAAGTTCCGGGTTGGCCGAGCTGAAACTGACGGCAATGACCCGCGATTTTTCCACCGCGTAGGCGTTGAGACGATCGTAGTAGGCTTCAAGGGTCCGCTCATCCCGTGACATCGTGCTCGGGTCGCGAGCAATGCCGAACGCTCCGAGGATCGCCCGCAATGCCGGCATACCGCTGTTTGCCGGATCAAATTCCGGATTGTCGGCAAGCATTTCTTTCTTGATAACTTCGCGCGCAAGATCGCGCGAAAGCACAAGCTGCACCTGACTCGTCACCGCTTCGGGATCTACAGTGCCCCGCTCACCGATTTTGTCTGATTCAGCCCGCAAGAACACGCTATCGCGCGTCTCGAGCAGCAATCGCGACTCGGACTGGTAGCGCGGTGTGATCGTGTCGACGGCCACAAAGGCCAGGCCCGCGGCTAGCAGCGTAAACCCGAAAATTCTCGCCTTTTTTTGCCACACGGCGCGGCCAAGAGCGCGCATGTCGGGTTCGCCATTGGCGGCGAAGGGAGCAGATGGAGCGACGACCTTGGACTTTTTACTGAACAACATTCCGACTCCGAACGTGGCGTCTCAGTCCAGATAAACGACGCTCCAGCCACAGCAATCGACGCCATAGGCGAAGCGTGTGTCGCCTTGGGCTCATGAAAACTCACTATGGTTGCTACGTCGTTAATCTCCGCCTCGATCTCGAGAAACTCATCATTTGTTAACCACGCAAGCCCTTTAATCCCGCGGGGGTTTTTCATCATTTGGCCGGGAATCGCTCGATGCGAGGCTCCAATTCGCTGCTCGTATGGGCACGGCAATGCCATCCTTGAACATACTGCACGTCTTCCGCGCACCGGTCGGCGGTCTGTTCCGCCATGTGCTCGATCTGGCGCGCGAACAGATCGCGCGCGGCCATCGTGTGGGATTGATCGCCGACAGCAATACCGGTGGTTCGCGTGCCGACGCTGTGTTGCGGGCACTGGCGCCTTCTTTGGCATTCGGCGTCAGCCGCATTCCCATGCGCAGGCATATCGGCCCGGTAGACGCCTTGGCGTTGACGCATGTCATGCGCCGCGTGTCGCAGGTCAATGCCGACGTCGTCCACGGCCATGGCGCGAAGGGCGGCGCTTATGCCCGACTAGCCTTCAGCGCGAAGCGGGCTGTACGCGCCTATACACCACACGGTGGCAGTCTTCTGTTCGGCCACAATACCCTGGCGGGGAAATTCTATCTTGCGACCGAAAAACTGCTGATGCTGCACGGAGATCTGTTCCTGTTCGAGAGCCGCTATAGCGCGGACATTTTCCGCCAGAAAATCGGCAAGCCCCGCGGGCTTGTCCGTGTTGTGCACAATGGAGTATCGCGCAAGGATTTCGAGCCGATAACGGCGCAGCCGGATGCCACCGATCTCGTGTTCATGGGCGAATTCCGTCCAGTCAAAGGCATAGACGTTCTCGTCAACGCCATCGCGCAACTCCGGCGCGGCGGTCGGATCGTTACCGCAACCTTGGTGGGGGATGGGCCGGAGCGAGACTCGCTGCACGGTCAAGTCGATCATCTTGGTCTTGCCGACTCGATCCTATTCCGGCCTGCAATGCCGGCGCGGCAGGCGCAATCGCTTGGGCGCGTGATGGTGATCCCTTCGCGGGCCGAGTCCCTACCCTACGTTGTCCTGGAAGCCGCCGCTGCGGGATTACCCCTGATCACCACAAAAGTCGGCGGAGTTCCTGAAATTTACGAAGGCATGACAGAGGGCCTGGTTGCGCCCGAAGATGCCGGCGCGCTCGCGCGTGCGATTGCTCATGCGCTGGATCATCCAGATGCGACCGTCGAGACCGCACGTCGCCTGCGCGAGCGCGTGGCGACGTCATTTTCGGTCGACAATATGGTTGACGGAGTCCTCGACGCTTATGGCGCCGCCATCGAGATGCTGCGACAAAAGGGCCGCCGTTAACTCATTTTTGAGCATCCCGATAAGCCTTTTTTGAGACTTTTTCCCTAGAAATTTCCGTCAATTAGGGGCGATCGCGGCGCGCCGCCAAAGCGTCGCGGGTGTTAACTTGTGGCGTCACTTATGACCGATACCGACGTTCGTCCATCGCTGAGCGCGTCGAGCGCGGCCGCAGCTATCAACAGTATACGCATCGGTCAGCGCCTTACGTCCAAAGCCAGCACGCTGACGCCGGAAGCGCTCGCGGTTGCGGCCAAACCGGCGCCTCCACCAATTTCTCCGATCGTGCTTGCGGGCTTTGTGCGGATGGCTGAATTCGCGCTGGTCGTGGCTATCGGTCTTTCGCTCTACGCCGCCTATCTGTCGTCGATTCTGATGTGGCGCTATGTCGGCGCGACGCTGGTGATCGCGGTGCTGTCCACAGTCGCCTTCCAGGCCGCCGATATCTATCAGGTGCAGGCTTTTCGCGGATACGAAAAGCAATACATGCGTCTCGCCTCTGCCTGGTCGGTTGTTTTCCTGATCGTCATGGGCGCATCGTTTTTCGCCAAAGCGGGCGACATGTTCTCGCGCGTTTGGCTGGCCAGCTACTACCTTTTCGGACTGCTCGCGCTTATCGCCTCCCGCAGGTTTGTGTTCCTGCTCGTGCGGAAATGGACCCGCGAAGGCCGGCTGACACGGCGCACGGTGATCGTCGGCGGCGGCGACCCCGGCGCCGGCGTCATAGAAGAGCTGCGACGCCAGAAAGACTCGGGCATCGAAATCATCGGGCTATTCGACGACCGCGGCGACGACCGAAGCAGCGCGGACTGCGCCGGAGAGCGCAAGCTCGGCACCGTGGATGATCTGGTCGAATTCGGCAGGCGGACGCGCGTCGATCTTGTGATCTTCTCGCTTCCGATTTCGGCGGAATCCAGAATTCTTCAGATGCTTAAGAAATTGTGGGTATTGCCCCTCGACATCCGCCTCGCCGCTCATACGAACAAATTGAGATTCCGTCCGCGTTCCTATTCCTTTATCGGCAACGTCCCCGTCATCGACGTGACTGACCGCCCAATCGCTGATTGGGACGTGGTGATGAAGTGGCTCTTCGACAAAATTATTGGCGGCATGGCTTTGATCACCGCTCTCCCGGTCATGGCGGTAATAGCCCTCGCCATCAAGCTCGACAGCCGCGGGCCAATTTTGTTCAAGCAGAAGCGCTACGGATTCAACAACGATACGATCGAGGTCTACAAATTCCGCTCGCTTTATGCGGACACCTCCGACTACGGCGCCGAGCGGCTGGTCACAAGAGATGATCCGCGCGTCACGCGCGTTGGGCGCATCATCCGCAAGACCAGCCTCGACGAGTTGCCGCAACTTTTCAATGTGGTGTTCAAAGGCAACCTGTCGTTGGTCGGTCCGCGCCCGCACGCGATCAATGCCAGGGCCGAGGCCCGCCTCTACGACGAGGCAGTCGATGGCTACTACGCGCGTCACAGGGTCAAGCCTGGCCTGACGGGCTGGGCGCAGATCAACGGGTGGCGCGGCGAAACGGACACCCACGAGAAAATTCAAAAGCGCGTCGAGCACGATCTCTACTACATCGAGAACTGGTCGGTGCTGTTCGACTTTTTAATTGTAGCGCGCACGCCATTTGCGTTGGTCAAATCCGAGAACGCCTATTGATCACTGCGCACGATACGGCAATCGCGGTTTCGCGGCCGATAGGGCCTCAAGTACAGGCAACGCCGCTGGCTGAGCGAATCTTGCTTCTCGTATTGTTTGTGACGGTGCTGGCAAGTTCGGTTGCCTTTATCGAACCATCGCCCCACGACGCGCTGATGGGCGTCCTCGCGCTCGCCTGCCTGGCAGCCGGTGTACGGTTTCCGCGCCTGCTTACGATTCCGCTTGTATTACTCGTGATCTGGAACGTCGCGGGACTGATTGCCCTTGTTCCTGTGGTTGGTCAGGAAAAAACGGGCCAGTACACCGCCACCTCGATCTATCTTGCGATCGCAGCGCTTCTGTTCGCCTGCATTTTAGCGCAAAATACAATGCAGAGGCTGGCGGCAATGAGCGCGGCTTACGTGCTCACAGCCACTGTTATCGCGCTTGCCGGCATCGCCGGCTATTTCAGCGTGTTTCCTCGCGCGCATGATCTCTTCGCAACTTTCGATCGCGCGCTTGGCGCCTTCAAGGATCCGAACGTCTTCGGTCCCTTTCTGATCTGGCCGGCGCTCATCGTTCTCGAACGCATGATTGTTCGCCGCATCCGCATAATCGATATCGTCATCACCGGCATTCTCGCGCTCGCCCTTCTGGTTAGCTTTTCGCGCGGCGCCTGGTTTCACGCGGCTGTTTCTATTGCGGTCATGCTGGCGCTTGCATTCATAACGGCGCCCACCCAGCGCGCCCGCGTGCGCATTTTCAATTTGGGCATCATCGGCATTCTTGTCCTCGCGGCTTTTGTCGCGATCCTGCTCTCATTCGAATCAATCCGCACCATGTTCGAGCAGCGTGCTCAGCTCATCCAATACTACGACGTCGGCGATGGCGGCCGTTTCAACTTGCAGCAGCTGGCACTCGATGCAGTTCTCAATTTTCCCTTTGGCATGGGCCCCTTCGAGTTCGCGCGCGTGCACGGACTTCAGCAGCACAATGTCTATCTGCAGGCATTTCTCGTCTACGGCTGGGCCGGCGGCATGGCTTACATCGTGCTGTTGTTGGCCACGCTCGGGATCGGCTTCCGTAGGTTGTTCGTGCCCACTCCGTGGCAGCCGTACCTGATTACGGCCTATGCCACATTCGTCGGTGAGGTCATCGAAGGTTTTGTGATCGATTCCGACCACTGGCGGCATTTTTATCTTCTGCTCGGCGTGATCTGGGGGCTTGCAACTGCAACCGTCGGCAGGAGCCTTCCGAACCAGGCGCCAGGTCGCCACCACTCTGATGTCGTATCCCATGTCCGCGCAGCTTGAATCCGTCCTTCGTGTCGGCTCTCCGGCGCGCCCCAGCATCCTGCGGCGGCTGTGGCGGCAATTGCCGCAGCACACTCGCATCAGGTTGCAATCGGAATTAACCCGGCTGATCGCGCCGGCACCGGACCGCGCCGCGCCCGGCGGATTTCCTGTCAGCATCGCAGGGCTTTTCTCAACCGCCGGCGGTCTCGGCGAAGGTGCGCGCCTTGCCTACGCAGCGCTGGACGATGCCGGCTTGGCCCCGACGGCCTTCGATCTCAGCGACGCCTTCGGCCAAACAGAATTTTCGCCGTCAGAA